>JBFWZB010000001.1:0-78570 GCA_050185805.1 Hyphomonadaceae bacterium
AAATCCTCTACGAAGCTGGCTGACGGCGTCGCGTCGATTTTCACCAAGGAGCGACTCGACGCCGCGTCCGCTGAAGAACTCGAGGAAATGCTCATCGCTTCGGACATGGGGGCCGCGGCCGCGGCGCGGATCGCGCAATCACTCACCGATAGACGCTTTAGTAAGGAGGCTTCAGGCAGCGAAGCGCGCACAGCACTTGCGGATGAGATTGCCCGCATCTTGAAGCCGCGCGAAGCGCAACTCGACCTGACGTCGGGGCCCAAACCACGCGTCGTGCTGGTGATTGGCGTCAACGGCTCGGGGAAGACGACCACCATCGGCAAGCTCGCCGCTAATCTGAAGCAAGGCGGCGCCAAAGTCGTCATCGGCGCGGCCGACACCTTCCGCGCCGCAGCGATCGAGCAATTGCAGAAATGGGCGGAGCGCGCTGGCGCCGACTTTGTCGCGTCCACGCAGGGCGCTGACGCCGCTGGCGTCGCCTACGAGACCGTCGCGCGCGCAAAGACGCTCAACGCGGACGTGGCGATAATCGACACTGCCGGCCGTCTGCAGAACAAGACTGAACTTATGGCAGAACTGCAAAAAATGGTGCGCGCCATCCGGAAGATCGACGAAGACGCCCCGCACGAGACGCTGCTCGTGCTCGACGCGACCGTCGGCCAGAACGCACTCTCGCAGACCGAGTCATTCCGCGCCGTGTGTGACATCACAGGGCTCGTAATGACCAAGCTCGACGGCACCGCCAAGGGCGGCGTGCTCGTCGCCTTAGCGCAGCGACACGCCATACCCATTCACTTTATCGGCGTTGGCGAGCGCGCCGAAGACCTGCAGCAATTTGGTGCTGAGGCCTTCGCGCGCGCCCTTGTCGGTCTGCCCTCCTAAGCGGTCAGCGTGGCGGCGTAAGTCCAAAAGCCCAACAGGCCGATGACGAGCGCCGCAGCGAAAGCGCTGACATAGGCAGCCCCCTTCGGTAGGGCGCGGGCGTCAAATTTTGCTTCATCGTGCAACATGTTCGTCTCCTCTGCCGAGGAGAATGGGCGGCGATGGCGCCACTTACGAACGAAGCTTCGTCTCAGTGATTGTGAAAAATTCTCACAGCAGCCCTTCAACATTTCGTGCGCAGTATCACGGCGACATCCGTCTATGCGGCATTGACCCGCCAGCAGCAGATAACGCCTCCTGATCTGCGCAATGGGCGCTTGTTGCAAAGGACACGCAGATGCACCGCCGCATGTTTTTGATCGGCGCAGGGTTCACCCCCTTTGCAGCGCACGCAAGCGTCGAGCCCATTACACCCGGCGGCGCCATCAGCGGCGAAGAGCGTTTGAGTTGGGAAGAGTTCATCGCCCTCGCCCAGTCCGACGCGCAACGCCTTGTCGCCAACCGCACGCTGACGGGCCAAGACGCATATCTGCACGCCATCGCGCAGCACGCCGCGCGCTTGGGCGAGTTACCCCTGGTTGATCCGGAGGATTTCGGCGCGCTTGAGCCCAGCTACAGCTTCGACATGCTGCGCTACGCGGCGCCGTTTGCGGTGATCTTTTGGCGTATGGCGCCCGGCGCGGTCTATCCTGCGCACAATCACCCGAGCACCAATGTTTGCACCGTTTGCACAGCGGGCAACGCCGTCGTTCGGAATTTCCACGCGGCCGCGGCGCCGCCAATCACGGAGCGCGAAGCCTCGTTTGATGTCGTCGAAACCGGACACGATCTGCTCGAACCCGGGGTGGTCAACCTCGTGGGAGAGAGCAGAAACAACATCCACTGGTTCGAGGCGGGCCCGCAAGGCGCCGACGGACTCGATATCACCACCACACATGGCGCGATGCAGCCGTTTTCGTTTCTGCGCCTGGGCAATGGCGCGCTCGAAGCCCCGGGCGTCCGCCGTTTCAGTGCGCGCTGGGTAGGTAACGATCCGCGGGAGGCGCTCTAACCCGCCCGCGCCCGCACAGGCAGCGGCACGTTGCAGACGTTGATGTGGCCGGTCGGCTCGATGAACCAGCTTTCACGCCGCGTGCGGCGCGATTCCACCAGGGCCGCGAAACTGGCGCTGTCGGTGCGCAGCGTCTCCAGGGCGACGCGCTCGCCTTCGGGCAGATCGGCGGCGACGCGAACGGAGCGGATCGGCGTGCGCTGCGCTGGGTCTTCGTAGAAGCCGAGCGGCCCCGTTCCGCGCGGCATGACGGACAATAGCTCCATGCCCTGCAACACGCGGCCGACGATGGTCACGTTGCGATCGAGGTGACGCGGCGCCTGGCCGATGACGACGTAAAGCTCAGCGCCACTGCCACTGTCAGCGGTGTCGCCGCGCCCGGCGCCGACCATGCCATAGCAATGCGTCAGCCATGTCAGATCCTGGTTGCGCGCCACGGGGAAGCCATCGGAGAAGCCCGTCTCCGGCGCGTATGAATCGACATCCGGCGCCGGCGTGAAGCTCGCACCCCCGCGAGCCCGCGCAAACTCATCCGGCATGGCCAAGACGCCCTCGCCCTGCGGGCCCGGATCGTTCTCGTCGCGCCCCCATTGCACGACATAATTGTCCTGGCTGCGCGTGATCGCGGCGCCATCAAAGAAGCCCGCCCGCGCCAGCGCACGAATGTTGGCGGCGTGGCGCGGCGCATAGTGCGGCGCCAGTTCTATGATCACGCGGCCTGCGGGAAGTTCCATATAAATCGTGTTCTCGGGATCCACCGCACGCCAGTGCGAGGCGGGCGATTGGTCGAGAATCTCCTGCATCGACAGCGCCGGCTGGCCAGACACCGCCTGCCCAGCCGCCGGCGACGCGCACGCCCCCAACGCCAATGCCAGACCGATCGATAATGCCCGCATGCCGCCCTCCCTTGTGTGCCCGCTGTTTCTGACCCGGCCCGCGCGGGGCTGCAATCGGCTTTCCGCGCTGGTCTGCGGCTCTGATTTGAGCGTATCTCTCGGCCATGAGCGAAAAGCCCACGAATCCGCTGGCCGGCGCCAATCAATTGTTTATCGATCTCGGCCCGCTCGCCGTGTTTGTCGTCGCCTTCAACGTGCTGCAGCGGGTGGAAAGCACAGCCGCCAACGCGGTCTATATCGCTACGGCGCTCTTCATCGTCTCGACACTGATCGCCATCGGCTATTGCCGCCTCAAAACCGGAAAAATCCCGCCGGTCCTGATCGTCACCGGCGTTCTCGTCACCGCGTTCGGCGGCCTCACGCTGCTGCTGCACGACGAGAACTTCATCAAGATCAAGCCCACGTTCGTTTATCTCTTCTACGCGACCGCGATCACAATCTCGGTGCTGATCAAACAGAATGTTTGGAAGCTTCTCTTCCGCCACATCTTCACGCTCCCGGACCGTATCTGGACGGTGCTCGCGCTGCGTTGGGCGGCGTTTTTCGTCCTGTTGGCGGGGCTCAACGAATTCATCCGACTGACACAAACCACTGAAGTGTGGGTCAACTCCCGGATCGTGGTGTTCTTCCCCCTGTTTCTTGTCTTCGCGGCCCTCAACACGCCCCTGGTGCTTAAGCACGCGCCGCGCGAGGAGGAAGCACCGGCAGAGCAGGCGCCACCAAGCTGAGCATCGTTTGGGCGCAATTTCGCCCCTGTGGCGAAACATCCTGCGAAAATGTTGATTATGAGCCGCTCGTCCGTATGGTCGGCGCTGCCTGACGGGGGCGGCTGAAAAATGTTGCGTTTGTGATGCCGGGCGACCAAGCGTCCGAAGAAGCCAAGCTTGCGGTGTCCACGAGCCACTTGCTGCACCGGGTGCAGCAACTGGCGTCCGATCGTTTTGCGGCGCTGGTGGGCGAAGACGGCGTCACGCTGCGCCAGTTTGTGGTCATGGCCGCGATCGCCGATGCGCCCGGCGTCTCGCAAATCGACTTGGTGCGCACCACAGGCGTTGATCGTTCGACACTCGCCGACATCGTCACACGTCTCGCCCGCAACGGCCTCGTCGATCGCGCCGCCTCCGAGGCGGACGCACGCGCCAACGCAATTTCGTTGAGTGAGAAAGGCGCGGCGACATTGGCGGCAGTACGCCAGCACGCGCGAGCCGCCGACGCCGCCATTCTCGACGCATTGCCACGCTTGAAGCGAAAGGCGTTTGTGGCGCTGCTGGTGCGCCTGTCTGCGCATGCCGACGAGATCGAGAAGAAGGCGGAGCGTGACGCCAAGCGCAAGGCCAAGCGCGAGGCCAAGCGCAAGGCGCAAAAGCGGAAGACAAAGAAAAGGGAATCGGCGAGCGAAACGCGCAAGCCGAAGCGCCGCGACAGCGGCCGCTAGCGCGCGAGCGCCGGCAGTATTTGCTCTCGCACCACCGCTTCCGTGAGCGGCCCGCGATGCACCGCGCGGATGCGGCCGTCGTCACCAATGGCGAATGTCTCCGGCACGGCGCCGGCGACGCCCAGCTCCAATGCGAAGCGCCCGTCCGGATCAAGTGCGGTCGCCTCGAATGGGTCGCCCAGTTGATCGAGGAAACGCTGCGCGTTCTCGGGGCGATCCTTGTAGGCGACGCCCACAATCCGCACGCCCTGGGCCTGCATCGCCATCAATTGAGGATGTTCGGCGCGGCAAGGCGTGCACCACGAGGCGAAAAAATTGATCACGTAGGGTTCGCCCGCGAAGGCTTCGCTGCTGATCGCCGCGCCGCCGTCGAGCGCCGTCAAGGCGTAGGCCGGCGCCAATCTCTCGGCATCGCCCGCCGAGACCGTTTCTCGCGCGCCGCCGCGCATCAGCACAAAACCGGCGGCGATCATGATTATCACCAGCAACGCCAGCGGCGCGAAAGCGGCGATGCGGTTCATCTTTTGTCGTCCAGCTTTTTGGCCTCGCGCGCCCAATAGCGCGCGCGCAGGATGGCGTTCAGAGCCAGGCCCGCCACCATCGCCAGCGTGATGACGTAAGCAGGGATAACGAAGCTCCAACCGCCTTCGATCATGCTTGGCCTCTCTCGCGCGCGGCTTCGACACGGCGCCTGTTCACCGCTGCGCGCATGTTGGTCAACAAGAGCGCTCCGAACAGCGCCAGATACGCGAACGCCATGGCAAGCAGCGGCCCCAGCATTTCTGGGTGAATCGAGGCGCCGCCGGTTCGGATTACACTGGGCGCCTGATGCAGCGCGCCGCGCCACTCGACGGCGAAATGGATGATCGGCAGATTGAGCAGGCCGACGAGGCATAGAATTGCGGCGAGCCGGCCCGCCTTCTCTTCGTCTTCGATCGCCTGCCAAAGCGCGATATAGCCGAGATAGATCACGAACAGGATCAGCATGGACGTAAGACGCACGTCCCATGCCCACCACGTGCCCCAGGTCGGTTGCCCCCACAGCGATCCCGTCATCAGGCATAGGGCGGCATAGGATGCGCCAATCGGCGCCGCGCAGCGGGCAGCGACGTCAGCCAAGGCGTGGCGCCAAACCAAACCGATGACACTCGCTCCCGCCATGAAGGCGTAGATGCCGAGCGCCCACCATGCCGCCGGCACGTGCACGTACATGATCCGCACCGTCTCGCCCTGCTGGTAGTCGGCAGGCGACAACGCGAGGCCCCATGGCAAACCGACAGCAAGCAGCACCAGCGCGACAATCCACAGCGCTGGCGCCGCCCACGCGGAGAAGCGCATGAAAGCCAGAGGGTTGGCGAAAGCCGTCAGCATGCGCGCGTGATACCCGACACAGTGCTACTCCGCTTGAAGGCGCAACGCCGCAGCCGCCGCAATCGGCCCCAGCGCGATGGCGCCCAACGCAAAGCCCGTTAGTAATGCAAACGCCGAGGAGGCGTTCTCACCGCTGGCGATGGCGGCGCCGAATATGACGGGCGGGGCGAAGAAGGGTAGGACGACGAGCGCCAGCAGCACGCCGCCACGGCGCACCCCCGCGGCGAGCGCTGCGCCGGCGACCCCGACGCCGATGAAGCCAGCGGCGCCGATGGCGAGGCTCACGACAATCACCGGCGCAAGCTGCGGCGGCGCCTGCAAGGCGATCGCCGCTGGACCACCCGCCAGCGCCAGCGGCGCGCCGACGGAAATCCAGAGTGCTGCTGCCTTGGCCAGCACGATCAGCTCCAGCGGCGCTGTGGAAAGAAACATTTGATCCAACGAACCGTCCTCAAGGTCGGCCTGGAACAGGCGCTCAAGCGTCATCAGCATCGCAAGCGCGGCCGAAATCCAAACCAAGGGCGGGCCAACGCTCCTCAACAAATCCTGGCCTTGCATTGCGCCGCCGGTTTGCGTCAGCGCGCCCATGGCGAGGGGCACGAGCGCGGTGGCGCCGAGGAAGAAGCCGAGCGGCGCGAGCGCGCCGCCGCCACCGGTCCACATCAGCGCGACGTCTCGCTTAAACACCGCCCAAAGCGCGCTCATGCGCGCCCCGTCAGATCGACGACGAGGTCGGCTTTCACCAGCGGCTCGTGCAGCGCAGCCAATACGACGCCGCCGGCCGCGCAATGTGACGTGATCATTTCCTCCAGCAAAGCGCGCCCGCTTGCGTCCAAAGCGGCTGCCGGCTCGTCCAGAAGCCAGATCGGACGCGGCGCCACGAGCAGGCGCGCCAAAGCGAGCCGGCGCGCCTGGCCCTGGCTCAACGCCCGCGCGGGCGCGCGCGCCATCCGATCCAGTCCGACCCGATTGAGCGCGTTGTCGACGTCTCCGGTCCCGCCAAGCAGGCCGCGCCAATATAGAAGGTGAGACATCACATTGGCCGCGGACTTCAACGCGTTGAGATGCGCCAGATAATGCAAGACGAGCGCGGGTTCCGGCGCGGCTTCCACCAGAGCGGCTCCTGCGCGCGGCTTCAAAAGCCCGGCGAACGCCCGCAGCAGGCTCGTTTTACCCGACCCATTTGGCCCTCGTAGTTCGGCGAACATTCCCGCGGGCGCTGAAAAGGAAAGCGCCTCGAACAGCAGCCGCCCACCCCGCGTCAGGGTCACGGAATCGGCCCGCAGGCCTGGCCTGTCTTGGAAAGGTCCGCCCGCGCTCATAATCCGGCCCCGGTTCTAGAAAGGCTTGCATCGCCGGCCAAGGGCGGGCCTGTGTGCGTGCGGCTAGGGAGGTTGCTGACATGCGTGTTTATGGAGCTGCGCTGATCATGGCCAGCCTGCTCGCGGCATGCGGGCAGGCTTCCAACATAGAGCGCGCGAGCACCGACATGGCCGCGGAGGAGATGGCGGCCTATGGCGGCGCGACCGCGCCCGTAACCGCCCAGGCCCCGCCGCCTATGGCCGATGGCGAAGCGGATTCCGCGGTTGACGAGGCTCAGCGAGGCCGAGCCGAACCGGGCCCAGGCGCGACGCCCAGCGATCCCAATGGTCCAGCGCCGGTGCTCTACCTCGCCTATGCCTATCAGATGGGCCTGGAGATCCCGTCAGAGCGGCTGGCCGGGGTGATGGACGCGCATGTCCGCAGCTGTCAGGAGGCCGGCCCCCGGCTCTGCCAACTGATCAGTTCAAGCCGCAGCGGCGATCCGGAAAGCTACCTCTCCGGTTATGTCTCGCTCCGCGGCGAGCCGGCTTGGCTGCGCAATTTCATGAACGGCGTCGTTTCGGATACGGACGAAGCCGGCGGCCGCGTGCAGTCGCAGACTACGCAGACAGAGGATTTGACGCGTCAGATCGTCGACACCGAAGCGCGCCTACGCGCCGCGCGCACATTGCGCGACCGCCTGCAGACCATCCTCGCCAACCGCCCCGGCCGTGTCGCCGACTTGTTGGAAGTCGAGCGCGAGCTTGCGCGCGTTCAAGCCGAAATCGACGCAACGGAATCGAGTCTGGCCGTCATGCGGACCCGGGTTTCCATGTCGGAACTGAACGTCAATTATCAGTCCGCGCCACGCGCTGTCGGCGCCGATACTCTACGGCCGCTGCGTGAGGCGTTCGCCAATTTCCTGGGCATCATCGTGATCGGCTTCGCAGCCATCATCACCATCGTCGCGGGGCTCATTCCGTTCGCGATCGTTGCCGCGCCGCTGATTTGGCTGGCGCTGCGCTGGCGCAAGCGGCGCGGTGGGCGTTTCTTTGGCAGGCCGCGCGAGTCCGCCCCGCCGCCAGAGGCCTAACGCACCCCTGTTGCGGGTCGTTCGCAACTTGTGCGGCGCGCCGTCAATTGCGCCTTTACCGGCAATCGCTACATAGGGATTGCCGCGCGCCCGGTTTGATTCCGGATTTGGGGCGCTCCCCAACGCGCCTGCATCTCTGCCGATTCAAACCAGGATGCACGCTTATGCCCTCACTCAATTCGTTCAATTGCCGCAAGACGCTTCAGGTCGGCGCCAAGACCTATACCTATTTCGATCTCAAAGCCGCCGCTGACGCCGGGGGCCTAGGTGACATCTCCCGCCTGCCTGCGTCGCTCAAAGTCCTGCTGGAGAATCTGCTGCGCACGGAAGACGGCGTCGCCGTCTCCAACGCATCGATCAGCGCCATGGCCGCCTGGCTGCAGAACAAGGGCCAGGTAGAGACCGAGATAGCCTTCACCCCAGCGCGCGTGCTGATGCAGGACTTCACCGGCGTGCCTGCCGTGGTCGATCTCGCGGCAATGCGCGACGCAGCGACAAAGCTCGGCGCCGATCCGGAACGGGTTAACCCGTTGGTGCCCGTCGATCTCGTCATAGATCACTCGGTCATGGTCGATCACTTCGCGAGCGGCAATGCGTTCAAGCAGAATGTCGAACTCGAATATGAGCGCAACGCCGAGCGCTACAAATTCCTGCGCTGGGGACAGTCTGCATTCCGCAACTTCCGCGTCGTGCCGCCGGGCACCGGCATTTGCCACCAAGTCAATCTGGAATATCTGGGCCAGTCGGTCTGGACGCGCGAGGAAGGCGGCGAAACCTTCGCTTATCCCGACACCGTCGTCGGCACCGACAGTCACACCACGATGATCAACGGCATCGGCGTTCTCGGCTGGGGCGTCGGCGGCATCGAAGCGGAAGCGGCGATGTTGGGGCAGCCGATCTCAATGCTGATCCCACAAGTGATCGGCTTTCGTCTGAGCGGGCGCCTGCCGGAAGGCGCGACCGCGACCGACCTCGTGCTCACCGTCACGCAGATGCTGCGCAAGAAGGGCGTGGTGGGCAAGTTCGTCGAATTCTTCGGCCCCGGACTCGACAATCTGTCGGTCGAAGACCGCGCCACCATCGCAAACATGGCGCCGGAATATGGCGCGACCTGCGGCTTCTTCCCGGTCGATGGCAAGACCATCGAGTATCTCGCGGCCACCGGGCGTGAGCCTGAACGCGTCGCTTTGGTGGAAGCGTATTGCAAAGCGCAAGGGCTATGGCGCAGCACCGAAGAACCGGTGTTCAGCGACGCCCTCGCGCTAGAACTCTCGGAGGTGAAGCCCTCGCTTGCCGGGCCGAAACGCCCGCAGGACCGCGTTTTGCTCGGCGACATCGCCACCGGCTTCACCAGCACGATGACCAATGAATTCCGCAAGGCTGAGGAGCTTAAGCGGCGCGTTCCCTACGACGGCGGAAAGGATGTGGGCCATGGCGACGTCGTCATCGCCGCAATCACATCCTGCACCAATACGTCAAACCCCTCCGTGATGATCGCCGCGGGCCTCGTTGCCCGGAACGCGCGCGCCAAGGGCCTGACTGTGAAGCCCTGGGTGAAGACCTCGCTGGCGCCCGGAAGCCAAGTCGTCACCGATTATCTCGCCAAAGCCGCGCTCGACGACGATCTCGACGCACTCGGCTTCAACTTGGTCGGCTATGGTTGCACAACCTGCATCGGCAATTCCGGACCGCTCCCGGGCCCGATCAGCAAGGCGGTCGGCGAAGCCGATCTCGTCGTCGCATCTGTTCTTTCGGGCAATCGCAATTTCGAGGGACGGGTAAACCAGGACGTGCGGGCCAATTATCTCGCCTCGCCGCCGCTCGTCGTCGCCTATGCTTTGGCCGGCAGCGTGTACGCCAATCTCGAGGCCGATCCGCTTGGATCCAGCGCCGATGGCGCGCCGGTCTTCCTGAAGGACATCTGGCCCTCGAACGAAGAAATCGAGCGCACGGTTCGGACGTGCGTCACGCCGCAAATGTTCGCCTCACGGTACGGCGACGTGTTCAAAGGCGATGCGCACTGGCAAGCGATCGAGCTTTCCGGCGGACGCACTTACGATTGGGACGGCAACTCCACCTACGTCCAGAACCCTCCATACTTCGAGGGCATGTCGATGCTGCCCGCGCCGGTGACCGACATTCAGGATGCGCACGTGCTGGCCCTCTTTGGTGACAGCATCACCACCGACCACATCAGTCCGGCCGGCTCGATCAAGAAGGCCTCGCCCGCGGGCCAGTATCTCACTGAGCACGGCGTCGCGCAGGCCGACTTCAATTCCTACGGCGCGCGTCGCGGCAATCATGAAGTCATGATGCGCGGCACCTTCGCCAACATCCGCATCAAGAACGCCATGGTGAAGGATGAGGCCGGCAATCAGGTCGAGGGCGGCCTCACCATCCATCAGCCTTCCGGCGAGCGCATGTTCATCTACGACGCCGCCATGCGCTATCAGCAGCAAGGCAAGGAGCTCGTTGTCTTCGCCGGCAAGGAATACGGCACCGGCTCCTCGCGCGACTGGGCGGCGAAAGGCACGAAATTGCTTGGCGTGCGCGCGGTCGTCGCCGAAAGCTTCGAGCGCATCCACCGCTCGAACCTGATCGGGATGGGGGTGTTGCCGTTGCAATTCAAGGACGGCCAAAGCTGGGCTGCGCTCGGCATGACGGGGGCCGAAACCGTCTCCCTGGCCGGCTTGAGCGCGATCGGTCCGCGTCAGAACGTGACCCTCACAATCGCGCGACCGGGCGGGAAATCCGAAGCCGTGGAGGTCCTCTGCCGGATCGACACCGAGAACGAGGTCGAATACTTCCGAAACGGCGGTATTCTTCACTATGTCTTGCGGTCCTTGGCGAAACCGGCCTGACGCCCACGGCGCCCGTAACACGGGTGTGATTCGATGGGGCGGCGGCGCGCGGCCATGCTTTTGCGCATGATTGCCCGCTTCCTCGCCGTCGCGCTGTTCGCGCTGGCGGCCCCCTCCTGGGCGCACGCCCAGGTCGCGGAAGCCTCGCGCCAACCCGTGGTGGTGGAATTGTACACCAGCCAGGGGTGCGGTCAGTGCCGGCGGGCCAACCGGTTGCTCGGCGTCCTGGCGCGCGAGCCGAACGTGATCGCCCTGACGTTCCCCGTTGGCTACTGGGATTATCTCGGATGGCGCGACACGTTCGCCCAACCGGAATTCACCGAACGCCAACGCAATTTTTCGCGCACGCTGCGCTTTCGTGGTCTGTCGACGCCGCAATTGGTCATCGACGGCGTGCGGCAGGCGGGCGCTGACGATTGGGACCTCGCACGCGCGACCGTAGAGGAGGTTAAGGCGACACCGCGCCTGCCTGGCGCGCCGTCAGTATCGATTGAGCGGATACCGGGCGGACGGGTACGCGCCACTGTCGGCGCAGGCCGAACCCCTGTCCCGGCGGACGTCTGGTTTCTGGCGTTCGACCCGGGGCCGTTTAACGTGATGATCACGCACGGCGAGAATGCACGCCGCTCCATCGCACATTACAATCTGGTTCGTTGGATACGCCGCGCTGGCTCTTGGAACGGCGCGGCGACTTATTTCGAGGCGCCGCGCTGCGCCACGCAATGCGCGGTCATCGTGCAAGGGCCTAATGGCGGGCCCGTTCTTGGCGCGGCGATGACAGCGCGCGAGCGCTGATCAACCAGGCGTTCCCACATCCGGCAGGAATCGGCTCAGCGGCGGCGCCAACAATTCTACGTCTCCCTCGCTTAGCGCATACGCCCACGCCGCGGTCTGATTGTTGATTTCAAGCGCGGCGGCCTCTTGCTCAGGCGTTTCGGCGCGCGCCACCAGCTTCAGCCACAGCCGCTCTCCGCTTGGGATCAGCTCGCTATCGATTGCAACGCCATCGAATGTGACTGCGCGCACACGCGCCGAAGCCACGCCCTGGATCGCCGGCGCAGGCTGCACATCCAGCGGCTCCAACGCCGTTATGTGCGCTCCGACATCCTGCAACATCGAATTCGAGAAAGCCTCGCGCGCCGGCGAAACCAATGCGAACGGTGCGTCAGCGCTGGCGCGGGCAAGGATGTAGGCTGGCCCATCCGCCGGACTGATCTCGACCCGCGCTATGCGCGCAGCCTCTATGCGCACCGGCGCAAGATCCAGCCAAGCCGCCACGTCGCGCAGCGGCGGCAACTCGCCGCGCGCGGCCCACACCTGATCGTCATCCGGCCGGCGCACATAGAGCGCACCGCCCGGCTCGATCCCGAGGATCAAATTCACCAGGAACGCGCCGCGGCCGTCTTCGACTTGCACCAGCACGCCGCGCCCACCTTCACGGGGGTCGCCGACGCCCAGGCGCTCGTGGCGCGAAGCGTCGCCGGTCATGCGGCGCACGTAGCGCAATTGCTCAAGACCTTCCGTCAGTTGCGCAAGGCGCGCGCCCAATACGGGAAAGTCGCCGCGGTCGCGCATCGCCCAGCCACGCTGCGTCCGCTCGATGCGATAGGTCGCTTCCGCGCTAGTCACGCTGATGCGCTGCGCATCGCCGATCGTTTCCGACAGGCCCGGCGCCACCAGCCCCGCCGCCAGATCGGGCCGCGAAGATCGCGCTTCGATCGTCAGCGCCACTGCGGCGACGGCGGCGAGGCCGCCCGCCACCAGCATCAGCATCAGCGCCCTGCCTTTGCGCCGTTCGGCCAGTTCGGTGGTCATGAGCGGCCTCCGCGCGCGCGCCGCTGCCTGCGCCAAAACAGGAAAAGTCCCGCGCCCGCCACCAGGATCGGCGCCATCCACACGTTCAAGAACACCACCGCCGCCTGCAATTGATTGATGTCGCTGCGCAGGTTGCGCTCAACTTCGCGCAACTCACCGCGAACCTCTATCGCCCGCGCGCGGAAGCGCTCGATCTCTTGCTGCTCTTCACTCGTCAGCTCTGCGCCCAGATCGCCGGTGAAGAAACCCGACCCGCGGCCCCGCGCCTGCAGCTCGGCCAGCCGCGATTCTGTGTCTTGCAGCTCTTGCTCCAGTTCCACCTGCCGGCGCTCGATGCGGCGGCGCGCATCCGCCTCCATCCGCTCGACCAAGTCCATCCGCCGCACCGACGGCGCACGAGACCGCAACGACACCAGCGCGTCGGAGCCGCCCAGCACGTCGATGGCGTTAAGGGCGAACGAGGCGTTGTCGGCGGCGGGCGCGCCTTGCGGCCCGACATAGAAATCGTCGGCGAGGAAATCGGCGTCGCTGACGATGACGAGTTCGGCCGGCGTCGCGGAAGCCGTCAATTGCTCGCCGCCGCCGCCCACGCCTTCCGGCGGTCCGTCCGGGTAGGCGGTCTGCACATTGCCGCTCAGGCGCAGCGCCACCGTCTCGATGCGCCCGCCTGCCTGCGGCCATTGCTGCAACACATCGAACGGCGACGGACGCATCAACGCCTGCGCCGCCGGCATGCGCATGGTTTGGCCGCTAGTTTGCGCCAACGGCGTCACCGCCAGACCCTCGCGTTCACTCCAGCTCAGACCCCCGGCGAGGCCGAAATTGATCTCGCGGCGCAGCCATGCGGTCATCAGGTCTTCGCGGTCCAATTGCTCAGCCGGGACGCGGAAGAACAGCGGTTGCGGCGCAGTCGTCGGCTGGCCATTCGGATCCTGCACGCTGACCGGCAACGCGCCTTGAAGATCGAGCACCACGCCCGGGGTCATCTCAACGCCCCACCGCGACAAAAGCGGTTCAAGCCCCGAAGCGGTCGGCGCACCGCCCATAGGATTGAACATGTCCACGCCGCCGCCAAATTGCTGCGCCATCAGCGAGGCGGGATCGAGCGCGATAAAGGCTCGGCCGCGGCGAAGAATAAATTGGTCGATGGCGTAAAGCTGCGCCGGCGAAAGCGGCGCCGGGTGAATGACGGCGAGCACGTCCACATCCGGGATTTCCGAGAAATCCGGGGCGAGGCGCGTCACTTCCATCAATCGGCCCATCTCGACGGCGAACAAGGGCTGCGCGCTGGCGCCGAACGAAACATCGCCGGCCGTCGCCGGATCGATCGGCAGCGATGTGATGAGCGCGACGCGTGTCTTGTTGGGGTTCTCCAATTCGTAAATCAGCCGCGTAACCTCGTATTCGAGGAACGGTTCGCGTTGCGGATCGAAGAAGGGGATGGCGCGTTCATCGTCGATGGCGTTGGCGCCGCGGAGCCCGAAATAGAGCGGGTCCGCGCCTTCAAACAAGCGCACCGGCTCCAATCCGGCTTGAACCGCCGCATCCTCTTCTTCGGTGAACGGCTCGACATTCACTTCCACGAAGCGGACGCGCCCACGCGAGCGCGCCGCGAAGGTTTGCAGCATCTCTCGCACGCGCGCGCCATAGGCCTGCACTTGCGGCGCTTGCGAGGCGGCGTCGCGTGAATAATAGAGCGTCAGCTCCACCGGCTCGCTCAATTGCTCGAGAGTCTCCAGCGTACCATCACTCAGCGAGTAAAGCTGATTCTCCGTGAGGTCGACGCGCAGCGGACGCAGCCACGAATTGGCGAGCAGGTTCGCCGCCACGAACATGACGAAGAATGCGAAGGCGGCGATCAGGGCGAAACGGCGAGCGCTCATCTCAGCCTCCCCGCCGCGCATCGACCGCAAGTGCTGTAAACGTAAGGCACAGGCCGATCAGCGAGACAAAGTAGAACACGGAACGCATTTCCACGACGCCACGCTGCGCGGCGTCGAAATGATGCAAAATCGAGAAACGGCCAATCGCTTCGGCCACACCGCCGCCGACGAAACCCGCGAAGAAATCCGCAACCAACGGCAGGCCCAGCGCGGTGAGTAGAAACGAGAGCAACACCGCCAGCACGAAAGCGACAACCTGCGCCGGCGTCAGCGCCGACATCGCCGAACCGATGGCGATGTAAGCGCCGGCCATCAGCAGGCTCGACAAATAGCCGGTAAAGATGGCGGCATTGTCAGGCGATCCCAGCACGTTCACCGTCACCCAGAGCGGCGCCGTCAAGACCAAGGCAAAGGCCGCGACGCTCCAGGCGGCGAGGAATTTGCCGAGAGCGAGCGCCCAGGTCGGCGCCGGCAACGTCAGCAGCAATTCAATCGCGCCGGAGCGGCTTTCTTCCGACCATAGCCGCATCGCCACAGCGGGCAGGAACACCATGAAAATCCAGGGATGAAACGCGAAAAAGCTGGAGAGGTCGGCGCGCCGCGCCTCAAAGAATCCGCCGACCTGAAACGTGAACAGGCCGATCGCGAACAGGAACACGGCGACGAAGACGTAGGCGGTCGGCGTCGTCAGATAGGAAAGCAGCTCGCGGCGATAAATGGCGAGCATGCTGGCAAGGCCCGGGCGCTTCTTCATACCCGATCCTCCCCCCGCGTCAGTGCACGGAAGGCGGCTTCGAGCCCGCCATGCTTCTCCGCCAGCGCGGACGGCGTGTCGTCAGCGACAATGCGGCCTTGATCGATGACGATCGCGCGCGTGCACACCGCCTCGACTTCTTCAAGGGAATGCGTCGAGATGATCAAACCGCGCTCTTCGCCGAGCCGGCGAATGAGGTCGCGCACAGCGCTGCGCTGATTGGGATCGAGGCCGTCAGTGGGCTCGTCCAGGATAAGCAAAAGCGGATCGTGCAGCAGCGCCGCCGCCAAGCCGACGCGGCGGCGGTAGCCTTTCGACAGCGTCTCGATCGGGCGATCGATGGAATCGCCAAGCGCGGCATCCTGTGCGGCGCGCCGCACGGCATGACGCGCTGCCTCGGGGCTCATGCCCCGCGTCTCGGCGACGAAGCGCAGAAACGTCCACGGCGTCATCTCGCCATAGAGCGGCGCGCCCTCGGGCAAATAACCCACACGCTCCTGCGCGCGGCGCCGCTCCTGGGCGACATCAATGTTGAAAATCTTCGCTACGCCTTCATCGGGCTCGAGGTAGCCCGCCACCATGCGCATGGTTGTGGTCTTTCCCGCGCCGTTCGGACCGAGAAACCCAACGATCTCCCCCACATCGAGGGAAAAGCCTACGCCATCCACCGCCACGCGGCGGCCAAACGATTTGCGCAAGCCGTCGACCTGCAAAAGCATGCGGTAAATCCAGCCCCTGAAATCCGGCAGGCGCCGCTCATACGGCGCTTTCCCCCAAAACGCCACCGCGCCAAAGCGCCCATGGCGCGAATCAGAGCCGCGCGATTCGCGGTGGTTTCGAGTCAGTTAACAGCCGGCCCCTACGCGGCTCCGCCTTTAGGCTGGCGGCGCGCAAACGGCGGCCACGACATGTGCGCCACGCCCAGGATGACGCCGATCGGGCTCAGCAACTTGCTGTTTTTCCGCGAATTTCGAGGGGCTTAAAATGAAAAACCCGCGCAGTGCGCGGGCTGTTCAAGAGAGAGGTTGTGACCGACCGAAGCGCGGACCCAGGGGGCTGGGGGGGCTGATGGATACTGGATCCGTGCCTAATCTCCGGCCGGTCACAGTGTTAAGCTTGCGCCTCAATGCGGCTGAGGCAAGTGCAAAATCAGGCGAGAACCCGACCTCATCCGATATTTAATGCTGGCCTGCAGCATGGGCCAATCGGCGGTTGAAATTCACAAGTCACGGAGCGCGAATTGGCAAAAATCTGCGGTCGCATTTTCTTCGATAGGCGTGAGTTGGATCAATTGCTTCGCGTGTACGGCAGACAAGTGGCCGCTGGCGAATGGCGCGACTACGCGATGGATGCGTTGAGCGATCGCGCATTGTTTTCCGTTTATCGCCGCCACAGCGAGGCGCCGCTCTATCAGATCGAGAAACGTCCGGAAAACGCGCGCCGCCAGGGCGCCTGGAGCGTCTTGGGCAGCGATGGGCGCATCCTCAAGCGCGGGCGCGAACTCGACGGCGTGCTCCGCTTCCTCGAGCCCAAACACCTCTCCATTGTGAGCAACTGAACGAAAAACGCCCCGGCCGGAGCCGGGGCGCTATCGATGAAATTCTCCGAGCCGTCAGTTGCGGGGCGACAGCAGGCTCAGGATGAATTGGAAGAGGTTGATGAAGTTCAGATAGAGGCTCAACGCGCCGAACGTCGTCGCCACCGACATCGCCCGCGTATCGCCGCCGAGCTGATAATACATGAACTTCAGGCGCTGGGTGTCGAACGCCGTCAAGCCGGCGAACACCAAAACCCCGATCACCGAAATCGCGAAGCTCAGCGCCGACGAGGCGATAAACATGTTCACGATGGAAGCGATGATCAGACCGACCAGACCCATGATGAGGAACGTGCCCCATCCCGAGAGGTCTTTCTTGGTGGTGTAGCCCCAGAGTGAAAGCGCGCCGAATGAGGCCGCGGTCACCAGGAAAGCTTTGGCGACGATGGTCATCCCATCCGGGATCCGTGCGTAGGCGTATACGATCGCGCCCATCCCCACGCCGATCAGCGTGACGACGCTCCAATAGACAAGGTTCGCAGCCACCGGCGACGGATTGCGCATCGTGAAGCTGGAAATCAGCAGGATCGCCAGCGGGCCGAACATAACCGCGTAGGCAAGCGGCGGCGTCAGCAGGGTCGAGAACAGCGCTGGCGTCGTGCCGACAAACCAGGCCAAAGCACCCGAAAGCAGCAGGCCCAGGGCCATCTTGTTGTAAATGCCCAGCATGTAGCTGCGCAGGCCGGAATCCACCGCCATGTCCGCGCTGCCTGGCAGCGTCCGGGTCTGACTGTGATAGTCGGTCATCAAGCTCCTCCATGCCGCTTGGAAAGCGGCTCGTTCCTATATGGCTTTTGGGGTAGTCTCGCGCAAGTTGAACTACCCTGCCGCCGGGTCTTGGCCTGCCGCCTTGGTCCGGTTCCAAAATTGCCTAAGTGAAACGTAATTTCGCACTGATGCGTTTGGTTTATTTCCGGAGGCGTCCGGAGGTTTAGAATCGCGCTAGAGCGGCGCGGAAGGTTAAACCGGGGTGGCTGACCAAGACGATCCGGCTGGGCCCGAGGAGCCCCCGTCTGACACGCCCCAAAAGCGTGAAGACGAAGCTGCGCCCGAAGCACAGCCACCCGAGACCCCGCTCGAAGAAGCAACCGACGACGAGGCGCTGTTCGAAGAAACGAGCGGCCCTGCCCCGGACACGGCGCCGCCCCCGGCCGCCGACGAAACCAGAGAATTGCCGAGCAATTATTTCCGCGCCGCCGGCGATCCCGACGAACTGCCGCCCGAGCCCGACGAGACCTTCGTCGGCAAGACAAAGGCCGCAATCCTCTCTCGCTACGCCACCGCCCGCGCTTGGGCCGAGCCGCGTCTCGTGCGCTTCAGCGCCAATGCGCGCGCGTTCGGCGGCGAACTTTGGGGGCGCATACGGCGCACGCGTCCACCACGCAACGTGCGCGAGGCCGCCGTGTGGGGCGGCTGGTTCGCCTCCGGCGTCGCCCTGCTCATGGTCGGCTTCTTTGTTTTCGTGACCTGGGGCATGCCGACCGCTGATGATGTCTGGGAAGCGCGCGGCGGACAGAGCATTACCTTCCTCGATCGCAACGGCCACGTGATCCTGCGCGAAGGCGCGCAGAATGCGCCGCCCGTCGACCTCACCAGCTTGCCGCCTTACGTGTCGCAAGCCTTCATCGCCATCGAAGATCGCCGCTTCTATCAGCATTTCGGCGTCGATGTCGGCGGTTTGATGCGCGCGACGACTGAGAACATTCGCGCCGGGCGCGTCGTCCAAGGCGGCTCGACCATAACGCAGCAGCTGGCGAAGAATCTCTTCCTCACTAATGAACGCACGTGGCGGCGCAAATTACAGGAAGTCGCGCTCGCCATCTGGCTAGAGAGCCGCTTCACCAAAGACGAATTGCTCGCGCTCTATCTGAGCCGCGTCTATTTCGGCGCCGGCGCCTACGGCATCGAAGCCGCTGCGGAACGCTATTTCGACCGCCCGGCGCGCGAACTCACCCTGCTGCAATCGGCTACGCTCGCGGGCCTCGTGAAGGCGCCGTCCCGGCTCAATCCTGCACGGCAAGACATCGGCGCAGCACGCGCGCGCGCCGAGGTGGTGTTGGATGAAATGGTGGCGGAGGGCTTCATCAGCGACGCTGAGCGCCGCGCCGCTCTCTCGGAAGAATTGGTCGTCAGCCGCCGTAACCCCGCAGGCATTCTCGGTTATTACCGCGACTGGGTCGATCCGCTCCTCGATGAAGTGATCGGCACCCAGCGCGACGCCTTCGTGGTGGAAACGACGCTCGATATCGCCGCTCAACGCGCCGGCGCCCAAGCGGTGGAGGAAATCCTCGCTGAGTACGGCGAAGAGCGCCGCGTCGGCCAGGGCGCCCTCGTTTCGGTCGACGACGAAGGCGGCGTGCGCACCATGGTCGGCGGGCGCGACTACGATGTCAGCCAGTTCAACCGCGTGTGGCAGGCGCGCCGCCAGCCGGGCTCGTCGTTCAAATTCTTCATCTACCTCGCGGCGATGGAGAATGGCCTCACGCCGTGGAGCGTGCGCGAAGACGCGCCGATCACGATCTCCATTCCCGGCCAGCCTGATTGGTCGCCGGGCAATTACACCGGCGAGTATCACGGCCCGGTGACGCTCACCTCAGCGTTCGCCAATTCATTCAACATGGTGGCGATCCGCGTCGCCAACGAAGTCGGCGGGCGCAACGTCATCAACGTGGCGCAGCGGCTTGGCGTGCGTTCGCCGCTGTCGAATTACCATTCACTGGCGCTCGGCGCGCAGGAGATCACGCTGCTTGAAATGACCGGCGCCTACGCGACCATGGCGGCGGACGGCTATCGCGTCGAGCCGCACGGCATCGCCCGCATTCGCCGCGCCAACAACAACGAAGTCATGTGGAGCTTCCGCCCGAGCCAACGCACGCAAGTGATCGAAGACCAGGCCCGGCGCTACATGAACCACATGATGTACCGCACAGTCGAAGGCGGCACCGGCACAGCGGCCCGCATCACTGGGCGCCAGATCGGCGGCAAAACCGGGACCGGAAACGACTACCGTGATGCTTGGTTCGTAGGCTTCACGCCGGGCTTGGCCGCAGGTGTTTGGGTGGGCAACGACAATTTCACCACCACCGCACGCGTCACCGGCGGCTCGCTGCCGGCGCAGATCTGGCATCGCTACATGGAGGTGGCGCTGCGCAACGTGCCCGCGCGCAATCTCGACTTCCCTGGCGAAGACGAGATGGGTTCGGGCATCCCCGACCCGACCTTTACCGCCGGCTCGGTCGCCGTCGTCGGCGCGCCGATTGGCGCCGCCATCGGCACGCCGGCGCAAGCCCCGCCAGACACGGAAGACCGCTCGCTCGATTTCGGTCCCGAAGGCTGATCGCAACAGGGGAGAGCGACAATGCCTGCACCGAGCGCCGAAGCGCTTGCACCGCTGATCCTCTACGCGCTTTGGGCGGTCGCTCTACAATTCCGGCTCGCTTTTGCGCGCCAAGCCGCCATGCGCAGCCAGAAACGCGCCATCAATACGTTCAAGGCGATGGGCGACGATGAAGCGCTGGACCGCGTCTCGCGGGCGCATCTCAATACGGTTGAGAATCTGCCCGTGTTCGCCGTCACCTATCTCGCCGCACTTTGGACGGGAGCCGCCGCACCGATCATCGCGCTTGGTTGGACCGCATTCGGCGCGCGCGCAGTGCAATCTCTCACGCACTTGAGCTCGACCAGCGTCGCCGCAGTTCGCCTACGCGCGCTGATGCAATTGGTCGGAATCGTTTGCTTCATCTGGCTTGGCGTATCGGCGCTGCTGACTTTGAGTTAGCGCGCCATACCGACCGCATGCAGGCTGGGCCCTTGCTCGTGCAGCCATTGGCGGCCGCGCTCATAGTCCGGCATGCATTTCTTCACCAGCGCCCAGAACCGGCGCGAATGGTTCATCTCGCGCAGATGCGCAACCTCGTGCGCAGCCAGATAATCCAGCACGTAGGGCGGCGCGAGGATGACTCGCCACGAAAACGCCAGCACGCCATCGGCGGAGCATGACCCCCAGCGCGAGCGCAATTCCTTTACCTGCAACCGCGCCGGCTTCACCCCAAGCGTCGCGGCGTGCGCCGCCACGCGCGCCGCGAGATCGTCGCGCGCCTCATTCTTCAGAAAACGCAGCATCCGCGCTTCGAACAGCGCCGTATCAGGCGCAGGCGCGATCAAACGCGGCGGCTCGCCCGCGTCAATGCGCGGAGCCGCGCGCCCGTGCTCATACGCCAATTCGTGCACGACGCCGCGAAGTGGAATTCTTGCGCCCGGCGCAAGCAACACGCCTTCCGGAAGCCGCGCCAATTCATGAGCGATCCAACCGGCGCGCTCGGCGGCGAACGCAACCGCGCGCTTCAAGTAACGCTGCGACGGCGCCGTCGCGATCGCCTCGCGGCGTGTCGGGCAAATGCGCACCGAAACGTGACGCGCCCGCGGATTGACCACGAGGCGCACGGCCACGCGCTTGCCGTCACTCGTTTCGAGTTCGGCATGATCGTTGGCGGCGGTGGAACGCGAATCGGCGCGCATACGCAAAGAATCGCACGCGTCGCGATTCGCAAAAAGCGCTGCCCTCAGCCAGCGTCTAAGCGTTTTCGGAAACGAGCTTGAGTTGCGCGCCCTTGCGTGCGGCGCGAGCGGGGTGCGCGCGGATAAAGTCGCGCATGCGCGGATAGATTTCGGTGCGGAAACGGCGGCCATTGAAGACGCCATAATGGCCGACGCCAGCCTGAATGTAATCTTCTTTCATGCGGGCTGGGATGTTGACGCACAGATCGTGCGCGGCCTGGGTTTGGCCAATGCCGGAGATGTCGTCGTTCTCGCCTTCAACCGTCAGCAGCGCAGTTTGCGTGATCGCGGCGCAATCAACGAGGCGGCCGCGGTGCATCAAGTCGCCCTTCGCGAGGGAGTAGTTCTGAAACACGTCGCGCAGCGTCTGGATGTAAAATTCCTCGGTCAGATCCATCACCGAAAGGTATTCGTCGTAGAAGTCGCGGTGCTTCTGCGCGCTGTCGCCGTCGCCCGCGACGAGGTTCTGATAATACTCGTTATGCGCGTCGACGTGGCGCGCGAGATTCATGCCCATGAAGCTCGCGAGCTGCAGGAACCCCGGATACACGCGCCGGAACGCGCCGGGATAGAGCGCCGGCACGGTGTGGATCATGTTCTTCTCGAACCAGTCGATAGAACGGCGCTCGGCCAGTTTGTTCGGCGCCGTCGGCGATTTCCGCGCGTCGATCGGCGAACCCATGAATGTCATGGTCGCCGGCGTAGCCAAGTCGTCGTCGCCCGCCATCAGCGCCACCGCAGCGAGAACGAGTGGGCCCGGCTGGCATACAGCCACCACGTGCGAATCCGGACCCAGTTCGGTGATCATCGCCCGAACATGATCGATGTAATCGTTCAGATCGAAGCGCCCCGCCCAAAGCGGGACCATCCGCGCGTCGGTCCAATCGGTGATGTAGACTTCGTGGTCCGGCAAAAACGCTTCAACAGTGCCGCGCAGCAAGGTTGCGTAATGGCCCGACATCGGCGCCACCAGCAGAACGCGCGGATCATCGCCAGCGCGGCGTACGCGCTTCATCGCGGCGGCGTCGCGCTTGAAATGGATAAGATCGCACCACGGGCTCGACCACACTTTGGTCGGCGTGACCGCAACTTCTTCGCCCTCAATTTCGGTGAAGGGCAAATTCCAGTCGGGCTTGTTGTAACGGCGGGTGACGGTTTCGAACAAATCCGCCGCGGCAGCCGCAGTCCGAGCGATCTCGCTGTCGGCGGCGGGATTGAGCGGCGAGCGCAGCATGGTCGATTGCATCAGCGCGGCCATGCGCAGCGGGGCCACCGACCAATGCGACAATTCATAAAGCGAATAAAGCATACGGCACTTTCATGCTGCGGTGCAGCGTCTCAACAACATTCTGCGACCGTTTGAGTTTCCGACAGCTGAATGGAGCATCAGGCGATTCCCGCCGCATTGCGGCGCCGCCCGGCGGCCTAGCCAAACGCCCTAGCCGCGGCTCGTCCCCCTAACCAGCTGAAATCTAGGCCAAGTTATTGTTAACGCCAAGCGCGGCTCAGCGCTGATCCAGCCCTGCTGCGATGCACGCATTGAGCGTTTCTGGCGTCGCAGTCTGGCTCGGCATGATCGCGGCCGTCCGCCAGTTTCCGTCCATTACGTAGAAAAACCCAGTATGATCAACGTTATAGACGTCTTCCGCCGCGCCTTCGATTGGCCGTTTCTGATAGACGACCCGGAACGCATCCGCGGCGGCGCGCACTTGTTCCGGCGTGCCGGTCAACCCGACGAGCCCGGCGGGGAACCCCCCCGTCTGCACATAGGCGCCCATCGCGTCGGGCGTATCGCGCTCGGGGTCGACGGAGATCAGCACGGATTGCGCATCGTGGGCGCCGGGCAGGCTCATCGCTTCGCCGAGCACATACATTGCCGTGGGGCAGATGTCCGGGCAATGGGTGAAGCCGAAGAACAGCACCGCCGGTTCGCCGCTGAAATCCGCCTGCGTCACGCGATTGCCGTTTGCGTCCACGAGCGAGATCGCCCCACCGACGGCGTCCGCATTCTCGACGATGCAGCCTGTTGGCGCGGCGCTTGGCCCGTCTTGCGGCATACCGACGATCAGCATGGCGCCAAGTCCAGCCAGTCCCGCCGCCGCCAGCGCAGGCACAATCGCACCGGTAAGATTGCGCCGCGGCTGTTCGACGGGGGGTTGCTCTGCCATGAAGCGAGCCAACACGCGCGCTCCAAGCGGATCAACGCCGCGCAACGCCGCACCTGCGCTGTTGTCGCAGCCGGTTGGAAAACCATGGCGCTTTCGGTCATGAAGCTGTCATGGCCGATACACCCGGTTTCTGGAGCGCCACCAGCCGCGTTCGTCTCCGCACTCTGGTGCTGCTGCGTTGGCTCGCCGTGTTCGGACAGACCATAGCGGTTCTTTTCGTTCGCTACTTTCTCGACGTCGAGTTTCCAGTGTTTTGGGCGCTGAGCGCGATCGGCGTTTCGGTGGCGCTCAACATTGCGCTGATGCTGCGACGCCGCAGCCAAGATCTGGCGCGCGAGTGGGAAGCGGCGCTTCAGCTTGCGTACGATGTCGTGCAGCTCGCCGTCCTCCTGGCGCTGACCGGCGGGCCGCAGAACCCATTCGTGTTTCTCTTCGTCGCGCCGGTTGCCGTCTCGGCGACCATTTTGCGCCCCGTCCTGACCGCGACTCTCGCTGCGCTCACCTTCATCTGCGTCGGCGCAATCTCGATCTGGCGCATGCCATTGCCCTGGCCGGAGGGCTTCTCATTCGTGATTCCGCCGCTCTACGAAATGGGAGTCGTCGCTGCGGTGTTGATCGGCCTAGGGTTCACCAGTGTCTATGCTTGGCGCGTCGCCGCCGAAGAGGAGCGGCTCAACATCGCGCTCAACGCGGTGCAAGCCGTGCTCGCCCGCGAACAGACGCTCTCTGCACTGGGCGGCTTGGCGGCCGCCGCGGCGCACGAACTCGGCACGCCGCTCGCCACTATTCACCTCGTGGCCAAGGAAATGATGCGCGGCCTCCCAAGCGGAGATCCGCGCGCGGAAGATTTAGGGCTCCTAGTGAGCCAGAGCGAACGCTGCCGCGCCATCCTGGCGCAGCTTTCGGCACGGCGCGAAGAGGTCGACGTGATGGTCGCGCGCGCGCCGATCCGCGCGCTGCTCACCGAAATTGCGGAGCCCCACACCGGCCTGGGCGCCGACATCGTCATTCATGCCGAAGGCGAAGGGCCGCTCGACATTCGCCGCATGCCCGAAATCATCCACGCGCTTGGCGCCATCGTCGAAAACGCCGTCGGCTTCGCGAATTCCCGCGTCGACGTGGAAGCGCTGTGGCGCCCCGACAGCATTGAAATAGCGGTCTGCGACGATGGGCCGGGCTTCGCGCCCGGCGTGCTGAACCGTCTCGGCGAACCGTACCTCACAGAACGCGACGCCGGCAGCGCTGGCGGGCTGGGCCTCGGCTTCTTCATCGCCAAAACGCTTCTGGAGCGAACCGGCGCCAAAGTGGAGGTTCGCAATCGGCCCGCGCCCGCCAGCGGCGCTATCGTCCGCGCCCGCTGGCCGCGCGCCGCCATCGAGGCGCAACCGCTTTGATCCTGACGGAAATGGACTAAATAGAGCGCATACGGAGCAGTTTAGCCATGAGCACCGAAGCCGCCGCAATCGAAGGCGACAATTCGCTTCTCATTCTCGACGACGACGCAGCCTTTCGAACCCGCCTTGCGCGCGCGCTGGAGGGCCGCGGCTTCGTTGTGACCGCCGTGGGCAGCGTTGCTGAAGCGAACGATATCGCATCCGCCAATCCGCCAGCTTATGCGGTCCTCGATCTGCGTCTGGAGGATGGCTCGGGGCTCTCGGCCGTCGAAGCGCTGCACAAGAAGCGGCCCGATTGCCGCGTGGTTATGCTCACAGGTTACGGCGCTATCGCCACCGCCGTCGCCGCCGTGAAGGCGGGCGCTGTCGACTATCTCGCCAAACCCGCGGACCCGGAAGACATCGTCAAGGCGCTGTTGGCGCCGCCAGACGCGACGCCGGAACCGCCGGACAATCCAATGAGCGCGGACCGCATCCGTTGGGAGCACATTCAGCGCGTTTACGAATTGTGCGGTCACAACGTTTCGGAAACCGCGCGGCGCCTGAACATGCACCGGCGCACCTTGCAGCGCATTCTCGCAAAGCGCGCGCCCCGCTGAAAACTCCGATTGTCAGGGCGGATCGGCGAGGCTGAGCGCCGCCGCCTGTCGTTCGCATGCGAGCGCCTCTTCGATCGTCCCCGTCTGCGCCGAGGCAACCGAAGCGAGCGTAGCGACGGTGCACGACACCAATACTAGCGATCCTCGCCAATGCATGCGTTCTCCAGCGCTGGAAGAATGTGCGAAACGGCGCGCAAGGGGCAAGGCGGATTTCAGTCGGCGCGACGACCGGCCTAGTAGAGCAGATGAGGCGCGCGTTCGGCGGCCCATGCCTTTTCGTCAGGCGCAGCCACGGCGTCGAGGTCGCCCGCCCTCGCATTGGCGTCATCGACCCACTCACGCAGCAGCGGCGAACCATTGATCACGTCGATCGGCAACTTTCCGAAGGCGTACTCATAAGGAAAGTCTCGCCACAAGGCGTAATCCGGATAAAGCCGACGGATCGCCTTGAAGGCGAGCGCCTGCAGCCGCCACGGCTTGAACGCCTCATGGTCGTAGCGCGCGGGATCCTCGGTGTGGATTTGCACGCCGCTGCACAATTGCTTGACGTGCTTATGGAAGGTCGGCTCGAAGAAACACTCGCGAAGGGCGCACCCGTTTAGCCAGTGCGGCGCGAGCTTGCGCATTTCGGCGATGACCTCGCCGGCCTTGAGATCTGGCGCGCCGAACACTTCGAGCGGCCGCGTTGTGCCCCGCCCCTCTGACAGCGTCGCGCCCTCAAGCATCACCGTGCCGGCGTAAGCGCGCGCCATCCAAAGATTCGGCGCGTTTGGGGAAGGATTGACCCATGTGCGCTCGCCTATCGGCCAACCAAAGCCCGGCCCCGCATTGGGCGCATAGCCTTCCATCTCGATAACGCGGTAGGCGACGTCCAGCTTGTAATGGGCGATGAACCAGCGACCGAGTTCGCCAAGCGTTAGGCCATGCCGCATCGGTATTGGCCCGGCGCCGACAAAACTCTCCCAGCCTGGCCGCAGCGTCAGCCCTTCGATCGGCCTGCCCGCCGGATTGGGCCGATCCAGCACCCACACTTCCTTGCCGTGCTTGGCCGCCTCTTCCAGCATGTAAAGCAACGTTGTGATGAAGGTGTAGATGCGGCAGCCAAGATCCTGCAGATCGATCAACACGATGTCGAACGTAGACATCATCTGCCCGCTGGGGCGGCGCACTTCGCCGTAAAGCGAAAACACCGGCACGCCGTGCAGCGGGTCAGTATAATCGTCACTCTCCACCATGTTGTCTTGTTTATCGCCGCGCATGCCGTGTTGCGGTCCAAACGCCGCGCTCAGGCGAATGTCGGGACACGACGCCAACGCATCGAGCGCATGTGTCAGATCGCGTGTGACTGACGCTGGATGCGCAACCAGCGCTACACGCTTGCCGGCAAGCGGCGCCCGCAACGCCGAGTCTTCAAGCAGGCGCTCCAAGCCGAACTTCATGACGTCTCCAACACAAAACTGTCCGGATGGTGGAAATCGGGCGCGCCCGGCGTGTGCGCGAGCGCCCAATACGATTTCGCGCCGCCTATTTCTTCGATCACCGCCGAAAGGCCCAGGCGCAACGATCCGGGCGCCAAGGCGGCGAGCTCTGCACGAAGCTCGAAGCAGCCCGGGTCGCGCGACGTTTCGATCCGGGGCGTGACGCCCTCGAGCGGCGACATGCCGGCGCGATAATTGTCGAAACGGTAGGCGGCCCACAGCCGCGACGGCGCAAAATTGAACTCGGCATAGCCGACGTCGCCGGTCCCGACGAAAGCCTCGAAGCAGGTTTGCTTCCAGAGTCCGTCGGCGCGCTCGGGCGTCGACGGCGCGGGCCAGACGATGTCATCCACGGCGCCACGCACGGCGTAATGCAGAACAAGCCCGTGCGCACCGGACCGCGTCACCTCGACCGCGATGTCCCGCACCGCGGTGCAGCGGCTGTCAGGATGAAGGATCAGCGCCCGGCGCATCGGCGCACTATAGCGAACCCAACCTTTAACATCGCGCCAATTGGCAGCGCCCTGGTTTGGCCTCGCCCTTGTGCAGGCCTCATGCTAAGCGCGGCGGCGCCATGACCGAGGTTTCCTCCCCCTTTCTGCGCGCCATCACCACGCGCGGCCAGTTCCACCAATGTACCGATCTTGAGGGGCTCGACAAAGCCGCCGCCCAAAGCGTCACTGGTTATATCGGCTTCGACATGACGGCGCCCTCGCTGCATGTCGGCAACCTCACCCAGATCATGTTTCTGCGCCGTCTGCAGCAATGCGGCGGCAAGCCCATCGTGCTGCTCGGCGGCGGCACCACACGCGTCGGCGACCCTTCCGGCAAGGAAGAGATGCGCCAGTTGCTGAGCGAAGAACAGATCATCGCCAACACCGCGGCGATCCGCGGCACCTTCAAGCAATTCCTGAGCTTCGGTGATGGCGAGACGGACGCCGTGCTGGTCGACAATTCAGAATGGCTGATGAAGCTCAATTATCTCGAGTTCCTGCGTGATGTCGGGCGCCATATGAGCGTCAACCGCATGCTGACAATGGACAGCGTGCGTCTCCGGCTCGAACGCGAACAGCCAATGAGCTTCATCGAGTTCAACTACATGGTGCTGCAGGCCTACGATTTCGTGGAGCTCTATCGCCGCTACGGCTGCCGCCTGCAAATGGGCGGGTCCGACCAATGGGGGAACATCGTCAACGGCGTCGAACTCGGCAGGCGCATGGAGCAAGCTGAATTGTTCGGCCTGACCCAGCCGCTCATCACCACAGCGAGCGGCGCGAAGATGGGCAAGACGGCGCAAGGCGCGGTATGGCTCAACGCCGACATGCTCTCACCGTTCGAGTACTGGCAATATTGGCGCAACGCCGAGGATGCCGATGTCGGCCGTTTCCTGAAAATCTTCACCGACCTCACGCTCGAAGAAATCGCGCGGCTGGAGGCGCTTAAGGGCGCCGAGATCAATGACGCCAAGAAGGTTCTGGCGACGGAGGCGACGGCCTTGTTGCACGGCCGCGCCGCGGCTTCGAAGGCCGAAGAAGCGGCCCGCGCGACGTTCGAACAAGGCGCGCGCTCCGAAAACCTCCCCTCATTCCCGGTTACGCAAGACGAATTGGCGCAGGGATTGCGCGTCGCCGCCGCTTATGTCCGCGCAGGACTCGCGGCCTCGAACGGCGAAGCCAAGCGCCATATCGCCGCCGGCGCCGCGCGCGTCAACGACAACCCCGTCGGCGATGAAAACGCGGCGTTGGCCGCGACTGACATCATCGATGGCGCAATCAAGCTCTCGATCGGGAAGAAGAAGCACGCGCTGCTAAAGCTGAGCTAATCAGCGCGACGCGTCGCTATCGGCCGCCTGCGCTACCGGACGCGGGTTCTCCGTGCGCGGCTGCAGCGGTTCGAAAATCCGGCGGAAGATGCCCGGCGTCAGCGCCGACAATGGATTAACGCCGACACGCGGCTCCGCCACCGCGCCATTGATCGAGTACGTCATGCCGACGACGCCTTCGCCGCGCCGCGATGTCAACAGATCGCCGATCACCGGCACTTCACTCAGCATCGAAAGGTTCAGCATCGGCGATGGCGCCACCACGCCGTTAATGTCGAGATTGTCTCGCGCGATGTCGTAGGCGCCGCTGGCGGTGAGGCCAAGCGAAGGGCCGGCAAGGCGCGCTTCGCGGATCGTCAGGCGATCGTTGGCGTACACTACCGGCGCATCGAGCGCCGCAAAGCCGATGCCGTCGCCATTGAGCATCTCCACCATGCCGGTGAGCGAGCCTGCCGAAGAAAGCAGACGCGCCATCGCCGGCATCTGGACGACCTGAAAATCGCGCAGCGCGACGTCGAACCGCGCCGTGGTGGGCGGGCCGGCGCGCCACTCGCCGTCAGCCGAAGCCGTGCCGCCGACGATATTCTCCGAACCCGTCAGCGCACGCATCGCAAAACCGCCATCTGCGGCGCGCAAGCGAATGCGGCCCTGCGGATCAGACGGACGCGGCCCAAGCCCGAGCGTGAAGGCGCCGCCTCCGGGCGAATTGCCGTCGACCGTCAGCGTCGCCAACGCGCCGCGCTCAACGCGCGCCGACACGCGGGCATTCTCCAGCAACGCGCCGCCGCGCAACCGCAGCCGGTTCACCTGGACGTTGGCGCGGATCGGCGGCTGCGCAACGCGCGCCGCGATGGTTTGCGTGACGGCGGCTTCGCCGGGCGGGTTGTCGCCGTCCATAAACGGCGCACCGTCAAACAGGGCACCCGCAACCCTGTAATCCATACCGCCATCGGCCGCGCGCTGCATTTGAACCTGCGCATCCGAACGGCCGTCCAGCACAAGCCGCGTCAGCTCCACACTCTGAAGCTGATCGTGCGAAACCCGGATATTGCCCTGAGCGATCAGGCCGCCGACCCCGCGCGCGTCGAGATTGGTGAAAAGCAGCGAACCGTCCGCTTGGCGCGCCACGTCGAACCGCGCCTGCGCCGCTTGCCCTGGCGCCTTAGTCCAGAATTCGAACGGAGACGTCACGGCCGCGTTGCGCATGTCTACGGCGACATGAGCGTTATCGATGTCGAAGCCGCGGCCTTGGCCGCTCACCGTCACGCCCACGCGGCCCTCAGCGTACTCCGCAATGGTGTAGCCAAGGCGAACCAGGTCGCCAGCGTCGAAATCGCCCGTGATGGTGTATTCCGAAGACGAGGTCTCTGGCCGGTTCAAATATTCGTGCCAACTGACATTGACTGCCGAACCACCGGCGCGCACGGGGCCGGTCACGGCGATCATGCGCTGATCGCCGCGGACCGAGAAGCGGCCTTGGCTAAGCGCCACGCGCCGCGTCGACATGGCGCCGGCGAATTCGCTGATCTCGCCATCGACGGCAAAACGCCAATCCTCGAACGGCACGTCGCTCAGCATCGGACGCTGGATGCGCACCGAAACGGCGCCGCGGCCTTGCGCGCTGGCGATCTCGATCGGCAGGCGGTCACCGAGCTCGAGCGGCTCTTGCTGGAGCACTTCGAGCATCTGGCGTGCTTCGCCTTCGACGCGTGCACTGATCGTGGCAAGGGCGCCTTTTGGCTTAAGCCGCGGAATTTCCACACGGCCAGCGCTGATCCGCATGCCGTTCATGCGCGCTTCGGGAATGGTCATGTCGAAGCGATTGCCGCGCAACACGCCAGACCCGCGCGCGTGCGTGACGGGCGACATCGTCTCGATGAAGCGCATCTCGGCGTCAGCGACGTTGAAGCGGATGTCCACCGCGTCGTCGCGCCAAGCGTCGGCGGCGACATCGCTCGGGCGGATATCGAGACGAACCGTGGCGTCGCTGACGCGGCCGCCGACGAGTGAACGCGAGAGATAGGAGCGCGCGCCTTCACCCAAACCCATCGGCCACACCGCGAGGATCGAGCGGGCGCGCAAGGAGCCGGTCATCGATCCGGTGAGCTCAAAGCCCGGCCGCACGCGGTTGTCATCGCCCGCTTCGGCCCAATAGAGCCGCCCGGCGCCTTGGACGTGGGCCTGGTCGGTGCGCGCGCTGATACGCGTCAACTCGATTGATCGCTCCGCGGCGACGATGGCGCCGACAATCTCAACGTCGGTGAAGGCCACCGGCTCGGCGAATGTGCCGGGAACGTCCAGCGCCATCGACGGCAGGGAAACGTTGAACGCAGCCGGCTCTTCGGGCGCCGCGCGCATGATGCGCGAGGCGTCGCGGACCCGCATCTCGCCACGCACGCGGGTGTTGTCGCCGGCGAGTTGGATCTGATCGATCACCAATTCGTCGGTGTCGATCTCGTAGCGCCCTCGGACGCTGCCGCCGCTGAGGGTGAAGCGCCCGCCCGCCATTTGGGCGTCGCCACCGCCGAGCGTGGCTTGTCCTTCCAGACGCGTTACGCCGCGCGCGCGATCAAGCCCGAGCGAAATCGTCGCCGTCAGCGGCGTGTCCAACCCCGCGAACGGCCCCAGCGCCGCCGGCGAAAGCAGCGCGCGCGGGCGCACATTTTCAGCGCCGAACTCAACGATCGCGCTTTGGAATTGGGTGTCGGTGGTGATCCGCAATGTCGCCGGCGCCGGCCCTTCGGCGCCCTCCAGGCGCGCGTCGGCGAAGAAAGCGAGCGCATCGTCGTTGCGCGCCAACTCGAAATCCGCCGCGTCGGCGGTCCACACGCCGCCACCGCCCTCGTCGATAATGGAGAGTCTTGCCCCAGCGATCCGCAGCGTGCGCAAACGTCCGCCCGGACCAACCGGACGAAAGCCCTCTTCAAGCGAATCGAGGATGCGCGTGACGCGCTGGTCCAGCGTCTCGTTTGGCGGTGGCGGGGCGATGATAATGTCGGCTGGCGATCCCGGCGGGCCAAACGCGAGTTGGACCGCGCCGTTGACCTTTCGCGTGATCGACAATTCGCCGCCGCTGAATTCGGCGACCCGAACCGAGATGCGCCCCATGAGCAGCGGCAGCGCTCCGAGTTCTATGCGGGCCTCGTCAGCGCGGGAGAGCACCGCGCCGCGCCCGTCCTCGACGCTCACGCCGATGGCTTTCAACTCCAGCGCGTTGGCGTCGCGGCTCCAAGCCAGTTCGACCCGCTCGATCCCCACTGGGCGGCCAGATCGTGCGGCGCTGAGTTCGGCCTGGACGTGCTCGCGGAGAAAACTCAGCTCCACCGGCCCCTGACTCAGCCGCCACCAGGCGACGCCCAGCCCAATGAGCAACGCGGCCGTAAGACCGAGCAGAATTTCCACAGCAAGGAGCGTCGAGCGTCGGATCATCCGCGCCTCTCCGCCGCCCCGCCATATGCTCTAGCGCAATCAGCGGTTTGCGCGCAAAGGTCGCCGCCATACACGGCCCCGGCGCGCGGCCGGCCCTGCTCGAAGGCGCTACCCATGTCCAAACCGCTCAAGCCCGGCGATCCCGCCCCAAAGTTCACCTTGCCGACGGCCGGGGGCGGGCGCGTCAGTCTGTCTAGCCTGAAGGGCAAGCAGGTCGTGCTTTACTTTTATCCTAAAGACGACACACCCGGTTGTACCCGAGAAGCCTTAGATTTCACTGAAAATGCGAAAGATTTCGCAGCTGCGGGAGCCGTTGTGGTCGGCGTCTCCAAGGATAGCGTCGCCAGTCACGATAAATTCGCGGCCAAACAAGGGCTGAAACTGACCTTGGCCTCGGACGAAGACGGCGCGGCGTGTGAGGCCTACGGCGTTTGGGTCGAGAAGAGCCTCTATGGCCGGAAATTTATGGGGATAGAGCGCGCCACTTTCCTGATCGACGCGAAGGGCAAGATCAAACGGGTCTGGCGCAAGGTCAGAGTGCCCGGACATGTCGAAGAAGTGGTTGAAGAAGTTAACAAGGACTAGGCGCGTTTAACCTATGTTTCGCCTCTTGCGGCCAGACTTGGCGTGTCATTCGCAAGCGCAGCGTTAAAGATGCTGAAATTCCCGTAAATGACGGCCAGGGCCTGTTGCAAAACGAGAGCGTTTCAGGTTCTGTGGGTCCTGGCGGGGCTAACGAGCATTGTTGGTTTAGGTTAGCGGGCGGTGGCGGACAATGAGCCAGTTCGGATCGCGTGCGCGGCAAGCATTCAACCGCGCCTTTCCAGAGCGTCAGATTTACCATCGAAGTGGCGGCAGCGTCCGCTACGTCTCGCTGTCTCCGGGCAAGCAGGCGTTGATGGCGCTTGGCGCCGTGGGCTTCGCAGGTTGGTGCGTGTACGCCACCACGAACACGCTGATGGAAGGCCCCCAAGCGACCGCGTCCAACGCCGAGGTCGAGCGGGAACGCGCCAAATACGATCGCTGGCTCAATGAATCCCGCGCGCAAGCAGCGGCGGCTCAGGCCCAGCTCGAGGAGCGCACCCGCCAGTTCGACCTCGCCACCCGTGATTTCGAAAGCCGCCACGAAGTTCTGCGCAGCCTGCTCGAATATGCCGGCGGCAACACGATGACGGCCTCGGCCCGCCCGATCGAACGCGACGGCGCCCGCATCATCATGGCGGCCACAATCGATGAAGCCGAGCCGCGGCAATCGCGCGCCATGGCTTCCGAGCCCTATCAAGTCACCGCAGTCGGCTACCGGGCGCGGGTCGATCGTCTGACCACCGACCAAGAACAGACCCTTGCCGAACTTGAAGACCAAGTGGTCGAGCAGAGCGAAAACACCCGCGGCGTTCTGCGCCTCACCGGCGTCTCGATGGCTTCCCTCACCGGCCCGGAATCCGACGCCGCCGGCGGCCCGTTGGTGCCGCAGGATCTCGTCGCATACCTGCGCGACAGCGATCTCAACCCGGCTTTTGCGCAGCGCGTCGCCCAGGTCGCAGCCCGCGTGGGTGAGTCACGCCGCCTCACCGCCATCGCCGCCGCCACGCCGTTGGCGCAGCCGGTCGCCGTCGAATACCGCGAAACTTCCGGCTACGGCCAACGGATGGATCCGTTCACCGGCCGTCCCGCTTTCCACGCCGGCCTCGACATGGCCGCGTTCGAGCGGGCCCCGGTGGTGGCGACCTCGCCAGGCGTCGTCTCCTTCGCTGGCGTGAAATCGGGCTATGGCTATTGCGTCGAAATCGACCACGGCCATGGCTTCAAAACCCGGTACGCGCACTTGCGCGATATCCAAGTCGAGCGAGGCGAGCGCGTGGCCATTGGTCAGCGCATCGGCTCCATGGGATCGACTGGCCGCAGCACCGCCACACACTTGCACTATGAGGTGTGGTTCCGCGGCCGCGCGGTCGATCCGATCAACTTTCTGAGGGCTGGGCGACATGTTCACGAACAAGGGTAAACCGGCTGAGACGACCATGCCCGCGATCCCGGATCCGATGGTCCAGCGCCGGCAGTCCCAAGGCCGCGCCACAATGGCGTCGATCATCGCCAATGGCGTGAAGGTCATCGGCGCGATCGAAGCGGACGGCGCTGAATTGCAGGTCGATGGCGAAATCGAAGGCAATGTCCGCGGGGGCTCGCTTACCGTTGGCGACACCGGCATGGTCAAAGGCGACATCGTCTCTGAAAGCGTAACCGTGCACGGCCGCATCGAAGGCTCGGTGCGCGCGCGCAAAGTGATGCTTGCGCGCAATGCGCATGTGCTGGGCGACATCGTCCACCAATCGCTCTCGGTCGAAATGGGCGCGGTGTTCGAAGGTCAATGCCGCTATTTGCAGGATCCGCTGAGCCAGTCCGGCCCCGGAACGCTTGCTGCGCCGCAGATCGTGGCGCCGACACAAGCCGAGCAACGGCCGCAGCAATCAGCCTTTGGCGGCGGCGGTTCGGTGTTCGGCGAGCCCTCCGGCGACGCCTCGAACGACCGCATGGTCTCCGGCGTGATCGTCACCGGCACGTCGAACTAATTTCCTCTTTGGGTTGGAATTCTGACTTTAAGGCCCGGCTTGCGCCGGGCCTTTCTCTTTCGCGCAGACGGCGTTCAAGGCCAGACTCCGAGAATGAGGCCTATCAGTGTGAATTGCAGCGTATGATAGCCGCCATTGATCAAGAACAGCGTCAGCGATTTGCGCTCGAACAGGTAATTGATACCGAAGCTCGCGGTCACCCAGCATAGACCGGCAGTGAGGCCGTAGAGCGCGCCGATTGCGGCGTCGACCTGCCCACCCAGGAACACGGCGAAGGACGCCGACGCAATCAGCGCGAGCACAAACGAGCCGCCAAAAATCAGCGCCGCATTGCCGCCCTTAATCTGCTCATCGCTCAAGCCGGCCGCACGTTGCCATGCCTTCGCGAACAACGCCGAATACCAGACGCCACCGAGTAGAAACGAACTCGCCGCAGCAGCGACGACCGCGAGCCAATTTACTTCCATGCCGCTCCCCTCTTTTGAATCTTCAAGCCGGCGCTGATGAATTCGCAGCCGGCGCAGCCGGGCCGGTGAATTCCAGCTCCATCACGATGTCGATCTCGTCGCCGACGGCGACCGGCCATTCTTCCGTCGGCAGGAAATTGGTCAGGCCGAAATCAGACCGCCGGATCGCGCCGGTGGCCGACACGCCCAGGCGCGAGGGACCCGTCGGGCTGTAGGGATCGCCGGCGAAGCTTTGATTGAACGTGACGAACACATCCACCGGCCGCGTCACGCCAAGGAAGGTGAGATCGCCACGCATCGTCGCCGTATCTGCGCCGGTAAGCGTGATTGCGGTGGAGCGAAACGCGATCTCCGGATGGGCGGCGACGTTTAGCCATTCGGAAGTCCGCAATTCGCCGACCAGATCCGCGCGCGTGGGCGGGCTATCGGTCTCGATCGAAGCAGGATCGATGGTCGCCGTCACAGAGGATCGCGTCGGATCCTCGGGATCGAGTTGCAGCGTCACGTCGAAACGCGTGAAGCGCAACGTGTAGTGCGAGAGGCCGAAATGGTCGGCGCGCACCAGGATGCTGGCGTGAGACGGATCGAGCCGGTATTCGCCGGCGGGCGCGGCGATCTCCGCCACCGCCGCGACCTCCGCAGCCGGCGGCGCGTCTTGTCCGCTCCCCTCCGCACATGCGCAAACCGCGGCCGCAAGCATAGCAGCCGTCACTTGTTTCAGCATCGGGCTCTCCCTCGTTAAGCGCGCGCCTTTGCATGGGCGTGCAGCAGATCGAAATGCGCGCGCAATTGGCCGACAGCACGATCGAAATACGAAACGTCGCGATGGGTGCGCGCCTGCATGACGCCCCCCTCCATCGCCGTCAGCACGAATTGTGCGAGCGCACGCTTGTCCGTCCCGGCCGGCAGGCGCTTGCCCGCAGCCTCAAGACAGCTCTCTACGGCGCGGGTCCAATTCTCGAAATTCTCCGCCAGCAACTCGCGCACGCGCGGATCGGGTTCGTGAAGCTCAAGCGCGAGCGAGCCGATCGGGCACCCATAGGTGCAATCGCTCTCCGCGATCATGGTGCGATAACCGCCGAGCAGCGCAAAAATCTTCTCGATCGGGTCCTCTACGGCGCCCCACGCCGGCTGCAGCAGCATCTCTTCGATGCCGTCGCGATAGGCTTCGAGCACGCCGATGAGGACGTCCTGCTTCGAGGGAAAGACGTGATAGAGGCTGCCGGAATTGAGCTGCGTTCGGCTCAGCAGGTCGGCGATCGAGGTGGAATTGTAGCCTTTGAGCCAGAACAGCTCCATGGCGGCGAACACGATCTTCTCGCGCGTAGTTTGCTGTGTCATGGCGCATTGATTGAATGATCAATCAAACGCCGTCAAGCCCCGTTCGATCGTCGGCGGTCGCCAAGCGCTCAGAGGTCAGGTGCGATTGTTTCGAAATCGGCGCGCGTCAGAGCCGCTTCCGCAACCGGCGCTTCGCGGCCAGGCTCCAGCAAGACGGCCTTGTACTTCTTCATCAGCGCGCCGTCGGCATAGAAGAGCGCGATGCGCTTGCCCTGATCGGTGACGGCTTCACGCATCACGCCAGGACGGTTGGGTCCGGCGCGCCATGACGCCCGCACCGGCGTGCGCGCAGCGCCATTGAGGCCCTGCAATTTGAGCCCAGCATCCTGGCAAAGCGCGCGCACCGCTTGCAGCGTCGGATCCATCTCCGCCGCCTTGCGATGTTTTTCTGAGTCTTCGGCGCGCCGCGCCATCCAGAGCGGATTGAGCGAGACGATGCGATTCATGTGCGCACGCAGTGTCTCATCCGGTACGGCATTCAGCTTGCGCAAGCTCTTGATCCAGGTGCGATGGCGCGGCGTGAGCGGCTCCTCGCGTTCGAGATCGGCAAAGCGTTTGTCGAGCGCGCGTAACGCTGCGGGCACGTCGCGATGCCCTTGCGCCGCCGCCAGCTTCTTCGCTTCGCGCGGTTCAGCCTGCGTGAGCTTCGCTACGTCGCGCAGCACGTCGTAATACGGGTCGGCAAGCATGCGCTTGAGCCCATAACCCGTCGCGCGCACAGGGATCGGCGCCCAACCCGAATTGGCGATGTATTGCGCGTGTCCCCCTTCGCGCACTTGGCGGCGATAATAATCGACATGCACACTCCACAACGCCTCGTGAGCGAATTCGCCGGGCAGCAGCATCGCCTGCTGCAACATGGCGTGGCCGAAACTGCAGACCGCACCGACCAACGCCTCTGGGTCCTTCGCCGTCAGTGCGCTCGCGGGGACAAGAATTTCGTCGCACAGCATGCCCTGAAACGTCGTCAGGGCGCTCGCGCCGGTGCACTGGGCGCGCTGATGCTCGGTAAGCCAAGCCTGCGGATCGTTTACAGCACTCAAATCCCCACCCGAATATCGCTTAGTTTATGTCCTCCACCGCCGCGTCCGCCGCGCCGCTCACCCGCGCCGCTAGGGATGCAGCCATGAACTGGTCAAGGTCGCCATCCAATACCCCCTGGGTATCCGACGTTTCCACGCCCGTGCGCAAGTCTTTGACCATTTGATACGGCTGCAAGACGTATGACCGGATCTGTCTTCCCCAACCGATCTCTGTTTTGGTGTCCTCTAGCGCTTTCGTAGACGCCTCCCGCTTTTGCAGTTCGGCTTCGTAGAGACGCGCGCGCAGCATGTCCCAGGCGGTCGCGCGGTTCTTGTGCTGACTGCGCTCCGATTGGCAGGCCACCACGATGCCGGTGGGCATGTGCGTCAGACGCACGGCGCTGTCAGTCTTGTTGACGTGCTGACCGCCGGCGCCGGATGCGCGATAGGTGTCAGTGCGGACATCGTTGGGGTTGATCTCGATTTCAATGGTGTCGTCGATGACCGGATAAACCCAAGCGCTGGCGAAACTGGTGTGGCGGCGTGCGTTGGAATCGAACGGCGATATGCGCACCAGCCGGTGCACCCCGGCTTCGGTTTTCAGCCATCCGTAGGCGTTGTCGCCTTTGATCAGCAACGTCGCCGATTTGATGCCCGCGGTATCGCCATCCTGGTGCTCGAGTTCTTCGACCTGATAGCCTTTCGCCTGCGCCCAGCGCGCATACATGCGCAACAGCATCGAGGCCCAATCCTGGCTTTCGGTGCCGCCGGCGCCGGAATTGATTTCGATATAGGCGTCGTTCCCGTCGGCTTCGCCGGAGAGCAGCGCTTCCAGCTCCGCCTTCGCCGCACGCGCTTGCACGCTCCTCAGCGTTTCCTGCGCCTCGTCGAGCATGGATTGATCGCCTTCGGCTTCCGCCAGCTCGGCGAGTTCGACTGTGTCCTTCAGTTCGCGTTCGAGCGCCTGCACGCCCTCTATGCCCGCCGCGAGCTTGTTGCGCTCGCGCATGAGCTTTTGGGCTTTCTCAGGGTCGTTCCAGAAATCGGGACGCTCGGAGAGCGCTGTCAGTTCGTCCAGGCGGACGATCGCGCGATCCCAGTCAAAGACGCCTCCGCAGCAGCGAGGCCGTCGATTCGATTTGTTCGGCCAGATTGACGATGTCGGCGCGCATATTGATCTCCTATCGGGCGCCTAGATAGGTTGCGCCGGGCGATTGCGCCAGCGATTGAGAGCGTAAAGCACGGCGCCGGCGAACGCGAAGCCGATCATCACCGCCCAGGAACTGGCCAACGCTTGCGAAGCGGCCCACACGCACAGCACCGCGGCCACGGCCGTCGCCGCCCATTCCCACATGCGCACCCGCGGGCCGCCCTTCAGCTTCGGAACCGCGGCGACGCAAATGAGATAAACTACCAGCCGCGCCAGCGCCGACATTATCGCCAGCCATACGAACGCGCCGGACACCGCCATCACACCCGACACCGCCGCCAGAAAGAGGATCGAGTTGACGGGCGTGGCGAACCGGGGATGCACGCCGCCGAACCATGCCGGCAGCGAGCCGTTTTGCGCGAGCGCGAAGGGAATGCGCGGGCTTGTGATCATTTGCGCGAAGAGATTGCCGCCAATGGAAATCAACGCAGCGGCGGCAATGGCGCCCGCGCCCCATGGTCCCGCAAGCAACGCCGCCGCCGCCGCCAGCGGCGCGCCGTCGGGCGCGGCGCCGCGCATGGTCGCGACGTAAGCGAGCTGCACGAAGAAATAGAGCAGCGCCATCGACACCAGCGTGCCAATCAACGCACGCGGCAGCGCACGCTTGGCGTCGCGCGTTTCGCCTGCCGTCAACGTCGCGATCTCGAAGCCGACGAAAGCGTAAAGCAGCAAAAGCGAAATGCCGCCGATCGCCTCCAGGCTGGGCGGCGTGCTGGGCGCCGGGATCGCATCGGCGTTCGCGCTCAGCCCCCACACAATGAAGACCAGGAGTGGCGTCAGCTTGACGATCGTGATGACATTCAGCGTCCGCACCGCTTGCTTTACACCGGCGATATTCAGCCCGGTGAAAATAACGATCAGCGCGACGATGGTCAGAGCACGCGCGACACCTTGATCTACGCCAGGCGCGAACACGGCCAGGTAGGTGAGAAATGCGTTTGCGTTCGCTGCGAAGGCTGCGATACGCGCGAGAAAAAACAACCAGCCGGCCTGGAAACCGGCGAACGGCCCGAACGCACTCGTGGCATAAGCGACCGGTCCGCCCGTCGCGTCGGACCGCGCAGCCAGTATGGCGAGCACCGCGGCCACCGAAATCATCAGCGCGCCGAAGATGAGAAACAGATACGGACTGAAGCCGCCTGCGCCCGCTACCAGATCGGCAGGCGCGGCAAAGATGCCTGCACCAACGACCCCATTAAGCGCGATGAACGCTGCGCCGATCAGCCCGATTTCGCGCTTCAGCGCTGGTTCCTCGCCCATGGCGCGGACCCTAGCCAAAAGCCGGGGCCGCGCAATGGCGCTAGTAGAGGCCGCCGAGTTCTTCGCTCTGCCGCTGCTGTTGCTGCTGCTGGCGCTGTATGTCCTGCGGCGTGCCGGTGCCCGGGTCGTAATCGACGCCGGTCAGACTCGACAACACCCGAGGGTCGATTGGATCGGTGCCGCCGAACACGAATGGCGACGCGGCAACGTCGCGCGTCGGTTCGGTGTCGGGCCGGAAGGCTTCAAGGATGGTCGATGTGGTTTGCGGCCCCGGCAACAGGCCGGTCATCGCGTCGATGCGCACCAAGCGCACGCCGGCGGGAATCCGAAATGGCGTTGGGGAAACGCCCCGCAGCGCCTCACGCATGAAGTCGCGGAAAACCGGCGCGGCGATGCGGCCGCCGGTTTCGCCTTCACCCATGTCGCGCGGCTGGTCGAAGCCCGCCCAAACCCCGACGACAAGGTCCGGCGAATAACCGATGAACCATGCATCTTTGTAATCATTTGTAGTGCCGGTCTTGCCGCCCAGCGGCATGCCGAGTTCGTTCACCACCGTCGCCGTGCCGCGTTGCACCACGCCTTCGCTCATCGATACGATCTGGTAGGCCGTGATGGCATCGACGACTTGGCGTCGCGTGTCCGGCAATTGCGGCGCGCGCTGGCCACGCCATTCGGCGTTGCACTCTGCGCATTCGCGCTGGTCGCGCCTGAACACAGTGGCGCCATTACGATCCTGAATACGGTCAATGATGATTGGGCTGATCTGGCGGCCGCCATTGACGAACATGCCGTAGGCGGTCGTCATCCGCATCAGCGTGGTTTCGCCCGCGCCGAGCGCCAGTGAGAACACGGCGCTGGTGTTTTCATCGTACACGCCCATGCGGCGGCCGTATTCGAGCACGCGCTCAGGCCCCATCTCATAGGCGACGCGCGCCGTCATGGCGTTACGCGAGAGTTCGAGGCCGCGACGCAGCGTCGTCGGGCCGTAGAATTCGCGCGTATAGTTTTCGGGCGACCAATTGGTGCCGTCGCCGGCTTCGATCGCCAACGGGCCGTCATCAACCAGCGTCGCCGGCGTCAGGCCGTATTCGAGCGCCGCGGCATAGACGATCGGTTTGAACGATGAACCTGGTTGCCGCTGCGCCTGCGTGGCGCGGTTGAGGCCGCGGCCGCCTTCTTCGCTGAACGAATAACCGCCCACCATCGCCAGCACGCGGCCGGTGTGGGGATCCATCGCCACCAGCGCGCCCTGGATTTCCGGCACCTGCTTCAGGCGATACCCGCCATTCTCGAGGCGTTGCGCGTAGACGATGGCGCCGCGGCGCAGCGCACGCTCTTCGGCGCGGCGCGCGCCTTGCGCCGCCCAACTTGCGTCATCGCCGTTGAGCCGGCCGGTTTCGCCATTCTCGTCGGTGAGGGTGATGCCGCCATTGGTGCCGGTGACCATGGCGCGGACCCAATTGGACAACGTCGGTGGCGCTGCTGCGTCGCGTAGCTGAGCGGGGATATCGCCCGCCGCGTCGCCCGCGCCGACCGGGCCGCGCCAGGAATGGCGGCGGTCATAGGCTTCCAGACCCGCGCGCACTGCGCGCGCTGCGGCCAGCTGGAGGCGCGTGTCGATCGTCGAGCGAATGGAGAGGCCGCCGTCATAGAGAGCAGCTTCGCCGTATTGCGCCTGAACCTGGCGCCGGATTTCCTCGACGAAATGGTTGGCGGCGACGAATTGATCGCCGGAGAGACGATCGGTCGTAGTCAATTCCTCCGCGCGCGCGGCGGTTGCCTGCTCTTCCGTGATGTAGCCACGATCGAGCATGCGCCCAATTGCGTAATTGCGGCGCTCGATCGCGCGTTCGCGTTGACGCACGGGGTGATAATTGTTGGGCCCCTTGGGCAGGATCGCCAGATACGCCGCTTCGCCGATAGTGAGTTCATCCAGCGGCTTGTCGAAATAATTCAGCGCGGCCGCGGCCACGCCATAGGCGCGGTTACCGAGATAAATTTGGTTCAGATAGAGTTCGAGAATGCGATCCTTATCGAGCACGCGTTCGATACGTTGCGCAACGATGCCCTCGCGCAGCTTGGTCCACACCGCGCAGAAAATGCCGCCGATGCCGCCGCTGCATTCGGCGGCTCGGCCGGTGAGCATGTTGCCCGCCACCTGTTGCGTGATGGTTGAGGCGCCCTGAATGCGCCGGCCCTGCACGACATCGATTGGAATCCGCAGCACGGCGCGCGCCAGGCCCTGATAATCCAGGCCCGAGTGCTCGAAGAAACGTGCATCTTCGACGGCGACGAACGCGTTCTTTACATGATCGGGAATGCGCTCGATCGGCACGAACACGCGCTGCTCGCGCGCGAACTCAGCCACCAATGCGCCATCCCCCGCGTGCACGCGGCTTGAGATCGGCGGCTCGTAATCCTGCAATTCGGCGAGGCTCGGCAGCCCTTGCAACGCGGCGATGAAGAAACCGGCGACAGTGATGGCGCCGACGATGGCCAATGCGCCGATGGCGACGATCGCCTTGCGCCACCAGGGGCCGCCCCACCAGCCGCCGCCATTGTCGTAGCGCTCGTAACGGTTATCCCGCGCGTAGCGGCGATCGTCATCGCGATCGTCGTAATCGTCGTCCCACTCGTCCCGCCGGTATTGGTTCCGCGCCATGGCGCCCCGCTTCTGCTTTAGCGCTAGTCTGCAACGGCCCCGCCTCGCCGCCTAATGCGGCGCCATTAAGGCCGCCGGGCCGTGTTTCATTAAGCGCTCTTTAGCCGGCGAATCGAGCCGATTTCAGGCGCTCGCTGCGTATAACAGAGGGCTTGCGAAATAAGCGTCAACGGCTTCAGCCATGGCGCCCGCCATACGCTCGCGCTCGCGCGAACTGGCCAGCCGGCGTTCGTCATCGGCGTTGGTCAGGAAGCCGGTTTCGATCAGAACCGCTGGCACGTCCGGGGCCAGCAACACGAAAAAGCCAGCGCTGCGATGGGTGTTGCGCAGCAGCGGCGCGACCTCACGCAATTGCGGGATAACTTGCTCGGCGAACTGCGCGGACCGATTGGTGGTCTCGCGCTGTGCCAGATCGAGCAGGATATCGCTGACGACGCCTTGTCGCGGCGCGTCGCCCAAATCCACATCCCAGTTCTGGGCGTTCATCATGTTCTGGGCCCGATTGGCCCCGTTTTCCGAGAGCGTATAGACCGAGGCGCCGGCCGCTTCGCGGTTGGCGTTGGCGTCGGCATGCAGCGAGATGAACAGATCGGCATGCTGGGCGCGGGCGAAACGCACTCGATCCTGGAGCGGCACAAAATTGTCGGCGTCGCGGGTCAACGCCACCTGATAGCGTCCGTCGGCTTCCAGCGCCTGGCGGAGCTTGAGCGCGGCGTCCAACACAACATCCTTTTCCCGCACGCCGGTGACGCCGACCGCGCCTGGGTCGCGCCCGCCATGGCCCGGATCGAGCACAATGGTGCGCCGGGGCGCACCGCGTCCGGGGCGCTCATGACGTCCCGCCGCAGCCAGGGGAACGGCGCTTACAAGATCGAAACTGAGTTCGGGCGAACGCCGGCCCATCTCCTGCCGCACGAGCTGCGCCGGCGCGTCGAGGTCCAGCACCAAACGAAGGCCTCCCTCGCGCTGCGCATAGCGGTATCGACGCACCACACCAACACCTGGACCTTCGCCGCTTGGCCCACCCGGCAGCCCCCAGCGCGCAGCGGGGACGTCGATAACGAAGCGGTGGGGGTCGCTCAGAAAGAATGTCTGCGGGCTGGCCGGGCGGTCCAGCGCCATCGACAGGCGCACGGCCGGCCCGTTTGGTTGCAGCGCCACCGCCCGCACGGCGCAGGGCGGATTGGCCCAGGCCGGGCTCACGATCCCGGAGCCCAGTGCTGCTGCGCCGAGGGCGAAGGTGCGGCGGGTAAGCTTCATGAAGGGCTGGAAAGTAGCGAACGCCGCTTGCTATCCAGTTGAAAAGAAAGGCTAACGCTGCACTAACCACAGTCTTCGCGCCAGCACCCGCGCAGGCTTCAATGGCCGCTTCCTTTTCTCAACGGATTCATGCAAAGGTTCGTTATCGCCGCTGCCGCTGGCGGGCCATGCCCGCGCGTCTCCGGCGCGCTCCCGCACTGCGGATCGGCGTTACAGGTTTCGAGAGCGCCTCCTGCTTGGCGCCCATGGACCGGAAGACGCATCCGCCGCCGGAGCGTAAGCGCCCGGTCGTGTCGGCCTGGCGCCGTTTGGAGCAGTTCGCATGGCCAAAGCCTTCGTCCTTCCTGCCCGCCCCGCAAGGGTGCTGGCGGTGGGCGCGCGCGTTGGCCTGCCCCCATCATTCATATCGCGCCGCGCCGCCGCCCCGCGTCCCTCCCCGGACGCGCCGCGAGCCGTTCGCGCCGGCGCCCACGGAGTTTTCTATGGCGAAGAAGATGCTGATCGACGCCGCCCACCCGGAAGAGACCCGGGTCGCGGTGCTCGACGGAAACCGCGTTGACGATTTCGATTTCGAGACAGCCAGCCGCAAACAGCTCAGAGGCAATATCTATCTCGCCAAGGTGACGCGCGTTGAGCCGTCGCTTCAGGCAGCCTTTGTCGAATATGGCGGCAACCGCCACGGCTTCCTCGCGTTCTCGGAAATCCACCCGGATTACTACGCCATCCCCACGGCTGATCAGGAGCAGATCAAGGCCGAACTCGCCGCTGCAGAAGCCGAGGCCGAAGGCGAAGAAGAGGACGAAGAGGCGATCGATGAGCGCCGCCGCCGCATCCTCACCCGGCGCTATAAGATTCAAGAAGTGATCCGCCGCCGACAGATCATGCTGGTGCAGGTGGTCAAGGAAGAGCGCGGCAATAAGGGCGCTGCTCTCACCACCTACCTTTCGCTCGCCGGGCGCTATTGCGTGCTGATGCCGAACACCGGACGCGGCGGCGGCATTTCGCGCAAGATTACACAGGCGACCGATCGCAAGCGCTTGAAAAAGATCGCGCTGGATTTGGACGTGCCGCAAGGCCAGGGCCTGATCATTCGCACCGCCGGCGCCAAGCGCACGAAAACCGAAATCAAGCGCGACTACGAATATTTGTCGCGCGCGTGGGAGACGATCCGCGACGAGACGCTGAAATCGATCGCGCCGGCGTTGATCTATGAAGAAAGCTCGCTCGTGAAGCGGGCGATCCGCGACCTTTACGACAAAGACGTCGATGAAATTCATGTCGACGGCGAAGCCGCCTATAAGGAGGCGAAAGACTTCGTCCGCATGCTGATGCCGTCGCACGCCAAGCGCGTGCACCATTGGAAGGACGCCTCGCCGATCTTCGCTAAACACGGCGTCGAAAAGCAGCTGGAAAGCATCCATTCGCCGATCGTGACGCTGAAAAACGGCGGCTACATCGTCATCAATCAGGCCGAAGCGCTCGTCGCTATCGACGTGAACTCCGGCCGCGCCACGCGCGAGCGCAATATCGAGCAGACCGCGCTCAAGACCAATCTGGAAGCCGCCGACGAAGCGGCGCGTCAGATGCGGCTGCGCGACCTCGCCGGGCTCATCGTCATCGACTTCATCGACATGGAGGAATCGAAGAACGACCGCCAAGTCGAAAAGCGGATGAAGGACAATCTCCGCTTCGACCGCGCCCGCGTGCAAATGGGCAAAATCTCCGGCTTCGGTCTGCTTGAGCTGTCGCGCCAGCGCCGCCGGACTGGCGTGCTCGAAGGCACGAGCCATGTTTGCCCGCACTGCCAGGGCTCGGGCCGCATGCGCTCAACCGAATCCGCCGCGCTCGCGCTGCTGCGCGCTCTGGATGAAACCAGCGCCAAGCAAAAGGGTCGTATGATCGAGGCGCGCGCCGCCACGGACGTTGCGCTCTACTTGCTCAACGAAAAGCGCGAAGCGCTGGCGGTGCTTGAGGCCAACCGCCACGTCCGCCTGCGCATTCTCGCCTCCACGACGCTTGCTCCGGCCGAATTCGAGATCAGCGCCGCTCAGATCGAGGGCGACGACCTCCTCGATGAGGCGCCGGCGCCGCGCCAACGCGCGCGCGACCCGGAACCGGTTGAAGCAGAAGTAGACGTCGAGGAAGAGGTCGAAGCCGAAGAAGAAGAGGAAGCGCCCGAAGCGGCGCGCGCGTCCGAATCCGGTGATGAGCGCCGCCGCCGTGGGCGCCGCCGCCGCGGCGGTAAGCGCCGGCGTGATGGCGATGCGGTCGCCGCGGACGAAGCGCCGCCGGCGGACGAAACGCCACGAACCGCGGCTGCCGAAGGCGCGCGCGAAGAGCGCGGCCGTCGCCGCCGCCGTCGTCGCGGACGCGGCGGCCGGCGCACGTTCGAGGTCGATGGCGGCGAATGGCTCGATTTCGTCGGCTTCGATCTCAAGCATCTGACGCCTCGGCCGCAGCCCGCGCCCCTGCCCGAACCGGCGCGCGAAACGGCGATGGCGGAAGCGGTCGCTCCCCCAGCACGCGAAATCGCGTCCGAACCGGAAGAAGACGCCGCCGAAATCGCTATGCTCGTTCGTGAGGACGATGAGCCTGCGGATGAAGAATTGGTCATGGCCGCCGCTGAGCCGAACTACGAGCCGGATCAGGAAAGCCGCGACAAATTCTTCTCCCGCTTGAGTCGCTGGGCGAAGAAAAGCGGCTGAGCTAGGCTTAGCGCAGGCCGGCCATGCTGGCGCCGCAAAGCGGCGCTTGAACCGGCGCGACGAGTTTAGCTCTGCTGCGGAGGCCGCATGAAAGCGCGTTTTCTGAAGTCGGTGCGCACCGGCGCCTTGGCCGCCTTAGCGGCGGCGTTGAGCATGGCCGCGACATCGGCGCCCGCGTCCGCCCAAAACGTGATTCGCGATTCCGAGATCGAAGAGACGCTGCGCATCTACACCGATCCGCTGCTGCGCGCGGCGGGCGTCGTGCCGGAAGATGTCAGCCTCTATCTGATCGACGACGATTCCTTGAACGCGGGCGTGACCGGCGGACAGAACATTCTCATCAACACGGGCCTGATCATGGCCGCCGACAATCCTAACGAGATCATGGGCGTGCTCGCGCACGAAGTCGGCCACATCGCCGGCGGCCACTTGGCGCGCTCTCGCGAGGCGATGAACCAATCCATGCGCCCGGCCTTCATCTCGCTTGGTCTTGGCGTACTCGCGATCGCGGCCGGCGCTCCCGATGCGGGCGCTGCGCTGATTTCCGGCGCGGGCACGTTTGCGCAGGGCAATTTCGTCCGTCACACGCAGGTTCAGGAATCCGCGGCTGACCAAGCCGCCGCCGGCTACTTGGAAAGCACTGGGCAAAGCGGACGCGGCCTGGTCAGCTTCTTCGGCAATTTGCGGCGCTACGAATTCCAAGTGCGCAATTTGCCGCCTTACGTCCTGTCGCACCCGTTCTCGTCCGATCGCATGGAGGCGTTGCGCCAGCGCGTTCAAACCAGCCCGCACTATGCTGCGGACGACACGGCAGACAATTTACGCCGCTTCGAATTCATGCAGGCCAAGCTGGTGGGCTTCACGCGCTCGCGCGGCCAGACGCTCGCGCGCTATCCGCTGACCGACACCTCGCAGCCTGCGCGGTATGCGCGCGCCGTCGCATATTATCGCGCGTCCGAGCTGCCTGAGGCCCGCGCTGAATTGAACTCGCTGCTGGAAGAAAGCCCCGACAACCCATTCTACCATGAATTGATGGGGCAGATTCTGTTCGAGAACGGACGAGCCGAAGAGGCGCTTCCATACCATCGCCGCGCGCTGGAGCTCGAACCCAATGACGCGCTGCTGCTGACCAATCTGGCGCGCTCGTTGACGTCGGCGCGCCGCCGCGCCGGTGCCGAAGAAGCCGTCGCACTGCTGACGCGCGCCACGCAAATCGAGCCGGACAACGCGTTCGCCTGGCGCGAACTGGCGCAGGCGCGCGAACTGATGGGACAGCGCGGCCTCGCCGAACTGGCGTCGGCGGAGCAAAACTACGCCATGCGCAATTATCCGGCCGCCGTCAGCTTCGCTGAGCGCGCGCGCCGGACGCTGGAGCAGAATACCCCCTCCTACCAGCGCGCCAGCGACATCGCCATTTTCGCCGGCGAGGAGGTGCGGGAGATCGAAGAGCGGGAACGGCGCAGCTAAGCTTGCTTCGCTGGGCCGCAGCGTCCATGTCCTTCCCCACTCACAGTGGAGGCCATTGGGTGCGTGCGTTCCTGTTCCTGCTGATCATGCTGTTGGCGCCCGCCGCATCAGCGCAAAACTTCAACGCCCAGGAGCAAGCAGAAATCCGCGCCTTGGTGCGAGACTACCTGGTGCGCAACCCGGACGTTCTGCGTGAGGCGCTCGACGCCCTCGAAAGCCGCGTCGCCGCCGAGCGGCGCGTTCGCATCGAAAGCGACCGTCGTGATTTCGCGATCGGCCCCGCCGACGCCGCGGTCACGATCGTCGAGTTCTACGATTACCGTTGCCCCTATTGCCACGCGGCAGCCGAATGGGTGAACGACGTCATCCGAACGCGGCGTGACGTGCGCGTCATTTTCAAGGAATTGCCAATCCTGTCGCCGGCGTCCGTCGAAGCGGCGCGCGCCGCCATCGCCGCCATGCCGCAAGGGCGCACGCTCGCTTTCCACAATGCGCTGATGGCCTTTCAGGGCGACCTCACCGGAGAGCGCATCGACGAGATCGCGCGTGGCGCCGGCATTGACGTCGCGCGCATGCGCCGCGCGATGCTCGACCCGACCACAAGCGCGCAGATCGACGCGCTGTTGGAGGAAAATCGCGGGCTGGCGCTCGACATCGCCGGCGAGCGCGGCCCCGCTACGCCGCTTTTCATGATCAATGGGGAAATCATCCCCGGTTTTCGGCGTGAGGAACTGGACGAACGTGTCCGCGAAGCAGCGCGCGAGGCGCGCACGCAGCGGCAGGCGAGGCGTTAGGTCATGAACATGGCGCCGCAATTCTGGCGCTTCCTACCGGCGCTTTGTGTCGCCGCGGCGATCCCGATCGCCATGTTCGGCGACGTCAGTGGCGACCGTGTCGGCAGGCTTTCGGGTTTCGATTGGGAAAGCCTGCGCATTATAATTATAGGCGCACTGGCGGCCGCCGGCTTTGCGTTCTACCAGGCGCCGCGCATCGATGGCCTCTGCGCGGGCCTGGTCTCCGCTGCGGGCCTCTCCGCCGCATGGTGTGCGTTTCAACTGCCGGGGCTTTACGGAAGCGATGCGCTGGTCGTCAGCGTGCTCATGCTCGGCTTTTGGGGGTTCGCGGCGCTGCTCATAGTGGGCACGGCCTATCACCGCTTCCGCTGGCTGCGCTGGATCGCGCTGCCGGTGCTGTCGCTGGCGTGCCTCGGCGCGTTGGCTTGGTTCGGCTACACGCTCATCTATGTCTATTGGCCCGCCTTGATGGCGGAGATCAACCGCGAGACCTAGGCGCTCAGATCAAGCCGCCGAGCGGGCTTGAGGGATCGGCATATTTCTTCTTCGGCATGCGTCCCGCCAGATAGCATTCCCGGCCGGCGATCACGGCATGCTTCATCGCCCGCGCCATGCGGATCGGATCCTTGGCCTCGGCGATGGCTGTGTTCATCAGCACGCCGTCAACGCCGAGCTCCATCGCCACCGTCGCATCACTCGCAGCACCAACACCGGCGTCGACGATCACAGGCACGCGCGCCTGTTCGACGATGAGGCGAATGTTGACGGGGTTCTGCACGCCCAGGCCCGAACCGATCAGCGAGCCGAGCGGCATAATGGCGGCGCAGCCTGCGTCCTCCAGTTTCCTGGCGAACACTGGATCGTCGCTGCAATAAACCATCACCTCGAAGCCTTCGCCGACCAGCACTTTCGCCGCACGCAGCGTTTCTTCCATGTCGGGGTAAAGCGTCTTCTGATCGGCCAGCACCTCAAGCTTCACCAACTTCCAATCGCCGGCTTCGCGCGCCAAGCGCAATGTCCGCAGCGCTTCAGCGGCAGTGAAGCAACCGGCGGTATTCGGCAGGAAAGTCACTTTCTTCGGATCGATGTGATCGGTGAGCCGCTCCTTGGTCGGATCGCTCAGATTCACGCGCCTTACCGCAACGGTGACAATTTCCGCACCTGAGGCCTCAAGCGCCGCGGCGTTCTCTGCGTAGCTCTTGTACTTTCCGGTGCCGATGATCAGGCGCGATTGATAGCTCTTGCCGGCGATGGTTAGCGGCGCGTCAGACATTATCCGCCCCCAACGAATTGGACGACCTCGAGCCGATCGCCCTCCGCCAGCCGAATTGTGTCCCATTGCGAACGTGGAGCGATTTCGAGGTTCCGCTCGACCGCCACGCGACGGCCGTCGATCCCCAGCGAGGCGAGAAAGGCCGCAAGCGTCGCCCCATCGGGCGCATCCCGCATTTCACCATTGACGGTCAGTCGCATCGGCCTTCCTATCCGCCCGACTTAAGCCCCTGGGCCGGGCCAATCAACCGCCCCAGCCGCCCCAGCGCGGCCGACGCGCCGCCAAGAGGGTCAAGACCAGCGTGAGCAGGAAAACGCAGAATATGAGCGACAAGAAGAGCGCGGGCGTCGATCCCGATCTGGTCCGCGAACTCGCCGCCATCCTCGGCGAAAGCGGCCTCACGGAGATCGAAGTAGAGCACGGCGAATTGCGGCTGCGCTTGGCGCGCGGCGTCGTCGCCGCGGCGCCTACCGCCGCCCACGTCGTGCACACAGCGCCACCGCCGGCGGCCGCTGCGCCCATGGCCGCAGCGGCCCCAGCGCCCGCCGACGATCTCTCCAAGCATCCCGGCGCAGTGCCTTCACCAATGGTGGGCACGGCCTATCTCTCCCCCGAACCCGGCGCGGCGCCGTTCGTCAAGGTCGGCGACACAGTCACAGCGGGGCAGACCATCCTCGTCGTCGAAGCGATGAAGACGTTCAACCCGATCCCGGCCCCGCGCGCCGGCAAGATCACCGCCATTCTCGTTGGCGATGCTCAGCCGGTGGAATTCGGCGAGCCGCTGCTGATCCTGGAATAGAGCGTGTTCGAAAAGGTCCTCATCGCCAATCGCGGCGAGATCGCCCTGCGCATCCACCGCGCCTGCAAAGAAATGGGCATCTCCACGGTCGCTGTGCATTCGACGGCGGACGCCGACGCCATGCATGTGCGCTTGGCGGATGAAAGCGTCTGTATCGGCCCGCCGCCGGCGCAGAAGAGCTATCTCCACATACCTTCGATCATCGCCGCCGCCGAGATCACCGGCGCGCAGGCGATCCACCCCGGTTACGGCTTTCTCTCCGAGAACGCCAAGTTCGCTGACATCGTCGCCAAGCACGGCCTGACCTTCATCGGCCCCACCGCCGAACACATCCGCCTGATGGGCGACAAGATTGCAGCCAAGCAAGCTGCGATCGATACCGGCATGCCCGTGGTGCCGGGCTCCGATGGCGGCGTCGCCAACGAAGCCGAAGCCAAAAAGGTCGCCAAGAAGATCGGCTACCCGGTGCTGATCAAGGCCGCGGCCGGCGGCGGCGGACGCGGCATGAAGGTGGCGCGCACCGAAGACGATTTGGCGGAAGCGTTTTCAACCGCGCGCGCCGAAGCCAAGGCGGCGTTCGGCAACGACGACGTCTACCTGGAGAAATACCTGACGCATCCGCGCCACATCGAAATTCAGATCGTCGCCGACAGCCACGGCAACGTCATCCACCTCGGTGAGCGCGATTGCTCGCTGCAGCGCCGTCACCAGAAGGTGCTCGAAGAGGCGCCATCGCCGGCGTTGAACGCTGAGGATCGCGCCCGCATTGGCAAGATTACTGCCGACGCTATCCAAAGGCTCGGCTATCTCGGCGTCGGCACCGTCGAATATCTCTACGAGGACGGCGAGTTCTACTTCATTGAAATGAACACCCGGCTTCAGGTCGAGCACCCTGTAACGGAAATGATCACCGGCCTTGACCTGGTGCGCGAACAAATCCGCATCGCCGATGGTGCGCCGCTTTCGCTGAAGCAGAAGGACGTCAAGTTCAACGGCCACGCCATCGAGTGCCGCATCAACGCAGAGAACCCAGACACGTTCAGACCCTCGCCGGGCACGATCCAAGGTTTCCATCCGCCCGGCGGGCTTGGCGTGCGGCTCGATAGCGCCATCTATTCCGGTTACGCCATTCCGCCCAACTACGACTCGCTGATCGGCAAGCTAATCGTGCATGGCAGAGACAGACACGAATGTCTGCTGCGCCTTCGCCGCGCGCTCGACGAAATGGTAATCACCGGCGTCGAAACCACGCTGCCGCTCTTCCGCAAGCTGATGCAGGAAGACGATGTCATCAACGGCGATTATTCCATCCACTGGTTGGAAAAGCATCTGGCTTCGAAAGCCGAGACTTCGCCAGGCTAGACCGGCGTGGCGTCGCGGTCGGGGAACCGGGCAGTAACCGTCGTAGTTTTTACTGCATGATCGATCACACCGGCTTGGTCGTCACCGATCTCGCCAAGGCGCGCCGCTTCTACGACGCCATTGCCAAGCCGCTTGGTCTCGCAACGGCCGATAACGGCGAGGGTTCGTTTGTCCTGGGCAAATGCGCCGAGGCGCCGATCCCTTATCTCTGGATTGGCGCGCTGCGCCCATCATATTGGGCGGAGGGCTCGCGCGCAGGGCTGAACCAGACGCACATCGCCTTCGTCGCGCCGAGCAAAGAGGCTGTGCACGCTTTCTACAGCGCCGCGCTGGCCGCTGGTGGCCGTGACAATGGCGCGCCCGGACCGCGCCCCGAAGCGATGGGCGATTATTACGGCGCCTTCGTGCTCGATCCCGATGGCAACAATATTGAAGCCTGCGTCCGCGGCGCCGACGCACGCTGACAACGCCGGTCATAGCACTTCGCGGCGATGCACGGTGTCTTTCGTCGCGAGCGAAAAGCGCTCCTCCGGGCCGCTCGCCCGCCCCAAAACCAGATCTGCGGTGAAGCGGCCGACCTCCGGCCCGTGCTTGAAGCCATGACCGGAGCCGCCGCCGACGAGAAAGACGCCGTCGAGGTTCGGATGGCGGTCGATCAGGAAATCGCCGTTTGAGGAATTCTCGTACTGACAGACTCGGAATTCGGTGAACGGTCGTCCAGCCAGCGCGGGAAAGCGCCGCTCGGCAAAGGTGCGCAAGAGCGCCATGCCTTCCTCGCTCATGCGCCGTTCGCCATTATCGGGATCGAAATGCGCGCCATGCGTGTCGCGTGCAATCTTAAAACCGCGCCCTTCCAAGTTCGGGAAGCCGTAATAGAGATCACCGCCATTGAAATCCGCCCAGCCGGGAAGCGCACCGACATCGAAGCGCGCGTCGCCGTCGGGCGGCGCAATGAACGCGATCTCCTGGCGGGTGACAAAAATTCGTTCGCCGAGCAAGTCGGGAAAAACTTTCGGCAACCACGGCCCGCACGCATAGACGATCGCGTCCGCGCGCAACGGCTCCCCGTTTATGCGGACGCTATGGCCATCGCCGTCGACCGGCTCGGCATGCCCAATCCGGTAAGCGCCGCCCTGCGCCACGTAGCGTCGAACCAGCTCTTGCACGCTGCGGCGCGCCATCAGCGCGCCTAACTCAGGCTCGTAGAGGCCGAACGTCACGCCAGCCCAATCGATCTGCGGCCAGCGCCGCGCCATGACGGCGACATCCAGCTCTTCGAGCGGCAGATTGAGTTCACGGTGCACAGCGACAGAGTCGCGTGCGTAGTCCACCATTTCCGAGAACCAGAACAGCACGCCAGCTTGATGAAAGAGCGGCAACGCCGAAGCGTCGGAAAGCGCTTTCCACTCCACGAGAGACGCCGTCGCCATGCGGGTGTAAATCGCGTCACGGCCGTAGCCGGAGCGCGTCATCCGGCTTTCACCGCCCGATGACGCCCGCGCGTTCGCCGCGCCCATCTGGTCCACCAGAAGCACGCGCTTGCCGGCGCGCCGCAAATGCTCTGCGCTCCAGGCGCCGAACACTCCTGCGCCGATGACTATGGCGTCGTAGCCGCCACCGGTTGTGGTCACGCAGGCCGCTGCTCCAACAGCCGGCGCCCCGGCGACGATCGTTCGTCTCGTGACCCCCAAGATCCACCCCCAAAGATACACCCGCGCTCAAGGCGCACAGCGGAGGCAGCGGAGCCCGCTTGCGCAGTGCGTCAGAACGCTTGAACCTTACAGCCCGTGAAACCGTTCACAACCGACGACCTCGTCGCCTGCTACCGGCAGGGCGTTTTTCCGATGGCGCAGGGCCGCGACCGCACCGGCGTCTTCATCGTCGATCCCGACGAACGCTGCATCTTCCCGCTCGAGCGCTTCCATGTTCCTCGCCGATTGCGGCGCACGCTGCGATCAGGCCGCTTCGCCTTCAGCGTCGACCGCGACTTTCGTGCCGTGATGGAGGCTTGCGCCGCGCCCGCGCCGGGCCGCACCGAGACCTGGATTAATCGCGATATTCACGCGCTGTATCAGGCGCTGGCGCGGCGCGGCCTCGCCCATAGCGTCGAGGCGCGCCAGGACGGGGCCCTCGTCGGCGGGCTCTACGGCGTCGCCATCGGCGGCGCCTTCTTCGGCGAAAGCATGTTCTCGCGCGTCACCGACGCCAGCAAGGCGGCCCTCGTGCACCTCGTCGCGCGCTTGCGCTATGGCGGCTTTCGCTTGCTCGACGCACAATTCCCCACGCCGCATCTGGAGCAATTCGGCGCCGAGACCATTCCGCGCCGCATCTTCCACGCCGTGCTTGGCGCAGCGCTCGACGTGCCCGCCGATTTCGGCGCCTTGCCTGAAGACGCGTCCGCGGACCAGATACTGGAAGTTCTCGATCGCTGAAGCACGCGCCTTACGAGCGGCAGTCGATCGCCCAGATGTCGTAAACCGGATGCTCCACGGCGGAGAGGCCGGGGCTCGAGGCAAACAGCCAGCCGTGAAAGATCTCCACACGCTCGGGTTCGTCCTCGCCGGTCCGCGGCGGATGATCGAACACATCGACGTAGATGCGCACTTCCGGCGTCTCCTCCGGCGCGTTCTTGTTGCAAGCGCGCGCGATCACTTCAAGCGAGCCGATCCGCGTCGCCCGGCCCAAGGTTAGCGTGTAATCGCTGGCGTGCCCGGTGACCTTATCCAGTCCGCGAATAACCGCACGCTGAGCGAAAGCCGGCGTCGCCGCGGCGGCTAAGAACGCGAGAGCAATGACAAACGGACGGATCATGGCGAGGCCTCGGATTCGGAATTGTCCTGACCCTGCGCAAAACTCGCGAACAAGGTCAGAAGATCGACCGCCCCCTGTGTATTGATGATCTCCGCGCCCGGCTGCAGCGGATCGAGCCCAGCCGGCTCGATTGACACGTATGCGCCGCCCAGCAAACCATCGCTGGCGATGCGCGCGGCGGAATCGTCGAGCACTTGCACCTCGCGATCGATCGCGAGCGTGAGGCGCGCCATGTACGTTTCCGGATCGAGTTCGACGGTGCGCACGACGCCGACCTTCACGCCGGAGACGCGGACGTCCGAACCGACGGCGATGCCATCGACACGCGAAAAACGCGCCGTCAAATCGTAACCGTCGCCACCGCCGGTATTGCCGGCTTGCGCCGCCGCGAAGGCGAAGAAACCGATCGCGACCACCGCCACTGCCGCGCCGAGGAGTGTTTCCCCCATGCGTTCCGACGTCATGGACCTACTCCGGCTTCCACGCTTGATAATCGCTCGTCGCCGCGGCGCGATGGCCGCCGCGCCAGAGCGACCCCTTCGGCCGATAAGCGCGAACCGTGCCCGTCAAATTCGGCACGTGCGGCAATTCCCAGGCCTGACGCTTGAGCGGCTCTTCGGTCGGCGGCTTCTCCAGTGTGTGGTGAAGCCAGCCGTGCCAGTCTGCCGATACGCGAGAGGCTTCCGCGAGACCGTTGTAAACGACGTACCGCCGCTTCCGGCCTTCGAGGCTAGGCCGCTTTTCCTCGTAAAAACGATTGCCCTGTTCATCCTCGCCCACAAACACCCCGCGGCGGTTGATGTCCCACAGCGCGCCGAGCGTCGCGCCGTTCCACCAAGTGAAGATGCGTTTGAGCATGGGCTGAAATCTGTTCCAGGCCGGGCGTTTCGGCGGCGGCTCCTTATGCCGAACCTCCCCTGCCCCGTCCAGTGCGACCGCGAAACAATATATGGGGATAGCTGGGGAGGCGGACACACTAGATATTGATCTAAGCGAAATGAACCGGCATGGTCCAGCCGGAATAACGGAGGCGCTCATGGCGCAGGATTTCGACAGCGATGACGGCCAAATTGCCGGCATTGGGCCCCGCACTTGGACAGACGCGATGATCCGGGAGGCGGTGCAGGCCGGCCTCGCGATCGAAGGCGACATTACGGCCGGCATCGGCCGGCTGGCCGCGCGTCTTGCGCAATGGGCGCAGGACCCGGCGCTCGCCGGCGAGATCGAAGCGCTGTTGCTAACCGGCCGCGTCCGCCTGGACGCGCCTTTGATCCGTACGGCCCTGGCGGACGGCGCAGAACTCCCGTTCTCCACCGTATTGCTGCACTGGCCGACCGAGCCCCGCGCCGAACTCGCCGCCATTGCCCGCGCGCAAACGTTGCTCTCGGGCGGAGCGACGCTCGGCATCGCCGGCGCGCCGACGTCCGACGCGCTCGACGCGCTCGACGCCGCCGCACGCCTCGCGGGCGCTCAAACCACCGCGATCTTGGTTCGGCCGACCGCGGAAAGCGCCACGGCGCTGATTGCAGATGAGCTTGCCCGCACGCGCTCGTCGGCGGCGCTTGCGGCCGGCGCCCGCGCGCTCGACGCAGCACTCGCCGACCTCGCCATCGAAGCGGTCCGCAACGGTCTCGACGCCAATCATGGCGGCGTCCTCCGCAAGGCGGCGGTGGCGCGCCTCTCCGGCGCACCCGACGCTGACATTCTCGCGGCGCTTTCGGGAGCGGTCGCGCGCGGCGCCTACGCCGCCGCGTTGGATACGGGCGCGGAGGCCGCGCGTGCGCGCATCGCGATCGCGGCGCCAGACCACGGCGCTCATGCACTCACCGCGACAACGCACGCCGCGCTCGATCCCACCGGCGCCGTGGCCGCCGATGACGAGCGCGCCGTCATCGCCGCCAGCATCGCGATCGATCGCTTTGAAACCGCCGGCGGCCTCGACATCGCCGCGTTCGAAGCGGCGGTCCGCACGCTGGTTGCGGCGCTCGACGCCGCACACGGGCCAAAGGAATCCTCGCCTCGGCGTCCGATCGTGCTGCGCATCGAGGGTTTGGCGGCGCACCTTATGCGCGCCGGCCTTGCCTACGACAGCGACGAGGGCCGCTCGCGCGCCGCCGCAATCGCCGCGCTCGCGCACGCCGCCGCCATTTCGGAGAGCGCCGCCCTGGCGCAAACGCACGGCGCTTATCCCGAATGGAGCCGCGCCAAGCGCGCTGAGGAGGCCGCCGTTAAAGCGGCGCGCGACGCAGCGACCGCACTCACGGGCCCGATAGCAGAGCATGCGCAAACCCTCTATCGCACGCTGCCGGGGTCCAAGAACCAGGGCTTACGTACATCCATCGCCATCGCCTTTACGGCGCTCGCGCTTGAGCCCCATCAGGGCGCCGCCACTTTGGGCGAGCGCGACGATGGCGGCTTTGGCCGCATCCTGAGCGACGACGCGCGTGTTGGACTTGAAACCCTTGGATATGACGACGCCAAGCGCGCACGCTTGGCCCGCCACGTCGAGGGCCGCCGGACACTGAAAGGCGCCCCTGGCATAAGTCTGGAGCGCTTAGCCGAACGCGGGCTGACCGAACCAGCGCTCGACGCCATCGAGGATGCGCTCAGCGACGCCTTCACGCTGCGCGCAGCGATCCACCCGTTGGTGATCGGCCCAGAACTCTGCGAGCAAGTGCTGAAGCTGCCGCGGGACGTGGCGGCCGGCAAGCGCGGCGATTTTCTCAAGACCCTTGGGTTCAACGACGAGGATATCGCGGCGGCCGAAGAATTCGCCCTCGGCGCGGCGACGCTGGCCGGCGCCGGTCTGTTGGACGCGCATGAGGCCGTCTTCGCGGGGCGCGACGCAGTCACGGCGGAAGCGCGCATCGCGCTCGCGGCCTCCTTAGCCCCGTTCGCACGCACGGCGCTCGAACTCACAATCACCGCCGCCAACGCCGACACCCGCAGCGCGCTTCAGGTTGCAGCGCATGAAGCGGGCGTCAGCCTATTGCGTCTGCGCGCCGAGGCGCCGCCCATCATTCTAGCGCTGCCAACTCTGGACGACGAAGCGCCGTTGGAACGCCCCGCACCCCCAGCGGCCGCGCCGGAAACTGAGCCGGTTCGGCTTTCGCCCGCCGCCGAGCCGCGCACCGAGGCCGGAGCGGTGCTGCGCCGGCGGCTGCCCGACCGGCGCAAGGGCTACATTCAGAAAAGCACCGTAGGCGGGCACAAAGTCTATCTGCACACCGGCGAATATGACGACGGCGCGCTGGGGGAAATCTTCATCGACCTGCACAAGGAAGGCGCCGCGTTTCGCTCATTGATGAACAATTTCGCCATCTCGATCTCGATCGGCCTGCAATACGGCGTACCGCTTGAGGAGTATTGCGACGCCTTCCTGTTCACGCGTTTCGAACCTGCAGGCGAAGTGAAGGGCAACGACACCATCCGACACGCAACGTCGATCCTGGATTACATCTTCCGGGAACTCGCCGTGAGCTATCTGGGCCGCAACGACTTGGCCCAAGTCGATCCGTTCGACGCACGCGGCGATGGCTTGAGCAAGACGGCCCAGGACGCCGAAAGTGCGGCGCGTCTCATCTCACGCGGATTTGCCCGCGGCGCCTCGCCCGACAATCTGGTGATGCTGCGCCCACGGGCCATCGTCGAGCCCAGTCGCGATCGCCGCGAAGCGCTGACGCTTTCGCCGCGCACCGATCAAGGCGGATATCGCGTTGACCCGTGCGCCGCGTGCGGCCACTTCACAGTCGAGCACAGCGGTGTTTGTGCAGCGTGCGGCGCCAAGGGCGAAGCGAGCGGGAAGGCCTAGCGGCCCGTGAAGAACACGGCGAGCTTGTTGCCGTCGAGATCGTGGAAATAGGCGAACTCGCCAAACGCGCCGCGCGGGCCCGGCTCGCCTTCGCTGACGGCGCCAAGGCTGAGCGCCTTGTTGTACAGCCGCGCGACCTCGTCTTTGCCGTCGACTTCGATCGCGACCATGTTGCCGTTGCCGCAGGTGGCCTGCTGTTTGTCGTAGGGCCGGGTCACCATCAGCATGGCGCCCTTGCCGAGTCGATAGAGCAAGCCTTGCGGCGTCGGAAACAGGCGCTGACCGCCGATATCCTCTAGAAGCGCGTCGTAAAACGCCGTCGCGCGATCGAAATCATTGGTGCCCAAGCAAACGTACCCGACGCGCGCCATCAGCGCCCTCCCTTGATGTTTAGGCGCTTGTCGACCCGGCGCGCGCGCTAGGCAAGAAGGGCCGCAACGTCAATTGGCGCATAAAGTGCGACGCAGCACCGAAATCCGTTGGAGTTGCGCCAGAATGAAACGCGCCGCGTTCGTCGCCTGCCTGATCGCGTTAAGCACGCCAGCCTACGCCCAGGCGCCTGCGGACACGGGCGGCCCGGTCACCAATCAGGCCGAGCGCGACGCCATCGCCGAGCGCGTCCGCGCCGGCGCGTCGTGCGAAGGCTGCGACCTGTTTCAGATCAACCTGGCCTATCAGGCTTTTGCCGGACGCGATTTCGCGGGCGCCAGGCTCCGCCAATCGGACATGAGCGTCGCCATCGCCGATCGCACGCGCTTTCGGGGCGCCAACCTGTCACTCGCCAACATGTTTGCGGCCCGGGCGTCCGGCGCCGACTTCACGGACGCCAATCTAAACGGCGCAACCCTTGTTGGCGGCTATTTCGGGGGCGCGCGTTTCAATGGCGCCACACTGGTGCGCGCCAACCTCTCGGGCGCCGATCTCGCCAGCGCGCAAGGTCTTACACAGGCTCAGTTATCCCAAGCTTGCGGCGACGCGGCCACGGCTCTGCCTTCGGGGCTTACACTGCCGAATTGCTGAACGCAGCCGGCGGAAATTGCTGCATTTTCATTGGCGGCGACTCCCACGCAGCGCTAGCGCTTGGCGCAATGTTGACACAATTTCGCCTCGCGGCGGCCTCGCTGGCCGCATTGGGCGCTGTGTGGGCTGGCGCAGCGGCGGCGCAATGGCCCTTCCGCGCTCAGATCGCCCGGCTTGAGCCTGGCTATGGCGGCGTGTGCGAAGATTGCGACCTTTCCGGCCGGCTGCTCGCCGGCGCGCGCATGACCAATTCTGTCTTCACACGCGCCGACTTTTCCAACGCAGTGCTGGCGCGCGCCGACGCCTCGCGCTCCAACTTCGCCGACGCCAATTTCACCGAAGCCGATCTCTCGAACTCACGCCTGGTTGCGACGCGGTGTCCGGGTGCTGTGTTTGAAGACGCCGTGCTCACGGATAGCGACGCGACGGGCGGCGATTTCAGCCGCGCAAATTTCTCAGGCGCCGATCTCTCTGGCGCGCTGTTCGCGGATGCCGATCTCAGCCGCGCCCGCTTCCAAGGCGCCGACCTCTCCGGCGCGGATCTGAGCCGTGCACGCGGACTCACGCAAAGCCAGCTCCGCGGAGCCTGCGGCGACGGCCAAACGCGCCTGCCGCCCGGCCTTCGTGTCCGCGATTGCGGCTAGCCTTTTGGGGGCTCAACCAGCCTGATGTGCAGCTCGCGCAATTGCTTCGGCGTCACTTCCCCCGGCGCGTTCATCATCAAATCCTGCGCTTGCTGATTGAACGGGAAGACGATTACTTCGCGGATGTTATCGACGCCCGCCAGTAGCATGACGATGCGGTCGACGCCGGGCGCTGAGCCGCCGTGCGGCGGCGCGCCAAAGCGGAACGCATTCAACATGCCGCCGAACTTTTCTTCGACGACCTCGCGGCCGTAGCCCGCTATCTCGAACGCCTTGATCATGATTTCCGGCTTGTGATTCCTGATCGCGCCGGAACTCAGCTCGACCCCGTTGCAGACGATATCGTACTGAAACGCCGTGATCCGCTCGATCGTGTCGCGATCGCTCGGGTCGAGGCGCAGAAAAGCCTCGTGATCGTAGTTCGGCATCGAAAATGGATTGTGCGAGAAGTCGATTTTCCTTTCTTCCTCGCTCCACTCGTACATCGGAAAATCGACGATCCAGCAGAATTTGAACTGATCCTTGTCGGCCAGGTTCAGCTCATCGGCCACCTTGTTGCGCGCGAGACCGGCGAATTTATAAAAAACCTTCGGGTCGCCGGCGACGAAGAACGCGGCGTCTCCCACTTTGAGGCCAAGTTGTTCGCGGATTGCGGTGGTCTTTTCCTGCCCAATATTTTTGGCGATCGGGCCCGCGCCGCCTTCTTCGCCTTCGCGCCAGAAGATATAGCCGAGCCCCGGTTGGCCTTCGCTTTGCGCCCATGCGTTCATGCGATCCGCAAAGGCGCGATTGCCTCCGCTCGGCGCTGGCACAGCCCAAACGGCGTGGCCGGGCTTCTCCAGAATGCGCGCAAACAGGCCGAAGCCGCCGCCGCGGAAATGGTCGCTCACATCCTGCAGGATGAGCGGGTTGCGGAGGTCCGGTTTGTCGGAGCCGTAGCGCGCGATCGAGTCTGCGTAGGGAATTCGCGGAAACTCACCGGCCTTGGTGACGCGTTTGCCGTTAGCGAATTCTTGAAACACCCCGGCGAGCACAGGTTCGATCGCGTTGAACACGTCTTCCTGCGTGACGAAGCTCATCTCGAAATCGAGCTGGTAGAATTCGCCGGGCGAGCGGTCAGCGCGCGCATCTTCGTCACGGAAGCATGGCGCGATCTGGAAATACTTGTCGAAGCCTGCGACCATCAACAGCTGCTTGAATTGCTGTGGCGCTTGCGGCAGCGCGTAGAATTTTCCGGGATGCAGGCGCGAGGGAACGAGAAAGTCTCGCGCACCCTCCGGCGAGGAAGCGGTCAGAATCGGCGTCTGAAATTCGGTGAAGCCCTGATCGATCATGCGCCGGCGCAAACTGGCGATCACCTGACTGCGCAGCAGGATCGAGCGGTGCAGTTTCTCGCGCCGCAAATCGAGGAAGCGATACTTGAGGCGAATGTCTTCCGGATAATCGGGCTCGCCGAAAACAGGCAGCGGCAATTCCTCGGCCGCGCCCAAAACTTCCAGCGCGCTGGCCTGAACCTCGATTCCGCCGGTCGGCAGATTGGCGTTCAGTGTCTCTTTGGTGCGTTCGACCACTTTGCCGTCGATCTGGATCACGCTCTCGGCGCGTAGGCGCTCCGCCGCCGCGAACGCCCCGCTCGACGGCGCGATCACCACTTGGGTCAGGCCGTAATTGTCGCGCAAGTCGATGAAGAGCAGGCCGCCATGGTCGCGCTTGCGGTGCACCCAGCCTGAAAGCCGGACGGTCGAGCCCGCATCGGAGGGGCGCAGCTGGCCGCATGTATGGGTGCGATAGGCGTGCATTCGTAAGCTCCGGGCGAGTCGGGCGGACCCGCAAAATCGCGCGAAAGGCGCATGCGGGTAAGCGCCTTGTCAAGGCGCGCCTCGCTCCCCAGGCTGCATGGAAGATGTGCAACCTCTATTCCATGCTGAAATCGCGTGAAGCGGTGACAACCTTCACCCGCGCAATGCGAGACCGCACCGGCAATCAGCCCCCGCTGCCCGCTATCTTCCCCGACCAGCTTGCGCCCGTGGTCGCGCAAGGCAAGGACGGCGTTCGCACCATGCTCAACATGCGCTGGGGATTTCCGCCTGCCGGCGGCGGGACGCGTCCGGTGACCAACGTCCGTAATCTCGACAGCCCCTATTGGCGTGGCTGGCTCAACGATAAGCGATTTCGGTGCATTGTTCCGGCCACGTCGTTCTGCGAATACTCCGACACCCAGCCGAAAATGGCGCATTGGTTCGCGCTGGGTCCCGAGCGGCCGCTCTTCTGCTTCGCGGGCATCTGGCGTCCATGGCGCGGCGTACGCGGCAGGGAAGAGGGAGAGCACCTGCTCTTCTCCATCCTCACGACTGAGGCCAACGATTTGGTGCGCCCGATCCACGCCAAGGCGATGCCGGTGCTCTTGGACGCGACCACAATCGAAGCATGGCTTACCGCCGACCCCGACGAAGCGCTCGCCCTGGCCGGGCCCTATCCGCCGGAAAAGATGCAGATTGTGCTCAGCGGCCCGCGTGAGGACGCGCCCGCCTCTTGACCCGCCCGCCCTGGGCCTCCAACCACGCGGCCATGCGCGTCGTCACTGACACAGCCGACCTCAACGCCCTGCGCCGGGAACTGGCGGCGCAGCCGTTCGTCACGGTCGACACCGAATTCATGCGCGAAACCACATACTGGCCAAAGCTCTGCCTGATTCAGGCGGCGGCCCCCGGTGTGGAAGCGGTGATCGACCCACTCGCGCCAGGCCTGGACCTAGGCGCCTTCCTAGACATCATGGGCGATCGCAAGATCCTCAAGGTGTTTCATGCCGCGAGGCAAGATCTCGAAATCTTTCTCAAGCTCGCTGGTCAATTGCCTGCCCCGCTGTTCGACACCCAGATCGCCGCTATGGCCTGCGGTTTCGGCGACACCGTGGCCTATGACGCTCTGGTACAGCAAGTGCTGAAGCGGCGCTTGGACAAATCCTCGCGCTTCACCGATTGGAGTCGCCGCCCGCTTTCCGAAGCGCAGCTGGCTTACGCGCTGGCCGATGTCACCCACCTCCGCGACGTCTACCAGCGGCTTGCGCAAAAATTGGACACTGAAGGGCGTGCAGGCTGGCTCGACGAGGAGCACGCCAATCTTTCTAACGCCGACATCTATGACACCACGCCAGAGAATGCGTGGAAGCGTTTGAAACTGCGCAAGACAACGCCGGATTACGTGCTTGCATTGCAGGTGGCGGCGGCGTGGCGCGAACGGCAGGCGCAACAGCGCGACGTGCCACGCGGACGCATCGTCAAGGATGAGGCGCTTTATGAAATCGCCGAGCATCGCCCCAAAAGCCCTGGCGATTTCGACCGCATGCGCGCCGTGCCCCGGGGATTTGGCAATTCCCGCGCCGCGCAAGATTTGATCGGCGCGCTAGATCGCGCCTTCGCCGAGCCGCGCGGGGCGGGCACGCGCATCGAGCGGCCCCCGCCCTTGCCGTCCGGCATTGGCCCGACGGTCGAACTTTTGAAAGTGCTGCTTCGCCACGAAGCAGAACGCCACCAAGTGGCGCCGCGCCTGATCGCTTCCGCCGCCGATATCGAGGCGATCGCCGCGAGCGATCAGGCCGACGTTCCCGCTTTACGTGGTTGGCGCCGCCAAGTGTTCGGCGAGCGCGCTTTGGCGCTGAAGCACGGGCAATTGGCGCTCAGCCTGCGTGACGGGAAAGTAGCCGTCGAAGAGGTCTGATCAGATTCGCGCCTCGCACTCGTAGTGGGGCGTCGCGCGGCGGCGAGGCCGTTCCGCCAATCCTTCCCGCTCGTTGGCCTCGCGCAGCGCTTGTGCAAGCCGCTTAAAGTATTGGCCCGCGGGAACGAGGCCGCTCTCATCCGCACCGATCCGAAGCTTGCTTACCTGCATCGCGCATCCTCCTGGTCTGTGCGGAGAAAACGGCCGGACCCGGTGCAAGTTGCCCGTTTCGGAAGCGGATGTTTGTGGAGAACTTGTTCCACGCGCTGGCCGTGCGCGACGACTCCGGACTCAGCGGCCGATTTCTTGCGCGCAAGCCGCCTTGAAATTGTAGTGCACGCGCGTCGCGCAGTCGGGCCACTTGCCGCTCTCCACCCAATATTGCGCAAGTCCCAGGCGCGCAGCTAAGCGTGGAAAGCGCGGATGCGACCAGATCGGCGCGCCGCCGTTGGAGACAAACAATTGCAGCGATGATTGCGCGCGCGCCATGCCGAATGCGTCGTGATTGTCAGGACGCAACGGCCGCCCTTGCTCGATCGCATGCTCGATCACGTCGAAGGCGCGATCGGCGCAGCCATAACCGGCCGCAACCAGACAGGTCGACAAGGGCAGCGCCATGTTCGATGAGGCGACTGTCGTGAGCATCCGCTCGCAGGCTTCGCGGCGCACGTGCTCCGGCAAGCGCAGCACCGCAACGTAATTCTTGAGCACATTCACATCGTTGTCGGAGACGCCACGCTTCGGCGGCACGCCCGGCGCCGCCAGCGCTTCGGCTTCGTCGAGCTTTCCGGCCGCGCAAAGCGTGCTCCACATCAAATACCAGATGAACGCGGAATCCGGCCAACGCACCCACGCCGCACTCATCACTTCGAGCGCCGTATCGGTTTCGCCGCGCGCGGTCAGCATGCTCGCGCGCAGACCCTCGACCGCGGGCCCAAGCGGATCCAGCCGGCTTGCGATCTCCAGCGCGGCGGCTGCGTCACGCATGCGGCCCACGCCATAAAGCCAAGCCGCGCGCGCCACGTGCAGGGAAGCGTCATTCGGCGTGCGCTTAAGCGCTTCGTTCACGAGCCGCAGCTTCTCGGCATGGTCGGAGAAGGCTGGCTTCAGCAGCGACAGCGCCGCGAGAGCCTGCGCACAATCGGGATCGATGGCGATGGCGCGTTCGGCGGCGGCGAGTGCGGCGGCGTGCTGCGGTTCGCCGATCATGTCGCGGTCGCGCGGCAGCAAAAAGGCCCGCACGCTCGCGAGCGCGGCCCAGCCATCGGCAAACTCCGGCGCCAGCGCGACGCAGCGTTCGAGCAGTATCGCCGCCTGGTCCTCCTCGACATCGCTCAGCATCAGCCAGATTTGCCGGGCGCGTAGGTAAAGATCGTATGCCGCCGGATTGATCGGCTGCGCCGCCCGCTCCGATTGCGCCAAAGTCCGCCGCAGCGAGCCGGCCACACGCGCGGCGATCTCGTCCTCTAGGGCGAACGCATCCGCGCGCTCTCCGTCGAAGCGATCACTCCACAGCACGACGCCCGTCGAGGCCTCGATCAGCTGCGCGTTGACCCGCAATTTGCTCCCGGCGCAGCGGACCGCCCCGTCGAGGACGTGCGAGGCCTTCAGATCGGCGGCTGCGTCATGCTTGCGCGCGCCGCGGAATTGGAAGGCGGAGGTGCGACCGATGACCTTGATGCGCGACTGACGCAGCAAAGTCATGATGATCTCATCCGCCACGCCGTCCGAGAAATAATCCATGCCGGGATCGTCACTGTCGTTGTCGAACGGGAGTACGGCCAGGATGGGCTCGGGGCGCTTCGGACGCGGCTTGCTTGCGGCGATGGCCTCAAGCGTAAAGATCTCCAGCGCCTCACTCATCTTGTCGAGCTGCACCGCGCCGGCGGGATGCAGGCGCTGCGCCAACCGGCCACGCACTGCGCGGCGCACATCCATGGAAACGACGACGTCCCCCGGCCGCGCCAATTGCTGCAGCCGCGCCGCGACATTGACGCTGTGGCCAAGAAGGTCGCCGTTCTGCGCCACCATCACGTCGCCGACATGGACGCCGATGCGGATGCTCTTGCGCTCGACGCCGCCGCAGACATGCTCGGCGGCGGCAAGCGCCCCCGCAGCGGAAGAGAACTCGATCATGAAGCCGTCGCCGGCTGTGTTGAATATCCGGCCTTCGCGCGCCGAGGCGATCTGGAGCAGCGTGTCGCGGAGACGCGCCACGAGGTCGAGCGCGTAGGTTTCATCGGCCTCTGTCATCGCCGAAAATCCGGCGACATCGATCGACATGATCGCCGCCAGCTTACGGGGGCCGCCTTCTTCCTGCATGGAGGCCGGGTTTTAGCACGGCGGCAGCGCCGCGTGCAGCATTCTCAATTCGGCTGCCGCGGCCGCCTCCGGCGCCTCAGGCCTCGGCCTCTGGCTTGATGTCCTGGAAGTACGGCTCAACCTCGCCGGTATATTTCATAGTGAGCTGGTTGCCGTGGCGGTCCAGCGTTTTGCCGACGGTGAGGCGCACCCAGCCTTCGCTCACGCAATATTCCTCGACATTGGTTTTTTCCGCGCCCTTGAAGCGAACGCCAACGCCGCGGGCCAGGATGGCTTCGTCGTAATACGGGCTCTTCGGGTTGACGGACAGGCGGTCGGGCGGGGTGTCGCTCATGAGAGCCGCCTAGCCCAGGTCGATACGCCCTTTCAAGCCCAGCGCGCCCGCCAACGCGTCAAGCCGCTTGCCGGCGTTTTCCGGCGCCAGGTGCGCCGCCTTCGCCCGCAGCACCAATTCTCCGCTCTGCACCCGTAGCGAGAATTGCCGCAGGATGTCGGCACAGCGGCCCGAGAGATCAGAGCCCAGACGCAGCGCCGCGCCCAGCGCCAGCGCCGTGGCGCGCATCTCGTCGGTCATGAGCTTCTCATAGACGGGAGAAAGCACGCGCTCGCTGTCACGCACGTCGCGATCGTCCTGCAGCGACGGCGGCGCCTTCGTATAGCGGTGGTGAACGCTGGCCGCGAGAAACGCACGTTCGTGATGCGACAGCGCCGCGAGCGGCGCGCGGAGCGTCGTCTCGAAAATAACGTCGCCGCGTTGACCGGGCTGCACCGGCGTTTCCGGATTGGCAAGCCGCGCCGCCGCCGCGCGTAGGATCGGATCGCGCTTCGCATCGAAGGCCGGCTCGCGCGCTTCGAACACTGGCGCGATCCAATCGGCCAAGGCCGCGCCGAACGGCGCTGGCCTCGCGCGCAGATTCGCAAACGCCTCCGCCGACGCGATCAACGGGTCCGCCTTCAGCGCTTCGGCGGACATGCGGTCAAGCAGTACGCCCTCACGAAGCCCGTACGCCGAGATGATCACACGCTGGAATCCGCCGATTTCCAGCACCTGTTCGAGCACCACGGCGGCGTACGGCAGCGCTTCGGCTCGCTTCGCCACCGCCTCTTCCAATCGCTCCAGCGAGCGCCTGCTCTGTTGGCGGACGACATCGATGATCGCACGCGCGCGCCGGCGCGGAATTTCGTGGTGATCGAGAATGGCGAGCACGTGATGGTGGTGTGCAATGTCGAGACGGCCAAGCGCGCGCCACGCCCCGCCGACCGCGTAAAAGTCGCCGCCGCGCTCCGTAAGCACGGAGGCACGCGCCAGCTTTTCGCGCACTTCCGCGACAACCCGGTCGTAATCGAAGCCTTCGGCGCGCGCGAGCGTCAAAGGGCCAAGCGCGAAAGTTTCTCCGCGCGCGGGCTCGCCGGGCGTTAGCGCGATCAATTCGAGGCTGGCGCCGCCAAGGTCGCCGACCACGCCGTCGGCGTTGGGCGCGCTGGCGCTGACGCCAAGCGCCGAAAGGCGCGCCTCTTCCTCTCCCGTAAGCACGCGCAATTTGAGCCCGGCTTCTTTGTCGACGCGCCGGACGAAATCCGGGCCGTCCTTGGCGTCGCGCACCGCGGCGGTGGCGACGGGGAAAACGGCGCCGACGCCACGACTCTCGACGATCGCTGCGTAACGTTTGAGCGCGCGCACGGCGCTGTCGGCGCCTTCGGGCGCCAATCTTCCGGAGCCGGGGAGATCGCGGCCAAGCCCCGCCATCACCTTTTCATTGAACACAGGCGTCATCGCCCGCCCGTCGATCCGATAGATGACGAGACGCACCGAGTTCGACCCGACGTCGATAACGGCCGCTTCTTGGCCGTCGGAGAAGCCCCCTCGCGGGCTCACGCCGCCTCACTCAATAGGCGCGCGCTCCGATGTGATCGAAGGCGGCCGGCGCGTCGCCCTTGAGCGCGCGTCCGCGGCCGGAGAGCGAGGGATTGCGCATGAAATAGACGTGCGCCGAGAACGGCGCATCGAGTTGCGACGTGTCGACCCGTTTGAATTCCCCGTCCGGCGTCATGTACCAAGATTGGGCCTCGTCATTCAGATTGGCCACCATGATCTGGTCGAGAACTTGCTGATGAACCGTGGGATTTTCAACCGGACACATGATCTCAACCCGGCGCTCCAGGTTGCGCGGCATCCAATCTGCCGACGAGATGAAGACCTTGGCGTTCGGATTCGGCAGTTTCGCCCCGGCGCCGAAACAGACGACGCGGGAATGTTCCAAGAATCGCCCGACGATCGATTTGACGCGGATATTCTCCGAAAGGCCCGGCACGCCCGGGCGCAGGCAGCACACGCCGCGGATCACCAGTTCGATCTTCACGCCTTCCTGGCTGGCTCGATAGAGCGCGTCGATGATCTCAGGGTGGACGAGCGCATTGAGCTTGGCCCAGATCGCGCCCTCGCGGCCGGCTTGCACGTGAGCGATTTCCTCGTCGATCAAGCTAAGCAACGTCGATTTCACCGTCAGCGGCGCGACCGCCAATCTTTCCAGCTCCGCTGGACGCGCATAGCCGGTGACAAAATTGAACAGGCGGCCGGCATCGCGCCCAAGCGCAGGGTCACACGTGAAGAGCGAGAGGTCGGTGTAAATCCGCGCCGTCAGCGGGTGATAATTGCCTGTGCCGAAGTGCGTGTAGGTCCGCAGATGATCGCCCTCACGCCGCACGATGAGGCTCACCTTGGCGTGGGTCTTGTAATCAATGAACCCATAGACGACCGAGGCGCCCGCGCGCTCCAGCATCTGCGCCACACGTATATTCGCCTCTTCGTCAAAGCGCGCTTTCAGCTCGATCAGCGCGGTGACGTTCTTGCCGGCTTCCGCCGCCGCGACCAGCGCCGCGACAATCGGCGAATCCTTCGACGTGCGATAAAGCGTCTGCTTAATGGCGACGACGGCGGGATCGGCCGCGGCCTGCCGCAGGAATTGCACAACGGAATCGAAACTCTCGTAGGGATGATGGACGAGGAAATCCTTCTCCCGGATCGCCGCGAACGTATCGCCGCCATAATCCTTGATGCGCTCCGGGAAGCGCGGCTCGTATGGCTTGAACTTCAAATCCGGCCGCTCAAGCTGCACCAAGGCCGAGAGCGCCGCCATGCCGAGCATGCCGTCAACGACGATCACGTCGCGCGGATCGGCCTCCAATTCCCGCATGATGAAGGCGCGCAAATCGTCCGGCATCGACGCTTCGACTTTCAAGCGCACGATGTCGCCCAGGCGCCGTTCCTTGAGGCGCGTCTGGAACTCGCGCATCAAATCTTCGGCTTCTTCCTGGATCTCGATGTCGCTGTCGCGGACGATGCGGAAGACGCCTTGCGCCTCCGCGACATAGTCGGGAAACAACTCGTCCAAGAACAACATGATGGTGTTCTCGAGCGTAAGAAAGCGGCGCGCCTCACCTTGGGCGCCACCGGCGGGCGTGACGTCGATGAAGCGCGCGACCTGGCTTGGAACCGGCAGGAGCGCGTTCAGTGCGCGCCCGTCGGTCAAGCGCTTCAGCTTTAGCGCGATGGCGAAGCCGAGATTGGGAATGAACGGGAACGGGTGCGCGGGATCGACCGCAAGCGGCGTCAGCAGCGGAAACACTTGCTCCATGAACAGCGGCTTCAGCCAGTCGCGCTCGCCCGGCGTCAGTTCGTCCGGCTCGAGCACGGCGATCCCCGCGTCACGCATCTCCGCGCGGATCGCGCGCCACCGCACCTGCTGACGCGCGATCAGCGCGTTCGCGGCGTCATGGATGCGCGCCAATTGCTGGCTCGGCGTCAGTCCGTCCTGGCTCAGCACCGAAAGCCCCGCCTTCACCTGCTCATGCAGGCCGGCGACGCGCACCATGTAGAATTCGTCGAGATTGCTGGCGGATATCGAGAGGAAGCGCAGCCGCTCAAGCAGCGGATGGCTGGAATTCTCGCTTTCCTCGAGCACGCGCGTGTTGAACGCCAGCCAGGACAGCTCCCGGTTCAGGAAGCGTTCCGGACTGCTCGCAATCGGCAGCTTCTGCGCCGTGCTGCGCTTTTTGCGCGGCTGCTTAGCCATCTCTTAACCGTCTCCCTCACCCCAACCAGCGCGCGCCTTTTCCAGCGCTTTTCTTGCGGCGCTCAGCGCCACTGGCCGCGCGCCTTTGACCAGATCAGCGTCGAGGGCGGCGGCGACCTGGCGGGCGGCGGCGAAGGTGCGCGGCATCCGCACGGCCAAGTACCGGGCTGCATCATCACTCAAATGAATGAATTGTTCGCGACAAATCCTCCTTAAAACAACCTCCAGCAGCGCCTCGTCCGGTTCGCCGAGGCGAGCCACCGGTAAGGCCGCGAGGCGCGAACGGAGGTCAGGGAGGGCCGCACCCCACTCCGCAGGCGCGGTCGCGCCCACCAGGAGCGCTGCGCCGCCTCGTGCACGCGCCAAGTCGAGCACGCGCCACAGCGTAGCCTCATCGTGCGGACCGTCAGCATTGTCGATCAGGACGCGCCCGCCGCTGGCGTCGAAAATGGCCGCCGCGTCGTCCGGGGCGGCGCGCGGGCTGATCTGACGCGCACCGGTTTCCAGCGTCCAGGCCAGAGCCAGATGCGTCTTGCCCGCACCCGGTGGGCCAACCAGCGCCAGAGCGCCGCCGGGCCAAGCCGTCCACTGCGTCAACAACCTTGCGGCGTCGCGATTGGCTTCGGCCACCACCAGCGTGTCTGGGGAGCGCTCCCCCATGCGGAACTCGAACAGCCGTTGTTGGCTCACGCTTTACCTTCGGACGCGAAGAACAGGCCCCATCGCGCTCTCTTCGAGCGTCACGTTGCGGCGGCCAAGCTCGGCGGCGAGTTGATTGCGGTCGCCAACAAATGAGAACGAGACGAGCGCGCCCTCACGGCCGACCGCTTCAATACGGATCTCCGAAATCAGCGTCGCCGCGGCGCCTTCGAGCGCCGACTTGATCTGCTCCCATTGGCGCTGATCGCTGTAGAGCGCGGAAGCTGAAACGCGGGCGCGCTGCCCGGTGCCTGTGGCGATGCGCGCCTTCCAATCGGTCTGAATGCGCTGGCTGGCCTGCTCGGCCAGCGAGGCGAGCGCGATGCGCACTGCGGAAGGATCGGCCGCGGCGATGCGGGCGCTGACCTCGCCGCGATCGCGGCGCACGCCATTGGGCGCCACTTCGACAAGCGAAGCACTCGCGCTTTGTCCTTGCACGCGCAGCGTTGCGTAGAGAGCGGAAGCCGCCGCCGACGCTTGTGCGAACGGCGCCGCCGTATTCCAGTCCGGCGTCCCGGCGAGGCCTGCGGGCGCCGTGGTCAGCGGCGCTAATTCCTGCTCGAAACCGCCCTCGGCCCAGACCGCGCGCCATAGCTCTACGGTTTCGGGGGCGGTGTCGGGCGCGGCCAGTGGCGCCACTAGCACGGGCGCCGTGCGCGTATCGACGACGGTGAAATTCTGCCGCCGCAGCAAGCTTCGCACGCCGCTCGGATCGAAGCGCACGGTGAGGCGGCCAATGTAGCGCGTTCCGGAGCGGCGTTCGTTCTCAACTTCAACGCTTGAGACGAGCTGGTCGAGTTCGTTGCCAACGGCTGCCGGCATGCCCTGGCGCTGCACCTCTTCCGGCAGCGTCAAGCGCCGCACCAGCCGCTCAAACCCAAGCCGTTGCGCCTCAGCGAAGCCGGCCTGTTGCGCCTGAGCTGCGTCGGCGGCCTGCACGTCCACGTAAACGCCGGACACGGCGAACACATTGTCACGCCCCGTCTGCGCGCTTGCCGGCGCAGGCGCGAACGCGCACAAGGCCGCCATGAACAGTGCGGCGACGGCGGCCAAAGGCGTGGCTTTCATTACGGAACCTCGTTGCGGGGGATGGCCGAACCTAGCTGGGGCGGAATCGCCTATCAATGTGGCGGCTTCTGGACTCACGCCTTGACTGAAAAGAAAGCAACCGAAGGACTGACCTATCGTGACGCCGGCGTCGATATCGACGAAGGCGAGCGTCTGGTCGAGCTGATCAAACCGGCAGCGAAATCAACGGCCCGGCCCGGCGCGGAGGCCGGTCTTGGCGGCTTCGCGGCGGTGTTCGACCCCAAAGCGGCCGGGTTTAAGGACCCGATCTTCCTGGCCACCACGGACGGGGTAGGAACCAAGCTCAAGATCGCCATCGAGAGCGGGCGGCACGAGACGGTCGGCATCGACCTCGTCGCCATGTGCGTGAACGATCTATCGGCACAGGGCGCCGAGCCGCTGATGTTCTTGGATTATTACGCCACCGCGAAACTCGACGCCGATCAGGCCGCCAAAGTCGTAGGCGGCATCGCCGAAGGCTGCCGTCAAGCCGGGTGCGCCTTGGCGGGCGGAGAAACCGCCGAAATGCCCGGCATGTACGCCAAGGGCGATTACGATCTCGCCGGTTTCGCCATCGGCGCCGCCGAACGCGGGACGCTTCTCCCGCGCGTCGCGGACATGCGCGCGGGCGACGTCATTGTCGGCGTCGCCTCCAGCGGTCCCCATTCCAACGGCTACTCGCTGGTGCGCAAAGTGGTCGAGCGTTCCGGCCTGCGTTGGGACGCCCCCGCGCCTTTCGAAGACGGCAAGTCCCTTGCCGAGGCTCTGCTGGCGCCGACCCGGATTTACGCGCGCGCTTTGAAGCCGGTGTTCGACGGCGGCCGCGCCAAGGGTGCGGCCCACATTACGGGCGGCGGTTTGGTGGAAAACACCCCGCGCGCTTTGCCCGATCATCTCGCACCCGCCTTCGATTGGAGCGCCTGGGAGCCGCCGCCGGTGTTTCGCTGGCTGCAGGAGGTCGGCGCAACGCCCGAGGAGGATCTGCGCCGCACCTTCAATCTTGGAATCGGCATGGCGCTGATCGCCGCGCCGAACGAAGCTGACGCCATCATCGCCGCACTCGGCGCCGGCGGTGAACGCGCCTTCGTGATCGGCGAACTGAAGGCGGCATGAGCCGCAAACGCGTCGCCGTTTTGATTTCTGGGCGTGGCTCAAACCTGCAAGCGCTGATGGACGCCGCACAGGACGCCTACGAAATCGCCCTCGTCGTCTCCAACGTGCCGGGCGCAGACGGCCTCGTCCGCGCGCGCGACCGCGGCATCGAGGCGATCGCGCTCGATCACAAGCCTTACGGCGAGAACCGCGAGGCCTTTGAGCGTGATATCGACGCGCTGCTGGTGGAACGGCGTATCGATCTGGTGGCGCTCGCAGGCTTCATGCGCGTGCTAACGCCCTTCTTCGTGCGGGCGTGGAAAGATCGCCTCATCAACATTCATCCGTCGCTGCTGCCCAAATATCCCGGCGTGAAGACGCATCAGCGCGCGCTCGATGCGGGCGACGCCGAGCACGGCTGCACCGTGCATTTGGTGGTCGAGGAAGTGGATGCGGGTCGCACGCTGGGCCAAGCCAAACTCGCCATCGTACCTGGCGATACGCCGCAAACCCTGGCCGCGCGCGTCCTGACGCTCGAACACGAACTCTACCCGCGCTGCCTGGCCGAATATGCCCGAGGTTTAAGCTAATCCTGCGCTGAACTTTGCGCCGCCGGCAAGCGGGAGGCGATCGCGGCCAATGCCGCCGTGAGCGCCGCGAGATCGTCGCCATAGCCCAGCACCGGGACGATATCGGCCACCGCGTCTGTCGGCACGATCAGATAACCGAGCGCGGCGATGCAGACGCCCTTGACCCAAAGCGGCGTCGTGGGGTCGCGCAGCAACGCATGCACCTGCCGCGCAGCATCGATCAGCTTTTCCAGCCCTGCCAGCGCGCCCAGCTTCGACTTGAAAGCGCCTTCGGAATACGCACGCGAATATTCGGTCATTAGCCGGCTCCACAGCGGGGACTCGATCGACAGACTAGACCGAATCTGGCGAGACGCACGCCCCGAGCACACCTATATCGGCGGCAACGGAGGACCACCCATGGCTGAACGCGACTATGTGCTCGGCACCCACGACGACGAAATCTATCGGCTCGGCTACCAACACCGCGTCTGGCGCCCGCGCGCGCTCGACGCCTGGCAGCGCGCCCGCATCGGCGACGGCTGCAAGGTCATCGATTTCGGCGCAGGCCCCGGCTTCGCGACCATGGATTTGGCCGAAATCGTCGGCCCGCGCGGCGAGGTGCACGCGCTGGAGCGTTCGCGGCGTTTTCTCGATACGCTGGAAGCGCAGGCCAAGGCGCGCGGTTTCGCCCAAGTCCGCGCGCATGAGATCGACGTCGTCACGGATACGCTTCCGGTAGCGGACGCGGACGCTGCCTGGGCGCGCTGGATTTTCGCGTTTCTGCCGCGACCGCGCGACGCGCTGCAAAAGCTGGTCGATGCGCTGAAACCAGGCGGCGCTTTGGTCGTGCACGAATATCTGGATTACGAGACTTGGAAGCTCGCGCCGCCAGCGCCGAATTTCGAGCGCTTCGTCGACGAAGTCGTCGCCAATTGGCGTGGCGCGGGTGGCGAACCCGATATTGGCCGTCATCTGCCGTCCTGGCTCACCGAAATGGGGCTCACGGTTGAAAGCCTGAAGCCGCATGTCGACGTCGTCTCCAAGAACGACAATGTCTGGCGCTGGCCGATCGGCTTTTTCGAGATCCACATCGACCGCCTGATCGAGCTCAACCGCATCACGCCGCAGATCGGCCAGGAGATGCGCGACGAATTCGCCCGCGTTTCGCAGCAACCCGGTACGCTGATGGTGACGCCGCTGGTGCTCGAAATCATCGCGCGGAAGTAGCTGGCAGAGCCTCGCGCGCGAGCGTATTCTCGCGCGCGGGTTGTCCCAAGGAGAGCCGACATGGCCGAGAAAACACCATCGAATACACCGCTGCCGCGCCAGCAAGGCACGATGCAGAAGGGCGCGCCAACGCCTGGAAAAAGCACGCCGCCAGCGGGATCGCCCACGGGCAAGACCGGCTCGTCGTCAAAGGATCAGCGGAAGTAGGCCGCGCGATGGGTTGGAGGCGAGTATTCGCCTCTAACCCTTCTCGCGCATCAGCCGACGATTTCGGCGGCGGTGAAGAAGAATTCGATTTCGCGCGCGGCGTTGTCGTCGCTATCCGAGCCGTGCACGGAATTGGCCTCGATCGATTCCGCAAAGCGCTTGCGGATCGTGCCCTCGGCTGCGTTGGCCGGATTGGTCGCGCCCATAACGTCGCGATAGCGTGCAACGGCGTTGTCGCCTTCCAGCACCTGCACGACGACCGGCCCGGACATCATGAACGTCACCAGGTCGCCGAAGAACGGACGCTCCTTGTGCACCTCATAGAAGCCTTCAGCCTGGCCCCGCGACAGCCGGATGCGCTTTTGCGCGACGATGCGCAGACCCGCTTCCTCGATCACGGCGTTGATCGCGCCAGTGAGATTACGCTTGGTCGCGTCCGGCTTGAGGATCGACAGCGTGCGATTGGCGGGCATATTGAACTCCAGACCTCGGTGTGGGCGGCTCTATAGCCGCCGCACCCTTGGCTCTCAAGCTCAGAAGCACCGCATCGACGAAACCCTGCCATCCGTCCCGGTCATGATGTTGAGCCGCTCGGGGGAGAAATCCTGCGTCACCATCGTCTCGGGTGTAAGGATGCGGGCGCGCGGCGGCAGTGCGGAACGATCGATCTCGGAGGCCAGCGTCCCCATCAGGTGCGCAAAGCGCGCGGCGCCGCAAGTGTCGCGTTGGGTTGCTTCCTCGGCCGTTTGCGGCATGCGGTGCGACGGCGAGTGATTGCCCTGCGGCTGATGCGCAGCGCACGCGGCTAGCACGGCAGCGACGGCGGCTGCGAATAGTACACGCATGAAATTCTCCTCAGCCGCAGGACAGCGTGGCGACCTTGCCGTCCGGGCCGAGTTGAATGGTAAGCCGCGTGGCGTTGAAATCCATGGTGGCCGGGCAATTGTGGCAGATGACGCGCGCGTTGGCCGGCGGCGTGATGGCGTCGCCTAGCTGGCCAATCAGCGCCTGATTTTCGGAGGCCCCGCATGCGTCGCGCGGAGCCGGCGTGCTGCTGCGCTGCTCGGCGTAGGCCTCGCGCTGATAGTCATTGGCGATGCGTTCGAGATCGCGGTTGGTCTGCGGCGCTGTTCCACATGCCGTCAGTAGTGCGAGCGCCGCCAGGATCGCCGAACGCATCATCCCTGCTTCTCCCATTTCCCCGACGCATTCTCGCGCCAATAGGACGCCTCGACGCCCGAAGCGCGCGCTTCCTTCCAGCGCGATCTGGCCATTTCCAAGGCGGCTTCGTCGCGCCCGTCGAACATGAGGCAGGCGCGTTCGAAGCTGGAAATATCCCCCGGCTCAGCGCCGTCGATCAGGAAAAGCGCCTGCGCGCCATTGGGATTGCCCGGCTGCTCAGTCAGCAATACAGGTTGTCGCGCCGCCTGGGCGCCGTCGCGCGCGTGGGGCACAAAGCTTTCATCACGAAACGTCCACAAGATCGCGTCCAGCGCGTCGAGCCGCTCCGGCGCGCCGCCGCGCACGATTGCCCGCCAGCCACGCTGCAGGCACTTTTCCAACAGCGGCGGCAACGCGCGCTCCAATTCGCTGCGTTCGAGATGGTAGAACCAGAGCTCCGCCATCATTCCTCGTAGCGATTGGCGATCAGGCGATTGAGCAGACGCACGCCGTAGCCTGTGGCCCATGCGGGATAGAGCGGATCCTCATACGGGCCGGGTTTCCAGGCAGTGCCGGCGATGTCGATATGCGCCCAAGCGACGCCATCTTTGATGAAGCGTTTCAAGAACTGCGCCGCGACGATGGAGCCGCCTGCAGGCTTGCCGGAAATGTTTTTCATGTCGGCATTCGGCGTATCGATCTGCTTGTCGTAAGCCGGGCCGAGCGGCATGCGCCAAACCGGCTCGCCCTCAGCCTGGCCTGCGCCGATGAGAGCTTGCGCCAGGTCTTCATCATTGGCGAAGAAGCCCGCATATTCGTGACCGAGCGCCACCACCATGGCGCCGGTGAGCGTGGCGAGATCAACCACCGCCGTCGGATTGAAGTGCTCCTGCGCATACCAAAGCGCGTCAGCCAAAATGAGCCGGCCTTCGGCGTCGGTGTTGAGCACTTCGATTGTCTGCTTCGACATCGACGTGACGATGTCGCCGGGGCGTTGCGCGTTGTCACCCGGCATATTCTCCACCAGCGCCACGATGCCGACGACATTGGCCTTGGCCTTGCGGCCTGCGAGCGCCTTCATCGCGCCGGCGACCGCGGCGGAGCCGCCCATGTCGCCCCTCATTTCGTCCATGCCGGCGCCCGGCTTCAACGAAATGCCGCCCGTATCGAACGTCACGCCCTTGCCGACGAGCGCCATTGGCCGCGCGCGTTTCGAGGTCATGCCCTGCCAATTCATTGTCACCAGACGGCCGGGACGCGCGCTGCCTTGTGCCACCCCCAGAAGCGCGCCCATGCCGAGCTTCTCCATCGCCTCGGTGTCGAGGACGCTGACCTCAACGCCCAGCGGCTCGAGCTCGGCTTTCAGGCGGTCGGCGTAGGATTCGGGGTAGAGCACATTCGGCGGCTCGGACACGAGATCGCGCGCGAAGAAGACGCCATCCGCCACGGCGGCATCCTTATCGGCGCGGGCGCGCGCTGCGGCGGCGCCGTCCATCGCGATCTGCACGCTGGTCAGGGTCGGTTTCTGCTCCGGCTTGAGCTTGGTGCGATAGGTGTCGAAGCGATA
>JBFWZB010000001.1:78670-131471 GCA_050185805.1 Hyphomonadaceae bacterium
CATACGTCTTCCGGCAGGCCCTGGGTCCGCTCCTGGCGATATTGGGCGCGCTGGCTGCGATCGCCATCCTAACGCAGGGCCTCAACCAGCTCGACATCATCGTCACCAACCGGCGCGCGGGCCTCGCCTTCGCCTGGGTGACGCTGCTCGCCATCCCGCAGCTGATTTCGCTTATCCTGCCGCTCGCGCTGTTTTTCGCCGTGCTCTACGCGCTGAACCGGATGCAATCCGAGAGTGAAGTCGCCGTCGCCTACGCCGCCGGCGTTTCGCGCTGGCGTATTGCCCGCCCGATCATGCAGTTGGCCGTGCTCGCCACGCTGGCGCATTTGACCGTCAACACGGTGATCCAGCCGGCGGCGCTGCGCGAACGGCGCGAGGTGTTCTACACGCTGCGCACAGACATCGCCTCGAGCCTCGTGCGCGAGGGTTCGTTCACGTCTCCCAGCGAGGACTTGACGCTCTATGCACGCGAACGCGGCGGTGGCGGCGAGATGCGCGATCTCCTCATCAATGATTCGCGTCCCGAATGGCCGATCACTTACACCGCGCGCGCCGGCGCGGTGGTGATGATCGACGGCGCGCCGGCCATCGTGCTGCGCGACGGGCAGGTGCAGCGGCAAACGGAAGACGGTACGGTCGATGTGCTCGATTTCGACCGCTACACGCTGCAGCTTGGGCGCTTCTTCCAGGAGCCCGACATTTTCTTCCTGAAAGCGTCGGATCGCTACCTGCACGACCTCTTCTTTCCCGACCTCACCTCGCACTACGATCAGCGCAACGTGGAGCGCTTTCTCGCCGAAGGGCATGCCCGGCTTTCGGCGCCGTTGCTCAACATTTCCATGGCCTTGATAGCATTGGCGGGCGTTCTGGTGGGCGAGTTCAGCAGACGCGGCTACACGCGCCGTCTCATGCTGGCCGCCGCTTGCGCGCTCGTCGTGCGGCTATTGGCGCTCGCGGTTCAAGCCGCCGCCACCGACGATCCGCAGCTTAACGTGCTGCAATACGCCTTGCCGATCTTCGCTTCGCTTGCAGCCCTGATCGCCATGAGCGGCAAAAGTCCACGCAAGAAGCGCCGCGAACTTGGCCCAAGCCTTAGCCCGGCGGAGGCCTGAACCCGATGTTCTTGCTCTCGCGCCTTGGCCGCTACATCACCACGCGCACGCTGGCCGGCGTGTCGGTCGCTTTGCTCGCCGTTTTGGTTTCGATCCTGCTGATCGATCTGGTCGAGCAGATGCGCTCCGTTGGATCGCGCGTCGAACTCGGCTTGATCGAAGCGCTGCGCCTGACCCTGCTCAAGACGCCGATGCTGATCGAGCAGACACTGCCGTTCATCGTTCTCGCGGGCACCATGATGGCCATTATCGGCCTCAACCGCTCCAGCGAGTTAGTGGCGATGCGCGCCGCCGGCGTCTCGGCGTGGCGCTTCCTGATGCCGGCCGCGCTCGTGGGCTTCGCTCTCGGCGTGATCGTCATCACCACGCTCAATCCGCTCGGCGCTTATCTCTATCAGAGTTTCGAGTTGGCGAAGGCCGACGCGCTTTCCGGCTACGCCGAAGACACGTCCGCACCGCAGGGCGTCTGGATTCGCCAAGGCGACGCCAGCGGCCAGATTGTCATTCATGCCGACGACGTCGACGCCTCCGGCGCGCGCCTACTCGGCGCGACATTCATGTTCTTTGAAGTGCGCGAGGATTCGCTCCGCTTCACGCGCCGCATCCTCGCCGAACAGGCCGAACTGAAAGCCGGCTTTTGGCAATTGACCAACCTTGTCGAAGCCGTGCCGGGCGGCGTTCCCGAACGCCAGGACCATCTCGCCATTCCGACCAATCTCGACGCCGCCGAATTGCTCGATCGCTTCGTCACCCCGGCGACGCTCTCCTTCTGGGAGCTGCCGGGTTTCATTGCGGAAGCGCGACAAGCCGGCTTCGCCCCAACCCGGTATGAACTGAAATGGCAAAGCCTGTTGGCCTATCCGCTTATGCTCGCGACCATGGCGGGGCTCGGGGCCGCCTTCTCCCTGCAATTGCAGCGTCTGGGCAATCTCGCACGCTGGGGCGCGGCCGGTGTCGGACTTGGCCTCTTTCTGTTCTTCTACAGTCAGTTGGCGGGCGCCTTCGCCATCACCCAGTCGGTTCCGGCCATCGTCGCGGCTTGGAGCGCGCCGATGGCCGGCATGTTCATCGCCTTGGCCTTCGTCGCCTTTTTGGAGGACGGATGAGGCGCGGACGCGTCCCTGGCGAAGCGGCGCCACAGCCCGGGGGAATCCAGCCGATCAACGGCTTAGCAGCAGCGGCGAGCGCTGGACGCCCCCGCTGGCGGGCGGTTAGGTAGCAGCTGGGGAGTCAGACGAGGAATGCGGATGGTCCGTTCGGGGGAGACGGCCGATCGGTTGGCCGAGCGGACGCCATCGTATTGGGCGGCGCTCGCGGCCGCCGTGGTGGCGAGTGTCGCGCCCGCCGCAGCCCACGCCCAAACCACCGAACCGGCAGCGCCCGCGGCCGCCCCTGCGCCAGATGGCGCTGAGGAACAAGCCGCCGACCAAACCGATCGCGTCCTGCTTGAAGCTGACGTCATCATCAATGACGACCCGGCGCAGACCGTCACCGCCGAGGGCGACGTTCAGCTTCGCTATCAGGGACGGACGATGCGGGCCGACCGGCTCGTCTACAATCTCGAGACCGGCATCGTCGTCGCCGAAGGCAATGTGCAGATCGTCGAAGCCGACGGCTCGGCCACTTATGCCGAGCGCGTCGAAGCCGACGACGCCCTCAATGTCGCCGTCGCCAACGAATTGCGCGCACGCCTCGGCACGGCGGGAACGCTGGCCGCGCGTTCAGTGCTGCGCAGCGGCCCGGGCGAAAGCGAGCTGCACAACATCATCTATACCAGCTGCCCGATCTGCGTCGGCGGCGATCGTCCGCCGACCTGGAGCTTGCGCGCGCGGCGCGCGGTGCAGGATCGCGAAACGCAAACCATTTCGTATCGCGGCGCCACCGTCGAAGTGCTTGGCGTGCCGATCCTCTACCTGCCGTTCTTCGCGCACGCTGACCCATCGGTAGGCCGCGCCTCGGGCTTGATGCCGCCGCGGATCGGTCAGGACGGCAGCCTCGGCGCCTATTATCGCCAACCCTATTACTGGGCCTTCTCGCCAAGCGCGGACGTAACGCCATGGGCGCAAGTCCATTCCAACATACGCCCGCTTTACGGTGTCGATTATCGCCAACGCTTCTTCTCTGGCTACCTGCAGGCCGAGGCGTCATTCGCCTACGAACAAGAGTTCGACAGCAAGGGAAACACGTTCGGCGAGGACACTTGGCGCTCACATTTGTTTGCCAATGGCCGCTTCGCCATCAACGATTACTGGAATTGGGGCTTCGGCGCCGAGCGCGTGTCGGACGACCTCTACCTGCGCCGCTACGATCTGCCGGGGACGGGACGCCGGCGCGGCCTCTATATCGGCACCGAGACGCGGCTGCTTTCGCAACTTTACGCCGTGGGTCAGGACGAGAGTTCCTATAACCAGCTGGCGCTGATCTCCTTCCAAGGGCTACGCGCCAACGACAGCGCCGATTTGATGCCGTTGATCCTGCCGTTCGGCGACGCCGAGCGCGTTTTCCGCGACCCTCTCTTCGGCGGTCAATTGCGCGTGCAAGGCGCCACCGCCGTCCTGCAACGCTCGCTCGGACCCGACAGCGCGCGTGGCTCGGTCAGCGCGACCTGGCGCACGGACACAATCGTGGGGCCGGGCATCGTTTTCTCGCCGTTCGCACAGGCGCGCGCCGATCTCTATCGCGTCGAGACGACGCCGGACGAATACGAATCTTTTTCGCGCGGGCTTGGCTATGCCGGCGCTGAGGTGTCGTGGCCATTCATGCGGCCTGGTGAAAATTTCGACGTCATCGTCGAGCCGGTGGTGATGGCCGCCTATGCATCGGAAAACACCGAAAACGACCGCATCATCAACGAAGACAGCCTCAGCTTCGAATTGGACGACTCAAATCTCTTCCGCGCCAACGCGGCGCCCAATTACGATCTGTGGGAGCCTGGCGGGCGCGTGAGCGTCGGCGTGCGCGCCACCGCGCGCGCGCGAAACGGACGCAGCGCGTCACTGCTCTTCGGGCGCCGCTGGCGCGATGAACCGGCGCCCGGCTTTTCAGCTGTGAACAATCTCGAAGGGGAAGCCAGCGATTGGGTCGGCTCGGTATCTGCCGATCTTGGCCGCAACTTCGCCACCGACTTCCGCTTCCGGCTCGAAGACGAAACCTGGGACGTCCAGCGCATCGACATGGGCGTTCGCGGCTCCTGGAACCGTTTTTCGGCGCAGGCCCGCTATTACACGATCAACGACGTCCTTGCCCCCGGCAATCCGAACGAGGAATTGGCCGGGGCGGTCACCATGGAGCTGGCGCGCGGTTGGCGAATGCAGCTCGGGGTGCGGCGCGACCTCGATTCAGACATAAATCTGACGCAGGACATCCGCGCGATCTACGAGGACGATTGCACCTTCTTGGAGATTGCCTACACCCGGTCGGAGACCCTCGATCGCACCCTGGGGCCGCGTGAGGGTCTGCAGATACGCGTTGGATTGCGTTCGCTGGGCGTGTTGGGCGGCGGCTGAAGCGGAGCGGATGAGAATGAATTGGAAGTTCGCATGCGCGGCGGCGGCGCTGATGGCGGCCGGAGCCGCACCTGCCGCGGCGCAATTGAGCGAAGCGGTGGCCGTGATCGTCAACGACGACGTCATATCCACGTACGACGTCCGCCAGCGCGCCAGCCTGCTGGTTATCTCGTCGGGCCTCAGCAACACACCCGAGATCATGCAGCGGGCTTCGCAGCAAGCGCTGCGCGATCTCGTCGATGAGCGGCTCCAATTGCAGGAAGCCGAGACCTTCGAGATCGACATCACCGGCGACGAGATCGACCGCCGCATCGCCGACATCGCCCGCGCCAACAACACCACGGTCGAGGGGCTCGAGCAGAACCTGGCCCAATCCGGCATCAGCCTCCGGACGCTGCGGGCGCAGATCGAAGCGGACGTGGCGTGGAATCGCCTCATGCGCGGCCTCTACGGCTCGCGCCTCCGCGTTTCCGACAACGAGGTGCGCGAAACCATGGAGCGCATCGCCGCCGGCGCCACGCGGCCGCAGTATCTGATCAGCGAAATCTTCCTGCCTGCGGAATCGGAGCAGGAATTCACCGACGCCGAGGGCGGCGCCATGCGCCTGCTTGAAGAAATGCAGCGCGGCGCGTCGTTCCCGCTGGTGGCGCGACAGTTCTCGGCCGCGCCCTCCGCAGCCGCGGGCGGCGACATCGGCTGGATCGCATCGACCGAACTGGCGGCTGAATTGCAGCCCATCGCCGAGCGCCTGGAAGCGGGGCAGGTGTCGTTGCCGGTGCGCACGCCGACTGGCGTTTACATCCTGGCTATGCGCGATCGCCGCGCGGGCGCAGCGGAGGGTTCGTCGACGCAAGTCACGTTGCGCCAGATCAGCGCGCCGCTCGCGCAGGCGGCCGAACTTGGCAGCGCCGCACGCCGCATCAATGGCTGCGCGTCGATCGATGCAAGCATCAGCGAACTCGAAGGCGCCACGACTCAGGATCTCGGCACGACAGCGGAATCCGATCTGTCGCCGGAGATCCGCGAACGCGTGAACAACGTCGCCATCGGCAGCGCCAGCACCGTGCAGGAATCAGGCGACCAAGCCAACGCGCTGGTGGTTTGCGCACGCCAGACCGGCGGCGGCGCGGTGCCGACTCGCGAGGAGGTGGAGTCGCGCCTGTTTGAGCAGGAATTGGCGATGCTCTCCGAGCGTTATCTCCGGAACCTGCGCCGCGAAGCGACCATCATCTCACGCTGACGATGGCATGAAGCCGCTCGCCGTCTCCATGGGCGATCCCGCCGGCATTGGGCTCGAACTGGCGGCGAGGGCGTGGAGCGAGCGCGAACGTCTCGGTCTGCCGCCTTTCTTTCTGGTAGGTGATCCTGACGCTCTGGAACGCGCAGCTAAGCGCGCCAGCCTCCCCGTACCGCCCATGCGCATCGCCGAACAGGCTGACGCGCTCGCCTACGCGGCCGATACGCTCAGCGTCTTGCACACGCCGCTGGCGATGGAGGAATCGCCGGGTGAACCCTCTCCCGCCAACGCCACCGCGACGATCGACGCGATCGAGCGCGGCGTCGCTTGCGTGATGCACGGACACGCGTCGGCGTTGACGACGCTGCCGATCGCCAAAGCGGTGCTGCATTCCGCCGACTTCGGCTTTCCCGGCCACACCGAGTTCATCGCCCACCTCACCGCCTCCGCTGCACCCACGGGCGCGCGCGGCCCGGTGATGATGCTTGCCGGCCCGACCCTTCGCGTAGCATTGGCGACCATCCATATTCCGCTCGCGAAAGTCGGCGCGCAGCTGACGCGCCAAAAGATCACCGAAATCGGCCAAGTGCTGCACGAAGCTCTGGTGCGCGATTTCGGCATCGCCGCGCCGCGCATTGCGCTCTGCGGCCTGAACCCCCATGCCGGCGAACGCGGCGGCATCGGCCGTGAGGAGATTGAGATGATCGCGCCGGCGGCCGCCATCCTTCGCGCGCGCGGCATTGACATCTCCGACCCCAAACCGCCGGACAGTCTTTTCCACGAGGAAGCGCGCACACGCTACGACGCCGTGGTCGCGCTCTATCACGATCAAGGGCTCATCCCGATCAAGACGCTTCATTTCTGGGAAGCCGTAAACGTTACGCTCGGTCTGCCGATCGTGCGCACGTCGCCCGATCATGGCACCGGATTCGACATCGCCGGAAAAGCCAAGGCGCGTCCTGACAGCTTCATCGCGGCGCTCAAACTGGCGTGGGACATGGCGCAACGAAGGGCCGCCGCTTGAGCGAGGACCTGCCGTCGCTCCGCGAACAGCTCGAAGCCCACGATCTTTGGGCCAACAAGGGGCTCGGCCAGCACTTCCTCCTCGACATGAACATCACGCGCCGTATCGCGCGCGCGGCCGGAGCGATTGCAGGAGAGCCAGTGCTGGAGGTCGGCCCCGGTCCAGGCGGCTTGACCCGCGCATTGCTTGAGGCCGGCGCCAATCCGTTAGTAGTGATCGAGAAGGACAGCCGCTTTCTGCCCCTGCTCGAACCGCTGATCGATTGGAGCGGCGGGCGCCTGCGCATAATCCACGGCGACGCGCTCGACGCCGATGAAGCGGCGCTGGTTGCGAACACGCGCGCGCGCGTCGTTTCCAATCTGCCCTACAATGTCGGTACGCCGCTGCTGGTGAAATGGCTCAAGGCCGGCGCCTGGCGTGGGGACATGACGCTCATGTTTCAAAAAGAGGTGGCGCAGCGCATTGTCGCCAAGCCGGGACAGGACGCGTATGGGCGGCTCGCAGTTCTGGCCCAGGCGCGCTGCGATTGCCGTCTCGAATTCATCGTGCCCGCGCGCGCCTTCACGCCGCCGCCCAAAATAGCGTCCGCGATCGTGCGTCTCACTGATCGCGCCGATCCCTATGTAGACCTCAACGCCCTTGAGCGCGTCACCGCCGCCGCGTTTGGTCAGCGCCGCAAGATGCTGCGTTCGGCGCTCAAATCGCTGACGTCCGATGCCGAAACGCTGCTTGAAGCCGCTGACCTCGAACCGACCGCACGCGCGGAGGAGATCGATCAAGCCGGTTTTCGCCGTCTGGCGGATGCGTGGCTGGCCCGCACCTGAAGCGCTAGTTAGCGCCCTCCACCACCGTCCACACGCCCAGCACGTTTCCGGCCGGATCGCGGAAATGGAAGCGCCGGCCGCCGGGAAACTCATGCCGGGCGACAATCTCCCCGCCGGCGGCAGTGACCGCGCGTTCAGAGGCCTCCAAATCGGCGGCGTAAATGATGACGAGCGAAGTGCCTTCGCGGGGCGTCTCTCCGCCGCGGAAACCGCCGTCGATGCCAGCGCCGCTGAAGCTCACATAATCAGGACCCCAATCCTGAAACGCCCAGCCAAACGCGCTGGCGTAAAACGCCTTCACCACGCCCAAATCGGCGGCGGCTAACTCGACATAGTCGACGTGATTATTGGATTGTCCGGGCATCGCTTGCTCCGTGTTCTCAAATCCCTTGCTTCAACCTCTCCACATGCAGCGCGAGCCACATCTGCCGGTGCCGTTTCAGCCGCTCGGCCGCAAGGATTTGCTTTATCTGCACCAAGGTCTGTTCGAGCAGCGTGTTGACCAACACGTAATCGTATTCTTCCCAATGGCCGATCTCATCCAGCGAACGCGCCATGCGTTTGGTGATGACGTCGTCGCTGTCCTCGGCGCGCGCGCGCAGGCGCCGTTCCAGCTCAGCCATGGAAGGCGGCAAAATAAAAATGCCGACCACATCCTGTGGCTCGGCCGCGCGCAACGCGCGCGCACCCTGCCAATCGACGTCGAACAAAACATCCTTGCCCTGAATCAGCATAGCTTCGACCGGCGCACGCGGGGTGCCGTAATGATTGCCGAACACCATGGCGTGTTCGAGAAATTCATTGCGGTCGGCCATGCCCTCGAACTGCTCTTTGCTCAGAAATTTGTACTCCCGGCCGTCGACCTCGCTCGCGCGCGGGGCCCGCGTCGTAGCCGAGACGGAAAGCGACATGTTTTCGTCCGCCTCCAGGAGCTTGCGTGCGAGTGTCGACTTGCCGGCCCCCGAGGGGCTCGACAGCACGAACATGAGCCCGCGCCGCGCGACATGCTCATTCAACATTGGCGGCCTGCTCCTTGATTTGGTCGACCACAGTCTTGAGATCGAGGCCGATGCGCGTCAGTTCCAAATCGGCGGATTTCGAGCACAACGTGTTCGCTTCGCGCGTCAATTCCTGCGCCAGGAAATCCAACCGCCGCCCCGCTGGCTCAGGCTTGTGCAGCAGCGCGCGCAATTCCGCGGCATGGGCGCTCAGGCGCTCGAGCTCCTCGGCCACGTCCGCACGCGCCGCGGCGATCGCGGCCTCCTGCGCCAAACGCTGCGGATCAATCTTCACCTCCGGCGCCAGCGCTTCCAAGCGTTGCCGGATCCGATCGAGCGCTGCCCCAGGCGCCGCCGCCGAAGTCACCCGGGCCGCCGCGATCAACGCTTCCATGCGATCGCAGCCTTCAGTCAGAATAGCGGCCAAGACGCGCCCTTCAGCCTGCCGCGCCTCGGCCAGGCCGGCCAGCGTATGAACGAAGCCGGCGAGCAGCGCGGTCTCCAGAGCGGCGCGGTCCTCTTCCGCGGTGTCTCCGTCCTCCGAGAGCAGGACGCCGCGCAAGCCAAGCAAGCCGTCCCAGCGCGGCCGATCGACCTTTCCGTCCCGCACCAAAGTTTCGCCGGCGGCGACTAATCGATCGACCAAGCCGAGATCGATCCTCAGCGGCGGTGCGGCGCCCTGCTCGCGCGCCAGCACCAGCGTCGCCTGAATGGAGCCGCGTTTGAACTTCGCCGATGCCGCGGCGCGCGCAGCGGGCTCCAGCCCGTCAAAGCCCGGCGGCAACCGCAATTTGAGATCAAGCCCGCGGCCATTGACGCTCTTGGCTTCCCAGACCCAGCGCAGCGGCCCATGCGCGCCGTCGGCGCGGGCGAAGCCGGTCATGCCCGAAATACTCATGGCCGCTCATTACAGCGGAATCGTCCCCGGCGCTAACCCGGGCCGCGCCGCCGCTTATTGCGCGCTCTCTTCCGCCAGCCGTTGCGCCTCGATCTCGCGCCAGCGCCGCACCGCCGCCTCGTGCTCAGCCAGCGTGTTGGTGAACACATGCCCGCCGGTGCCGTCGGCGACGAAGAAGAGCGCCTCCGATTGCGCTGGGTTCACCGTCGCCTCCATCGAGGCGCGGCCGGGATTGGCGATCGGCGTCGGCGGCAAGCCATCGATACGATAGGTGTTGTAGCCGGTGTTGAGGTCGATCTCGCTGCGCCGAATGAGCCTCGGCGAACCCGACGCATCCACCAGCCGGCCATCGCGGCAACGCGCCGGCAATTGCTTGCACACGCCGTAGATAATGGTCGGGTCGCTCTCCAGCCGCATCGGACGGCGCAACCGATTGACGAACACCGCCGCCACCATTGGTCGTTCCGCGGCGACGCCGGTTTCGCGCTCCACGATGGAAGCCAAAGTGACCATCTCTTCCGGCGTTTCGATCGGGAGGTTGGGCTGGCGCTGCGCCCAAATCTCGGTGACCGCTTGATCATGCGCATCGCGCATCTGCTGCAGCAGCGCCGCGCGCGTCATGCCGCGGTGCACGAGATATGTTTCCGGGAGAATGGCGCCCTCCGGCGGCGCTTCCGGCAGATCGCCCGTGAGGACGTCCGATTCCTCCAGTATGCGCATGACCGCCGCGATCGTGAGGCCCTCGGGGATCGTGACGGCGTGTTGCAGCGCGTCGCCGTCCGCCATCAGGCGCACGACCTGCCGCAGCGAAGCGCCCGCCGGAATGGCGTACTCGCCGGCCTGGAGACTCTGGCCCCGCGCATAGACGCGTGTAGCGATACGAAACAGCAAGGCGCTGCGAATCTGTCCGTCGCTTTCCAGATTTGCGCCGATGCGCGCCGCGCTTTGCCCGCGCTCGACCACGAACGTCGTTTCGTCGGTTGAGGGCCCGGCGCGATTGGATTCAGCGAAAAAAGCGAACGCAACGACGAGAACGGCGGCGAGGCCGAACACCACCAGCGCCGTCAGCATCGAAAAAAAACCTAGGACGCCCCCGCCCCGCGCGCGCCCGCGCACATCGCGTCTGGCCATCAATCCACCGCGGTGACAATGACGGCGGCGTTGGTCCCGCCGAAACCGAACGAATTGGACATCGCTGCGCGCACGGCGCGTTTCTTGGCCTTATGCGGTGTCAAATCGATGGCGGTCTCGACGCTCGGATTGTCCAGGTTGAGCGTCGGCGGAATGATTCCGTCACGGATCGCCAGCGCGCAGAAAATCGTCTCCACCGCGCCCGCCGCGCCCAGCAAATGCCCGATCGCGGATTTGGTCGAGGAGAGGGAGATGTTCGCCGCGGAATTGCCGAACAGGCGTTCAACCGCTTTGAGTTCGATCTCGTCGCCGAGCGGCGTCGAGGTGCCGTGCGCGTTGATGTATTCGATATCGCCCGGGCTCATGCCGGCGTCGTTAAGGGCGGCCTGCATGGCGCGGAAGCCGCCGTCGCCGTCCTCGGAGGGCGCCGTGATGTGATAAGCGTCGCCGGAGAGGCCGTACCCCTTCACCTCTGCGTAGATTTTCGCTCCGCGCGCCTCGGCGTGTTCGTATTCCTCCAGGATGAGGCAGCCAGCGCCTTCGCCCATGACGAAGCCGTCGCGGCCTTTGTCGTAAGGGCGCGACGCCTTTTCCGGCGTTTCGTTGAAACCGGTGGAGAGCGCGCGCAGGGCGCAGAACCCGGCCATGCCGAGCCGGCAAATTGCTGCTTCCGCGCCTCCGGCCACCATCACATCGGCATCGCCGTTTTTGATCAGCCGCGCGGCGTCCCCCACTGCGTGCGCGCCGGTTGCGCAGGCTGTCACGACCGAATGGTTCGGGCCTTTGAAGCCGTGCCGGATCGACACCTGGCCCGACGCCAGATTGATCAGCGCGCTCGGAATGAAGAACGGCGAAATGCGCCGCGGCCCTTTCTCTTCGAGCAGCAGGGCATTGTTGGCGATGGCGTTGATGCCGCCGATGCCGGACCCGATCAGAACGCCGGAGCGGTTCTTCTCGTCGTCGGATTCCGGCTTCCAGCCCGAATCCTCAACCGCCTCGTCGGCGGCGGCGATGGCGTAAAGGATGAAATCGTCGATCCGCGTCTGCTCTTTCGGCGAGAGCGTCTTGTCCGGATCGAACGCGGCCGCATCGCCGGCGCCGCCGGCGCGCCCGTCCACGCGCGGCACCATGCAGCCGATCCGGGTCGGCAAATCGTCCACCTTGAAGTGTTCGATCGCAGTGGCGCCGGAGCGCCCGGCAATCAGGCGTTCCCACGTCGCTTCGCGGCTCGCCGCCAAGGGCGTGACGAGCCCGATGCCGGTGATGACGACCCGACGCATGACGCGCGCGCCCCGCGCGGGCTCAGCCGGCCTGTTTTTCGCTGATGAATTTGACGGCGTCGCCGACTGTCTGAATGTGCTCGGCGGCGTCATCCGGAATTTCGATGCCGAACTCTTCCTCGAACGCCATCACGAGTTCGACATTGTCCAAGCTGTCCGCGCCCAGGTCGTCAATAAAGCTCGCCTTTTCCGTCACCTTCTCGGGCGGGGCTTCCAGGTGCTTAATGACGATCGCCTTTACGCGCTCAAACACTTCCGACATTCGCTTAGCCTCGCCTTGAAAATAACAGCGTCGCCGCAGCCCTTACGGCATAGCGACAGGGTTGTGAACAGGGGGCGGCGCCTCGCGCCGAATTTTTCCCGGGCTGACTTATTCACCCGTACAGGGCCGTTTGGGTCTTTTCTATCCCCCGGCGGCCATCACGGCCCTGATCCAGGGCAGGAAATGGGATACCCGGGCGTACACTTCAACGACGCCATAGCGGCCTTCCCCTGAGGGTTGATCGCTACCGTCTCCCGGCGCCCCGACGGCGACTTCGATCCGCTGGCTGCTCGACACGCCAGCCACGCAATAGCCGGCCGCGGTTTCTATGAGGGCCGGGCCGCCGCTATCGCCAGGGCCGCTGATGCCCTCAAGCGGCGTTACGCCCGGATCGCCGGGCGCGTTGAAGCGCCACACGATCACCGAGCCCTCTTCGCCGCGGACGCGCACCGTGGCGCCGCGCAAAGCGCCGTCAGGCGTTTCGAGCGGTCCTGTCACACCTGTTCCCGCAAGCCCAGAGCCCGCCATCTCGACGATCTGGCCGACCTCGTCGCTGCGCTCGTAGAGACATGCCGGCGCGGGGTCGCGCACCGGGCGCGCTAGCCGGATCAGCGCGATATCGTTGGCGGCGGTGGCGCTGTCGTACTCGGGATGCAGGATCACTTCAGCGATGGCGTAACCGCGCCCCTTGAGAAACACGTATCTATGCGTTCCGCTCGGGGGCGGATTCTGCTGCAGGAATTCCGCTGCGTGCGCGGCGGTCAAAACCCAATCGGGCGCGATCAATGTGCCCATGCCGTTATAGAGCATTGGCCCGCCGTCATCGCGCGCGGGCAAGCCGAGCTGCACCAGCACGCCGCGGTGACGCTCGCCTAGATTGCGGTACTGCGCCTCTTCCACGTCGTGGCGCATGATGATCGCCTGCGCCGGCGTCGCCGCCAGCAACAGCAACAAAGCCCCGACGATGCCGCCTGCACTCGTCTGCCGAACCATCGCCGCCTCCCTTTATCGCCTGATCATGCAGCACGGCTTTGCGCTGGTGTTGCAGTCCATGTCAGCCGCGATGGGAAGGCGGATTTGCGCGACAAGCGCCTCAGATCATCGCCATGCCGCCATTCACGTGTAGGGTCTGGCCGGTGACGTAGCTCGCTTCGTCGCTGGCGAGATAGACGGCCGCTGCGGCAATGTCCGCGCCTTGCCCCAATCGCCCGGCGGGAATGCGGCCAAGCAACGCCGCTTTCTGCACTTCTGGCAACACCTCTGTCATGGCCGAGGCGATGAAGCCCGGCGCGATCGTGTTCGCGGTGACGTTGCGGCTGGCGACTTCCTGCGCCAGCGCCTTGGTGAAGCCGATCATGCCGGCCTTCGAGGCCGAATAATTGGTCTGACCCGGATTGCCGGTGACGCCGACCACGGACGTGATGCCAATGATGCGCCCCCAGCGCTGCTTCATCATGCCCCTGAGGGCTGCGCGTGAAAGCCGGAAATAGCTCTCGAGATTAATCTTCAGCACGCTCTCGAAATCGTCGTCCTTCATGCGCAGCAACAACCCATCCTTGGTGATGCCGGCATTGGCGACGAGAATGTCGAGCTTGCCCAGCGCGGCCTCGGCCTGTCCCACCAGGGCATCCACAGCGGCTGCGTCGGACAGATTGCACGGCAGCACTTCGGCATCGCCGCCGACCTCCGCCTTAAGCGCCTCCAACGCCTCGACGCGTGTTCCGGAAAGAGCGACGCGCGCGCCCTGCGCGGCCAGCGCGCGCGCGATGGCGCCGCCAATGCCGCCCGACGCGCCGGTCACGAGCGCGGTTTTTCCGTTGAGAGAGAACATCGGAACTCCGTAGAAATATGGCCCCAGACCTATTCCGGCCATCACCGGCTCGCAAGGTCTGGTCATTTCTCAAAGAGAGCGGGCATGACCGGGTTTGAACTAGCGATGGCCATCAAGGAGCGCCGGCTTGGCGCGCCGCCGCCTTGGGTCGAGCACATGCGCGTGCTGGAAGAAAACCCGATCCAGGTGCTTGAGGTCGGCCGCGTTGTGACTGCGTGGCGCCCGGGCCCGCAATTCACCGTGCGCGACGGCTACGTGCAGGGAGGATTGCTCGCCGCGCTCGCCGACGGCGGCCAATACCTCGCTCTGCTCTCCACGCTTGAGACGCCGGAATCCTGGGTGACGATCGATCTGCACACGCGCTTCGTGCGCCCTATCAAACAGCACGAAGCGGTGACGATCGAGAGCCGGGTGCTCAGCCGCACCGCCACCAGCGCTATCGTCGAGACGACGTTCACTCTCGCCGGTGAAAGGCTCGCCGCCAAGGTGACCGGCGGCTGGCGCGCATCTCCCACGCGGCCCGTGCCGGGAACGCCGGCATGATCAGTCGCTGCGCACCGCGGCGGCAAGCTTTAGCATTGTGTTCCAGTTCCGAGCCGTGCCGAGTTTCGGCAATTTCAGCTTCGAGCGGCCCTGACCGTCGGGATATTTGATGTAGAGGCAGTTCTCACCCTGCCTTGCCTCTTCTCGCGAAGCGCTGGCCTCGATCGCAGCCCACTCCGCCTTGTTCGCCGGCGCGCGCATGACGTAGGCCACCATTAAGGTCGGATTGCTCTTGGCGAACGCCTTGAACGGATTGCCCGCGATCAGCACGTCGATTTGGCCGGCGTCGCGCACGTGCACGTCTGTCTGCAACCCGAGGCCGTCAAGTATGGCCTTTTCCAACTTGGCTTCCAGCTTCGCGCCCGCCTCACTCGCATTGAGTATGACATTGCCGCTCGCCAGCAACGTTTTGACGTCGCCGTATCCCGCCGCTTCGATCACGGAACGCAACTCGGACATGACCACTTGGCGCTTGCCGAGATTGACGCCACGCAAAAGAGCGACCTGACGTTTCACAGCGTCTTTGTAAACGCTTCCAAATCGGCCGGTTCGTTCAGAGCCAGCGCTTCCGCATCCGGCGCATTCCGCTTCACCATGCCGGAGAGCTGCTTGCCGGCGCCGATTTCGACGAAACGCGTTACGCCGCCTTCGGCCGCCATCCATTCCACGCTTTCGCGCCAACGCACGCGGCCGGTCACCTGCTCGACCAGCAAATCGCGGATCGTGTCGGCGTCGTCCACCGGGCGGGCAGTCACATTCGCCACCAGCGGCGCATCCAGCGTGGCAAGCTGAGCGGCCGCCAACGCTTCACGCATCGCCTCCGCCGCGGGCTGCATTAGCGGTGAATGGAACGGCGCGGAAACCGGCAGCGCGATCGCGCGCACGCCCTTCGCCCTCGCGGCGGCCAGTGCGGCGTCAACGCCCGCCTTCTCGCCGGAGATGACGACATTGCCGATATTGTTGTCGTTGGCGACCACCACGACGCCGGCGCTAGCGCCTTCTTTGGCTATCGCTTCCGCAGTGGCGACATCGACCTTCCCGATCAAAGCGGCCATCGCCCCGGCGCCGACCGGCGCGGCGGCCTGCATCGCCTCGCCGCGTTTGCGTAAAAGCCGCGCCGCCTCGGTCACCGACAACGCATCGGCCGCGGCGAGCGCCGAATACTCACCAAGGGAGTGGCCTGCCACGAACGCCGCCCGATCGACTTTCACGCCGAAGTCTCGCGCCAACACACGAACCGCCGCGAGGCTGACCGCCATCAGCGCCGGCTGCGCATTGGCCGTCAGCGTCAAATCCTCGGTTGGGCCCTCGAAAATCAGCCGCGAGAGCTTTTCGGAGAGGGCGTCGTCCACCTCTTGGAACACCTCGCGGGCGGCGCCGAAGGCGTCGAAAAGGCCCTTGCCCATGCCCGGCGCCTGGCTGCCCTGACCGGGAAAAATGAACGCAATCGCCATGTATCGGCCACTTAGAGGACCCCCGACGCCACGGCAAGCGCACTCGGCCGCTGAGCGCGCCCTTGCTTCCGGGGCCGAAATGCGTATTTTCCGCGCCTTCTCGATCCGCGGTCCTGGAACGCATCACGCATTCAGGGTCCATCGTCTCCGCCGGCTCTTCCCCGGCCCGGGCGCCGCGGGTCTCCAGGAAGAGGACAATATGGCATTCTACGAACACGTGCTTATTGCGCGGCCCGATATCTCGCCGCAGCAGGTCGACGCCCTCGTCGAAGAAATCTCAAAAGCGGTGAAGGATCTGGGCGGCCACGTCGGCAAGACCGAATATTGGGGCCTGCGCAATCTCGCCTACCGCATCCGTAAGAACCGCAAGGGTCATTACGCGCTGCTTAATCTCGATTGCCCGCCCAATGCGGTGGCCGAACTCGAGCGCCGTCTCAAGATCAACGAAGACGTGATGCGCTACAAAACCATCCGCGTCGAAGAGCTCGACGAAGAGCCCTCGCCGATCCTCGCCCGTCGCGACCGCGACGAGCGCCGCCGCGCGCGCCGCGAAGGCCGCGATGGCGAAGATATGGGCGGTGATTACGAAGGCGGGGAGGACTGAGCCATGGCCAACAAAGGCGCTCCTAAATTCAACATTTCGAATATCCCCGCGCGGCGTCCGTTCGGACGCCGGCGCAAGGTCTGCCCGTTCTCCGGCGCCAATGGCCCGAAGATCGACTACAAGGATGTGAAGCTCCTGCAGCGTTACATCTCCGAGAAGGGCAAAATCGTGCCGGCGCGCATCACCGCCGTTTCGGCCAAGAAGCAGCGTGAACTCGCCCGCGCCATCAAGCGCGCGCGCGAATTGGCGCTCCTTCCGTTCGCGGTTCAGTAGGAGGACGGACCCATGGAAGTCATCCTGCTCGAACGCGTCGAGAATCTCGGCGGCATCGGCGACGAGGTGAAGGTGCGCGACGGCTTCGCGCGCAATTATCTGCTGCCGAACAAGAAGGCGCTCCGCGCAACCGACGCTAATCGCAAGGTGTTCGAGAGCCGCCGCGCCGAAATCGAAGCACGCAACGCCGAAGCGCGCAAAGCCGCCGAAGGCGCCTCGAAAACCATCGACGGCAATTCCTACGTGCTGATCCGCCAGGCCGGCGAAGCCGGTCAGTTATACGGCTCGGTTTCGGCGCGCGACGTGGCCGACGAAATCGCCAGGGGCGGCGCCAAGATCGAACGCAGCGCCGTTGTGCTCGACAAGCCGATCAAGACGGTCGGCGTGTTCGACGTTCGCGTGCGCCTGCACGCCGAGGTCGCCGTCACGGTGAAGGTGAATGTCGCCCGCAGCCAGGACGAGGCCGAGCGCCAGGCCCGGGGCGAAAACGTCATCACCTCGGCGCTCGAAGCGGAACGCTCGCAAGCCGACGCCCAGGCCGCGGAACTCGCCGCCGCCTCGATCGCCAACGATCCGGCCGCACGCGCCGAATAAGCTCCCGGTTGCGCGGCGCGCTCAGCATTGGTTTGCTGAGCGCGCCGCCAGCCAAGGAGAGCAACTTTTGCCCCATCTTTCCCGCCGCGCCGCTCTCTTCGGCATCGCCGGCAGCGCAGCGCTCTCCTTGCCCGGATGCGGCCGCGCGCAGCCGCTTTCCGAGCGCTCGTCCGCCGGAGCGTTTCCACGCGTCCAAGCGCTTATCGACGGCTATATCCGCAAGCGCAAATTGGCCGGAATTAGCGCGGCGCTGAGCGCGCGCAGCGCGCCGACGGCGTTTCTCAACGCAGGGACGCTCGCTTTCGACGCCGATGCGCCGGCGCGGCCCGACAGCCTGTATCGCCTCTATTCCATGACCAAGCCGGTTACCGGCTTCGCCGCTATGCTTTGCGTCGAGGACGGCCGCCTCAGCCTCGACCAACCAATCGCGGATTTCATACCTGAATTCGCAAGCATGAGAGTTCTGGGTGAGAACGGCGCGTCGGCGCCGGCGCGCACGCAGATCACGCCGCGCCATCTGCTCACGCACACCGCCGGCTTCACCTACCACTTCTTCGGCACGCCGCTGGCGGAACGCTATCTCGACGCCGGCATCAGTCCTGACGGGCCGACGCCGATCCTCGGCGCGGACCGGACGCCGCCGCCGCAAACGCTCGATGAGTTTGGCGCGCGTCTCGCAGCGATGCCGCTCGATTTCGAGCCGGGGACGCGCTGGCAATACTCGCTCGGCTTGGATCTGTTGGCGCTTGTGATCCAGCGCGCCTCCGGCCTCACCTATGAGCAATTCCTCACGGCGCGCTTGTTTGCGCCGCTTGGCATGGCCGACACCGCCTTCTACGTCGCGCCCGAAAAGGTCGCGCGCCTCACCACCAATTACGGCTTCGAGGACAATGGAGAAGTCGTGGTCGTCGACGATCGCGCCGCGAGCCCCTACGCAACGCCAAGTATGCCGTGCGGCGGCGCCGGTCTCGTTTCAAGCGCTGCCGATTACGCGCGATTCAGCGCCATGTTACGCAATGGCGGAGAGCTTGACGGAACACGCGTCGCCGCCACTGCAACCGTCGACGCAGCGCGATCCAACCTGTTGCCGCGAAGCGTCGACATCACGCAAAGCGGACTCGACGGCGGGCATTACGGCGCGGGCTTGCGGGTGGTGACGGCCGCCAGCGCGGTGACCGGAGAAGAGCCGGCAGGATCGTTCGGCTGGTCCGGCGCCGCGGGAACGCAGGTTTGGGTCGATCCAGCAAACCAGGCGTTCGCCGTCCTGATGACGCAATTCATGCCGTTCGACACGTACCCGCTCAGCACCGAATTCCGCAACGCGTTCTACGCAGATATCGCCGCTTAGGAGCTGACACGATGAAGCTCACACGCCGTCACATGGCGCTCGCTGCGCTTGGCCTTCCGGCCGCATGTGCGTCGCCGCCTCCACCGCCAGCGCCTCCTGCGCCTGCGCCCTATCGCGCCGCGCGTCGAATTGCGCTGCCGCCAGCCACGGCATTCGCATTCTCAAGCGACGATCAGAACCTGCTAGTCGGCAGCGACGAACAAAGCCGCATGAACACGTACGCACAAGCTGTCGAGGGCGAAGCACGCGTCATTCTAACCGGCCACGCAGCCGCACACGCCGACCCAATCAGCTATTTCCCGACCGACGAGCGCGTGCTTCTGCGCGTCATGCAAGGCGGGCGCGCGCACATTTTCGTTCGCGGCATCGACGCCGCCTTACGCGATTTGACGCCGCAGATCAGCATGGACGCCGACTTTCTGGGCTGGCGCGCCAATGGCGGCGCCTTCTTCGTCATAGCCGTCCGGGATGGGGGCTCCACCGCCTACACGTATGACGCCTCGTCATACTCGCCCTACGCACTCTACGATTCGACTGGCCGCATCGACGCCATTTCCGGCGATGGCCGCTGGCTCGCGTTCACCAGCGCCGAGGGTATCTTCGTAGTCAGCCTCGATAGTCCCAGCGCAGACCCACGGCGCGTCGCCGCGACGCCTTCGTCGGGCGGCAGCGTATTCGAATTCGCCCGCGACGGCCGCTCCCTGGTCTACGCAAACAGCGAACGGGGCGAACACATCGAAGCATGGCGTTACGATCTCGCCACCGGCGCACACACGCCGGTGATGCAAACCCAAGCCGACGTCCTCGCCATCACGTCGGCGCCGAGCGGGCGCTATCGCGTCTACGCCACCGGCGCCGATGGCGCGATCAATGACGTGCTCGTCGTCGATCAACAGACCGACCGAGCCTTCCCACTTTCCGCCGGCATCCGCGACGTCCGCTTCAGCCGCGACGAACGGCGCATCGCCCATCGGCGCGCCGACGACGATTGGCCCAATGATATTTTCGTTTCCGATTTGAACGGCGAGAATATGCGGCGTGTTGTCCACGCGCTTGCGGCCGGCCAATGATTCGTTTCGGTGCAAGTCCAAAACCGGCGCCTCGACTCGGGATAAGCGCGCTGGCGCTGTGAGCGTGTAAACCGTTCCGCCCTCGAATCGCGCCATCTTGGCGTCATGTCGAAAGCTGGGCCTATCGCCCATCCCAGTGCCTCGCCCGCGCCGCGGGCCGCGCCGCACAATCTGGAAGCCGAGCAAGCTTTGCTCGGCGCGATCCTGTTCGACAACGAAACATATAATCGCATCACGCCGCGTCTTGAGGCCAAGCACTTTTACGATCCCGTGCACGGGCGCATCTTCGCCGCCTGCGCCGAGACCATTTCCGCCGGCAATCTCGCGGACGGCGTCACCATGCGCGAACGCTTCGCGCGCGATGGCGGGCTTAAGGAAATCGGCGGCGCGGCCTATCTGCTGACGCTGCTCGAAGCGGCTGCGAAGCTGAGTGTGCACGCTCAGGAATATGCGCAACTCGTCTATGAGTTGGCGCTGCGCCGCGAACTCATCCGCGTGGGCGGCGAGATCGCCGAACTCGCAGAAAATCCGCCCGAAGACGCCGACGCCGAAGACATTATCGAAGAGGCCGAACGCGCGCTTTTCACTTTGGCCGAGAGCGGCACCGCCACCACCGGCTTTTCACCCTTCTCCAAGGCGCTGGCGACGTCGATCGAAGTCGCCGCGGCGGCTTATGAAAGCAAATCCGACGTTTCTGGTATCGCCACCAGCTTTGAGGACCTTGATCGCATGATGGGGGGCCTGCATGGCTCCGACCTCATCATTCTCGCGGGCCGCCCCTCAATGGGCAAAACGGCGCTCGCCACCAACATCGCTTTCAATGTCGCCAAAGCGCGTCTGGCGCACGAACGCGCACCCGAGGATGACAAGCCGATCGACACCGGCGGCGTGGTGGCGTTCTTCTCGCTCGAAATGTCGGCTGAGCAATTGGCCACCCGCTTGCTTTCCGACGCCGCGGGCATCGAGAGCGACCGCATCCGTCGCGGCAAAATTCATAAGAACGAATACGAACGCCTTGCCGACGAAGCCGCCAATCTCGCAGCCTTGCCGCTGCACATCGATGAAACCGGCGCCATTTCCATCGCCCAATTGATGGCGCGGGCACGGCGCCTGCAGCGGACCTCCGGACTTGATTGCATTGTCGTGGATTACCTTCAGCTCGTCACCTCGTCTTCGCGCAAGAGCGACGGCCGCGTGCAAGAAGTGAGTGAAATCACGCAGGGCCTGAAGGCGCTAGCCAAGGACCTCAAGGTGCCGGTCATCGCACTTTCCCAGCTGTCGCGTCAGGTTGAGAATCGCGAGGACAAACGGCCGCAGCTGTCCGATCTGCGGGAATCCGGCTCGATCGAACAAGACGCAGACGTCGTGCTGTTCGTTTACCGCGAAAGCTATTATCTGGAGCGGGCCGAACCACGTGAGGGCACGGAAGAGCATTTCGCCTGGCAGCGCCAGATGGACGAAGTGCGCAACCAAGCCGAAGTGATCATCGGCAAACAGCGCCACGGTCCCATCGGCAAGGTGAAGCTCTTCTTTGACAGCCGCTACACGAGATTCGGAAACCTCTCCGCCCGCACGACGGCCTGAGGCGCCGCAGCGGCTGGCGCGGCTGCGCGTCGACGCCAAGGCGGTCGCGGCGAACTGGCGCTATTTCGATAAGCTTGCGCCCAACGCGATCACGGCGGCCGTGGTCAAGGCGAACGCTTACGGACTTGGCGCGGCGCCGGCGGCCAAGACGCTGGCCAAGGCCGGCGCGCGCGTTTTTTTCACAGCGACGGCGGGGGAAGGCGTAGCTGTCCGGCGCGCGCTCGGCGAAGGCCCGCAGATTTTCGTGCTTGGCGGCCCGACCGAGAGCGATGTAGCGCATTTCGCGTCGGCGCGGATCGTGCCGGTTCTCAATTCGATCGCGCAGCTCAAATTGTGGGACGCGCGCGGGCCCGCTGGATTGCACATCGACACCGGCATGAACCGCTTGGGCATTGGCCCGGAAGAATTGATCGCAGCGGCATCCGCGCTTAAGGACGCCGAGCTCTCGCTCATTATGAGTCATCTCGCCTGCGCGTCCGACGCACGCCACGCGATGAACGCCACGCAATTGCAGCGCTTCATTGATGCAGCCTCACTCTTCCCCAAGGCGCCGTTGAGCCTCGCCGCCACCGCCGGCGCGCTGCTCGGTGCGGATTATCATTTTGACATGATCCGTCCCGGCATCGGCCTCTACGGGTCGGGCGGACTGGATGCCGACAATCCGACGCTCGCTGCGGCCGCGATCGTCGAAGCGCCGATCCTGCAAGTTCGCTCTGTCGATGCAGGCGAAAGCTTCGGCTATGGCGCAAGTTTTACGGCGTCACGGAAACTGCGCGCCGCTACGCTCGGCATCGGCTACGCCGATGGGTTCTTGCGTTCTCTGGGCGGGCGCGGCTATGGCGTCCTCGCGGGCCGCAGGTGCCCGCTGCTGGGGCGGGTTTCCATGGATTTGGTGGTGATCGACGTCAGCGCATGCGTGGAGGCCGCGCCGGGCGCATGGGTCGAATTGCTCGGCCCCAATGCGCCGCTCGACGATGTCGCCGCCTGCGCCGGCACTGCGCCGTATGAAATTCTCACCACGCTCGTCGGCGGCGTGCGCCGCGGAGCGCGGTCATGAACCCGTTCGCTGCGCTCGGCCGCGCCGTGCTTGCGCTGCTCTCCGAGATCGGCCGCTTCGCCGCGTTCACGGGACGCGCCGCCTCCGCCGTGTTCGCGCCGCCGTTCTTCCTCGGCCAGCTTGCGCGCCAATGCCTGCAGCTGGGCTATTATTCTTTACCGGTCGTCGGCCTTACCGCGGTCTTCATCGGCGCGGCGCTGGCGCTCAACATCTATGTCGGCGGCGCGCGCTTCAACGCTGAGCAATTCGTGCCCAACATCGTCGTCCTCGGCATCACCCGCGAACTCGGCCCCGTGCTCGCCGGCTTGATGCTGGCGGGACGCGTGTCTGCGGGCATCGCCGCTGAGATCGGCACCATGCGCGTCACCGAGCAGATCGACGCGATGTCGACGCTCTCCACCGATCCGTACAAGTTTCTCGTCGCACCGCGCGTCGTCGCGGCGACGCTGTGCCTGCCGCTGCTCGTCATCGTCGCTGACATTATCGGCGTCATGGGCGGCTACCTGGTCGCCGTGAACAGCCTCGATTTCAACGGCGTCACCTATCTGCGCAACACCTTCGAATTCATGGAGCCGCAGGACGTGATCCTGGGCCTCGTCAAAGCCGCCGTGTTCGGTTTCATCATTGCTGTGATGGGCGCCTATCAGGGCTACAATTCCTCCGGCGGCGCACTCGGCGTCGGGCGCGCCACTACCAACGCCGTTGTCGGCGCCATCGTGCTGATCCTTGCGGTCAATTATCTCATCACAGCGTTCTTCGTCGAATGAACCAACCCGAAACTGATCCGAAACTCCGCCTCGTCGGCTTGAAGAAGCGGCTGCGCGGCCGCCAGGTGCTCGACGGCGTCACCTTCGACGTCGAAGCCGGCAAGTCGCTGGTGATCATCGGCGGCTCCGGCGTCGGCAAATCGGTGACGCTGAAATGCGCGCTCGGCCTGATGACGCCCGACGCAGGCAGCGTCATCGTCGATGGCGCAAACCTCACGCTGCTGCGCAAGGAAGCGCCAAGAGCGGCTGAGCCGATAATGCGAAAATTCGGCATGCTGTTCCAGGGCGCCGCGCTGTTCGACAGTTTAAGCGTTTGGGAAAATATCGCCTTCCGTCTGCTCTACGCCGACAAACTCTCGCGCGCGGAAGCACGCGAGCGCGCGATCGAGACCATGCGCAAGGTGCGCCTTGCGCCCGAATTCGCGGATGTGCGCCCCATTGAGCTCTCCGGCGGCATGCAGAAGCGCGCGGGCCTTGCCCGCGCCATTATCGCCAAGCCGGAGATCATCTTCTTCGATGAGCCCACGACCGGTCTCGATCCCATTACGGCCGACGCCATCAACGACGTCATCGTCGAGATGGTGAAGGAATTGGGCTGCGCCGCGGTTTCGATCACCCATGATATGGCCAGCGCACGCAAGATCGCGGACGAGATCGCCATGCTTCATGCCGGGAAGATCGTTTGGCGCGGCCCCGCCAGCGCGATCGAGAGCTCCGGCAACGCCATGGTCGATCAATTCGTGGCCGGCCGCGCAGACGGCCCGATCCAGGCGGTGGTCTAGCGATCAGCGCCGCTGGACGTCCGCAATGCTTCCGCTATCGCGCGTGCGGCTTTCAGATCAGCCACGAAGAGGCCGAACTCGGCATCCTTGTCGGCGTGCGGCGGAAGCCGCAGCAGCGCCGACGGATGGATCGTTGCGCGCATCTCCTGGCCCTCGCGCGTTTTCAGCGTTCGGCCGCGCACGGCACTGAGCGATCCTTTGTGCGCAGACAGCGATTGCAGCGCGGTGACGCCCAGCGCCACAACCAGACGCGGCTTCACCAACTCAAGCTCGTGCTTCACCCACCAGCGGCAAATCTCCATCTCGCCGGCGACGGGCCGTTTGTGCAGACGGCGCTTGCCGCGCGGCTCATGTTTGAAATGCTTGACCGCATTGGTGACGAAAACTTCGCCGCGGACGATGCCTGCCGCTTCCAAAGCGCGGTTCAGCACTTGGCCCGCGGGGCCGACGAACGGCTTGCCGGCTAAATCCTCGTGATCTCCTGGCTGCTCGCCAACCAGTGCGAGCAGCGGTGCATCGGTTAGCCCTTCGCCGAGAACGGCTTGGGTCGCGTCCTTCCAAAGCGGACAGGCGCGGCATGCGCTGAGCGCGCGCTGAAGCGCTATGATAGAATCCGGCGTCTGCGTGTGAAGCGCGATCCGGTCGAGACCTTCGGGGAGAGCCTCCGGCTTAATCCTCTCGACAGCAGCGCCCGGGCGTTTGCGTGGCAGGCTCGGCATCGCTGCGACCATCTCTTCAGCGCGCGCAGGCGCGGAGCGGATCATGGCGCCAATCCCCGCCGCCTCCGGCAAGTTGCGCCAATAATGCTTCGGCATCTCGCGCGTCATCGCCGCCACTTTCAAACGCGCCGGATTGAACATGTTTTGGTAGTAAGCGACCCAATCCGCATCGCGCGCATCGTCGGCCGGCACATCGGTGCGCGCGCCGCCGGGGCCGAAACGCAATGCCTCGCCATCCCAGTGCGCGCTGGCCTCGGGCGTTACGATCGACCAGCGCATGCCGGTGAACCGCCTCACGAAGAAATCCGCGCTCGCGCGCACGATATGATGCTGCGGCTCGAACCAGGCGATAAACCGCGCGCCGTCGTGTTCGGAGATTTCCTTGAACCGCACGAAAGCGTGCATTTTGTGCATGTCGCGCCGCACTGCTTTCGCCAGTGCGTTGAGCCGCGCCACATCGGCGTCGGCCGCATCCTCCATGAGCCGCTTGTTTGCCTGCAGCCGCCACAGCACGCGGTAGAGCACGCCGAAACGTTGCCTGTCGATGTGCAGCGCCGCGTGTTCGGCGATGGCGATGAACGCCTTGGGCGCCGTGACCGGATGTGGATCAAGCGTCGCGGGCAATGGCGCGGCGAGTAGATCGCCGCTTTCTCCGACCCAAACGATCTGCTCGGGACGAACGCCCGTGGAAAGAAAATGCCGTGCGCGGTCGCGCCATTGCTCAAAGCCTGCGTCGGACGCGAGCCCCGCAGCGATCACGCGAATAAGTCCAATTGCTCGGCCCGGCGCGCGGGGCTGAGTTCGGCGTCCGCGAGATGGACCGGGCGCCAGTCGCGCGCGACGATGAAGGGCCGGCATTTGCTGATCGATTTGGTCAGCCGCGCCACGTCCTCCAGACCAAGCGCGCGCTGCCGCCGCGCCAGGATCAGCTTATCGACGCTTTTCACACCTAAACCAGGCACGCGTAGCAAGAGATCGCGGTCCGCCCGGTTCACATCGACCGGAAAACTCTCGCGATGCGCCAACGCCCAGGCGAGCTTGGGGTCGATCGCCAAATCCAACAGGCCGTCAGCACTGGTGACGATCTCATCCGCCGAAAATCGGTAAAACCGCATCATCCAATCGGCCTGATAGAGGCGGTGTTCGCGCATCAACGGCGCCGCCTGCAGCGGCAAGCGCGCGCTTGAATCGGGGATCGGGCTGAACGCCGAGTAATAGACGCGCTTCAGCGCATAAGAGCTATAGAGCTGGCGGCTGGCGCTGAGGATGTCGCGGTCGCTGGCGCCATCGGCGCCGACGATCATCTGCGTCGATTGTCCCGCCGGAGCGAATGCTGGCGCGCCTTTCTCGCCGCCTGCTTCGATGCCGCCGCGCACATGCGCCATCGAGCGGCGGATCGTGTCCACGCGCTTTTCCGGCGCGAGCGCAGCGAGCGTGTCCTCGCGCGGCAGCTCAACGTTGACGGAAACGCGATCGGCGATCGCGCCTGCGTCCGCCAGAAGCTCAGGCGACGCGCCCGCGATCAGCTTCAAATGGATGTAGCCGGCGAAGGCATGATCGTCACGCAGACTGCGCGCCACGCGGATCATTTCAATCATCGTGTCGTCGTGCGATTTGACGATGCCGGACGAAAGAAACAGGCCTTCGATGTAATTGCGCCGATAGAAATCGAGCGTCAGCTGGACCACTTCCTGCACGCTGAACCGTGCGCGCGGCACGTTCGACGAGCGGCGATTGATGCAATAGGCGCAATCGTAGAGGCAGTGGTTCGTCAGCAGGATTTTGAGCAGCGACACGCACCGGCCATCCGGCGTGTACGAATGGCAGATGCCGGCGCCTTCGTTCGACCCGATGCCGCGCGTGGCCAGGCTGTCGCGCCTTTTCCCGCCACTGGAGGCGCACGAAGCGTCGTACTTCGCCGCGTCGGCCAGAATTCGAAGCTTGTCTCGTAGCTGCATTTGTTCTATTTATGTTCCACGTGCAACGGCGGGCAAGACGGAACCTCAGCCACAAGCGTCGAGCCCGCGCCAGGGCTCGAATAGGCTCGGCGCGCGGATTCGGCGGGGAATGATGGTCAAGCCTCAAAACATCTTCACTTGTCAGGCCTGCGGCGCGATATGGCCAAAGTGGTCGGGCAAATGCGAAGCTTGCGGCGAGTGGAACACGCTGGTTGAGGAAGCCGCGCGGCCGGTCGTTCCAGGCGCGCTCGCCGCGCCCACCGGCCGCAAGGGCAAGTCGCTCGAATTCGTCGAACTCACCGGCGCGCACGAGCCGCCGGCACGCCTCGCCACCGGCATTTCCGAACTCGACCGGGTGTGCGGCGGCGGGCTGGTGCCTGCATCGGCGCTGCTGATCGGCGGCGATCCCGGCGTCGGCAAATCGACGCTGCTGTTGCAGGCGGCCGCCGCGCTCGCGCGCCGCGGCGCCAGCGTGGCCTACGTCACCGGCGAAGAGGCCGAGGCTCAAGTCCAAGATCGCGCACGGCGGCTCAAGGCTGCGGACGCACCGGTTCAACTGGCGGCGGAAACCGACCTGCGCAAGATCCTCGATGGCCTCAAAGCCCTCAAGCCCGACGTCGTCATCGTCGATTCCATCCAGACGTTGTGGGCGGATGGGGTCGAAGCCGCGCCCGGCACGGTGGCGCAGGTCCGCGCCTGCGCGCACGAACTGGTTCGCTTCGCCAAGCGCAGCGGCGCGGTGCTGATGCTGGTCGGCCACGTCACCAAGGATGGGCAGATCGCGGGTCCGCGAGTGGTCGAACACCTGGTGGACGCGGTCATCTACTTCGAAGGCGAGCGCGGCATGCCGTTCCGCATTCTGCGGGCGGTCAAGAACCGGTTCGGCCCGACCGACGAGATCGGCGTGTTCGAAATGGTTGAAGCGGGCCTCGTCGAAACGCCGAACCCTTCCGCGCTTTTCCTGGGCGGTTCAGGTGAGCGCGCATCGGGCGCCGCCGTGTTCGCGGGCGTCGAAGGCTCGCGGCCGGTGCTGGTCGAAATCCAGGCGCTTGCCGCACCCAGCGCCTACGGCACGCCGCGGCGCGCTATCGTCGGCTGGGATTCCGCGCGCCTCGCCATGATCCTCGCCGTGCTTGAAACGCGCTGCGGCTTGGGCTTCGCCGGGCGCGACGTCTATTTGTCCGTTGCAGGAGGATTGCGCATTACCGAGCCCGCGGCCGACCTCGCCGTGGCCGCCGCGCTGGTTTCGGCGCTGGCGGATCAGCCCCTGCCGCGCGATTGCGTCGCCTTCGGCGAGGTTGCGCTTTCGGGCGACATCCGCCCCGCCGGCCGCAGCGATCTGCGGCTCAAGGAGGCGGCGAAGCTCGGCTTCGCTTCGGCGTTCGCGCCGCCGCAAAAAAAGGGCGGCGGCGCCAGCGGCATCAAGGTGCGCGCCATGAGCCACATTTCCGAACTGGCCGCTGCTTTGGGTGCTGGCGAGCGCTAATCCGCGAGGCAATCGGCGCTGCGTCCGCCATGCGGGCGCAGGAAGCCGACATAATACTCCGCGTATGCGCGCGCCGACGCTTCGCTTTCCGGCGTCAGCAACGGCCGCACGCCCTCGACCCACACCGTTCCGCATTGGGCCGCCTCGGCATCTGAGTTCACGCACGCCATGAACGCGTTGAAGCCTTGCCTGTAGCTGTCGAATTGCGCCCGCGACATCGGCTCGCCATGGCCGGGCACGGCGGTCTCGAACGGCGTCGCCCATACCGCGTCAAGCGCTGCGCTCCATTGCTCTGGGCAGGCCGTCTCGAAGAACGGCGCCGGCAACGTCACGAGATCACCGATGACGGCGATGCGGCTGGCGCGATCGTAAAGCCAAATGTCGGAATCGGTGACGGCGCGCTCAGCCACGCGCACATCAAGCCGTTTGCCAGCGATGCGCGTGCGGCCGGAGCGCTCGATCAGCACGTCCGGACGCAGAATGTCGCGTTCGTCCATGGTGGCGAGATAGATGCGCACTTCTTCTTTCTGCACCGCACTCAGATCGGGATTGTCGAGCATGGCGCGGGTCTGATCGAGATTGCGCACCAGAAAACCGCCCGGCGCCAACACGCGCTCGATGGCATCGGTGGTATAGACGCGTGCATCGGGATAGGCGGCCTTCAAGCGCCCATTGCCGCTCGAATGGTCGAGATGCCAGTGCGTGTTGAGAATTGCTGCGATCGGCCTGCTCTGAGCGCGCGCGAAGCCCAGTATGGCGTCGCTGTGCCAGGCGTGGCGGCCGGTATCGACGACAATCAAGCCATCGCGCGCTGTGAACACGACGCTGTTTCCGTCCGGTCCGCGCTGCGGCAGGATCGCTCCCGGAATGAGATGAACGCCCGGCGCCAATTCACGCGGGGGCGGCGCCTGCGGCGCCTCAGGCGCGCTCGCCGCCTGCATCAAAGCCGCCGCCACTACCACGCCTTGCCACATCCGAACGCCTCCGATTTGCGCCGACAATCCTAATCCCGGCGCTCGTGACACGCGCGCCGGTTGCGACCAGGCGCCCTAACTGGCCGATGTCCGCCGCCTGCCCGCCTAGGCAGCGTTCAGGCTTCCTTTCGTCTCGTCAGCCGTCTACCAATCCGGAACCGGCGCGCCGGAAGCGCCCGCCGGCGCGGCTTTGTGGGAGGGGAGAGGCGATGGAAGGTTTCGGCTTCACCTGGTTCGATTTCGCTGCGTTGGCGATCTTGGCCCTCTCCGGCATCATGGCGTTCGCGCGCGGCCTGATCCGCGAAGTCTTCTCCGTTATCGCCTTCATCGGCGCGGCCATCGCTGCGGTGTTTTTCGCCGAAATGCTGCGCCCGACGGTCGAGAACACCGCCGGTCTATCCGGACCATTGGCATCGGTAGCGGCCGGACTGATCGTGTTCCTGGTCGTGTTCATCGCCATCACGGTGGTCACCTCGGCGGTGGCCAAGACTGCACATCAGTCCACCGAGATCGGCAGTTTCGATCGCGCCGCGGGGCTCGCGTTCGGCATTCTGCGCGGCGTGCTCGTGGTTGCCTTGTTCGTGCTGCTGATGCGCCAAACCCAGCCCGATACGGGGGCTGCGCCCCAGGACCCGATGCAAGACGCCATTCGCGGCGCCCGGACCTATCCGATTTACGAGGGGGTGGCGCGCGCACTTGAAGCGGTTCTGCCACAGGCGCGACAGCGCGCGAGCGACTATATTGAACGTGGACGGGCGCGTGAGTCGGCCCCGATCCCGCCGGCCGAACCGGCGCCCGCGGAGACTCCCAACTGAGGACGGCATGAGCAGCCAGCGTTCCATCCTCCGCTTCGATACCGCCCCGGAACGACAGGCGGGCGACGATTGGGACGAGGGCAAGCCACGCGAGGAATGCGGCGTATTCGGCGTCTTCGGCAGCGAAGACGCCGCCGTTTTAACCGCCCTCGGCCTGCACGGCTTGCAGCATCGCGGTCAGGAAGGCTGCGGCATCGTCACCTATGACGGCGCCCGCTTCCACACCGAACGCCGCCTCGGTCTCGTCGGCGACAATTTTTCGGGCCCCGACGTGCCCAAGCGCCTGCCCGGCGCCATGGCCATCGGCCACACCCGCTACGCCACCCAGGGCGGCGCCATGCTGCGCAACGTGCAGCCGCTGTTCGCCGACATCGCCATCGGCGGCTTCTCGCTCGCCCACAACGGCAACCTGACCAACGCCCGCGCGCTGCGCGAACGCCTGGTCGATGACGGCGCCATTTTCCAATCCACCTCCGACACTGAATGCGTGCTGCAGCTGATCGCACGCTCGCCGCGGCGCACGGCGCCCGACCGCCTCGTTGATGCGCTGCGCCAAATCGAAGGCGCCTACGCGCTCGTGTGCCTGACCAACGACATGCTGATCGGCGTGCGCGATCCGTTGGGCATCCGCCCCTTGGTGCTGGGCGACCGCGAAGGCGCGCCGATCCTGTGTTCCGAAACCTGCGCGCTGGACATTATCGGCGCGACGTTTGTACGCGCCATCGAGCCGGGCGAAGTGGTGGTGATCACACGCGGCGCCGACGGTGTGGCGAAGGTGGAAAGCCTCTTCCCGTTCCCGCGCGTCCCTGCCCGCCCTTGTGTGTTCGAATTCGTTTACTTCTCGCGTCCGGATTCGATCATTGAGGGCAAGTCCGTCTACGAAGTGCGCAAACGCATGGGCCGCCGTCTCGCGGAAGAAACCGGCGTAGAGGCGGATGTCGTCGTGCCTGTGCCCGATTCCGGCGTGCCCGCAGCGATGGGCTTCGCCGCGCAAAGCGGCTTGCCGTACGAACTCGGCATAATCCGCAACCATTATGTCGGCCGCACCTTCATTCAGCCGAAGCAGGCCATTCGCGACATCGGCGTGCGCCTCAAGCACGCCGCCAATCGCGGCGTCATCAAGGGCAAACGCGTCATCCTGGTAGACGATTCAATCGTCCGCGGGACCACGTCGCGCAAGATCGTGCAGATGGTGCGCGAGGCTGGCGCCAAGGAAGTCCATTTCCGCAGCGCTTCGCCGCCGATCAAGCATCCGGACTTCTACGGCATCGACATGCCCGTGAAGGAAGAGCTGATGGCGGCGCATATGTCGCTGACGGAGATGGAGCAGAGCCTGGGCGTGGAGTCGCTCGGCTTCCTTTCGGTGGACGGTCTCTATTGGGCCATGGACGCGGTGCGCAACGCCAAGCAGCCGCAATACACCGATCATTGCTTCACCGGCGAATATCCCACCCGTCTCGTCGATCATTCGGCCGAGCGCGCGATGAAGGATTTCCAGCTCTCGCTGCTGGCTGAAGCCGCCGCCGAATAATGACGGGACAACGCATCGCATTGGTGACCGGCGCGTCGCGCGGCATTGGCCGCGCCCTCGCGGTTGCGCTCGCGCGCGAGGGATGGCGCGTCATCGCCGTGGCGCGCGCGCAAAAAGCCCTCGAAAGCCTCGATGACACTATCAAGAGCGAAGGCAAGGGCGAGGCGACGCTGGTGCCGCTCGATCTCCGCGACGGCAAAGCCATCGATCAGCTGGGCCCCGTGCTCTACGAGCGCTTCGGCAAGCTCGACGCCTTGGCCGCCTGCGCCGGCGTGCTCGGCTCGCTGACGCCGGCGCACCAGGCCACACCCGCGCTGATGGACGAGGTGATGTCGGTGAATTTCGCCGCCAACCAGCGCCTGCTTGCGACGCTGCACCCGCTCTTGCGCGCCTCCGACGCTGGCCGCGCTGTGTTCGTAAGCTCGAGCGTCGCACGCGCGCCCCGCGCCTATTGGGGCCCATACGCCGCCAGCAAAGCGGCGCTGGAAAACCTGATCGCCTGCTACGCCGCCGAGAACGCCGTGACGCCGATCCGCGCCAATCTCTTCAACCCAGGCCCGACCCGCACCGCCATGCGCGCGAAGGCGTTTCCAGGCGAAGATCCGAACACGCTGCCGGCGCCTGAGGACGTTGCGCTGCAACTTGCGCCGATGCTGCGTCCCGAATTCGGCGAGAACGGCGTGCTCGTCACCTTCCAGCGCGGCGCGTGAACGCGCGCTACGACGCCATTATCATTGGCGCAGGCGCTGCTGGCCTTTATTGCGCGCTGCATGCTGGACGCCGCGGCCGCCGCGTGATCGTACTTGAGCACAACAGCGAGCCGGGCGCGAAAATCCTCATCTCCGGCGGCGGACGCTGCAACTTCACCAATGTCGACGCCATTGCTGCGCACGCTGCGCAGCGCTTCCTCTCGCGCAACCCACACTTCGCCCGCTCGGCTCTGGCGCGGCACACGCCCAGCGATTTCATCACCCTGATCGAATCGCACGGCGTCGCGTATTACGAAAAGACGCTCGGACAATTGTTCTGCGAGGGCGCACGCGCCTCGCGCAAGATCGTGCAGCTCCTGCTCGATCAGTGCGCGGGCGCAGGCGTGGCGATCCGCACCGGCGCCGCGATCCGCGCGGTGCGGCGTGACGATGTGTTCAGCGTCGATACCGATTCCGGCGCCTTGCACGCGCCGGCTTTGATCGTCGCCACCGGCGGGCTCTCGATTCCGAAACTCGGCGCAACGGGGTTCGCCTACGATGTCGCCCGCCAATTTGGCGTCCCCGTAATCGCGACGCGCCCGGGCCTTGTGCCGCTCACGTTCGGAGAAGCCGACCTCGCCTGGATGCGCCCGCTCAGCGGCGTGGCGGCGCCCGTGCGCGCATCGTGTGAAGGCGCGGCCTTCGAAGAGGCGGCGCTCTTCACGCATCGCGGTCTTTCCGGACCGGCCATTCTGCAAGCATCCTCCTATTGGCGCGAAGGACAGTCGCTCGCAATCGATTGGCTGCCGTCTCTTGCGCCCGATGCGCTTGTCGCACGCAAGCGCGAGCGTCCCAAGGCGCAGCTCAAGGCCTTACTCTCCGAGTTCGTCCCGGAGCGGCTCGCCTCGGCGCTGGCGCAGACATTCCCCGCGACCCCGCTCGGCGACGTGAAGGATCAAGTGCTCGTAGAGGCCATGAGCAAGCTCAAATCCTGGCCGCTTACGCCGATCGGTACGGAGGGATATGCGAAGGCCGAAGTCACCGTCGGTGGCGTTGATACCGACGCGCTTTCGCAGCAAACGCTTGAGGCGCGCGGCGTGAGAGGACTGCATTTCATCGGCGAGGCCGTCGACGTCACCGGCTGGCTCGGCGGCTATAATTTCCAATGGGCTTGGTCGAGCGGTTGGGCCTGCGCCCAAGCGCTTTAACGCCAACGCGCGCTGCTTGATCGCATAGCGTTCGCTCCGGCCCCTGCGCCTGCACATGCTTGCGAACCATGAAACGTGCAATCGCCCTGGCCCTCGCGCTCGCGGCCCCAATGGCGTCCGCGCAAATGCTGAGCGGACCTGTCGTTGTCCGCTGGACCCAAACTTTCTCCAGTCCCGGCGACGACTGGATCAACGACATCCTGCTGCTCGACAGTGGCGCAGCGCTCGTCGTTGGCTTTCTCAATCGCGTTGATGGTGAAACGCCGAGCGATTGGCGCGGCCTCGCCGCCGAACTGGACGTGGAAACGGGCGCAATCGTTCGTCAAAGCGAATATGGCGAAGGCGGCGGCATCGACGCTCTCTGGACGGCGCTACAATCGCCGGAGGGCTACATCTTTGGCGGCTTCACCAGCCGCTTCGGCGCGGGCGGGCTAGACGCATGGGTGCTGCGCACCGATTCCGCCGGTGCATTGCTCGGCGAAGCCGCCTTCGGCGAGGCCGACTATGACCGCATCACCGACCTTGCGCCCGCTGGCGGCGGAGGTTGGATCGGCGCGGGACATTCCGTCGCCGATGGCGCGCGCCGCGTCCTGCTATTGAAGGTCGATGCGCAAGGCCGCGAGCAATGGCGGCGCATCCTTGTCGAAGGCGACAGTTCCGGCGCACTCTATATCGAACCGGCGGGCGACGGCGGCTTTATTGTCAGCGGCGGAACGGCCACAGCCGACGACGGCGACCTGCTGGTGCTCAAGTTCGACGGCGCGGGAAACGAGATTTGGCGCCGCATCATTGGCGCACCGGTCACCGCCGACATCAATCATGGCCTGGCGGTGCGCGCCGACGGAAGCATCATCGCCATCGGCTATACGCAAAGCTGGGGCGCGCGCGACCGCGATTTCTTCGCGGTGACGCTCGCACCGGACGGGACGCTTCTCAATCGCGCGGTGTTCGGCGGCGAGGGTGACGACCGGCCGATCTCAGTCCGCATCGGACCTGACGGCCGGGCCTGGCTTATCGGCTACACACGGAGCGCCAACGCACGCGGCGATTGGGACGTCATTGTCGCCGCGCTCGCCACGCAAGGTGCGTTCGAGCCTGGGATCGCCATCCTCGCTGGTCCCGCCGACGACAACGGCGCCGCCATCCAGCCCTTGCCGGACGGCGATCTCCTCATCGGCGGCTATTCCGCGAGCTCCAGCGGCGCTGACGCAGACGGTTTCGTCATGCGCATCGCACCGCCCGAACTTGCGCGCGCCGATCCACGTTTCAGTCAGCGTCCGTGAAGCGTTTCGCCGCCAGCGCGATCGGCAGGCCGACCAGAAGCGTGTGCGTCAGGATCGTTCCCGGGATCATCCACGGGAACGCGGCGTCGTAACGCGGGCGAATCTCGCTGAAGGAATCCGCCAGCCGCGCCAGCGCCTCGGCTGCGTCCGCCGGAAAATCTCGCGCTGCGCCCGCCGCCGAGAGCGGGACGACCACGTAATTCATCGCCACGTAGAGAATGAGCCCATAGACGAGGCCCCACAGCACCGCGCGCCGCGTCAGCACGGGCCAAACGCGCGCAGCAAACCCATAGGCGGCCGCCATGATCAGGGCGATGCCGAAATGCGTGGCCAGGCCGAGTGCGCCCGCTTCCCAGCCGCCCGCGCGCGCGGCGTCGCGTCCGATCCAGCCGGCGGCGACCGAATGCAGAACGCCGAGCGGTGAAAGTCCATAGCTCAGCGGCCCGTAGACGGCGAACGCATAGAGGATGTCCAAGACGCCCGCGATCAATCCGCCGACCAGGATCGCCTGCCACAACCGCGTCATTCTTCCTCCCCGGCGAACGGGTTTTTGTTCTGCCGCACGATCAGCCGCACCGGCGCTGCGTGGAGGTCGAACGCCTCGCGCATCTCGTTCACGAGATAGCGCTTGTAGCTCTCAGGCAAATCACTTGCGCGGGACGAAATCAGCACGAAGGTCGGGGGTCGCGCCTTCACTTGCGTAATGAAACGCGGCTTTATCCGCTTGCCGCGCACGGCGGGCGGGGGATGGCGCGAAAGGGTCGCCTGCAGCCAATTGTTGAGATCGCTTGTCTTCACCCGCGCGGTCCAATCGTGGTGCGCTTCGAGCACCGCTTTCATCAGGCGATCGAGGCCGACCCCCGCTTGGGCTGCGATGGTGACGAGGGGCGCGCCCCGCGCCTGCGGCAGGCTCTCCTTAGCCACCAGCTTCATCTCTTCAAAGTGCGCGCGCGTATCCTCGATCTGGTCCCACTTCGCCAGCGCCAGAACCAGAGCGCGGCCCTCGCGCACGACGAGGTCGGCAATGGCGAGGTCCTGGTTTTCGAACGCCTCGCGCGCGTCCATCACGAGAACGCAGACATCGGCGAAGCGGATTGCGTTCAGCGTTTCGCCCACGGACATGCGCTCAAGCTTGGCTTGCACCTTCGCTTTCTTGCGCATGCCGGCAGTGTCGACGAGGCGGAACGGCTTGCCCTGCCAGCGCCAATCGATCGCAATGGCGTCGCGCGTGATGCCGGCTTCGGGGCCGACGAGCAGGCGGTCTTCGCCCAGCAGCGCGTTGACCAATGTCGATTTGCCGGCGTTCGGACGGCCGATGATGGCGAGCTTGATGGGCTTGTCGCCGCGTTCGTCGCCCTCGTTCTCGCTGTGCGCCTCGACATGCGCGGTCATCGCCGCGAACAGATCGCCCATGCCTTCGCCGTGCTCCGCCGAAATCGCAACCGGCTCGCCAAGGCCTAGCGCATACGCCTCATTAACCCCTGCTTCGCCCGCGCGTCCTTCAGCCTTGTTGGCGATCAGCACCACCGGCTTCTTCGCGCGGCGTAGAATGGCGGCGAAGCTTTGGTCGAGCGGCAGCACGCCCGCGCGCGCATCGACCAGAAAAAGTATCAGGTCGGCGTCGCGGATCGCTTGTTCGGTCTGTGCGCGCATGCGCGCCTCAAGCGAGGCGTCGGTGGCGTCCTCGAAGCCGGCCGTATCGATCAGCGTGAAATCGAGATCGCCCAGCCTGCCCGCCGCTTCACGCCGGTCGCGCGTGACGCCCGGCGTATCATCGACGATGGCGAGCTTCTTGCCCGCCAGCCGATTGAACAGCGTAGATTTGCCGACATTGGGCCGGCCGACGATTGCGAGCTTGAACATCAGGCTTCAGAATCCCGGCGCCGGTATTCGGATTGGCGCTTCGAGATCCGATACCTGACAGCCGATACCTTATCGCAAGACAACCAGTCTCGCTTCGTTGGTGACCACGTAAATCGATCCGTTCGCCGTGATCGGCGGGATGAAAACCGGATCTTCGACGTCGCTGGTTGCAGTGATGGTGCCGTTCTGCGGCGCCACCGCGACCACTTCACCAAGCGAACTGGCGAGAATGAGCTTTCCGCCAACCATGATCGGCCCGGTCCAGGCGATGCGGTTTTCGCGGTCCTCTTCGTCCTCGAAGCGGCGCAACTGGCGCACCCAATAGACGCCGCCGCTGGTGCGGTCGAACGCCGCCAACTCGCCGTCGACGCTCACCGCATAAAGCACGTCGCCGGCGATTAGCGGCGTTTGCGTTGAGGCGAACGGGCGATCCCAGATGCGCTGGCCGGTGCGCAGATCGATGGCGGTCAACACCCCGGAATGGCTCGCGGCATAGACCACGCCGTTATCGACCACGGGGCGCCCTGCGATGTCGTTGATGGCCGAGAGCGAGGTCAGCCGCCCCGTGCGCGAAAGCGAGTCGGTCCAGAGCCGCCGCCCGTTCGCGGCCAGCAGCGCGGTCAGTTCACCCGAGGCGAACGGCGCAATCACAGACTCGCCCGACACCGCCACCGAAGAGGACGAAAGAATCCGCGCCGGCTCGGCGATCGCCTGGTGAGTCCATTGCACCGCGCCCGTGCCTGCATCGAACGCCATCAACTCGCTATCGTTGGTGGTGGCGAACACACGGCCGCCCGCGACCACGGGTGCGGAGTGGAACGGCGCGCCGCCATTGGTGCGCCAAACCTCGTCACCGTTGGCGGCGTCGATCGCAGCGATGAAACCGAAGCCGGTGGTGACGAAAACACGGCCGCCGGCCGCCGCGACGCCGCCGCCGCGCGCGCGGCGATCTTCGCCGCCCTCTGGGCGCATCTCGCGCGTCCAGCGGCGGTTGCCGGTCGCCGCGTCGATCGCGTGTACGCGATGATCCGCGTCCAGGAAGAACAGCAGACCTTCTGAAATGACCGGCGGCCCCGAAAGCGTGCGGTCGCGATTGGCGCCGTCGCCCAATTCGCTGCGCCAAGCCCGCGCCAGCGTGCCTTCACCGGCGACGTTCGACGGCGCATTGCTGGCGACGCCCCCGGGTTGGCTCCATTCGGTGAACGAAACCGGCTGCGGCGTAGCGATCGTTTGCGACGCGAGCGCAGGATCGGGGGTCAATTGTTGTTCAAAACTGAGGATGGAGATGCGGCCGTCTTCCGGCACCAGGGGCGCTGAGGATTCACCCTCTCCGCTGAACGGCCACACCGCATCGCCGATGCGCTGTGCGGTGGAGCACGCCGACAAAGCGGCGGCCGCGGCGATGGCCGCGATCGGACCCTTCAGGTGGCCGTTCATTCGGTTTCTCCTTCGGCAGGCGTCTGCGCCGGCGCCGCATCCGACGCGGCTTCGGGCGCAGGGCCAATAACGGTGAGCGCGAGTTGCGCGCGCCGGCGCACCGTTTCCGGCGCGTCGAACGCGAGTTGCAGGTTTTCCAATGTCTCGCGCGCCAAATCGAGTTCGCCCGCTTCCCACGCCTCCACGCCGAGCAATTCCTGCGCGAGGTACGAGATGCGTCCGCCGCCATCGATCAGCGGACGCAAACGCGTTTGCACGGCGTCGAAATCTTGCGTGTCTGCGACGAGATACGCCGCGCGCATATGGGCGCTGTCGCGCATGATCGAATCTTCCGCCTGTTCGGCGACTTGATCGAATTCCTCGACCGCGCCCTGCAGATCGCCTTCCGCCTGCAGCAGCGCTGCATGCTCCATACGCGCCATCAAGCGATAATTGCGCGGGCCCTGGTCGGAGAGATCGGAGAACGCCGCCTTCGCGCCGGCCAGATCGCCTTGCTCAATCAATTGCGACGCGGCCATGAACGCTTCGCTCTGCGTGCGCGCGGCGTTGCGCTGCTGCGCCTCCCAGAACTGCCAGCCCGCCACCGCCGCGACGATAAGAACGAACACGCCGATCAAATACGGGCCGTAACGCTTGCCCATCGCCAGCATGCGATCCTGGCGCAGGCTCTCGTCAACTTCCTGGATGAAACTGTCGGATTCGTTGGTCACACGTCCGTCCTGGCCCGCGGCCCGCCCAGAGGCGCGAGCCAGTCCCCGTCAAAATCGGCGGCAAGCTAGCCGCGCTTGTCGCCCCCGGCAACGCGCGGCTGCCGCGCCGCATTGACCCGCAAGGCATAGGTCTCGGCTGCGGCAGGAAAACGGCGGGCGCGGACATCGGCGGCGTAGTCCGCCGTCGCCTTGTCGATCACGTTCTTCAGGTCGCCGTAACGGCGGACGAATTTCGGGGTCCAGTCGAACAGACCCAGCATGTCGTCGGTGACCAGGATTTGGCCATCGCACTGCGCCGAAGCGCCGATGCCGATGGTGGGGGCGCTGACGGCGGCGGTTATTTCGGGGGCGAGCGCTTCGTCCACGCCTTCCACCACGATGGCGAAGGCGCCGGCGGCGTCCGCCGCCTTGGCTTCCGCCAGCACCCGCTCGCGTTCCTCGACGGTTTTGCCCTTGGCGCGGAATTTCCCGTCCACATTCACCGCCTGGGGCCGCAAGCCTACGTGACCCATCACCGGTATGCCGCGCTGCACCATGTAAGCGATGGTCTCAGCCACGTATTCGCCGGCTTCCACTTTGACCGCCTGGGCGCCGGTTTCCTTCAGAATGCGGGCTGCGTTGGCGAAAGCCTGCTCGCGGCCGCTTTCGTAACTGCCGAAAGGCATGTCGATGACAACCAGCGCGCGCTCAGCGCCGCGCATCACCGCTTGGCCGTGCAGGATCATCATCTCCATGGTTACGCCCACCGTGTTGGGCAGGCCGTGCACCACCATGCCGACGCTGTCGCCCACCAGCAGTAGGTCGCAATGGGGGTCCAGGAGAGCCGCCATCGGCGCGGTGTAGGCGGTCAGGCAGACGATGGGCTGGCCGCCTTTGCGGGCGCGGATATCCGGGGCCGTGACCCGGGGCTGGGCGTTGCTGTGACGCGACATGGGAGCCTCGCTGATAGCGATGCTCTAGAGCCTCAGCTCATGTTGCGCCAGCGAAGAAGCCAGGAGCGGGTTATTGCTGGGAGGCGCGATAGACCACCGCGCCGCCCGCCAAACCGGCCGCCACGAACAGGACCTGGGTCAGGCCCGCCGCTAGCGATGTGAAATTGATCGCCGAGACTTCGGTCATCGCGCCGTGGGCGCGCGCCACTTCCAGCCCGAGGCCGGCCAGCAATTCCATGCCGTAAATCTCGAACACGCCCATCAGCCCGTAAACGATGGCGGCGGCGGCGGCGGCAAGCCCGAAGCCCTGGGCGGTCAGCAGCCACAGCACCGATTGCTCACGCTTGGCGACAGCGCGCTCGACCTTGACGGAGAAGCCGTCATCAGCCGGTTCGGGGGCCTCTGCGAAGGCCCGGGTCAGGGCAGCGTTAAAATCGTTCATCAGGCCGCCTCCAACATGCGGCGAAGCTTTTCAGTTCCTCTCAGGACATGGGATTTGACCGTCCCGAGCGGAAGACCCGTGATCTCCACGATCTCAGAATGACTCAAACCCTCACCGTGATTCAAGGTTACACACATCCTTTCGGCATCCGAGAGGCGGGACAGGGCCCTTTCCAAGTCAATTTTGGCGCCGGCGGCAGCCTCCGGCGTGGAGGTTTCGTCGGCAATTGGCGAGGCGTCGTCGATAACTTCGAACACCGCCTTCTGGCGTCTTTTGGCCATCAGAAAGGTAGTCACCGCGATCCTCCTGAACCAACCAGGGAAAGCCGCCGGGGTTTCCAGATCCCTGAGCCTTTCCCACGCCTTCACGAACGCCTCCTGAGATAAATCGTCAGCCTCGGCCGCGTTCGAACACATCCGTCGGAGCAAGGCCCGCGCCCAACCTTGCCGGCGCTTCACCAGCTCGGAGAAGGCTCTCTGGTCCCTGGCCTGGGCGGCGACGATAAGCGCCGCCTCCGAGGCCGTGGCCAGATCGAGGAACCCCCTTGCCGACGCCATTCACCGCTTCTCACCCATCCTTCTTCTTCGAGGCGTAATCGATGATCGCCAGCAAAGTGAACGCCGCGCCCAGAGCGCCGAGGATGACGGCTGTGGTCATCATGCCGCCCATGGCGTGGCCGGAGGGATCGAAATCGCCGCTGAAATAACTGGCCAGGGCGAAACCGCCGGCCAGCGCCAGCAGGACAATGCCGTTGCCCAGGGTTTTCCGTGGCCGGTTCTGCTGAACCTCAATCGATTGGGTCAGCCGCTGCATCAGTTCCGGATCGAGGTTTTGGCCCCGTTCCATGGCCTGCGCGATGATGGCGTGCGCGGAACGCTTGGTCCGCTCCTTGAACCAGATCGGCCCCAAAACGATCGCTGCCACAGTGCCGAACACGATCAGCACGATAAAAATGGCGACAAGCCCTTCCATATTTCGTCTCCATGAGCCCCGAGGTAGCCCGTTGCTTTAGGGATGCCTCGAAAAGCCCGATCAGATGCATGCCCCATTTTCGCCCCGATCGGCTAGTCTCGGCCTAGGGCCCTAGGGCTAAAGCAGGCGCTTCTGGTATTCGTCCGGTTTGAAGCCGACCAGCACAGCCTTGCCCGCTTCGATGACCGGACGCTTAACCATGGAGGGCTGCGCCGCCATCAGCGCCAGCGCCTTCTTCTCTGTCAGGTTCTCACGCTGCGCCTCGGGCAGCTTCCGGAACGTGGTCCCGGCCCGGTTCAGCAGCGTCTCCCAGCCCACCTGCTCGGCCCAGCGCGCCAACCTGGCTTTGTCGACGCCGTCCGTTTTGTAGTCGTGAAAGTCGTAAGCCACGCCCTTCTGCTCAAGCCAGGCGCGCGCCTTCTTGATCGTGTCGCAATTCTTGATGCCGTACATGACGACAGGCTTCGCCATCGCTAAAGCGCCGCCTTGGCTTCCGCGAACGCGGCCACGGCCCGTTCTATCTCGTCCTTCGTGTGCGCAGCCGACATCTGCGTGCGAATGCGCGCTTTGCCCTTCGGCACCACAGGATAGGAAAAGGCGATCACATAGACGCCCCGCTTCAGCAGCGCGTCCGCCAGCGCCACCGCGGGCTTGGCGTCGTACAGCATCACCGGAATGATCGGGTGTTCGCCGGCGACGAGATCGAAACCAGCCGCTTCGAGCCCGTTGCGGAAAAGTTGCATGTTTTCGCGGAGCCGGCGGCGCAGATCGTCGCCTGCCTGCGCCAACTCAACCGCCTTCTTGGCGCCGGCCGCGATCATCGGCGGCACCGTGTTGGAGAAGAGATAGGGCCGCGAGCGCTGCCGCAGCAATTCGACGATCGCTTTCTTGCCGCCGGTGAAGCCGCCGCTCGCGCCGCCCAGCGCTTTGCCCAACGTCGACGTCACGATGTCGATGCGGTCCATCACCCCGCAATGCTCGGCGGTGCCGCGCCCGCCGGGACCGACGATCCCGGTGGAATGGCTGTCATCGACGTGCACCAGCGCATTGTAGCGCTCCGCCAGGTCGCAGATCTTGTCCAATTGGGCGATGATGCCGTCCATTGAGAAGACGCCATCGGTCGAGATCAGTTTGAAGCGCGCGCCCGCGGCATCCGCCGCCTTAAGCTGCGCTTCGAGATCGGCCATGTCGTTATTCTTGTAGCGATAGCGCTGCGCCTTGCAGAGGCGCACGCCGTCGATGATAGAGGCGTGATTGAGTTCGTCCGAAATGATCGCGTCTTCCGCGCCTAGCAGCGTTTCGAACAAACCGCCATTGGCGTCGAAACAGGACGGATAGAGGATCGTGTCCTCTAGTTGCAGCCAGGACGAAAGCTGCGCTTCAAGCTGCTTGTGGATGGTCTGTGTCCCGCAGATGAAGCGCACTGAGGCCATGCCGTAGCCCCAGCGGTCGATCCCCTCGTGCGCCGCCTCGGCGACGCGGGGGTCCTGCGCCAGGCCGAGATAATTGTTGGCGCACAGATTGATGACGGTTTGACCGCCCTTTACGCCCACCTCTGCGCCCTGCGGCGTATCGATCACGCGCTCTTCCTTGTAGAAGCCCGCCTCGCGAATGCTGCGCAATTCGCGCTCAATGTGTTCTTGGAACGCGCCGTACATCTTGCCCTCGTGTGCTGTGCGCCTGGCCCGCGTCTATTCCCAGTTCAGGACCACTTTGCCCGAATGCCCCTGCAGCATGACTTCGAACCCCTGCTCGAACTCGGTGTAGGGAAGGCGGTGGGTGATGATCGGCGCGAGGTTCAGCCCGGACTGGATCATCACGGTCATCTTGTACCAGGTCTCGAAGATTTCCCGTCCGTAAATGCCTTTTATCGTGAGCATGTTGAAGACGACTTTATTCCAATCAACCGTGGTGTCGCCGGATGGAATGCCAAGGATCGAGATTTTCCCGCCATGCGCCATGTTGTCGATCATGTCGTTGAGCGCGCTCGGCGCGCCTGACATTTCCAACCCGACGTCGAAGCCTTCGGTCATGCCGAGTTCCTTCTGCACGTCGGCCAGCTTCTCGCGCGAAACGTTGACCGTCCGCGTCGCGCCTAACGTCTTCGCCAGCTCGAGCCGGTAGTCGTTCACGTCCGTGATCACGACATGACGCGCGCCGGCGTGCTTGGCGATGGCCGCCGCCATCGCCCCGATCGGGCCCGCGCCGGTGATGAGCACGTCCTCGCCCACCATGTCCCATTGCAGCGCCGTGTGCGTGGCGTTGCCGAACGGATCGAAGATCGAAGCGATGTCGAGATCGATGCCGTCGGCGTGATGCCAGACATTGGCGTTGGGGATGGAAATGTATTCCGCGAATGCGCCAGGCCGGTTCACGCCCACGCCTTGCGTATAGGGGCAGAGGTGGCGCCGGCCGGCCATGCAATTGCGGCAGCGCCCACAGACGATGTGGCCTTCGCCGGAAACGATCATGCCGGCTTTGTAGTCGTTAACGTTGTCGCCTGTTTCGACGATCTCGCCGACGAATTCGTGCCCCACCACCATCGGCACCGGGATCGTCTTCTGCGCCCACTCGTCCCACTTGTAGATGTGCAGGTCGGTGCCGCACACGGCCGTTCGCTTCACCCGGATCAGCACGTCGTTCGGCCCCGGTTCCGGCTTCGGCACGTCTTCGAGCCATAGCCCGCGCTTCGCTTCGCGCTTCACCAAAGCCTTCACTGGCGGCTCCCTGATTTGCTGCAGCGCACGCGCGCGGCCAGCCATGCCTTATGTTGGATTCCTTCCCACTATCGCTTACCTAGCGCCAGGACAATCGAGATGCTTTCCGTACTTGAGCTTTTTCGCATCGGCATCGGCCCTTCCAGCTCGCACACGCTGGGGCCGATCCGCATCGGCAAGCGCTTTCTCGAGGAGGCCGGTCAAAAGGCGCCGCTGGACGCCATCGTGCGCGTGGTCGTCGAGTTGCAGGGCTCGCTGGCGCTGACCGGCAAAGGCCACGCCACGCCGAAAGCGGTCATCCTCGGCCTGGCCGGCGCCGAACCGGAGACGCTCGACCCCGACGAAGCCGACGCCATCGTCGCGCGGGTGGAAGCGGAGAAGCGCATCGCGCTTTTGGGCCGGCATGAAATCGCCTTCGACGCCGGGCGCGACATCGTCTTCGCCTACGACGTGATGCCAGAATTGCATCCGAATGGCATGAAGCTTGCGCTCTACGGCGCCGGCGACGCTCTCCTCTTCGAACAAACCTATTATTCTACCGGCGGCGGCTTCATCGCCACCGAGAAGCAATTGCGCACGCCGGCGCCGAAAGATCAGATCGTCACCGGCCGCAAAGTGCCGTTCCCGTTCGCGTCCGGCGCCGAATTGCTCGAAATCTGCGCGCGCGAAGGCAAGTCGATTGAGGACGTGGTCTACGCCAATGAAGGCGCGATGCGTCCGCGCAGCGAGACCGATGCGCGGCTCGACCGCGTCGCGCAGGTGATGCTGGCGTGCATCGAACGCGGCCTCTCACGCGAGGGCGTCCTTCCGGGCGCGCTGCAGGTCAATCGCCGCGCGCCGGGCATTTGGCGCACGCTGCAGGCGCAACCCAACGCCAACGAGCCGGAGCAATTGTTCGATTGGCTCAACGTTTACGCCATGGCGGTGAACGAAGAGAACGCGGCCGGCGGCAAAGTCGTCACCGCGCCCACCAACGGCGCGGCCGGCATTCTGCCGGCGATCCTTCGCCATTATTGCGCCGATCAGGAAAACCCCACGCGCGCCATGCGCCGCTTCCTGCTCACGGCCGGCGGCATCGGCCTGCTTTACAAGCAGCGTGCGTCCATCTCTGGCGCCGAGATGGGATGTCAGGGCGAGGTCGGCGTCGCCTGCTCGATGGCGGCGGCGGGGCTAGCCGCGGTTTGGGGCGCCAGCCCGCAACAGGTCGCCAACGCCGCCGAGATCGGCATGGAGCACAATCTCGGCCTCACTTGCGATCCGGTCGGCGGATTGGTGCAAATTCCGTGCATCGAGCGCAACGCCATCGGCGCCGTGAAAGCGGTCAACGCCGCGCGCCTGGCGCTGCATTCCTCCGCGCCAAGCAAAGTGTCGCTCGATCAGGTGATCGAAACCATGCGCCAGACCGGCGCCGATATGTCGACGAAATACAAGGAAACCAGTCAGGGCGGGCTGGCGGTCAATGTCGTCGAATGCTGAGCGGCGATTTCTACGCTGGCTGTAGCCGCAGCAATTCGCCGTCGTCACTGTCGGTAAGCGCATAGATCAACCCGTCCGGTCCGACCCGGACGTCACGGATGCGCGCCTGCCGGTCGCGCAGCAAGACTTCCTCAAGCACAGCCATGCTGTCGCGAATGCGCACGCGGCGCAAATGCTGCGCCGAAAGCGAACCAGTCAGGAAGTCGCCTTGCCAGTCCGGAAACGCATCGCCGGCATACACGGCGAGTCCTGAAGGTGAGATCGACGGCGAGAACACCACGACAGGGCTCTCGACGCCCGGCGCTTCCTGATCCGGCGAAATCATCCTCCCGTCATAATCGGTTCCGAACGTGGCGATCGGCCAGCCATAATTGCCGCCGGCGACGATGCGGTTGATTTCATCGCCGCCGCGCGGGCCCATCTCCGCTTGCCAGACGCTGTTGTCGCGGGGGTCGAGCACCATGCCGAGCACGTTGCGATGGCCGTACGTGTAGATTTCCGGCAACGCCCCTTCGCGGCCGATGAAAGGATTATCGGGCGCCGGCGCGCCATCGCGCGTCAGACGTAGCGTCTTGCCGAGATGCGAGCCGAGATTCTGCGCTTCTTGCGGCAGCGTGCGGCCTTCGCCCGACGTGATCAGCAGCGTTTCGTCGGGAAGAAACAGCATGCGTCCGCCCGAATGCCCGTCGCCCTCCTTGTCGATCCCCACGCGGAAGATAACCTGCCCGTCTTCGATGGCGCCATCGCCATAGCGGCCTCTGAAGATCGCCATGCGATTGCGCGCCACATCGCCCTCGGTGAAACTGAGATAGACGAAGCGGTTTGTTGCGAATTGCGGATCGAGCGCGACATCCAACAATCCGCTATCGCCCTGCGCCAGAATATTTGCCGGTCCGCCCGGCACAGCCGTCAGAGCGCCACCGGCGAAACGGCGCACGCCGGCGAATTTCTCCGTGATCAATATGTCTTGCGGCGAGACGAACGCCAAACTCCACGGCGCGTTCAGTCCACGCGCAAGCACATCGACCCGCAATTCACGCGCAGAGGGAGACGCCGCGTCGTTGCAGGCGCCGGCGGCAAGCAGGGAAAGCACAATAGAGCGGCGGTTCAACATGCGCTTTCGCTACGCGTCGCGTGCCGCACCGGTCAACGCCTGCATAAACGCGTACACGAAGAAATGTGAACGCGGGCGCCATTGTTTGCGCACGCTTAGAGCCACACGAGCGCTGGTCGCATCGTCCTTGCGTCGGCGCCTTGGAATAGGCACGAGCGCTGCCTCTCTGGAGATGTTTATGCTGCGAACTTTGAAACTCGTTTTCCTCGCGTGCGCCACGATGGCGACAATGGCTTCGCACGCACACGCGCAGACGGCGCCCTCGGTGCGCGATTTCTCGTTCTTGATCGGCGAGTGGCGCGGCGACGCGGCTTTCCTTCGGCCGTTCCAACCCGACGCGGGTCCGCTGCGGGAAACGGTGGAGGCCGAATGCCGCTACATTCTGCGCGAGACATACGTGCAGTGCCACACCCGCTGGACCCGGCCTGACACCGGCCGCATCCGCGAAGTCGTCATGCTCTGGAACTTCAACGAGCAATCCGGCCAATTGGAAGCGCTGTTTCTTGCCAGCAATTACGGCGCTGAGTCCGGGTATGCCGTGCATTGGGACGAGCGTGAGCGCGCCTTCGTCGGGCTGACGTCGACCCAAACCCCGGATGGTGCGCCGGCGCAGGAGCGCTCGCTCTACATTCCCGGCGCAGATGGCGCGACATTCGAGGGCCGCGAATTCGTCATGCCCGCGAACGCCGCCGAATGGGTGCAAACGTTCCGTTTCCACTGGCGCCGCGTGCAATAGGCGCTTTCAGTCCTGATCGGTTGGCCGCATCAGGATTTCGTTCAGGCTCACGTGCGGCGGCTGGCTTGCTGCGAAGAGGACAGCGTTGGCCACGTCGTTGTCAGTTAGCTGCCGCATCGCTTCCGCCCAATTGACGATCATTGCGCGCGTCGGTCCATGGGCGACGTGCTCACGCAATTCCGTCGCCACCGCGCCGGGCTCGATTACTGTCACGCGCACGCCGGTCTTCAGCGCCTCGCGGCGCAAACCTTCGGAAAAGCCGTTCATGCCGAACTTGCTCGCCGAATAGACCGCTGAGTTCGCGCCAGCCGTCCGCCCGGATACCGATGAAATGTTGATGATGTCGCCGGATTTGCGCGCCTGCATGCCGGGGAAAACAGCATGCGTCAGCGCGATCATGCCGAGCAGGTTCACCTCCAGCATTCTCCGCCAATCGTCCATCGGCGTGACGGCGAACGGCGAAAGCAGCATCAGGCCCGCATTGTTCACCAGAATGTCCACCCGACCCAGCACCGCCCCGGCGCGCGCCGCTACCTGTTCGGCAGCGTCCGGGTCCGAAAGATCGGCCACGAACGCGTCGATCCCGGGTTGACCCGCTGCGAGCTCTTGCAAGCGCTCCATCCGCCGCGCCACCGCAAGCACGTGAACGCCCGCCCGCGCCAGGGCGCTTGCGGTCGCAGCGCCAATGCCCGAGGAAGCGCCGGTCACCAGCGCCGTGCGGCCGTTCAGTGTGCTCATCGTCATGAGCCCCGGACAAATCCGCCGGCGCCGCATGACACAAGCGCCATTCCCCTTACTGGTGGGGCGCCTCTCAGGCGCGGCATGGATTTCAACGTCGTCGAGTACTGAAGCGCGGCGCGGGCAGCGCCGCGCTTCTCACCGGTCTCAATCCGCGCCGTCGATCTTGCGGCCCAGGACGAAGTTCAGCAGGTCGGCGTTAAACTCATCGGTATTGGTCGCCGCGAATCCATGGCTGCCGCCTGGATAAACCTTGAGCACGCCTTCTTTCAGCAGCTTGACGCTCTTCAGCGCCGACGCCTGGATTGGAACGATTTGGTCGTCATCGCCGTGCGCGACGAGAACGGGGATATCGATCTTCTTTAGGTCCTCGGAATAATCCACCTCGGAGAATTCGTGGATGCAATCGTATTGGCCCTTGATGCCGCCCATGAGTCCTTGCAACCGGAAGCTCTCGCGCTGACCCTCGCTTACTCTCGCTCCGGCGCGGTTGTAGCCATAGAAGGGCATAGTCAGATCATAATAGAATTGAGAGCGGTCGTCGCGCGTGCCGGCGCGAATGCCGTCGAACGCTTCGATGGGCGTGCCTTCGGGATTGGACGGCGTTTTCAGCATAAGCGGGGGCACGGCGCCGAGCAGCACCGCTTTGGACACGCGTGCGCTTCCGTGGCGGCCGAGATAGTGCGCCACTTCCCCGCCGCCGGTTGAATGGCCGACCAGGACCGCCTTACTGAGATTAAGCGTGTCCATCAGCACAGCCAAATCGGCGGCGTACTGATCCATGTTGTTCCCGTCCCAGGTTTGCGTGGAGCGGCCGTGGCTACGGCGGTCGTGGGCGATCACGCGATAGCCCTGCTCGCCGAAGAACAGCATTTGCTTGTCCCAATCGTCGCTTGAGAGCGGCCAGCCGTGGGAGAACACGATCGCCTGGGCGTCCTTGGCTCCCCAATCCTTGTAAAAAATCTCCGCGCCGTCATTGGCGGTGACGTAAGGCATCTGCGCCTCCTGCAAATCTATGGTGTTTCTGGGCTTAGGCCGCGCGCGCGCCGCCGGACGCAACGCCGCTGCGCTGGTTGCGCTCGGCCCAGGCCAGCGCGAAATCGGCAACCTCTTCCCAGCCCGGCTCGGCGCACAGGTAGTGCGAGCGGTCGTCAAAGATTTTCAGCTCCGTCAGCGATTTCGCGCGTCTCTGCTTCGAATAGATTTCCCTCGTCATGCTGGCGGGCGCGATAAGGTCGAGGCCGCCGCCGATCAGCAAGAGCGGCGCACGCGTCTTGCTCGCCCAATGGATAGATCCGGCGCCGCCGGAGACCACGCCGTCCCAATAGACCTTCCCGGCTGTCGGCACGATGTAGCGCGCGAAGTGCGCATTCACCTGCTCGCGCGGCAGGCCGTTGGCGAAGCGCTCGGCGAAGAATTTCTTCGTCATCGACACCACTTTGCCGCCGCTGAGCGGATCACCCAGCACCGGCAAGGCCGAAATCGCCGCATTGAGCGGAATGCCGACGCCCGGCGTCGGCGCGGGGTCAATCGCGACCCCAGCGACGCCGAGCCCGCGATCCAGCAGGTGCTGCGTGAACACACCGCCTGCGCTGTGGCCGATAATGATCGGCTGCTCCGGCAACGCGCGGATGATTGCTTCGAAATGGGCGACGATTTCCTTCGGCCCGTACTTGGTCAATTGCCGGCGCGGATTGGCTTTCAGATCAACCGGATCGCCCTCATCGCCTGGCCAGTCGGGCGTAATCACAGTGTAGCCCTTGGCCTCGAAGCGCGTCTTCCACAGCTCCCAGGCTTTGCTGTTCAGCCAGGCGCCGTGCACCAATACGATTGTCTTTGTCATGGGAATGGCCTCCGTCTCATTCGCTTCAGACGATGCGCCCGATCCCAGCCTCGCGCCATTCTACCTAGGGCTTGCGAACTAATACACTGGTATGAGCGTGGGCTACGGCGCCGCCGGCAATGTGATGGCGAAACGCGCACCGCCGTTCGGCAAATTGCTCACGTCGATGGCGCCGCCATGAGCTTCAAGGATCGACCGGCAGATCGGCAATCCGAGGCCCAGTCCATTGCGCTTCGTGGTGAAGAAGCTGTCGAATACCCGCGCGGCGTCTCCCGCGCCAATGCCGGGCCCGCTATCTTCAACGGCCACGTGAACACCGTTCGGCTCATAATGCGTGCGCACGCCGAGGCGCCGCTCAGCAGGCGGCGTCTCGGCCATCGCCTGCAGCGCGTTGACGGCGAGGTTCACGATCACCTGCTGCATTTGCGTGCGGTCGGCCGCCACGAGCGGCAGCTCCTGCGCTAGGTCGAGCGCCAGCGCCACGCGATGTGATTGCAGTTCATGCGCCAGGAACAGCATCGCTTCCTCGATCACCCCGTTCAGATCCAGGCGCTCGGGCGCGGGGCTTCGATGCCCCGCCATTGCGCGCACACGCGCAATCACGTCGGCTGCGCGCTGCGCGTCGGCGATGATGCGTTCCGTAAGCGCGCGCACCTCCGTGAGATCAGGCGCGGGACGGTCTAGCCAGCGCAGGCCGGCGGCGGCGTTTGTAGCGATGGCCGCCAGCGGCTGGTTGACCTCGTGGGCGATAGAGGCGGTCAATTCGCCTAGCATTGAAACCCGTGCGGCATGGGCGAATTCGGCTTGCACTTGCCGTAGCTTTGCCTGCGCTTCCACGCGTTCGGAAATATCAATGACGCCAATCAGAAGTTTTCCGGCGGCGACGCTTTCTGTCGCGAAGCACGCTGTGAACAGCGCATCGAACACCTCGCCGTTCAGCCTGCGCAGCTTGCATTCGGCCGCGTAGCTCGGCTGGCCCGACACCGCCGCCACCACGCTGGCGGCATAGACGTGATTGCTTTCCTCAGGCCAATAGCGATCAAGCGGCTGCAGCAATTCGGATTTGTCACCGCGTCCGAACAGAGCCACCGTCTGGTCGTTGACGTCGATAACGCGCGTCGCATGCATCATCGCCCGGACAAACTCCGGATGTTCCTTGAAATAGGCGCCGTAATCCTTGACGCCCTCCGCGCGCAACGCGCGCAACATAGCGCCGACGGGCGTGAAATCGAGCTCCCAAAACGAAGCCGCCATTGCCTGGAAGAGGTTGCGATAGCGATACTCGCTTTCACGCAACGCCTGCGCGGCGGCTTGGCCCTGATCGTCGCCCATGCGCCTCCCTAGCCTCCACTGCGTCAGCGCGCCAGCACCCGCTCGAGACAAGCGATGAGCGCCTCGGCCGCGAACGGCTTTTCGAGCACGCAGACCGCCCCGCTCTCGATGGCGCGCTCACGCAACCCGGGCTCGGTTCGCGCCGTTATCATAATCACCGGCGCCATCCACCCTTCGCGCGCCATGTGCTGCTTCAAGTCGATGCCCGACAAACCCGGCATATGGATGTCTGTGACAATGGCGTCGCTCTGCGGGGCCTCCTCCGCGGCGAGAAAATCCTCCGCGCGCGCGAAACCGGTAGCGCGGTAGCCGAGCGAACGCACCAGCCCTACCAGCGCCACGCGCAGGGACTCATCATCGTCAATTATCGAGATCAGCGCCTGTTGGATCACGCCCATGCATGACACGCGGCGCCCGCGGCGAACATCATACGCTGGTGTTAGCCTGGGTTCTCGGGTCGCTCATGCAGGCTCAGCGCCTCCGCCATGCGCACTAGGTCCGCCAACGTCCTTGCGCCCATTTTTCGCATTGCCGAGCCGCGGTGAATTTTGACTGTGATCTCACTCAGCGCCAGGTCGCCCGCCACCTGCTTGTTCATTTTGCCTGCGGTGACGAGCGCCATCACCTGTTTTTCGCGCGGCGACAAGGTCGCGTACGCAGCCTTCAGCGCTTGGCGCTTGTCTGCCCCGGCGCGGTTTACACGATCCTTGGCCAGCGCGGCGGCGACGGCGTCCAGCATCTCCTGATCGCGGAACGGCTTTGGCAAGAAGTCCACCGCACCCGCCTTCATCGCCCGTACCGACATTGGGATGTCGCCGTGCCCGGTGACGACGATCACAGGCAGCGTCACGCCGAGCGCGTCGAGCCGCGATTGAAACTCCAGGCCGTTCATGCCCGGCATGCGCACGTCGAGCACCATACAGCCCGGCTGATCGGACGGCGGGGGCGCATCCATGAACGCGTCAGCTGAAGCATGCAGTTTCGTCGCCAGCCCGGTCGAGCGAAACAGGCTGTCGAGCGCTGCCCGAACCGAGGCGTCATCGTCGATGATGTGAACAACCGCATCGTCCATGCGGCCTATGATACGCAGGTTTCGCCAAGCGCCAACGCAGGAAGCGTGAAGCGCGGGGGCGCGGCCTCAATGCAGGGGGATGATCTCTGCCGCCGGGGCCGGTTCTTCGTACACGCTCGCCCCAAGCGCGCGCAGATTCCCGCGCCGGCGAAGGTCGGAGGGCGGGCGCGTCGCCACGCACTCGATCGCCATCGTCGCCTGCAAGCCCAAAACGCGAGCCGCCAACACTTCCGCTTCTTCGCCCAAGGACGCGCAATCCAGGAAAGCGATCACGGGCCGCTTGCCGCGCGCGGCCTCGATCGCCGCATCGAAACTCGGGTGCAGTGCGTCACGGGCGGCGATCGTTGTGATTGTGTAGAGGTGCCGGCCGGTTCGCAGCGCCTCGATCAAGCGGCGCGCGTGCGCATCGTCGTCGGTGACGACGATCAGTTCGATCCCTGCCGCGTGCGACTCGTCAAAGGGCATGCAACCGTTCTCGCTCGCCGTGGCCCAGGCGGCGCATTTCTCTGCAACCGGAACGACACGTCTCCCGTCCCTCGGGCCATGTGAAGCCGGGGAAAACCGCCTCTGTCAGG
>JBFWZB010000001.1:131571-135597 GCA_050185805.1 Hyphomonadaceae bacterium
CCCGCACCGTCGAACGCCTCGCCCACGACCTCCACGTTCGGGTCGGTCATGACCAACGCCTTCACGCCGGCGAGCACGATGGGGTGATCGTCGACGAGCAGAATGCGCAACGGGCGCGGCTTGGTCAGCAATGTCGTCATTGCGATCAAAGGGGCACATGTATCAGGAGCGTGGTTCCGGCGCCTGGCGAAGTTTCAATTTCCAGCGTTCCGCCCAGGAGCGCAAGCCGCTCGCGCACTCCCAGCAAGCCAAGCCGCAGCGGCGGCGAGGCTGAGGGATCGGGCTCATCCCACGCGAATCCCTTGCCGTCATCTTCGACGATCAGCCGCGCCTCGGACTCATTGGCGTCGAGAATGACGCCCACGCGCGTCGCGCCCGCATGCTTCACGACATTGATGATCGCTTCCTGCAGCACCCGATAAAGCGCCGTCTCGATCGCCGGGCTGAGGCGGCGGTCATGCAGCGCGAGGTGGAGGTCGAACAGCAATGGGGCGCGCTCGCCCCATTCCTCGAGGAATTGCTGGATCGCCGTTTGCAGCCCGAGATCGTCGAGCGCGGTCGGCCGAATTTCCCACGCGAGGTGACCAACCTCCTGGCCCACGTCCGCCGTCAATTCCTTGAGCCGGTTCACGCGGTCCTTGACCGACGCGCTGGCGCTTACGTCACGCCCGATGCCGTCGAGATCGAGCTGCATGATGGTCAGATATTGGCCCAGGCTGTCGTGCAGTTCGCGCGCGATGCGCTGACGCTCCGATTCCTGTTCCACCACAGTGCGGCGCAAAACCTCTGAAAGCTCCGTTTCGAGAACCGCACGCCGATCGCCCTCGCGCTTGAGCTGCTCGGCGGTCTGCTCCCATTGCGTGATCCGCCTGTCCAATTCGGCAAGTAGCGCTTCCTGCTGTACGCGCGCGCGCTCGCGCTCGCGCGCCAGCTGATCCACGTGCTCGAGCACGATCTCAAGCAGCGAAACCCGCAGCGATTGACTTGTCTTGATATCCAATGAACTCCACGGCTCGGACTGCAGCCGCACGAGTTCCTGCCAATCTGCGAAGCTGGTGCGCGGCGAGAGCCTGTCGCTGTTCGGCTGAATGGCCTTGCTGGGGTCGCCCGCCCAACGCACCACCTGAACCAATTCCGGCCGGAACCAGATCAGATAGTCGCGCGGTACGCGCGACACCGAGAGCGCCAGAATGCCGCTCGCCACGGACGCAAACGTTTCCGCGCGCGGATAATGATCGACCAGCCTCTCCGTGTAGAACACGCCCTCCCGCACCGACGCATTCAGCCACGCCACCAGATCCCGCACGTCGTCCTCAGGCGGCGTCACGCCGATGGTGCTGAAACTCCCATCGATCCACAGCGCCAACCCGGACGCCGGTATGTATTCCAGCAAGCTCTGCTTGGTGCGATCGAGGCCGCCGGCGAGATCACGCTCGTGCGTCAACTCCTTCACCAGGCTCTCTTGAATGACCTTACTGCGCAAACGCACGGCGTAATCCTCGGCTGCAGATTTCGTTTCGAGTTGAAATGACGTGATCTGGCTGAACAATTCCAGCGCGGTCCGCATCTTCGGCGACACAAAACGGGGCGTACGATGGTGGCACGCGATCAGGCCCCACAATTGCCCGTCGATCACGATGGACAACGACATCGATCCGACCACGCCCATATTGGCGAGATATTCCAGGTGGATCGGCGAAACGCTGCGAAGAATGCTGAGGCTGAGATCCAACGGCGCGGCGGGAGCGTCCGGCGCGGCTAGCAAGGGCGCGGGCTTGTAACGCGCGTCGGCGATCAGCCGGATGCGGTTGCGGACATAAAGCGCGCGCGCCTGCGCCGGAATATCGGAGGCCGGATAGCGCAGGCCGAGATACGGCTCCATCCCATCGGCATGCGTTTCAGCGATGACCGACCCGCTGCCGTCCTGCAGGAAGCGATAGACCATAACACGGTCGAAGCCGCACACGCGGCGCACGCCTTCGGTGACGGCCTGACAGAGAAGCTGTGCGGATTCGGTGTTCTGAATGCGCTGCACGAGGTCTTGCACCAGGCCCAGCAGATCCGCCGGCTCGTCGGCGAACAATGCCGGCGGCTCCAGTTCCAACACCAGCAGGCCATCGCTGCGATGGACAGCGCCCTCGACGATGTCGCCAGCCCCTGCATCGAACGAAACTAGGCGGCGAATGTGCGGCCCGTCGCCCGCCGCCGTCTGAAGCGCGGCGATCATGGCCGGCCCAAAGCGCTGGCCCATGGTTTGGCTGAGCAGCGCTTCAGGCGGCGCGCCCAGCAGCGTCTGCGTATCGCCGCCCGCGTGAACGACGCGCAGATCATCCGGCGTCAGCGCCAGCAGGCAGCCGTGCGGCTGCACCGATCCCGGAATATGAATCTGCTCGCGCTCGCAATCCGACACCGTCGCGCGGCCGAACGGCACGGGATCAGCCGGCATGGCGCCCGCGCAGGCAACCGCGAGCGGGGCGCTCACATGACAACAAGGCCGTCGGCACGGACAACCGGATCGGGCTCCATCGCAAGGGGGCGCGCGATCGCGCGCCGCCGTGAAGAAGCGCCTCTTCTATCTCGCGTCGACGAGGGACACCAGCGCCGGCAATTGCGCGTAATCAGAGAATGTCGCGTCACGGGCCAGCGAGGGCTGCGGCGCGTGGCGGCCGCCCGCGAACAGGAAGAAGCGCGCGCCGGCGGCCGCGCTCAATGTCGAATCCACGGCGCTGTCGCCGACATACACGATCTCTTCGACGCCGGCGCCGCAGCCCTCTGCTGCATGCAGCAGCATGCGCACGTCCGGTTTGCGCGCGGAAAGCGTATCGCCGCCGACGACGACGCGAAACAGATCGGCGATCCCGCACCGCCGGAGGATCGCGCGCGAATGCAATTCGTCCTTGTTGGTGCACAAGCCGAGCTGATGGCGTCCCGAGAGATCACGCAGCGCTGCTTCGACCTCAGGAAACAGCTTCGTGCGCAGATAGCCTTCAGCGTGATAGATCGCCTTGAAGCGAGCTACGCTTGCGCTAAAGTCACGCGGCGCCGCGCCCGCGCGCCGATAGCAACGCTCCACCAGCGCGGCGATGCCATCCCCGATGAAGCTTTCGACGGAGGCTTCGTCGATCGGCGCTATGCCTTCTTCATCGAAGAGCGTGTTGATCGCCGCGTAGAGGTCTGCCACGCCGTCAATCAGCGTGCCGTCGAGATCGAAGATGACAGCCTTGATCATGCGTCCCGTCACGATGCGCCGTTCAAGCCGCCGCCGAAAACGCGGCTGGCGCGGAAATCGTCGCTCTCCAGGGTGGACAGCGCCTCGGCGTCGAGCGCGCCGCCCGCGCCCTCGAACAATCTGTTCGCCTGGCGCAGGCGTGCGCGGTCGATGCCGTTGCGGATCGAGCGGGCATTGGCGAAATGCGGCTGCGCCCGGCGCTTGGAGATGTAGTCCCGCAAGGCCTCCTCACCGGTCGCGGACAATCTGTAATTCTGTTCCGCCAGCATGAGCTTGGCGATCTCGAACAATTCCTCATCGGAGAAATCGGGAAAGTCGATGTGATGGGCGATGCGGGAGCGAAAGCCTGGATTGCTCGAGAAGAACGTGTCCATACGCTCGCCATATCCAGCCAAGATGACCACCAGGTCCTCGCGCTGGTTCTCCATGACTTGCAGCAGAATTTCGATGGCCTCTTGGCCGTAATCGCGCTCGTTCTCGGGCCGGTAGAGATAATAAGCCTCGTCGATGAAGAGCACGCCCCCCATCGCGCGCTTGAGCACGTCCTTCGTCTTCGGCGCCGTGTGGCCGACATATTGGCCCACGAGATCATCGCGCGTGACGGTGACGAGATGTCCCTTCCGCGCATAACCAAGACGATGCAACAAGGCCGCCATGCGCAGCGCGACCGTGGTCTTGCCGGTGCCGGGATTGCCGGTGAAGCTCATGTGCAGCGTCGGGCTCGCCTGCGTCAGCCCCATGCTCTTGCGCGCTCGCTCCACCAGCAGCAGAGAAGCCAGTTCGCGTACACGTTTTTT
>JBFWZB010000001.1:135697-173994 GCA_050185805.1 Hyphomonadaceae bacterium
GGACCCTCGTTGACGTAATCGCGCCCGGCGTTGCGGGCGAAAATCATGGCCTCCAGCGCAACGCGGTTGGCCGTCGCCCCGGCGGCTATGCCCATCGGGTGGCCGATGGTGCCGCCGCCGAATTGCAGCACGACATCTTCGCCAAGATGATCGAGCAATTGATGCATCTGCCCGGCGTGGATGCCGCCGGAAGCCACCGGCATCACCTTGTTCAAGCTCGCCCAATTCTGATCAAAGAAGATGCCGTGTTCGAGCCGCATCGGATTGAACTCTTCGCGGCACACATCGTAATAGCCGCGCGTGGTGGCGGGATCGCCTTCGAGTTTGCCGACCACCGTCCCGGCGTGAATGTGATCGACGCCGGCGAGCCGCATCCATTTGGCGATCACGCGGAAGCTGACGCCGTGGCTCTTCTGGCGCGTGTAGGTGGAGTGGCCGGCGCGGTGAAGGTGCAAGATCATGTCGTTCTTGCGCGCCCATTTCGCCATCGACTGAATCGCCGTGTAGCCGATGACTAGATCGATCATGATGATCACCGAGCCCAGGTCGCGCGCGAACTCGGCCCGTTCGTACATATCCTCCATCGTCGCGGCCGTGACGTTGAGGTACGTGCCCTTGACCTCTCCGGTTTCCGCCTGCGCTTTGTTGACCGCCTCCATGCAATAGAGGAAGCGGTCGCGCCAATGCATGAAGGGCTGCGAATTGATGTTTTCGTCGTCCTTGGTGAAGTCGAGCCCACCGCGCAAAGCCTCATAGACCACGCGTCCGTAATTGCGTCCCGAAAGCCCAAGCTTTGGCTTGACCGTGGCGCCAAGCAGCGGCCGGCCGAAGCAATTCAAACGTTCCCGCTCCACCACGATGCCAGTGGCCGGCCCTTGAAACGTCTTCACGTAAGCGACCGGTAAGCGCATGTCCTCGAGCCGCAGCGCTCTTAGCGGTTTGAAGCCGAACACGTTGCCGATGATCGAGGCGGTCAGGTTGGCGATAGAGCCCGGCTCGAACAGATCGAGATCATAGGCGATGTAGGCGAAATATTGCCCGTCGGTATTTGGCACCGGATCGACGCGGTACGCCTTCGCGCGATATTTCTCGCAGGCCGTGAGTCTGTCGGTCCAAACTACGGTCCACGTCGCGGTCGAGCTTTCGCCCGCCACAGCCGCCGCGGCTTCAATCGGATCAACGCCATCCTGCGGCGTGATGCGAAAGAGCGCTATGACGTCGGTGTCCTTGGGTTCGTAATCCGGCTCCCAATAGCCCATTTGCTTGTACTGCATCACGCCGGCGCGATAACGCTCGGCGCCGGAGGGGGACTTGGGTGCGGTGTCGGGCATGAATGAGACCTTCCTTCTAAGCGCGCACTAACCCGCCCGCCGCTTGCGTTCGATCAGACGGATGATAATCGGCGTGAGGATCAGCTGCATGGCGAGGTCGAGCTTGTCGCCGGGAATGACGATCGAGTTGGCGCGGCTCATCCAGCTGCCGTTGATCATGGCTACGAGATAGGGAAAATCGATGCCGCGCGGGCTGCGGAAGCGGATCACGACAAGGCTTTCACCCACCGTCGGAATCCAGCGCGCGATGAACGGGTTCGACGTATCGACGACGGGCACGCGCTGGAAGTTGACGTCGGTATGGCTGAATTGCGGACAAATAACGTGCACGTAAGCGTGCATGCGGCGCAGGATCGTATCGGTCACCGCCTCGGTGGTGTAGCCGCGCGCAGCGCGATCGCGGTGCATTTTCTGTATCCACTCGAGATTGATGACGGGGACCACGCCGATCTTGAGATCGGCATGATCGGCGAGATTGATGTCTTCTGTCTTCAATGCGCCGTGCAGGCCTTCATAGAAGAGTACGTCCGTGCCCTCACCCACATCCTCCCACGCGGTGAAGTTTCCCGGCGCAACACCGAAGGCGCGCGCCTCGGCTTCGTCGTGCACGTAGCGGCGGGTGCGTGCGCGGCCGGTCTCGCCGTAAGCTTTGAACTGCGCGGCCAATTCGTCGAGGATGTTGGCCTCAATCGAGAAGTGGCTGAACGTCGTGTCGCCCTCCGCTGTGCGGCGCGCAAGTTCCGCCTTCATGTCGGCGCGATTGTAGCGATGGAAGGCGTCGCCTTCGATCGAGGCGGCGTTGATGCCTTCGCGCCTGAATATCTGGTCGAACGTGTGCTTCACCGTGCTCGTTCCGGCGCCCGACGAACCGACGACCGAGATGACGGGATGATTCACAGACATCGCCGCCTCACGATTTGAACAGGCTGCGCGTCTGAAACAGCGGCGCGGGCTCGGCGGCGAAATCGGGATCGGCGTAATAGCGGCGGACGGCGTCGACAGCGGAGGCAGCGCCGAACACGAACGGGGTCCGCTCGTGCAGGCTCTGGGGACTCTTATCGAGCAAGCGCTCCTGGCCGTCGCTGGCGGCGCCGCCCGCTTGCTCCATCAGCATGGCGATGGGCGCCGCCTCATAGATCATCCGCAACCGCCCCTGCGCGAGGCCCGCGCGCGCATCCGCGGGATAAAGATAGACGCCGCCGCGCAACAAAATCCGGTGCGCTTCCGCGACCATGACCGCGAGCCATCGGGCATAGCAATCGACTCCGCGCGGACCGTCAGCGCCCTCAAGGCAATCATCAACGAAGGCGCGTATCGGCGCCGGCCACGCGCGCCGGTTCGACATGTTTATGGCGATGTCAGCCGAACGCTCGGGAACGCACAGGCCCTTAGCGGCGCGCTTGAAGCGCTGGTCCGCCGGATCGAGCACGAAGAGGTCGACGCCGGCGCCCAGCGTCAACACCAGCAATGTGCTGCTGGCGAAAAGAAAGTAGCCCGCCGCCAGCTGAGCATTGCAGGGCTGCAGGAAAGTCTGCACCGCGCTCTCGCGCGCCGGCATGATGGAGAAGATCGAACCGACAGTCAGATTGACACCGACATTGCCGGAGCCATCGAGAGGATCGAGCGCGACCGCGAGCGAACCGCCCGCGCGCATCGCAATGGGCGCTTCGCTTTCTTCCGACGCCAGGAACGCGACAGGCGTGCCCTTAAGGGCGGCGATGAAGACGCCGTTGGCGACCACATCGACAGTTTTTTGTGCGTCGCCATCGGCGTTGCGTTCGCCTGTTTCCGCGGTGAGATCGGCGGCGAGCGCGCCGCGCGAAAGGATGGCCGCCAGGCTCCGAGCGCCCGCGGCCAGCCCCGCCACCGCTTCGCCGACATCGTTGCGTTGGGGATCCTGCCCGGCCCAGGCGATCAGCACGGCGGCGAGGTCGTCCGGACCGGCTGGCGCATCTCCTCCCGCATCGTGCATGGGCCAGCCCCTCCAAGCCGGGCCAGACACCCGCGAGGAGGAAAGCGTTGCAGGGAGGCGGAAAAAAGAAAATATTAAAAGAATGACGGAGCTGAAAGAAAAACTAAATGTCTGACCTTCGGGGGCTTTCCCTTCGTCAGCTGCGTGCGCTGTCCGCGACGGTTCGTTTGGGCTCGATCACGGCCGCCGCGAAGGCATTGCACGTCACCCCGCCGGCCGTTTCGATTCAGCTGAAGCTGCTCGCGAAGCAAGCCGGCGGCGAAATTATCGAGCGCACGGCGACCGGCTTCGAGCCCACCGCGCTGGGCGCCGAAATCCTGAAAGCCGCGCACGAAATGGACGGCTTGCTCGACCGCTTGAGCGATCGCATCACTGCTCTGCACGCAGGCGCGCGCGGCTATCTGCGGCTTGGCGTCGTCAGCACCGGAAAATACTTCGCGCCGCGCATCGTCGCGGGATTCCAGCGCAGCCATCCTGGCATTGTGGTCAAGCTTTTGATCGGTAACCGCGGCGAGATCCTAACCGGTCTCCGGCAGCGCAATTTCGATCTCTGCATCATGGGCCGGCCGCCTGAAGACGTGCCGGTGATCTGCGAAGAGCTCGGCGATCATCCCCACGTTTTGATCGCGCCGCCCGATCATAGCCTCGCCCGCAACGCCGACATCGCACCGTCGGCGCTGCAGCGGGAGGCGTTTCTCGCGCGCGAGGAAGGCTCCGGCACGCGCATGCTCATGGCGAGATTTCTCGACCGTGTCGGCGGCGAGCGCCCGGTTCAAGTCGTCGATATGGGCACCAACGAGACCATCAAGCAGGCGGTGATGGCGGGGCTTGGCGTAGCGATCATCTCCGCACACACCTGCGCCGCCGAACTCGGCGATGGCAAGCTCGTAGCGCTCGACGTGCGCGGCACGCCAATCATCCGCAAATGGTATGTCATTCACCGCGCGGACCATGAATTGTCGGTTGCGGCGCGCAACTTCCAGGCGTTCGCTGCAACGCACAAAGACGCACATTTTCCGCAATGGAACATCGCAATGGCCCGAAACGTTTGACGGCGTTGCCTAGACGGATTTGCGTGTCGAAATATCTTGACACTCAGGGCGGCTAGGCGTCGGAATGGCGCGCTCATATTCGGGAGAAAGACATGCGTTCATTGATTGGCGCGGCGGCGCTTGGCCTCATCTTGGCTGCAGCGGCCTGCTCGCCTCCAGCGGAGAACGCAGCGAAAGCCCCAGAGGCCCCGGCGGAAACCGCGGAAGCGCCTGAAGCCCCCGCGGCCGAGGCGCCAGCCGGTCCGCCCGCCGCGACCGAAATCGCCCTCGAAATCACCGATGCGAGCGGCGCCCAACTCACCGGCGACACGGCGCGCGGACAGCGCATCTTCGCACAATGCGCAACCTGTCACTCGCCCGAGGAAGGCGTGAACCGGACTGGACCGTCGCTCTACGGCATCGTCGGCCGCCGCGCCGGCTCCATCCCCGGCTTCCGTTACTCGGACGCGAACCGCAATTCCGGCATCACCTGGACCGAACAGGAGATGTTCAACTACCTCGAAAACCCGCGCGCCCGGATCCCTGGAACGATCATGGCCTTTGTCGGCCTGCGCAACCCGCAGCAGCGCGCCGACGTCATCGCTTATCTGAAGGCGAACGCCGAGCAACAATAGATCGCTCGCATCGCGCTTGGCTCAAGGCGCCGAAGCACGCTTCGGCGGCCTTTCTCATGTTGGCGTCCGGCGCCGGAAAACGATCGTGGTGCGCCCAATCTCGAAGCCGAATTTGCACACGCGCGCCGTATTCAACAGCACGTCGTCGCTAAGCTTCACGAACGTGTCGTGAAAGCGCACCCGCAGGCGCCGGGCGCCGAGTTGGAGCGAAAACAAGTACGACCAGCGCAAGACGCCGCCACGAACGCCGCCGTGCGCCGTCCCGATCATGTCGTCCGCGGTAGCGGCGTAATCTCCCGATGCAAGCCGTTCGATGCGCCATACCCGCTGATCGGTCTCCCCGTCGTCGAACAGAAATTGCTCGGTCAGCACCAGCACATCGTTTTCGGCTCGGCCTTCCAGCGCGATGGCGAAGCGCCGCCGAATGCGGCCGGTGAAATCTTGAAACACCCCGTCGGCGTCCGATCGGCCGAGCAGGAAGCGCTCGATGCGAAAGTCCCCGCTCAGTGCCGGCGGAAGAGGTCGATCAGATGAAAGGGGAACGACGCGGCGATCAACAACGCTACCCATAGCCAACTCGCTTCCACCAAGGCCGCTCGGAGCGCCAGCAGCAGCAGCGCGCCAGGCATTAACGCAAAGAAGTAGTCCAAGGCGGCGCGCGTGCGCCGCCCGCGCCGCAAGCTGACGAGCACGACGAACTCGATCGCGATCACCAAGAGCACGACGTCCACTGCGTAACCGCTGCGTACGAATTGCTCCAAGGCGCGCGACCCCGCTTTCTCTCAGCCGAACGGCCCGTTCAGTCGCACCACGTCGTAATTGAGTACGGACGCAAGCGACACCCAGATCAGGTAAGGCGTCAGCAAAACGCCGGCGAGGCGTGAATGGCGGGCGGCGAAAATGATCAGCGCCACGATCGAAAGCCAGAGCAACGCGACCTCGCCCAGCGCCCAGTCAGGACGCCGCAGGCGGAAGAACAAGAGACTCCACGACACGTTGAGGAAGCCGTTCAGTGCGAACAGGCCGATCAACCATTCCCGCTCGGCGCCCTTCGGCGCGCGCCGCCAAGCCGCCACTGCCGCCGCCGCAGCCAGCGCATAAATCGCGGTCCAGATGATCCCGAACGCCGGCCCAGGCGGTTGCCAATCGGGCTTGCGCAATTGCTGGTACCACGGGCCCAAATCCGTGACGGTGCCGCCTAGCACGGCGACGAAAACGGCTGCGCCCGCGGCCACCGCGATGGGGCGCAGCGCCGCTATCTTCACGTCGGCGACACGCCGAGCAAATGCCCCATGTCCTTCAGGAAAATGCGCATATGCGCGCCGGGATCGGCGCGCACCAATTCCTTGTTCATGTAGGCTTGCCAAGTGAGGCGCTGCACATCGGGATCGTCGCACATAGAGACGAAGCGTTCCCGGCGTTTGTCGCTGCGATACCAGAAATGCTGCATGATTCCGAGAATCCAGAAAACCTTGCCGTGATCGCGCATAAAGGCTTTGCGCGCGCTGGCGAGACATTGCGGCCGTCCGGTGCTCAGGCATGCATCGACCGCTTGCGCCGCGAGCCGCCCGCCGATCATCGCGTAATAGATGCCCTCGCCCGAAGCCGGCGCAACCACGCCGGAAGCGTCGCCGGCGAGCACCACGTCGCGGCCATTGTCCCAACGCGGCAGCGGTTTTAGCGGAATTGGCGCGCCTTCCGTGCGCACGGTCTCGCATTCGGCGAGGCCAGAATCCCGGCGCAAAGCGCTGACCGCGCCGCGTAACGAGAAGCCCTTGTTGGCGGAGCCGACGCCGACGCTGGCGGTTTCGCCATGCGGAAAGATCCACGCGTAGAAATCCGGCGAGAGCTTGCCCTGGTAATAGACATCGCAGCGGCGGCCGTCGAAACCGGCGATGCCTTGCGCCGGCGAGCGGATGATTTCGTGATAGGCGAACACGCACGGCATACGTTCGGCGCCCTTCACGCTCTGCTGCGCCACTTTCGAGCGGGCGCCGTCTGCGCCGATGACGACGCGCGCCCGCACGCGGCGGACAGTGGATTTGTCGGCGTCTTTGTCGTGGTAGCACACGACGGCGACGCCATCGTCGTCGTGCTCGATGTGCAGGAACGCGCCCGCGCGCCGCTCGGCGCCCGCGGCCGCGGCGCGTTCGCGCAGCCATTCGTCGAAATGCTCGCGATCGACCATGCCGACGAAACCGCCCTCGATCGGCATATCCACCTCGCGCTCGGACGGCGCCACCATGCGCGCCGCCGTCGCGCGCGCGACAAGCAAATGATCGGGAATGTCGAAATCGCGGATCAGCCGCGGCGGAATCGCGCCGCCGCACGGCTTGATGCGCCCGGCGCGATCCAGCAGCAACACGCTGTACCCGGCCGTGGCCAGATCGGTCGCCGCTGTCGCCCCAGCGGGGCCACCGCCGACAATGACGGCATCATAGGTCAGCCTCGTCACGAGCGCACTCCTTCCAGAGCTTCCGCAGCTTCAACGCGCGGCGCGGCCGCCTGCGAGAGATCCAGGCGGCGCGCCAGCATGGCCGCGCACAGGAACAACGCCGCTTCGACAGAGAACACGATGAGGAAGGCGCTCGACGTTTCGGCCAGCAACGCGCGCAGCGCATCGACACCCGCCGCGCCGGCAAAGCCGCCGCAGGCGAATGCAATCGCTTGCGCCGCGCCCCACACGCCCATGCGCACGCCTTCACGCGCACTGCGGCCTTCGCCGGCCAGCCCCATCATCGAGCCGATCGCGGACACCGCGAACACGCCGTTGGCGAAGCCGAGCGCAAACACGGTCGGCTGCAACGGCCAAGCCGGGCCCACGAACGCCGCGCTTGCAAGCGCGCCAAGCGCCAGAGCCGAGCCCACACAGCCGGCGATGGTCCATTGCCGCATCCACGCGCGCTTCTTGTCGCCGAGACGCGCGCCAAAAACGCCGACCAGAATCATGCCGAGCAGCACGCCACCGTGTTGCACGCCGGCCAATTGCGTCGATTGCCCTGGACTCATGCCGAAGACGAGACCGGCGAAAGGTTCGAGGATGAGGTCCTGGGCGCTATAGGCCAGCATCGACACGAAGACGAAAATCGTGAAGCGGCGCGCCAGCGGCTCGGCCCAAATCTCACCCAGCACCTGCGCGAACGGAGGTTTGCGGTCTTCCGTTTCCGGCCGCGCTTCGGGCGCGCGCTCAACGCCCCACACCGCCAGCAGCGTGAGGACGAACGCCGCGCCCGCCACGCCGGTGGCGACGAACGCGAGCCGCTGCGGCGAGAACGGATCGAGCAGCGCGCCGGCGGCGCCAGCCGTTACGACGATGCCCACGATCATCATGATCCACGTCGTCGCCGCCGCAGCGGGCCTCCGCTGCGGCGCGGTGCGCGTCGCCAGCAGCGCAAGCAAGGACGTGCCGCTGGCGCCGACCCCCGCTCCGATCATTGTGAAAGCCAGCAGGCCGAGCGCGATCCCGAGCACGGGCGACGACGCCATCAGGAGCGTCGCATCTGTCGCCAGGACGCCGCCCAGCGCGAGCACGCCCATGCCGCCGATAATCCACGGCGTGCGCCGATGGCCCATGTCCGAGCCATAGCCCCAGCGCGGACGCGAAAGCTGGATTGCGTAGTGCCACGCCACCAGGGCGGCGGGCAGCATCGCCGGCAGCGCGTATTCGACCACCATGACGCGGTTGAGCGTCGACGTCGTCAGTACGACGATGGCCCCGAGCGCGCTTTGCACCAGGCCGAGCCGCACGATGCCGAGCCAGCTCAGATGCGTGTTGGTCATGCGCCAGCTCCGGCGAGGCCGCCAAGCGCAAACGCGCTCGCCAGCATGCCCAGGACATAGAGAAAGACGCCGGTGGCGTTGAACCACGGCGCAAGTTTTCGCGGATCGGTGATGAGCCGCGCCATCAGGTAAAGTTGCGCGCCCACCGCGATCGTCACCGCCAGCGCATGCAGGGGTTGATCCCACGCAAGCAGCAACACGATCACCAACGCCTGCGGCGCCGCCATGACCGCGCACGCGAGCTTCGCTGCGTTCTCGACGCCCAATTGCACGGGCAAGGAGCGCACGCCGGTCTGCCGATCGCCTTCAATCGCCTTGAAGTCGTTCAGCACCATGATGCCGAATGCGCCGATGCTATAGAGCGCCGCAATGCTCAGAATCCTTGCGTCGGGCAGCGCGCCGAGCATCACAGCGGCGCCGGTGAACCAGGTGATGCCCTCGTAGGAGAGCCCGCACGCGGCCGGGCCCCACCAGCCGCTTTGCTTCAAGCGCAAGGGCGGCGCGCTGTAGATCCACGCCAAGCCCATGCCCACGATCGCGGCGCCGAACACCCAAGGCCCAAGCGCGTACGCCCACAGCATCGACACGGCTGTCCAGAAGATTGCGATCCAAAGCCCCCATTGTCCGGGAATGCGTCCCGAGGGGATTGGCCGATTGGGTTCGTTGATGGCGTCGACGTCGCGATCGAACCAATCGTTCACGGCCTGGCTGGTCGCGCAGATCAGCGGGCCGGCGAGCACGATGCCCGCCAACGCCATCGGCCAGCGTTCGCCCAAATCCGCGCCGGATGAGACGACGCCGCAACCGAACGCCCACATCGGCGGAAACCAGGTGATCGGCTTGAATAGTTCGAGGACCGCGCTTGCTGCGGGAAGCTGCCTAGGAGGCGCTGCGCCGATGGTCCCTGCCATGACGAACGCTACAAAATGACACCTTGTAGTGTCAATTTAAATGGACGCCCAGTAGCTCATTGTTGCGCGTCGAAATCGCCCAACCCGTACCGGTGCAGCTTCGAGTAGAGGCTCTGCCGGCTCAGCCCCAATATTTCCGCCGCCGACGCGCGATTATTGCCGGTCAGTTCGAGCGCGGCCTCGATGCAAAGCCGTTCGACCAGATCCGTCGTTTCGCGCACCAATTCCTTCAGCGTGACCCGCCCGACCAAGTGCGACAGCTGCTCTACCGATCGCGGCAATTCATCCGCCATGCGCGGCCGCGCCGCCGGGGTGCGGACAACGCTGCGGATCGAGAATCCGAAGCACGGCTGCTCGGCATCGGCCACATGCACCGCCGACACTTCGACATCCTCCTGTTCGCCGAGCCGGTTACGCAGCACCGTCGCAAAATTCTTCAGCGACCCGTGCTGGCGCAGGCTCGACACCAGAATGTTGCGGTCGATGTCCGGACGGCCGAGGAAATTCTCCAACGACTGCCCGAGCGCCTGCTCCTTGTTGGCGAGGCGCGTAATGTCCAGGAAGGCCGTGTTCTCTGCGATGATGCGCAGGTTTTCGTCGGTGACGACAAAGGCGTCCGGAATGCGTTCGAGCACATCCATTAAGCGCTTCGACGCTTCCGGCACACGCGCCCCGTCCTGATCGCGCGGATTGATCCGGACGAGGAAGAGCGAAGCGCGATCCTGACGGAAGAGAGAGGCCGCCACGTTGAAGGCGCGGCCATCGCTTTGCAGCGTCGCCTGCGCCGTAAGGTTTCCTCCGTTGTGCGCCATCGCCAGCAAGGATACCGCCGCATCGCGCGAAGCGCTGTCGAACGCCGATGAAAAGGCTCGCCCAATCAACGGAGCGGAGACGCCGCCGATCAGCCGCTCGGCGGCCGGATTGGCTTCGACGATTTTGCGCGTCGCCGCGTCGATGACGATCACCGCTTCGGATGCGAGTTGGAAAAGCAGCCGGTAGCGCGACTCCGCTTCGCGCAGGCGGGTGTAGTCGCGCTCCATCGTTTGTTGCGCCTGAATCAGGCGCTGCTGAAGTTCGGCCGTCGCGCGATGGTCGCGGCCGATCGCGATCACTCGCCCATCTTCGCCCGCATTGACGGCGATGTAGCGCACCGCAACCGAGGCGCCGCCGGCCGTGGGGTGATTGATTTCGCGCCAGCGCGCGCCGGTGTCGCTCGCGGCGTCGCGCAGCATCTCTTCGATCTTGTGCCGGCTTTCGGTGGTTACGGTATCGGCCCAGCGCCTATCCAGCCAGCCCTCAAAGCCGTCGCTGACCAGATCGCGGTTGTTGATGGCGAGATCGCGAATGAAGCCGCCTCGATCGATGATCATCGCGACATCGCCGCCCGCGGCGACAACCTTCGCCGCCACCTTGCCCTCAAGCGCGCCCAACAGGTTGCGCGTGAACCTCGGCTCGATGCGCTCCGCGGGGGACGTGTGGATCGTCATTTGAACTCGCACTCGCCCTTCTTCCGGCGCCGCCATGAATCAATGGCGTGCGAGTTGCCTCACTGCCACCTCAGCCTTCAGCACCGCTTCCTTGGCGTCGGACGCCATGGTGTCGGCGCCGATCTTCGCCACGAGTTCGGGGCGCTCCAGAAAAAGCCGCCCGCCGACCATGACATTGATGTCGCGATTCCTTGACGCTCGCCGGATGGACATAATCATCGGCGCAATTTGATCAAGTCGGTCATCTGAGCTGACTGTCATACCGAAAACATCGAAGCGGTGAGCTTGCACGGCGCCGACAACCTCCTCAGGGGCGCCGGACAATTCAGTCCAGGTTCGCCAACCCGAACGGCGGAAAAACTCCTCGATGATGACAATGCCGAACGTGTGCTGCTCGCCCGGCGCGGGCGCAAAGAGGGCGGCTCGCCCGTTGGAGGCCACGCCCTCCTCGGCAGGCCCATGCAAGCTTAGCTCGCGCACCACTTGCTGCAGCCGCCCGAGCGCGATGGTTACGTCAGCGAACGAGACCTGATCGTCGCTCCAGAATTCGCCCAGCCGGCGGGCGGCCGGACCAAGCAGATCGAGATAGATCGACTCCATCGGCACGCCCTGCTGCAGCAATGCGCCGATGATGGCGAGCAGAGAATCGTGTCCGGTCGAAAGCGAATAAAGGGCAAACTTTTCCGTAGTTTCCGGCCCTAATTCGATGGCCGTGTCGGGGTCCGCGTCGAGCCTGGAGCGGCCATGCGCGAGCATCAGACGGGGAATAATCTCGCCTTCGACCAAGCGCGCCAGGTGATCGGACTGATCGCGTTGTGATCGGGCCCGGCTTCGGACGCGGCGCTGTTTTGGGCTCCCCTCGGAAGGCTCGAGCCGTCGCGGTTCTTCGCCGCACAGATCAAACGCCGACGAATACGGAAGGCTGGCCATTAGGAGGCCCCTCCTACCCACGGAGTTTACTGCTCGCGCGCCCCGTCCCGCGCTTCTCCCCTGAGAACCCGCACCCGGGTTCGCCAGCGGGCGATTCCTCCCAAGACGCTCGGCCCTCCTCGAACGGCGGGTCTCTGTTCTCGGTTCTTTACGGTAAGCAGACTTAACGCCGCATGGCGAGCCCTAATTTCGTCGGAACGGAGCATTTGTCCATTTTGTTGGACGTTCCACTTCCTTGACAACGCACCATGCAGAGATAGGCTGCCTGCCAGTACGCGATTGGTCGGGAGGTCGGCGGTGCACGAAACACGACCGCGAGCCGGAGGCAGCGTCTCAAACACGTCAGCAGGCGGCGCCCGGCGCACCCGCGGCGCGCAAGACATCTTCGGGCGTTGGATGGACGCCGTCGCGCCGTGCCCATGGCCCGCCCATGTCGGCTCTCATATTGAATCGCGGGAGAAGAGCGACGCCGGAAAGGCAGCGCTCTACACCGCTGAAGAGCGCGCGAAGCGCGACGCTTCGCCTTGGACATTGGTGCAAGCGATCCTTGCTCCGATCCAATTCATCGTCTTTGCGGTCAGTCTTGGCTTGGTGATCCGCTTCCTTGTCAGCGGCGACGGCTATGCGCTCGCCACCGCGTCGATCCTGGCTAAGACCTTCTGCCTCTACCTCATCATGATCACCGGCTCGATCTGGGAGAAGGAGGTGTTCGGCAAATATCTCTTCGCCCGGCCGTTCTTCTGGGAAGACGTGTTCAGCATGTTGGTGCTGGCGTTGCAGACCGCCTATCTGGTCGCGCTGCTCACCGGCTGGGGCACCGCGCAGCAGCAAATGCTGATCGCGATCGCCGCCTATGCGGCATACGTCATCAACGCCACGCAATTCCTGATGAAACTGCGTGAGGCGCGGCTGGAGGCCGAACGCATTGGTTTGGCGCCGCTTGGCCCAAGCCGGCAAGCTGCATGACGCCGGTTGCGCCAAATCCGGGATGCGACAGCCACATGGCGCCGGTCCTGCGCGAACGCGGCCAGCGCGAAGTGTTCTGCGGCTTGACTGGCATCGTTTGGCTGCACCGGAAAATACAAGACGCGTTCTTTCTCGTGGTGGGATCGCGCACCTGCGCGCATCTGATCCAATCCGCCGCCGGCGTGATGGTTTTCGCAGAGCCCCGCTTTGGCACCGCCATTATGGAAGAGAAGGATCTCGCCGGGCTTGCCGACGCCAATGAAGAGCTCGACCGCGTCGTTGATCGCCTGATCGAGCGCCGCCCCGACATCAAGCTGCTTTTCCTCGTCGGCTCCTGCCCCTCCGAGGTGATCAAGCTCGACCTGTCGCGCGCCGCGCAACGGCTTTCGGAAAAGCACCGGCCGAAGGTGCGCGTTCTCAATTATTCGGGCAGCGGCATCGAAACCACGTTCACACAGGGCGAGGATGCTTGCCTCGCCGCCCTCGTTCCGGAAGCACCTAGCGCCGGCGATAACGCCCTCCCTTCCTTGTTGGTTGTCGGCGCGCTTCCGGACATCGTTGAGGATCAGTTCGCGCGTCTGTTCGCGGAACTGGGAATCGGGCCGGTTGCGTTCTTCCCGCCGCGACGCTCCGGTGATCTGCCCGCGATCGGGCCGAACACGCGCATGCTGATCGCGCAGCCTTTCCTCGGCGACACGACGCGCGCACTCGAAGCGCGCGGCGCACGGCGCCTGCCGGCGCTGTTTCCGTTTGGCGCGGAAGGCACGACACATTGGCTAAAGGCCGCCGCCGACGCTTGGGGCGTGCCGGAGATGGATTTCCTGCGCGTCGTCGCGCCGCATCGCGAACGCGCCAAACGTGCGCTGGCGCGCTCGCGCGAAACCCTCGGCGGACGCAGCGTTTTCTTTTTCCCCGATTCGCAGCTCGAGCCGCCGCTGGCGCGCTTCCTATCCGAAGAACTCGCCATGCAGCCGATCGAGATCGGCACGCCGTACCTCAACCGCGACCTGCTTTCCGAGGAATTGCTGCGGCTGCCGGCGGGCGCGCGCGTAAGCGAAGGCCAGCATGTCGACAAGCAGCTCGACCGTTGCCGCGAAGCGCGGCCGGACTTGGTCGTGTGTGGGCTGGGCCTCGCCAATCCGCTCGAAGCGGAGGGGCTCACAACGAAATGGTCGATCGAATTGGTGTTCTCCCCCGTGCACGGCTTCGACCAAGCCGGCGATCTTGCGGCGCTGTTCGCGCGCCCGTTCGCACGCCGCGCCGCATTGAGGGTCTAGGCGATGCAATTGACCGTCTGGACTTATGAAGGCCCCCCGCATGTCGGCGCGATGCGCATCGCCACGGCGATGAAAGGCCTGCATTACGTGCTGCACGCGCCGCAGGGCGACACCTACGCGGACCTGCTCTTCACGATGATCGAACGCCGCGGCGCCCGCCCGCCCGTCACCTACACGACATTTCAGGCGCGCGACCTCGGCGGCGACACTGCCAATCTGTTCAAGACAGCCGCACGTGAGGCATTTGAGCGCTTCAAGCCCGAGGCGATGATCGTCGGCGCCTCGTGCACGGCCGAGCTGATCCAGGACGATCCCGCCGGCCTCGCGCGCGCGCTGCAATTGCCGATCCCGGTCATTCCGCTCGACCTGCCCTCCTACCAGAAGAAAGAGAATTGGGGCGCCTCAGAGACCTTCTATCAAATCGTGCGTACCTTCGCGCCGAAGGCGGAGACAAGCGCCGCGCGCACACAACGCGCGCGTCCCAGCTGCAACCTGCTCGGGCCCACCGCGCTCGGCTTCCGCCATCGCGACGACGTGGTCGAGATCAAGCGCCTGCTCGCGAGGCTGGGCGTCGACGTCAACGTGACTGCGCCGCTGGAGGCGACGCCTGCCGACATCGCACGCATCCCCGACGCCGATTTCAACGTCGTGCTCTATCCCGAGATCGCCGATGTTGCGGCGCGCTGGCTTGAGCGCACGCATGGTCAGAAGACGGTCCGCACCGTGCCGATCGGACACAATGCGACGAAGGACTTCTTCGCCGAGATCGCGGCGCTCACCGGGATTGATCCCACGGCGGCGCTGGAAGAGAGCAATGCTCGTCTGCCGTGGTGGTCCCGCTCCGTTGATTCCAATTACCTAACCGGCAAGAGTGTCTTCATCTTCGGCGACGCGACCCACGCCATCGCCGCCGCGCGCGTCGCATCGGAGGAATTGGGTTTCGAGGTCGTCGGTCTCGGCACGTACAGCCGCGAATTCGCCCGCGATGTGCGCGCCGCCGCTGAGCGGCTCGGCCTCACCGCTCTCATCACCGACGACTACCTCGAGGTCGAACAAGCCATCGCCGAGCTCGAACCGGAATTGGTGCTGGGCACCCAGATGGAGCGGCACATCGCCAAGCGGCTCGGCATCGGCTGCGCCGTGATCTCCGCCCCCGCACACGTTCAAGATTATCCCGCGCGCTACTCGCCGCAGATGGGCTTCGAAGGCGCCAACGTGCTGTTCGACACTTGGGTGCATCCCCTCGTCATGGGGCTCGAAGAGCACTTGCTCACCATGTTCCGCGACGATTTCGAGTTCAACGACGCCGCCGGGCCATCGCACCTCGCCGCGCATCAACCCGCACTCCCGGCCGCAGCGCCCGCCAGCGCCATTGTCTGGTCGAAGGAAGCGGAAGCGGAGTTGACCAAGATTCCTTTCTTCGTGCGCGGCAAGGCGCGCCGCAACGCCGAGACATTCGCCGCCGAGAAGGGCCTCGCCACCATCCAGATCGAAACTTTGTATGACGCCAAAAGCCATTTCTCGCGCTGACACGCCCTCCGTGCGCGTCGTGATTGTCACGCTCGACAATCACCTCGCCGGCGTCGTGCGGCGTGCGGAGAAGGCGCTGGCGGCGGAAATTCCGGGGCTTGCACTCACGCTGCACGCTTCCACCGATTGGGGCGACGACGCAGCGGCGCTCGAAGCCTGCCTCGCTGACATCGCGCGCGCGGACATCATCATCGCCACGATGCTGTTCATGGAAGATCACATCCAGGCCGTTCTGCCGGCCTTGGAGGCGCGGCGCGACGCCTGCGACGCGATGATCTGCGTCATGTCTGCGGGCGAGGTGATCCGCCTGACCAAACTCGGCCAGTTCCGCATGGACGGCTCGCAGCGCGGACCGATCGCATGGCTCAAAAAACTGCGCGGCGCGAAATCAAGCTCATCCGGCGCTGGTCAAATGGCGATGCTGCGCCGACTGCCGAAGATCCTCCGCTACATCCCCGGCAAGGCGCAGGAGCTGCGCGCCTATTTCCTGACCATGCAATATTGGCTGTCGGGCTCGCCGGAAAACGTCGCCGAGATGGTGCGCTTCCTCATCAGCCGTTACGCCGATGGCCCGCGCCGCGCATTGCGCGAGAGAATCGACGCCGCCCCGCCGCGCGATTATCCCGAGATCGGCCTCTATCACCCGCGCGCCGCCACGAAAATCGTCGAGCTGATGGGAAGCTTGCCGCGCGCGTCCGCTGCATACGGCGTCGTCGGCGTGTTGGTGCTGCGCTCTTACGTCCTGGCAAACGATTCCGGCCATTATGACGGCGTGATCGCCGCGCTTGAGGCGCGCGGCCTGAGGGTTATCCCTGCCTTCGCGTCGGGCCTCGACGCCCGTCCGGCCATCGAGAAATATTTCCTCGCTGACGGCGCGCCCGTGGTCGATGCCGTGGTGTCGCTCACGGGCTTCTCGCTTGTCGGCGGCCCGGCGTACAACGATGCCGCCGCCGCGGAAGAAATCCTCGCCAAACTCGATGTCCCTTACGTCTCAGCGCAGCCGTTAGAATTCCAGAGCCTCGAACGCTGGGGCGCGTCGCGCACAGGCCTCTCTCCGGTCGAATCCACCATCATGGTCGCTATTCCCGAACTCGACGGCGCGATCGCGCCGATGGTGTTCGGCGGACGCTCCGATGGATCGGGCGAAGCCTGCACCGGATGTGCGAAAGCGTGTCGCTTCGAAACCCAAACTGTCGCGGCGAAAATGTGCGCCTGCCCCGAGCGCGCGGAGATGCTTGCGGCACGCGTGGCGCGGCTGGTCGCGCTGCGCCGAAGCGCTCGCCGCGACCGCAAGCTTGGCGTCGTGCTGTTCAACTTCCCGCCGAACTCGGGCTCGGTCGGCTCGGCGGCGTATCTTTCGGTGTTCAGTTCGCTGCACAACACGCTGAAGGCGCTCAAAGCGGCGGGCTACCAGGTGGATGTGCCACGCACCGCCGAAGAGGTTCGCACGCGTCTGCTGGAGGGCAATGCAAGGCGCTACGGCACGGACGCCAACGTCTACGCGCGCATCGCCGCCGACGAGCATGTGCGCCGCGAGCCGCATCTTGCCGAGATCGAAGCGCAATGGGGGCCTGCACCGGGGCGCCAGCTCAGCGATGGCCGCGCGATTTTCGTGCTCGGCGCCGAGTTCGGCAACGTCTTCGTCGGGCTCCAGCCCGGCTTCGGCTACGAAGGCGATCCGATGCGGCTGATGTTTGAGGCCAGCTTCGCCCCGACGCACGCTTTCTCCGCTTTCTATCGTTGGCTCCGCGAAGATTATGGCGCCGACGCCGTGCTGCATTTCGGCACGCATGGCGCGCTTGAATTCATGCCGGGTAAGCAGGTCGGCCTAAGCGGCGCCGACTGGCCCGATCGCCTCATCGGCGATCTGCCGAACTTCTACCTCTACGCCGGCAACAATCCCACCGAGGGCATGATCGCCAAGCGCCGCTCCGCCGCGACCTTGATCAGCCACCTGACGCCGCCGATCGCGAAGTCCGGGCTCTATCAGAACCTCCAGGACTTGCAGGCGCTGATCGGCCGCTGGGACCGCGCCGCGCGCGCCGAGCGCGATGCGTTGGCGGCGAGCGTGCAGGCGTCAGCCTCGGCGATCGATTTGGCGCCCGCGGCGCCGGTTTGGACGAACGCGAACAGCGCCGAGATCGCGGCGCTCTCTGTCCGCGTCAGCGAGATCGAAGAGACGCTCATTCCCGCCGGTCTGCACACGATCGGCGCGCCGCCCGGCCCCGCGGAACGCGCGGACCTGCTCGCCGCCATGGCAGAAGGCAAGAGCGCAACGCCGCCGCGCGCGGCGATTGACGCGCTGGTCGCCGGCGCCTCTCCGGAAGCAGCGCTTGGCCGCGCCGGGAAGAAGTCGCGCGCTCTGGTCGCGGTGCTGCGCGAATTGCAGGGCATCGACACCTTGCTGCGCCGCGACGCCGAACTTGAGGCCATCGTCCGTGCGCTCGATGCGCGCTACATCCGCCCCGCACCGGGCGGCGACATCGTGCGCACCCCCGCCGTGCTCCCAACCGGCCGCAACATCCACGGCTTCGACCCGTTCCGCTTGCCCAGCGCGCTCGCGGTGCACGACGGCGCGATGCAAGCCAATCGTTTGCTCGCACAGCACGCCAAGCGCACCGGCGGCGCCTACCCGGAATCCATCGCCATGGTGCTTTGGGGTTCGGACAATCTGAAAAGTGAGGGCGGCCCCATTGCACAGGCGCTGGCGCTGATCGGCGCGCGCCCGCGCTTCGATTCCTACGGCCGTCTCGCCGGGGCCGCGCTTGTCCCGCTTGCAGAGCTGCAACGCCCGCGCATTGACGTGGTGATGACGCTCTCCGGCATTTTCCGCGATCTGCTGGCGCTGCAGGTGCGCATGCTCGCCGAAGCCGCCTACCTCGCCGCGACCGCCGACGAGCCGGTTGAGATGAACCATGTGCGCAAGCACGCGCTCGAACTCCAGGCGCAGCACGGCTGCGATTTGGAGACCGCGGCGCTGCGCGTGTTCTCTAACGCAGACGGCGCCTATGGCGCCAATGTCAACCAGCTGATCGATTCCGGCGTCTGGTCGGAAGAGGACGAATTGGCGGACGCGTTCGAGAGCCGCAAATGCTTCGCCTACGGCCGCACCGGCGCCGCCATGCGCCAGTCCAAAATGCTGCGCAGCATCCTGAAGGGCGTCGATTTCACCTATCAAAACCTTGAATCGGTCGAACTCGGCGTCACCACCATCGATCATTACGTCGATACGCTCGGCGGCATCAGCCGCGCGGTGCAGCGCGCCCGCGGCGCCGCCACCCCGGTTTACATCGGCGATGAAACCCAAGGCGAAGGCAAGGTCCGCACGCTCTCCGAACAGGTCTCGCTCGAGACCCACACGCGTACGCTCAATCCGCGCTGGTACGAAGGCCTGCTGAAACACGGCTATGAGGGCGTCCGGCAGATCGAGGCGCACGTGACCAACACGATGGGCTGGTCGGCGACGACCGGCCAGGTCGAGCCTTGGGTCTATCAGCGCATCAGCGAGACGTATGTGCTCGATGATGTCATGCGCCGCCGCATGGCCGCGCTGAACCCGAAGGCTTCGGCGCGCATGGCGAACCGCCTGCTCGAAGCGCACGAACGGCAATATTGGCGTCCCGACGCAGCGACCTTGGATGCGCTGCGCAACGCCAGCGACGAACTCGAAGATCAATTGGAAGGCATCGCCGCACCGGCGGCGTGAGGAGCACGATGACGACGCTCGATCTACCCAGAGGCCTCAATCGCCGCCCCGACGGCGAAGGCAGCGTGCAGGTGCTCATGGATCCCGCTTTACGGATCGAGCGCGCCAAAGTGTTCGCCATCTACGGCAAAGGCGGCATCGGCAAGAGCACGACCTCGTCCAATCTGTCCGCCGCTTTCTCCCATCTCGGCAAGCGCGTGCTGCAGATCGGCTGCGATCCCAAGCACGACAGCACCTTCACGCTCACCAAGCGGCTGGTGCCGACCGTGATCGATGTCCTGGAAGGGGTTGAGTTTCACACCGAAGAGCTTCGCCCCGAAGACTATGTCTACGAAGGCTACAACGGCGTGATGTGCGTCGAGGCTGGCGGCCCGCCGGCAGGCACCGGCTGCGGAGGCTATGTGGTCGGGCAAACGGTGAAGCTCCTGAAGGAGCATCACCTGCTGGAAGACACCGACATCGTCATCTTCGACGTCCTGGGCGACGTCGTCTGCGGCGGCTTCGCTGCACCGCTGCAACACGCCGAACGCGCGCTCATCGTCACCGCCAACGATTTCGACTCAATCTTTGCGATGAACCGCATCATCGCCGCGATCCGCGCCAAATCCAAGAATTACGACGTGCGCCTCGGCGGCGTCATCGTGAACCGCAGTGAAGGCACCGACGAGGTCGATCGCTTCAACGCCGCCATCGGCCTCAACCGTGTCGCGCATTTCCCGATCCTCGACGAAATCCGCCGCAGCCGCCTGAAGAAATCGGTGCTGTTCGAGATGGAGTCCACGCCGGCGCTGGAGGCGGTCAAGCTTGAATACATGCGCCTCGCCGCCACGCTCCTAGCCGGCGACAAACATTACGATTGCGTGCCGATGAAGGACCGCGACATCTTCGACTTCCTGGGCTTTGAATGACATGACCTTCACCGCCGACACTCACCGCCCCAGCGCCGCCTATGAAGAGCGCCGAGGCCGCCTCGAAACTTATTTCGACCGCACCGCGCTCGACGCCTGGACGCAGCTCACCTCGGATGCGCCGGTGAGCCGCATCCGCGCCACCGTGCGCGCCGGCCGCGACAGCATGCGCGAGACATTATTGTCGTGGCTGCCACAGAACATGCGTGCGGCTTCGTTGTTCGACGCCGGCTGCGGCGCGGGCGCGCTTGCCGTCGCCGCCGCCCGTCGCGGCGCGCGCGTCACCGGGATCGATGTCTCAGCCGGCCTGATCAAACTCGCGCAGGAGCGCGCGCCCAAGGACGTCGCCCCCGGCGCCGTGGATTTCGGCGTCGGAGACATGCTCGATCCGCGCTTCGGGCGCTTCGACTATGTCGTGGCGATGGATTCGCTTATCCATTACCCGTCAGCCGAAATCCTGCGCGTGCTCGGCGCGTTCGCCGCCCGCACCGATCGCGCCATCCTCTTCACCTTCGCGCCGCAAACCCCCGCGCTTTCGCTCATGCACGCAGCGGGCAAGCTCTTCCCGCGGGCCGACCGCGCGCCAGCGATTGAGCCGGTGAGCGAAGCCGCCATTCGCCGCGCCATCGCCGCTTCACCCGCGCTCACGGGCTGGAAGATTGGCCGGAGCACGCGCATCACCAGCGGGTTTTACATGTCGCACGCCATGGAATTGGTCCGCGCATGAGCGACGGCGCCCGCCCCCAAACCATGACTTGGCGGCAATTCCTGGCGCAGCTGCTGCCGTTCGCGGATTCTGCAACGACCGAACTGCCGCTTGGCAGGCTGCTGCGCTTGGCGCTGTTTCAGGTCTCTGTCGGCATGGCGGCGGTGCTGCTCACGGGCACGCTCAACCGCGTGATGATCGTCGAACTCGGCATCGCCGGCTGGATTGTCGCCTTGATGGTTTCGCTGCCACTCGTGTTCGCGCCGCTGCGCGCTCTGATCGGGTTCAAATCCGATACGCACCGCTCCGTGCTGGGCTGGCGGCGCGGCCCTTACATCTGGTTCGGGTCGATGCTGCAATTCGGCGGCTTCGCCATCATGCCTTTCGCGCTGCTGATTCTGTCCGGCGACACACACGGACCGATCATTATCGGCGAAGTCGCGGCGGCGCTGGCGTTCCTACTTGTCGGCGTCGGCATGCACACGACGCAAACCGCGGGCCTCGCCCTCGCCACCGATCTCGCGCCGCCCGAGGCGCGCCCGCGCGTCGTTGCGCTGCTTTATGTCATGCTGCTGGCGGGCATGCTGGTGAGCGCGCTTTTCTTCGGCGCCCTGCTGGCCGATTTCAGCGCGCTGCGCCTGATCCAAGTGATCCAGGGCGCGGCCGTCGTCACCATGGTTTTGAACTGTGTCGCGCTCTGGAAGCAGGAGGTGCGCAATCCGGCGCTCACCGCGCCTGACCGCGATCACGCCCCCTTCGCGGAGCACTGGCGCGCGCTGATGGCGGGCGGACGCGCCAGCCGTCTGCTCGCCGCCGTCGGCTTTGGCGCGGCGGCGTTCAGCATGCAAGACGTGCTGCTTGAGCCGTATGGGGCGCAAGTGCTCGGCCTTTCGGTAGGCGCCACCACGGCGCTGACCGCGCTTTGGGCCTGGGGAGCACTTGCCGGCTTCGCACTCTCGGCGCACCGCTTGAGCGCCGGCGATGAATGCCACCGCCTCGCGGGGTTCGGCGCCCTGTTCGGCGTCGCCGCCTTCGCGCTTGTCATCCTCGCCGCGCCGTTCAATTCGGCGCAATTGTTCTGCGTCGGCGTCGCCGCGATCGGCTTCGGCAACGGCCTCTTCGCTGTCGGCACTTTGACCGCGGCGATGGCGCTAACGCGCGAGGGGCGATCGGGGCTCGCGCTCGGCGCCTGGGGCGCTGTGCAAGCGACAGCGGCCGGCGTCGGCATCGCCTTCGGCGGCGCCATGCGCGACATCGTCGGCGGCTTCTCGGAAAGCGGCGCGCTCGGGCCCGCTCTGGCAGGGCCGGCGGCGGCCTACGGGTTCGTCTATCACCTGGAGATTGGGCTGCTGTTCGCCGCGCTTATCGCCATCGGCCCACTCGCGCGCCACGCAACGGCGCATCCTCTCGCCACTCACCAGAAATTCGGCATGGCCGAATTTCCCACCTGAACGTCCGCCAGGAGTCACGGCAATGGAAGAGCAAGTGTTCAACGGAGGCCTCGATGTAACGGAGTGGGTGCTCTACGCCTTCTTCCTGTTCTTCTTCGGTCTCATCGCCTATTTGCGCCGTGAAGATCGGCGCGAAGGCTATCCGCTGGAAGATGACGTCAGCGGCCGGCACGAGCCTTCCGGCGGCTTCCTCTTCACCGCGCGGCAGAAGGTGTTCCGCCTGCCCCACAATGGCGGCACGCTGACAAAGCCGAATGGCGCGCGTGACTCAGGTGAGCTAAACGCACGCCGCACGGCGCCGTGGGCCGGCTCGCCTTTGGAGCCGGTTGGCGATCCGCTTGCGGCCGGCGTCGGCCCCGGCGCTTACGCGCAACGCATGAAGGCGCCCGACCTCATGTTGCACGGGGCGCCGCGCATCGTGCCGCTCCGGGTCGCGGATGACTTCTACCTCGACAAGCGCGATCCCGATCCTCGCGGCATGAACGTGATCGGCGCCGACAACGCCGTCGCCGGCACGGTCAGCGACGTCTGGGTCGATCGCTCGGAATATCTCATCCGCTATCTCGAAGTCGCCGTCGCGAATTCGCCCAAGCGGATGCTGGTGCCGATGCCGATGGCGAAAATCCAGCGCAGCCGCAAGCGGGTGAAGGTGAACGCGTTGCTCGCGGCGCAGTTCGCCGGCGCGCCGGCGCTCTCCAAACCCGATCAGATCACCCGCGACGAAGAAGAGCGCGTCAGCGCCTATGTCGGCGCCGGCACGCTCTACGCGACGCCCGCGCGCGCGGAGCCGTGGCTATGAGCGAACACGATTTCGAACCGGTGCGCGGCCTGCCGGGCGATCTTCCAGTGGGCGAGCGGCTGATCTGGCAGGGCGCGCCCGCTTGGTGGCCACTGGCGCAGCGCGCCTTCCACGTGCGCTCGGTGTCGGCGTACTTCGCCGTCCTGATGGCGTGGCGCGGCGGCGCGGCCGCGCTCGACGGCGCGAGCGCGCTGGCGTCGCTGCAGGCGGCGCTGCATCTGGCGCCCCTCGCCATCGCCGCACTCGCGCTCTTGTGCGGCTTGGCCGCGCTTACCGCACGGACCAGCGTGTACACGATCACCAGCAAGCGCGTCGTATTGCGCTTCGGCGTCGCATTGCCGAAGGCGATCAACATCCCGTTCAAGATCATCGACAATGCCGCGCTCAGGGGTTTCTCGGATGAAACCGGCGATATCGCGCTTACGCTTAGCGACCCCAACAAGATCGCTTATTTTCTGCTGTGGCCGCATGCGCGGCCATGGAAGCTGGCGCGGCCGCAGCCGGCCATGCGCGCCGTGCCCCACGCCGCAGCGGTGGCGGCGCAACTCGCCAACGCGCTGAACGCGGCGCATGGCGGCGGCGCTGTTGTCGCGCCCGTCGCAGCGCCCGCGCCGGAAGCCGCCCCGCAAGCAGCCCTCAGCCCCGCTTAGGATGCGCCATGAGCAACATCGACACTGAACCGTTCCCACGCTTCGCCCTGATCGCGGCGGCGGTTCTGATCGTCGGCGCCATCTCGGCGGCGGCCGCCGCACGCTACGCGGATGTGACCGCGCCGGCCGCGCAAACCGAGACCGCCGCGCCGCTCGCCGCGCGCGACCTCACCTTCGCCGACATGGCCGACGGTTCAGTTCAAGTCCACGACACCGGAGGCGCGCTCATCTATGTGGCGCCGCCCGGCGGCGACGGCTTCATTCGCGGCGTGATGCGCGGCATGGCGCGCGACCGCCGCGCGCGCGGCATTGGTCAAGCACCTGCCTTCCGCCTCGCACAATGGCCCGATGGGCGGCTCTCGCTCGAAGATCTCGCGACCGGCAGGCAGATCGAACTGGGCGGCTTCGGCGACACCAATCGCGCCGCCTTCGCGCAGTTGCTGGGGCCGCCGGCGGAGGGCGCATCGTGACGCCCTTCAGCCGCCGCCTCCACGACACCCATTGCACGATCGAGATCGAGCACAGCGAAGATCATCTGCATGCGCACGTCGAATTGGATGAAGCGTCCGACTTGCGCCCCGGCGATCGGGTCAAGGTGCACGGCGCGCCTATCCGCGTCCGCTTCGGCGAGCGCTTGACCCTGCGCCGCCCGGCGACAGTCGAGCGCGCGACCTGGCTCGAACGGCAATGGACGCGCCTGACGGCGCGCTTCGAACTTTCCGAATTGTACGAAGTCAGCTTCTCGCCAAGGAGAACATTGTGACCGCCGCGACTTTAGACCTGCCCCGGCCCGTCAACGAAACGACGCGCGTCGCGCAGGAAGATACTGTGCTCAGCCCGCGCTTCTACACGACCGATTTCGATGCGATGGACCGCATCGATGTCACGCCGGTGCGCCGCGAGTGGGACGCACTGATCGCCGAACTCGCCGCAGATCCAAACAAGAACCATTTCAAGCGCACGGAAGCGTTCGCCAATACGCTTGATGAACTCGAGCCGGAACTGCGCAAGGAATTCGTCGACTTCCTGGTCAGCTCCATCACAGCCGAATTTTCCGGCTGCGTGCTCTACGCCGAGATCGCCAAGCGCTCGAAGAACCCCGACATCAAGGCGCTGTTCAAATATATGAGCCGCGATGAATCGCGCCACGCCGGCTTCATCAATGAGACGCTGAAGGATTACGGCATCGGCGTGGATCTCGGCTTCCTGACGCGGACCAAGAAATACACCTTCTTCAAGCCGAAATTCATCTTCTACGCGACCTACCTCTCCGAAAAGATCGGCTACGCGCGCTACATCACCATTTTCCGCGAATTGGAGCGCCACCCCGAGCGCCGCTTCCATCCGATCTTCAATTGGTTCCGCGAATGGTGCAACGACGAGTTCCGTCACGGCGAAGCCTTTGCCGTCCTGATGCGCAACGATCCCAATCTGCTGCGCGGCGGCAATCGCTTCTGGATCCGTTTCTTCCTCACCGCCGTGTACGCCACCATGTATGTCCGCGATCATGCCCGCCCGGCCTTCCATCGCGCGCTGGGCGTCGATCCCACCGATTACGATTATCGCGTCTTCCGCATTTGCTCCGAAATCACCAAACAAGTCTTCCCGTTCACTCTGGACACCGACGACCCGCATTTCCGCGTGAAAATGGAGCGCCTGCGCCGTTTGGCGGACGCGATGAGCGAAGCTGGCGCGCGCGGCGGGATGTTCAGCGGCATCCGCAAGCTCGGCCTTGGCGCCCAGCTCGCGCTCGCTGCACTCAGCCTCTTCCTGCATCCGGTGATCGAGCACGAAACCCCGCGCGACGTGCGCATGGCGCCGGCCTGGTGAGGAGAGCCCGACCCACGTGACGTTCGCCGCGATCGCCTCGCCGCTGCTATTTGCAGCTTTCCTCTGGTGGTTCTCCACTGGGGCGATCCTGTGGCTGCAGCGGCGCCCGCGCGAGAGCCAGGGCTGGAGCTTCGCCGCCGCGACCGTTATCGCTTGCGGCGCCCTGATCGCGCTCATCGCCAGCGCGCGCGTCGAAAGCGTCGCCAGCGCCTACATTGCGTTCGCCGCCGCCATTGCCGTTTGGGGCTGGCACGAGATGAGCTTCCTCATGGGCTTCATCACCGGCCCACGCCGCCAGCCGCTGCCGGCCGGCGCTTCCGGTTGGCGCCGCTTTTCTCTCGCCACCGCCACGATCATCCACCATGAAGTGGCGCTTGCGCTGACGGCGGCGCTGTTCGTGGCGCTGACCTTCGGCCAGCCGAACCAGATCGGCGTCATCACGTTCCTGGCGCTTTGGGTGCTGAGGCTGAGCGCAAAGTTCAATCTCTTCCTTGGCGCGCCTTATCGCGCCGAAGAAATGCTGCCCGCGCACCTGGCGCACCTGAAGAGCTATTTCCGCAATCGCCGCATCAATGCGCTCATCCCGCTTTCGCTGGCGGCCGGCGCGATCTTCAGCTGGATGCTCGGCGCGCTCGCCTTCGCGCCGGACGCCTCCTTGTTCACGCAAACAGGCTTTCTGTTGGTGCTTGCGCTCACCGTGCTTGGGCTGATCGAACACGTATTTCTGTTCGTGCCGCCGCCCAACGCGCTGCTGTGGGGATGGGCCGCGCCGCCGCGCGAGGACGTGGCGCCGCGTTAGAGGCCGAGCTCGCCCCAGCGCTCGACATAGATCCGGAACCACGGCGTGAGCGTCTCCGGCTCTGTGCGCAATGTCCGTTGCAGTTCGGCCTGGTTCATCCAGCGCACGGCGCTCACTTCGTCTGCATTCGGCTCTAACCGCACCGCGTTCCGGTCGACATCGCCGCGGAAGATATGCACGCGCTCGTGCTCGCGCAGGCCGTCGGTGACGTCCGCTGCGTATTCCAACACGCTGCAGGCCCGCAGCTGCGCGGTGAGCCCCAGCTCCTCGTGAAGCCGCCGGAGCGCGCCGTCGGCTGGCGTTTCGCCCCAAGCCGGATGCGAGCAGCACGTATTGGCCCAAAGCCCGCCGCAATGATATTTCCGCGCCGCGCGCTGCTGCAGCAGCAGTTCGTCGCCGGACATGATGAAGACGGACACCGCCAAGTGCAACGCGCCAGCGCGATGCGCCTCCATCTTCTCGATCGGATAGAGCGCGCCGTCGGCCGCGATGCCGGGAATGATCAGCGGCGCCGCCGCCTGCGGCGCAAGTGCGCGCGCACTCCTCATGCGGCGATGACGGAGCGGCTGAGCGCGCATTGCGCCCACAATTCGGAGAGCGCCGCGACCAGATGATCGATGTCAGCGTCGGTGTGCAGCGGCGAGGGCGTGATGCGCAGCCGCTCGGTTCCCCGCGGCACGGTCGGGTAATTGATCGGCTGGATATAGATGCCGTAATGGTCGAGCAGCCAGTCGCTGATCTGCTTGCATTTCACCGGGTCCTTCACCATTACCGGAATGATGTGGCTCGGATTGGCCATGCAGGGGATGCCGAGCGCTTCGAGTTTGCGCCGCACTTTCGCCACGCGCTCCTGGTGACGCGCCCGTTCGATCTGGCTTTGCTTCAGGTGCTTGATGCTCGCCAGCGCCCCGGCGGCCACGGCTGGCGGCAGCGAGGTGGTGAAGATGAAGCCCGACGCGAAACTGCGGATGAAATCGCACAAGGCTTCCGAAGCCGTGATGTAGCCGCCGAAAACGCCGAAGGCCTTGCCCAAGGTGCCTTCGATCACCGTGAGGCGATGCATCAGGCCTTCGCGCTCGGCCACGCCGCCGCCGCGAGGTCCGTAGAGACCGACCGCATGCACCTCGTCGAGGTAGGTCATGGCGTTGTGCTTGTCGGCGACGTCGCAAATGGCCGCGATCGGCGCGATGTCGCCGTCCATCGAATACACGGATTCAAACGCCACTAGTTTAGGACGCCCCGGCTCGATGGCGGAAAGCTTGCGGTCGAGATCCTCGGGGTCGTTGTGTTTGAAGACGATGCACTCGGCGCGGCTATGACGGATGCCCTCGATCATCGAGGCATGATTGCCGGCGTCCGAGAGAACCACGCATTTGGGCAGCTTGGCCGCCAGTGTGCTGAGCGCGGCCCAATTCGACACGTAGCCGGAGGTGAAAAGAAGCGCGGACTCCTTCTGGTGGAGGTCGGCCAATTCGCGCTCAAGCAACACGTGGTAATGGTTGGTTCCCGAGATGTTGCGCGTGCCGCCCGCGCCTGCGCCGCAGCGTTCGATCGCTTCGTGCATCGCCGCCACCACTTTCGGGTGCTGACCCATGCCGAGATAATCGTTCGAGCACCACACGGTGACGTCCGCTGCGCCGTCCTTGGTGTAGCGCGTGGCGCGCGGAAAGCTGCCCGCCTTGCGCTCGAGATCGGCGAACACGCGATAACGCCCTTCTTCGCGGAGCGTGTCGAGCTGGTCTTGGAAGAAGGCTTCGTAATTCATCATCGTGCTCACTCTGTATTGGCCGGGGAGCAGCCGGACGCCGAGGCGCCGGCCGCCCTTTGCCGTTCGTCAGTTGCGCGGCGCCTGTTCCGATGGCGGCGGGCGCTGGTCAGGTGATTGGCTCGGCGCCGTGCCTTCAGCCGGCAAGCCGCCTGCTGGCACGGTGACATCCGGCGTCGGGATCACGGCGCCGTCGGCCGGCGCAGGCGTTAGCGCCCCGGCGTCAGCGGGCAGCGGCGGCAGCGGCGGTTGCTCCGGCACTGGCAAAGGCGGTCCCACATGGGTGGCGCTGATGTCGTAGCCAGGGGCGAAATTGTGCTCGACCGCCCAGAGGTACCAATTGTCGACGGCCGTGCCCGTGAGCAGAATGCCGATGCCGCCGGTGAGCGGACACAGCACTGCGAACCACCACGCCCAGCGGTGGATCGATTCCATCGATGCGTTGAAACCCATGGTCCAGCGCCAGAACAGCGCGGCGCGCTCCGAAGCCGTGCCACGATCGGTGATCTGCTCGATCTCGCGCTCGCCGCCATAACGGCTCACCGCGAGGATGGTCGCACCGTGCATCGCAAACAGCAGGGCGGAGCCATAGAGGAATGCGATCGAAAGCGCGTGGAACGGATTGTAGAAGAGGTTGCCGTAGGTGATCGAGAAGGCGCCCGTCCAATCGAGGTGCGGGAAAATGCCGAACGGCACCGCTTCGCTCCAGCTGCCCATCAGCAACGGGCGAATGAAGCCGAGCACCAGATAAAGCCAGATCGCCGAGGCGAACGCCCACGCCACATGCGTGCCGAGGCCGAGTGAACGCGCGCGATTGTACGTGCGTATCCACCACAGAATGATCGACGTGGTCAGGAAGAAGCCCGCCATCAGCCACCAGCCGCCTTGGTTGAGCGGCGGCATGATGTTCAGTCCCTGCTCCGGCGGCGGCGGCTCGAGCGACAGCCACGGCAGCTGGCGGATGAACTCGATCGGATCCCAGCCGACCGAGGCCCACATGTTCAGCCCGATAATCTCGATGGCGATGAACCCGAAGAAGAGCGACGCGACCCCGGTCCATCCGAGATAGATCGGACCGATCTGCGCATTGCCGATCCATCCGAACAGGCGATTGAATGCGACGCCGCGCGTGCGCGCTTGATCGCCCACCGGAAGCGGCACGCCGATCTCGTAGGGGCCGCGCACCTGAACTTGGGTGAAGATGTTCTGATAAGCGGTCATGGCGCGACTCCATCGGCGCCCCAGATCGGGAGGTTGAGCCACCAATTCCACCACTCGGGCCAGCCGAGCGTCCAGAACGGGCCGCTAATGATCATGCAAACGGCGCTGAAGAACACCGCCGCCAAAGCCAGGAAGAGGCCGAGCCGGTGAATGCCGAGCGTGCCGATGGAATAGCCAAGCACGTCGCGAAAGAATGTGTCCTCATGCTCGGGGCTCTTCACTTCTTCGCCCTTGCCCGGATTGGTCGCCGAGAGCACGAGCGAGCCGTGCAGCGCGAGCGCGAAGCACGTCGTGAAGAAGAACGTGATCGCGATCATGTGCGCGGGATTGTAGTGGAAGTTGAGGTATTGGTAGCCGGTATTGGACACCCAGTCCAAATGGCTGAAAATTCCGTACGGAAAGCCGTTGGCCCATGAACCCAGCATCACTGGGCGAATGACGACGAGCGTCACATAGGCGCCGATTGCGAACGCAAACGCCACCGGCACGTGAAGGCCGATGCCGAGTTTGCGTGCGATCTCGACCTCCCGCAGCGCCCAGGATGTAAAAGCGCCGATCGCGCATAAGGTGACGACCTGCCATAGGCCGCCCTCCTTGAGAGGCGCTAAGCCCAGGCCGTAACTGGCGTCGGGTGGATTGATACTGATGAGCCAGACATTCCAGGTCGGCCCGATCGCCGCGCCATAAACGATCAGCGCCGTTCCGAGCGCCGAGAAGAAGATCGTCGTGACGCCAAAGAATCCGACGTAGAACGGTCCGACCCAGAAGTCGAACAGGTCCCCGCCGAGAAGCGTGCCACCGCGGACGCGGTATTTTCTCTCAAAGCTTAGGAGGGCCATTGCCTCTTGCTCCGCTCGGCAGGCGATCGTTCGTCGCCGGTGATTGGTGGGTGCAGCGAGCGCAACGAATTTTCATCCGCCGCGCCCGCCACACATCTTTGCCCTGCTCGGGCAGACGAAAACGCGGCCTAACCGGACGCGCTCTCCGACGGGATGGTCATCTCAATCGAAGCCGCCGGAGCGCTGTTAGCGCCTGGCCCTTCGATCCAGTTGAACCGATCCGTGCTGAGCAAGATGAAGTGGATCAGCAGTGCGAGCGTGAACAGGAAGATAAACAACCCGATCAGAACGCGCCGCGGATCAAAAAGCAGCCAAAGTCGCCACATGGTTCAGTCTCCCCTATCCGAAGAAAGCCGAAGCCATTTGGCTGGCCATTTGGATGCCATCTTGTAGTTCGGCGTAACCGCCGGGGCCTGGCAGCCATGGACGCCACATCCAAACGAGGATGTGAGCGACGATGGCGATCAGCGTAAACAGAATGAAGCTTCCCATGAAAACACGGTGAAACTCCTTCGCCTCCGCTTCTGTCAGACCCGATAGTGACCCTGTTCGGGCGTCTCTTTCTGACATTTACGTCCTCCGGTTCTCCATTTGCCGGAAAGGCCGCGACCGTGGAGATACGGTCTTTATCGGTCGCGCTGTTTCCAGAACGACAAGTGACCTGGCGCGGCAAAACCAAGCCCAATTCTTTCGCCTCATGCCCTCCAGCGGGCGCGAAGGCGGGCACTCCTTGCGTTATGCGGGGCTCGCATCATGCGGATTGCCCTTCGAAGAGAGTTGCGTGCGCGCGCGCCAACCGTTTCGGCGTGACGCGATCGGCGCCCTCCGCGCGCGCGAGCCGTTCGGCCGCATCGCGCAGGCGCTTCGCCGCGGAAATGCGCACCAGCACAGGCTGCCCATCTATAATCTTGTCGAACGCCGCCTTCGCCCCATCGTCCCAGCCGATCTCGCTCAGGGTCCGGGCCGGCGTCGCCTCGATCTGATCGAGCTGCGCGGCGAGCGGAATGATGTGGAAGAGCGCATCGAACAGCGCGTTGCAGACCTCCTGCACCAGATAGGTCGCGCCTGCATAGCCCATGAACGGCGTGCCGGTATGGCGGCGGATCACGGCGCCTGGAAACGAGGCCGGGATGTAGCACGCGCGCGAGCCGATCTCGGCCATGTACATCCGCTCGTTGACGCTGCCGAACATCACCAGCGGCGCGGCCGTGCGCAACTTCTCGCGCACCGCTGCATTGTCCGGCTTCACGCCCGCGGTGCGTGAAAAGGCAAACGTGCAGGGCAGGCCGAGATCGTTCTCGAGGAAATTGCGTACGCCGCGCGCGTAAGTTTCGTTGGCGACGATGGCGAAGCTGGCGGTGCCGAAGAAATCCTGCGTCACCGAGCGCCACAGATCCCAGATCGGCTTGATCGTCGTGTGCTTCTCACGCTCGATGAACGGCTCCGGATCGAGCCCTGTGAGCTCGCCCAATTTGCGCAGGAATTTCGTGGTGGAATCGAGCCCGATCGGCGCTTGCAGATACGGGCGCTCCAGCACCTCGCACAATTGCCGGCCGAACTCGCGGTACATGCACACGTTGACGTCCGCCAGCGGCAGCTTCTTGATGTCGGCGAGGTGGCTACCGAGCGGGAACACCATGTTCACCTCGGCGCCGACGCCTTCGATCAAGCGCCGAATCTCGGCTAGGTCGGACGGCATGTTGAACATGCCGTACATCGGGCCGATGATGTTCACCTTCGGCTTTTCGCCATCCTTGCGCGGCTTCAGCTTCGGCACTTTCTTCGTGCCGAACTGGGTCCAAAGCCAGGTGAGCGCGCGATTGGCGCTTTGCCACTGATCCTCATCGATCGTGCGCGGCAGGAAGCGCTGAATGTTGGTGCCTTCAGGCGTCACCCCGCCGCCGATCATCTCGGCGATCGATCCGGTTACGACGACGGCGGGCAGATCACGGTCAAGCGCCTTCCAGGCGCGCTTCATGGCGCCTTCAGTGCCGGTTTTGCCGAGTTCGTCCTCGCCCAGTCCGGTGACCACGATCGGCAATTCGTGCGGCGGCAAGCCATCGGTGTAGTGCAGTACCGAAGTCACCGGCAGGTTTTCGCAACCCACCGGGCCGTCGATGATCACCTGCAGCCCTTTGACCGCGGTGAACGCATAGACGGCGCCCCAATAGCCGCCCGCGCGATCGTGATCGAGGATCAGCATGTATGATCCTCCTCGCGCCGGCGATCGTGATCGACGATGAGCGTCATGTGCCCACCGCCTCTTCCGCCGCGCGCGCGGCCTGCATGGTCTTGGCGTAGCGCGCTTTGAACTCCGGACGATCCTGCGGCGTCTCTTCCCACACCCCGGCCGCGTGCCCGGCCCCGACGCCCTCGAAGAATTCGGTCATGCGGTCGAAGCGCGCTTTGCCGCCGAGCGCTGCGTTCACCACCTGCGCCAGCGAACCTGCGCCGGCCGGACCCATCAGGGGCCGCGCGGAAATCAGATTGGTGAAATAGAGCGCCGGGATTGAGCGCTGCTTGGCGTGTTGCACCACCGGTGTGGTGCCGATGGCCAAATCGGGGCCGAACTCTTCGACCGCCGCGAGGTCTTGTTCCAGCGAAGCGCGATACTGGACGCGCACGTTTTTCGCTTCGAGCCATTCACGGTCGGGATCGGACCATCGCGTCCGAGGGCACGCCGTGCCGACATAGGGCACATCGGCGCCGCTCTCGATCAGCAGACGGGCCACCAACAGTTCGGAGCCTTCATAGCCAGAGACCGTGACGCGCCCTTTGATGGGCGAGCCCGCCAACGCGCCGGCTATGGCCGGCAGCGTCTTGTTCTTGGCAGCGTCGATTTTGTCTCGCGCGACGCCGCACGCCGCGCCGATCGCATCGAGCCACGCCGCCGCGCCGTCGCGGCCCACGGGCGCTGAACCAACCATGGCGCGCCCCGCCGCTTCGAACTCGCGCACGGATGCGGTGTAGAACGGATGGATCGCGGCGACCGCGGCACAATCGAGCGCGCTGTAAAGCTCTCGCCATTCGCGCGTCGGGACGACGGGCCCCGCTGCAAGCCCCATCGGCGCCAGCATCATGCCGACTCCAACCGGATCGGCGGGAAACATCTCGCCCAGCAGTGTGATTGTCGGCAGCGCGGCGCGCTCGCGCGGCGCGGCGACAGGGCCTTGCTCGGCTTCCGTGCGGGCATAGCGCAACATGGCGCCGGCGAGCACGTCCTTGGCTTCCGCGTGCGTCGGCACGCCGAAGCCGGGCACGTCGATGCCGATAATGCGAACGCCGTTGATCTCTTTCGGCAGCAATTGCAGCGGAACGCCGGAAGCGGTCGGCACGCAAAGATTGGTGATGATGATCGTGTCGTATTTTTCCGGATCGGCGAGCTGATAGACCGCCTCGCGGATGTCCTCGAACAATTTTCCGGTGACGAGGGTTTCGGAATTGAAGGGAACGTAGCCCACGCTGCGGCGCGCGCCGTAAAAATGCGAGGTGAAGGTGAGCCCGTAAACGCAACAGGCCGAGCCGGACAGGATCGTCGCCGTGCGCCGCATGCGCAGCCCGACGCGCAAACTGCCGAACGCAGGGCACATGCTTTGCGGCTGGTCGTGCGGCCCCTTGGGATAATCCTGCGCGTAGCGGTCCAGCACCTCTGATTTTCCGGCGGCGCTGGCCGCGGCGTGCAGCTCCGCCTTGCTGTTACAGCCGCCGTGAGTCTCTTCACCGGCATGCGGGGAAGCAAAACTGTCGCGCGGGGCGTCGGGGGCGAACCGCTCCTCCATTACACCGCGTCGTAGATGACTTCGAGCGTCGGCTTGGCGACGTAATCGGCGCCGCGCATGTCGGCTTGCGTCGCCGGCTTCAGCACGACGCCGCCGCCGACCTGATCGGATTTGAAGAGGCCGAGCAGCTGATCCTGCGTCAGCGGCGTCGGCCGCACCGGCGGCGCGGACGCGACATTCGCCGCCAAGCCCTCGAACAACGGGCCCCAGCGATCGCCTGGCGCGCCGATGATCTGGTAATTGGCCGATTTGCGGCGGATGTCCTCATCGGCCGGAATCGCGGAAAGCACAGGAATGCCGACAGCCGCCGCGAAGGCGTGCGCTTCGCCGGTGCCATCGTCCTTGTTGATCAGCATGCCGGCGACGCCGACATTGCCGCCCAGCTTGCGGAAATATTCCACCGCCGAGCACACATTGTTGGCGACGTAGAGCGATTGCAGATCGTTGGAGCCGACGACAATCACTTTCTGGCACATGTCGCGCGCGATCGGCAGGCCGAAGCCGCCACAGACGACATCGCCCAGAAAATCGAGCAGCACGTAGTCGAAGCCCCAATCGTGGAAGCCAAGCTTCTCCAGCAATTCGAAGCCGTGAATGATACCGCGCCCGCCGCAACCGCGGCCGACTTCCGGGCCGCCAAGCTCCATCGCGAACACGCCGTCGCGCTGGAAGCAGACATCCTCGATCCGCACCTCATCACCCGCCGCCTTCTTGCGCGACGAGGTTTCGATGATGGTGGGGCAGGCTTTGCCGCCGAACAGCAGCGACGTGGTGTCTGACTTCGGGTCGCACCCGATCAGCAGCACGCGCTTGCCTTGCTGCGCCATCATGTAACTGAGATTGGCGAGCGCGAAGCTCTTGCCGCTGCCGCCCTTGCCATAGATGGCGATGATCTGCGTTTCTTTTGTCGCCTCGCCGGTCGGAACAGGATCGGGTTCGATCGCCGCTTCCGCGCGCAGGGCCCGATTGTCGAGCAGAGTCACGCTCATGCGCAATGTCTCCAATCCAAAACCATTTTTAGGCAGGCGCTGTCGGCGAAGGCGGTTGCGTAGGCGTCCGCGGCGTCCTCCGGCGCATGCTCGTGCGTGATCAATTCATCGAGCGACAGCCGCCCGAATCGCACCAACGCCTGCGTGGCGTGTAAGTCTTCCGGCTTCCATTCGGCGGCGACCCGCAGCCGCGCTTCGCGCATGAAGGTCGGGACGAAAGCGAACGAAAGCCGCTCCTCGTAGAAGCCCGCCAGCACGATCTCGCCGCCCTTCGCTAGACGCATGACCAGGGTGTCGAGCACCGCGCTCGAGCCGCTCGCATCAATGATGGTCTTGTAGTCCCTGCGCGGATCGTCCTCAGGGTCGAGCACGGCATAGCCGAACGCACTGCCGCGCCGCTGTGGATCGATCTCCCAAACGTTGGGCGCGGGCGCGCCCATGGCGATGGTGATGCGCGCCAGCAGGCGTCCAAGCACGCCGTGGCCGACAATAAGATCCGGCGGCGCCCCACCTGCGATCGCGTGATGCGCAGTCGCGGCCAGGGCCAGCAAAACGCCGCGCGCACCGAGGCGTTCTTGAATTTGAATCGCCCGCGCGCTCGGCGCAATCAATGTGCGCGCCGCACCGCCGAACAGTCCGCGCGCGTCCTTGTAGCAGGTGGCGCCTGGCAGGAAGACGTATTCGCCGAGCCGATGCTGCGCATTGGCGCCCGTTGCGATGACGTGCCCAACGGATTCGTATCCCGGCACCAGCGGGTAACCCATGCCGGGAAATTGCGGCATGCGCCCGGACCAAAGCAGACGCTCCGTTCCCGTGCTGATGCCGCTCCAGCTGACTTCGACGACAATGTCGTCGTCGTGCACAGGATTGAGATCGAGGCTGCGAACCGCGATTTTCTCAGGTCCTTCAAGAACGACAGCAAGGGTGTCCAACGCGGCGCTCCCAACCGAGGTTTAACCCTTCGGACTATGTGTAAGCTGCCGTTGACGTTTTGATGTGTCAATCTTTCTCGACGCTTTCACGGGGAATATTTGCCCGGCCTTACGCCTCAGCCATGAGCACCCGCAGCAGCGTTGGCGTTCGCACCTGCAGCATACGAACATGCGCAAAGCCGGCCTCCCGAAGCCACCGGGTCAGCAGGGCCGGCGTGCGCGCGCGGCCCCGGCCCATCGCCAACAGGTAGATGCCGAAATAGGCGTCAGCGACGCGATCCCTGCGCGGCGCGGCCGACATCGGCTCAGCGACCAGCAGCCGCCCGCCCGGCGCCAGCGCCGCCCGCACCGCGCCCAGGATGCGCCGAGCGCCCGCATCGTCATGGTCGTGCAGGATGCGCACGAGCGTGATGAGATCGGCGCCGGGCGGCAGCGGGTCGGCCAGGAAATCGCCCTCGAACAGCGCCGCATCCGGCAAACGCGGCCGAGCCCGCGCGACAACGGCCGGCAGGTCGTACAGCCGCAACGCCAAATGCGGCCAGCGTGCGCGCACTGCGTTTAGAAACGCGCCCTCGCCGCCGCCGACATCCATCACCACCCGGTGGCGGCGCATTGAATATGCGTCGAGCACATCGGCCGCGACCGCCGGCTGCGTCGCCGCCATCAGGGCCGAATAGGAGGAGACGGCCGCGCCATCCGTATCCGCCGGCTGCGCACGAACCGCATACGGCCAATAGGTCGACAGACGTTCGCCGCGGCCGCGTCGCAGGACCGCCACGGGATCGAGGAGATCGGCGTAAAGCTGCTGATGGTGCGCGATCATATCCGCCAGTCCCGCATTGCCGAGCAGCGCCGCGCCTTGGGCGCCGAGCGCGAAGCGCGCGTCAACCGCCTCCACCAGCTCCAACGCCGCGGCGGCATGGAGCAGCCGCTCCATCGCCGGTTCGGGAATTTCGGCGCGCGCGGCGATTTCTCCCGCGCTCAACGGCCCTGTACGCAAGAGCTCGAAAACACGGAGTTCGATGCAAATGAACAGGATCTGCGAGTAAACGAACCCGGCGACGAGCTCGAACAGCGCCTCAGTCCGCCGATGCGCGACGCCGCGCGTCAGTGGAAAATCCGCGGCTAAACGCTGAAAACGCGGATTGGCCAGCAACCCGTTGCGCCAATTGATCCAACGCGTGCGGAGGCCAGCCATCGCCGCTTACGCGGCGCTGCGCGCCAGCTGCTTGGGCGCAAGGCGCATGGCGGTTAAGCGCACCAGCGCGCGCATGTCGTGCGCGCCGGCGCAGGCCGGCACCGAATCGACAGCCTGCTCCACCAGCGCATGCAGCTGAGCCAGCGCGCCCTTGACGCCATGCTCGGCCACCGCGCTTGGCCGCTTCAGCAGCGCGTCCTGGCCGACCGGTTTCCCGCATTCCTCGGCCTGCACGGCGTCGAGCAAATCGTCGGCGACTTGATAGGCAGCGCCTAGCGTCTCGCCCAGTACGCGCCATGGCCCCGCATCGGCGCCGGCTGCGATGGCGCCCGACATCGTCGCAGCAACGAACAAGGCGCCGGTCTTGGCCTGGTGATAGAGGTCGAGCGGCGCTTCGGGTTCGCTTTCCCACGCTTGCCCCGCCACGATGCCCGCCGGTGCGCCGACGCCGCGGGCGATGGCGCCTAGCAACGGCGGAAGCCGCAGCGGCGAAGCTGCGCCGGCCAGCGCTAGGCGTTCGAACGCCATCACGATGAGCGCATCGCCGGCGAGGAGCGCGATCGGCTCGCCGAACATGGCGTGCACCGATGGCTTGCCGCGCCGCGTTGCGGCGTTGTCGAAGCACGGCAAATCGTCATGAACCAACGAAGCGCAATGCAGCAATTCGATCGCCGCCGCTGCGGCGTCGGCAATCGCCGGCTCATCGTCGCCGCAGGCTTGCGCAACCGCGAGGCACAAGGTCGGGCGCACCCGCGCTCCACCCGGAAACACCGCGTACCGGAGCGCTTGCGCGAGCAGAGGCGGCGCGCTCGGCCCGTCGGCTCGATCAATCGCCGCCTGAAGGGCGGCCTCGACCCGTGACGCCAGCGCCATTG
>JBFWZB010000001.1:174094-182251 GCA_050185805.1 Hyphomonadaceae bacterium
ACGCTGATGCTGATCGCCCATGTCGAGCAGGACGGCGTCTGGATCGTCGAAGGCGGCATGCAGCGCTTGGCCGAAGCGCTGGCGGCGCTCGCCGAGCGGCTCGGTGTTCGCCTGCGCTTGAACGCCGAGGCGGAAGAGATCGAGCTGAACGGCGGGCGCGCCGCGGGCGTGCGCTTGTGCAGCGGCGAGCGTATCGAAGCTTCCACGATCGTCTGCAACGCCGACCCCTCGGCCTTGGCCGCGGGGATCTTTGGCGAACGCGCGGCCCGCGCAATCGGCGGCGCCGGTGGCGCTGCGCGCTCGCTGTCAGCGATAACTTGGGCGGCGCAGGCCGAGACCGATGGCCTTCCATTGCTGCGCCACAATGTCTTTTTCTCGGACGATTACGCCGCAGAGTTTGACACGCTTCAGCGCGGCGCGCTGCCCGGCGATGCCACGATCTATGTCTGCGCGCAGGACCGCGACGAAAGCGGCGAAGCGCACGGTTCGGAGCGCTTGCTCATTCTGGCGAACGCGCCGCCATGCGGCGACACGCGCCCTCTCACATCCTCGGAGCTCGACGCATGCGCGATGAACATGATGACGCGCCTTCGCCGTTGCGGCGTGAAGGTGACGCCGCAGACGATGACGCGCACCGCGCCTTCGGACTTTCACGCGCTGTTTCCGGCGACGGGCGGCGCGCTCTACGGGCGGGCGACGCACGGCTGGGCGGCCTCCTTCCAGCGGCCGGGCGCGCGCACGAAACTGCCGGGCCTCTACCTCGCGGGAGGCGGCGTGCATCCGGGCGCGGGCGTGCCGATGGCGTCGCTGTCGGGCCAGCTGGCGGCGCGGAGAATTCTGCAGGACCGCGCTTCGACGCCGCGGTTCCGCCGGGCGGCTACGCCTGGTGGTACATCGACGCGCTCAGCGATGACAAACAGCACGGCCTGACCGTCATCGCCTTCATCGGCAGCGTCTTTTCCCCCTACTACGCCTGGTCGGGTTGGCGCGATCCTGAAGATCATTGCGCTATCAATGTCGCGCTCTATCGCGCCGGGCATGATCGCTGGACCATGACAGAACGCGGGCGCGAACAAGTCGCCCGTTCAGCGCAAGACTTCGACATCGGGCCGAGCAGCATGCGCTGGGACGGTGAGAAACTGCGCGTGGAGATTGATGAATGGACGGCGCCGCTGCCGGCGCGCGTGCGCGGCAGCGTCACGCTATGGCCGGGCGCGCTCAACGCGCAGGCCTATGCGCTGGATGCACGCGGCGCGCATCATTGGCGGCCCATCGCACCGCGCGCGCGCGTTGAAGCACGCTTTGACGGCGGCGCGCTCGCCTGGAGCGGCGAGGCCTATCTCGACAGCAATTGGGGCGCCGAGCCGCTGGAGCGGGGCTTCCGCAGCTGGCACTGGTCGCGCGCGCATGTCGGTGAGGCCACGCATATCCATTACGACGCGCTCCGCCGCGACGGATCAAGCCTTGCGCTCGCGCTCCGCTTCGATCGAACCGGCGCGCCTTCGCCTATCGATGCGCCCGCACTGACGCCGCTCCGCAGCACGTTCTGGCAGGTGCCGCGCTTGGCGCGCGGCGGCGCGCAGATCCGGCTGGTTCGCACGCTGGAGGACGCCCCCTTCTATGCGCGCTCTCACCTCGCCGGCGTGATCGACGGCGAAGCCGCCGACATCATGCATGAGAGCTTATCGCTCGATCGCTTTCGCGCGCCGGTCGTACGCGCGATGCTACCGTTCCGAATGCCCCGCATCGTCCGGCGGCGCTGAGGCGCTTTCGTCCTGCCTCGGACGCGCGCTCCAGAATTCGTATCCCGCCCAAGCCAGTGCAACGCCGCTGAACAGCACGAATTCGAGCAGGAATAGCGGATTCACATCCATCGGCCAACCTCTCTAGGCCAAACGGCGCGGTCGCTCGTCCAGCGCCGCAAACAGATCGAGCACCCATCGCACATCATGCCGGACGCCACGTGCAAGCTCTGCCGGCGCGTGCGCATCGGCGGCAATCGCATCGACCAGGAATTGGGTCTGCGGCAGCGCCGGCGCGTATAAATCCGAAGCGGCTGCGGCTCTGCTCCTCCGTGTCAGCGCATACGCCACCAGCTGCAGCTTGCGCGCGGGCGCCACAACACTGCGCCGCGAAACCGAATCGAAGCCCGCGCGTGCAATCCCTGCGCCGATCTCCGCGTAAAGCAGTCGCGCGGCGCAAATCGCCGGCCGGAACGGCGGCGGCAGCGCCGCGATGCCGGCGTCCGCACGGCGGTAGAGCGCGTCCGCTTGCGCGAGCGCCCGCGCCACGACGCCGCCAAGCGCTGGTGAGAAGTGCGGCGCCGCCAGCCATGCTTCGGGATCGAGCCCCGCCTCGCGCATCCAGTCGCGCGGGAGATAAAGCCTGCCCGCGCGCGCATCTTCGCCAACATCGCGCGCCACGTTGGTCAGCTGCATCGCCACGCCGAGATCGGCTGCGCGCGCAACCATATGCGGTGCACGCGCGCCCATCAGCACACTCATCATTGCGCCGACCGCGCCGGCCACGCGTGCGGAATAAGCGTAAAGGTCGCCGAGCGTTTCGCACCCGCGCCCGGCCGCATCCCAGGACAGCCCTTCCAGCAGCGCGTCAAACGGCGCGCGCGGGATAGCGTAGGTCTCAACCGCGTCGGTCAGCGCGCGGTCAACCGCGCCGTCCGCGGGTGCGCCGGCGTAAATCGCATCGAGGCGCCGTGACAGCTGCGCCACCGCACCGCTTCCGCCGTGCTCGACATCGACACTGTCGTCGGAGAAGCGGCAGAAGGCGTAGAGCGCATAGGCGCCGTTGCGCACATGCTCCGGCAGCAGCAGCGAAGCCGCGAAGAAGGAACGCGAGCCCGTGCGGATCATCTCGCGGCACGCGGCGAGATCGCCCGGCGCGGCGCGCTCAGGTCGGCGTAAGTTCGGATGCATGAGGCGCTACCGCATCGAGAACGCGGGCGGAAGAGAGCACCCCGGGCACGCCTGCGCCCGGATGCGTGCCCGCACCCACGAGATAGAGGTTTTTGACTTCGCCGCTCTTGTTGTGCGGCCGGAACCACGCGCTTTGCGTCAATATCGGCTCAAGCCCAAACGCGGCGCCCTTCGGCGCGCAGAGCCGATCGCGGAAATCGAGCGGCGTCATCACCCGCGAAGTGATGATCGCATCTCCCAGCCCAGGCAGCAGCGTTTCACTCAGCCGCTTCTCGACTCGCTGGCGATAGGGCTCCGCTTCCGCGCGCCAATCGATGTTGGCGTCCAAATGCGGGACCGGCGACAGCACGTAGAAGCCGTCGCAGCCCACCGGCGCCAGCGACGGATCGGTCGCGGTCGGGCGATGCAAATAAAGGCTCATGTCCGGCGCGAGCCGTTTGTGCGTGAAAATATCTTCGATCAAACCTCGATAGCGCGGCCCGAGCAGGATCGTGTGATGCGGCACATCCCCATACTGACGGCGGGTCCCGAAATACCAGACGAACAAGCTCATCGAATAACGCGCGGATTCGAGCCGGCGATCGCTCCAGGTCTTGCGCGCCGCGCGCGGGGCGAGCTGCCCGTACGTGTACGCAGAATCGGCGTTGGAGACGACGATATCGGCGCGAAGCACGTCGCCGCTGGCGAGGCGCACGCCGGTCGCCGCGCTGTTGCTCAGCGTAATCTCCGCCACGTCCGCGTTGCAGCGCACCGCCCCGCCCTGACCGCGGATCAGCCCAACCAAACCCTCGACCAGCGCGCCCGTCCCGCCCATGGCGAAATGCACGCCATGGCGGCGCTCAAGGTATGAGATCAGGCAATACACGGCCGTGGTGCTGAACGGATTGCCGCCGACGAAGAGCGGGTGAAAGCTCAGCGCCACGCGCACGCGCGGGTCCCGCACATAACGCGACACCAGGCCGTAGACGCTCTCCAAGCCGCCCAGACGCAGTAAATCCGGCGCGACACGCAGCATTTGCGTCCAGTCGTGGAAGGGCGCTGCCCCCAATTGCTCGAAACCGACGCGGTAGATCGCCTCGCTGCGCCGCATGAAGCGGTCGTAGCCGTCCAGATCGCCAGGAGCGATGCGCGCGATCTCGTCGCGCATGCCCGCGCCGCATGTGAGCCGCTCGCCGTCATCGAACACGAGGTCGTAGTATGGCTCGATCGCGCGCAGCGTTACGTCGTCTTCAAGCCTACGCCCGCAAAGCGCCCACAATTCCTCGAACAGGAACGGCGCTGTGATGATGGTGGGCCCCGCATCGAAGGTGAACCCATCCTGGCGATGCACATAAGCGCGCCCGCCCGGCGCATCGAGCCGCTCAAGCACGGTGACGCGATACCCGCGCGCGCCAAGCCGCACAGCCGCCGCGAGGCCGCCGAAGCCGCTGCCGATGACGATCGCGTGGGGCCGCCGATCTGGCTCTTGCCGGTCGGCCGGCGGGTGCTCTGGCGCGAGCGTCAACATCTGCTGACACCTAATCGCGTCTATCGCGCCGGCGCAAGCGCTCACCGCCCGTGCTGCAACGCACTCTGGATCATCTCAGCGATGAGCGCGGGGTTCTCCTCGTGCGCCAGATGGCCCAGGCCCGGCGCAACGATGACATGAGCGTGCTGCGCCAGGCGCTGCACCTCGAAGGCCGTGTCCGGCGAGACGGCGCGGTCCGCATCGCCTGCGATCAGCGTCAGCGGCACGCGCAAATGCACGAGATCGCGTTTCAACGCGTAAAGGTCCCAATGCGCCATCAGCGCGACCGTGCCTTCGAGATGCGCCTTGTTGCGAAACAAGCGCTCGTAAAGTCCAAGCCCCTCAGCATCCAGCGTCGAGCCAGTGCTGCGCATCAGCGAAGCAATAGCGCCGGGGTGCGCGGCGCGCTGTGCGAACAAGCCAAGCGAGAACGGATTGTAAAAGAAGAGCCGCGCCAGCGTCGGCGCCCACGGACCAAGCGGCCCCGGGAACGGCAACAATGCCGCGTTCAGGCCGATCAATCCTGACGGCGCAAGCGCGCCGTCCAGCAACATGCGCGCGCCGATCGCTGCGCCGGCCGAGTGCCCGATCATAGCTAGCGGCGCGATATCGAGCGCCGCAAGCAGCGCCGACACAGCTTGCGCGACCGCCGGCAACGTAAACCCGGCGCCGTCGTGCGGCGCGCTAGTGAAGCCGTGCCCTGGCAGGTCAGGCGCAACCACGGTGTGCGTTTGCGCCAACAAGGGCGCGAGCGTACGCCAGGAATGCGTCGCAGCGCCCGTGCCGTGCAGCAGCACCAGCGCCGGGCCATCGCCCATCACCTGCACGTGCCAGCGCAAATCACCCGAATTGACAAAACGGCTCGCCGCGCGATTGGGCCAATCGCGTCCCTCGGTCTCCCAATCCAGCTTTCGGTTCATCGGCGCGCCGGCGCATGCGCGCGCACGACAGCAGCCACCGCGCCGGCTTCCACGAAGGGTAGAGGCGCATAAGCCGCGCCCATCTCGCTTGCCATCGCCGCAGCGCCGGGCCGCGCGCGCGCCGACGTGTCGATGAATACGGCGGCCACGTCCGCGGCCCGCACGCCGCGCGCCGCGGCGATGGCGTCAGCCTCCGCCTGCTCGCGCCCTTGCACGCCGTCGCGCCCGACATTGCCGCGTCCGTCCGTCAGCAACACGATGAGCGGCGTGCGTCCCTTCGCGCGTTCGCTCTGCGCCAGCACTGAGGCCGCGTCGATTGCGCTGGCCAGCGGCGTCGTCCCGCCGCCCGGCAGCTCCGCCAGCGCCCGCTTGGCGCGCGCCAGCGAGCGCGTCGGCGGCAGCAGCATGTCCGCGGTGGCGCCGCGAAACGCGATCAGCGCCACGCGCGCACGAGTCACATAAGCGTCCGCCAGCAATTGCTCGACGGCGCCCTTGGCTTCCGCCAGGCGCTGCAGCGCCGCCGACCCCGAAGCGTCGACGACAACGACGATCGTGGTCTCCAAACGCTGCACGAAACGGCGAATGCGGAAATCACCGCGGCGCACCAGCACGAGTGCGTCATTGTGCGGCGTCTCGCGCCGGCGCAAGGGCTGCCATGGCGCGGCGGCGCGCAGAGTAGCGACGAGATCGAGCCGCTCGCCGCTGCGCAGCGTTCCCGCGCGCGCGCCTAGCGGGCGTCCGCGCCGCGCCGATTTCGCCGTTGCGCCGCTGCCCTGAGTGCGCGTTTCCATCCGTCGCTCGGCGCGCTGCGCCAGCATGTGCTCAAGAAACGCCGCCGGCAACGCCGCCTGCACCGCCTCGACCACTCTGTCGGCCGCGGCATCCGCCGTCGCACCCTCGTGAGCCGCGGCGTCGGCGCCCTCATCATCGGGCGGCGGCGCTTCCGTCGCGGGCTCAGGCGGCGCCTGACGCGCGCGCGGCGCCAACACCAAGCGCGCAGCAAGCGTGAGATCTTCATCGGCAATCTCGGCCCGGCCCGCGAGCGCCGCCGCTGCGCGCGCTGCGCGCAGCACATAGAGCGCTGCCCGCGTAGAGCCGATGCCGAAGGCGTCCGCGGCGGCGCAAATCGATTCAATCGTTCTCTCTGTCGTCGGCGCCATGTCCGCGAGATGCGCGCGTGCGGCCGTGATCTCTTTGCGCGACGGTGCTTTCCTCCGGTCTACGCGCATGTCCCCAATATCGAGCGTAAACGCCAGACGCTCCGCCAGCACTTCCGGCGTGCGCTCCTCGGCGTCGCGCCCTTCATCGAGCGCCACCAGCAGAAATCCGCGATCGGCCCCCGCCTCCGCACCATCGAGCGCCAAGGCGATGCGCGCCGCCGTAGCGGGCGAGCATCGCTCCGCCATCGCCAGCACCACGATCCCGCCCACGCTCTCGCGCAGCAAACCTTGGCTGGTGATCGGGCGCCCCGCGGCCAGCGTCGCCGCCAGATCGAGCCCGCCAAGCAAGCGCTCATCGTCGATATGCGCCGGCGCGCGCCGCAGCGGCGCCTCCGCCGGCGCCATGGTCTTGAGCGCGGCCAGCCACGCATCGCGCGCGGGGCCTGGGCTTGCCCGCACCACCGCGCCCTTCAAGCCGCCGGGATCGATCGCCAACAACGCGGCGGCGTGCAGGGCGGCCGCCCACGCATCGCCCGCCGCGCTCATGCGTCGAACACTTCCGCCAAAGCGCGCGCGATGCGCGGCGCAGAGCCCACATCGTCGAGCGGATTGCGGCGCAAACGATGCTGCAGCGCCGGGATCGCCACCGCGCGCAAGTGCTCGGGCGCCACTGCATCGGCGCCCTCAAACGCGGCGAGCGCGCGCGCCGCGCGGATCAGCGTCAGCTCACCGCGCAGGCCGTCTGAGCCGATCTTCATGCACAGCGCCGCCGCGCGCTCGACGACCTCATCCGGCGCCGTAATCTCGTCGCGCACCGCCCGCGCCTGCACCACGCGCGCGCGTATGTCGGCGTCCTTTTTGGCCCACGACGTCACGAAGCGTTTCGGATCGCGGTCAAAGGCCTCGCGCTGGCGGACGACGGCGACACGATCGGCCAACGCCGGCGGGGTTTTCACGTCGACGGATAGGCCGAAGCGATCCAGCAATTGCGGGCGCAGCTCACCTTCTTCGGGATTGCCGCTGCCGATCAGCACGAAGCGCGCCGGATGCCGCACGCTCAGCCCCTCGCGCTCCACCACATTCTCCCCGGACGCCGCGACATCGAGCAAGAGATCGACCAGATGATCCTCAAGCAGATTCACTTCGTCGATATAAAGAAAGCCGCGATGCGCCTTCGCCAAGAGGCCGGGCTCGAAGCGCTTCTCGCCGCGCGTCAGCGCCGTTTCGAGGTCGAGCGCGCCGACGACGCGATCCTCCGTGGCGCCGAGCGGCAGATCGACCACCGGCGTCGCGATCATTTCCGTTTTCACCGCGCCCTTGCTCGCGCGCGACGGGCAATCCTGCGTGCACGCGCCCGCATCGGTCTCCGGATCGCAATGATACGGGCAGCCTTTCACCGCGCGCATTGGCGGCAACAACGCCGCCAGCGCGCGCACCGCCGTCGATTTGCCGGTGCCGCGATCGCCGAACACCATGACGCCGCCAATGCCGGGGTCCACCGCTGCAATCAGCAGCGCGCGCTTCATGTCGTCCTGGCCGACAATCGCCGAAAAAGGGAACACCGCCCGCATGCTCTGACCCACGCGTCAGAGATATCCGCCGTAAGGCGCAGCGTCTACAGCCCTAGCTCATTCCCA
>JBFWZB010000002.1:0-24513 GCA_050185805.1 Hyphomonadaceae bacterium
CTGGTTTCACGGACGCGCATTATGCGCCCGCTTGCACGAGGGGCGGATAAGTTCGGCGCGCACGCTCGCGCGGCTTGGGCTTTCACCGCGCCCGCTGTGGGATAAGCCTGCTCCCGCAATGGCGGGAAGAGACTCTTTTGCTGATTAGGGCGTCGCCGGCGCCGCCGCGGCCGGCGCTGCTGGCGCTGCGGACGCATTGTCCGCCGCGACGCGCCAGATGATGTCGCCGGCGTCGTCCGCCACCAGAAGCGCGCCCGCCCCATCGAGCGTGACGCCGACAGGACGCCCCATCGCCTCTTCGCGCTCGTTGAGAAAACCGGTCAAGAACGGTTCGGGCATGCCCGACGGTTCGCCATTGGCGAACGGCACGAACAGCACTTGGTAGCCGCTGGGCTCGCGGCGATTCCACGACCCATGCTGACCGACGAAAGCGCCGCCCTGATAGCGCGCGGGAAAACTCGCGCCGTCATAGAAGGCGAGGCCCAACGACGCGGTGTGCGCGCCAAGTGCGTAATCGGGCGTGAGGACGCGGGCGACGAGATCGGCGGGCCGCTCGCTTTCCTCGAAGCGCGGATCGGGATGATCGCCCCAATAGACGTAGGGCCAGCCATAGAAGCCGCCGTCTGCGACGCTGGTCATGTAATCGGGCACGAGATCGGAGCCGAGCATGTCGCGCTCGTTCACGGAGGTCCACAATTCGCCGTTGGCCGGGTTGAAATCCATGCCGACCGGATTGCGTAAACCGGTCGCGAAAATGCGATGGTCGGTGCCGTCGAGATTGATTTCATGAATCGCGGCGCGTCCCTCTTCCACCGCCATGCCCTCGTCGCCGACATTCGAAACGGAGCCGACAGAGATATAAAGCTTATTGCCCAGCGGATTGAGCACGACGTTGCGGGTCCAATGCCCGTTGCCGGCGGCGTGATACGGCAGATCGAGCACGCGCTCGCCCTCGCCCTGCACTTCGGTTTGGCCGTCCTGATAGGCGAAGCGCACAAGAGCGTCGGTGTTGGCGACGTAGAGATAGCCGCCGGCCAATGCCATGCCGATCGGCTGATTCAAATTTTGCGCAAAGACATGGCGCGTTTCAGCCACGCCATCGCCGTCGCCGTCGCGCAGGAGCGTGATGCGGTCAGCGCTGACATTGAGCGCGCCGGCGCGATCCTGCACCTGATTGCGCGCCCAGCCCATGAAGCCGCCGCCGGACGAGGCTTCGGTGGAGCTTTCCGCCACCAGCACGTCGCCGTTCGGCAGCACGTAAAGCCAGCGCGGGTGGTCGAGGCCTTCGGCGAAGCGCGTCACGCTGAAGCCTTCGGGCGCGACCGGCTGCGCGCCCGGCGGCCAGCCTACGGCTTTGGGCACGCCCAATTCAGGCAGGAAGGATTGGCGCGGCTCGACCAATTGCGGATTGGGGCCGTAAGTCGCTTCTTCCGGCAGCAGCGGACCGCCACAGGCGGAAACAACCACCGCAGCGGCGGCCAATATCGTGATGCGATACGCGCGCATGCGCCCCTCCTTGTTGTCAGTTCGGAATCTAGAACGCTGGCGCGCGGCTTCAATCACGCACGCGCCGAACCCATGCGCGGATCAGAACGACGCCGACGAACCACAAGGCGATAGCCGCGCCGCCCATCAAGGCGGCGGAGCCGAGATTGCCCTCCAGCGCGTCCATGATGCCGTCGCCGGCGAAAGCGACGATGGCGGTTTTCGGCAGCACGCCGAGCGACAGCCCGCCGATGAAGGCCCAGAAACTGACATTGGCGGCGCCGAAGGCCATGTTGACGACAATGAATGGCGCTGTCGGCGCGAAGCGGACGAGGAAGCTGGCGAGAAAAGCGTTCTTGCCCATGAAACGGGTGAAGCGGCCGCCTGTGGCGCCGCCGAAGCGGCGCATCGCGGAGGCGCTGGAAAGCCGGCCAGTGAGATAGGTGATGGCGCCGGAGACGATGGTGGCGGCCCAGGCGTACCAGAAGCCGCGCTCGGGTCCGAAGGCGACGACGCAAGCGCCGATGAGCACGATCTGCGGCGCGCCGACATAGGCCGTCAGCACGAAGACGAGGATGGTCGCCGGCAGGCCCCAATGCGCGCGCTCGGCGCCGCCGAGCCAATGGTCGACGAAGCGCTCGATTTCCTCGCCGTAGAATAGGCGCCCGACCACCAACATGGCGGCGACGATGGCGAACAGAACGAAGGTGACGGCCACCGCGCGCCAGGCGCGGGCGTCCATGTTGTTGATGAAATCCGCGAGCTTCTCCCGCGCCGTTTGCGGCGCTGGCGGCTCTGCGTCGGATGGGTCTGGCCGCTCGCTCATGGCTCACGCCATTGGCGCGCCCGGCGTGGCGAGGTCAAGCGTTGCGGCGGCCTAGGCCGCGCGCGCGAACAGGCCGCGACGTGGCGCGGGCGCGGCGCGCGCCGCCGCCTTGGCCTGCGGAATCTCCATATCGTTCATGCGCGGCTTCAACGAACGGATCAGATCCTCCTCGATGCGGCGGCGATCGATCTCGTCGCGCACCGGCATGACGTAGCGTTCAGTGGCGCCGTAATACCAATACGCGCGCGGCCATTTCTCGTGACCGAGCAAACGGCTGCGCAGATCGGCGGCCTTGCCGACATAGAGTGGCTCGATCAGGAACGCCCAACGCCGGCGCACGAACACGTAGATGCCGCCGGTTCCGTTTTCCGGAAGCCCCTTCTTGGTCAGCACGCATTTGAAGCGATAGCGGGTTTTGCTTTCGCCGCGCCAGGAATGAGAGCCGAAAAAGAACATGCGCGCCTCGTCGAGTCGGATGCGATCGGGCGAGGCTCCGCCGCAAGCGTAAACGGGGCGTTAAGGAATTGCGGCGTTGCGGCGCCGAGATGAATACGTCAGAGCGCGACAGGCTTCACCGCCGCGGCCGCGCGCGTGGCTTTGACGCGCGCCTCGTCTGTGCTCGCGGCGCGCGCCAAAGCCACGCCCATGCGGCGTTTCTTGAAACTTTCCGGTTTGCCAAACAGGCGCAATTCCGCGTCCGCGTCCGCCAGCGCCGCAGCGACGCCCTCGAAGGCGACGCCTTCAGCGTCCATGCCGCCATAGATCACGGCGCTGGCGCCGGGCGCGCGCAAGCTGGTATCGACCGGCAGGCCGAGAATAGCGCGGGCGTGGAGCGCAAATTCGCTCTGCGTTTGCGACACCAAAGTGACGAGGCCTGTATCGTGTGGGCGCGGAGACACTTCCGAGAACCAGACGTCGTCGCCTTTGATGAAGAGTTCGACGCCGAAGATGCCATAGCCGCCGAGCGCTGCGGTGACTTTGCCGGCGATATCGCGCGCGCGTTCGAGGGCTTGCGTGCTCATCGCTTGCGGCTGCCAGCTTTCGACATAGTCGCCATCGACCTGAACGTGACCGATCGGTTCGCAGAAATGCGTGCCGGAGGCGGCGCGCACGGTGAGCAAGGTGATCTCGAAATCGAACATCACCTGCCCTTCGACGATCACGCGCGGCTGCTTCACCCGCCCCGCGCTCATGGCGTAATGCCAGGCTGGCGCCACATCGGCTTGGGATTTGAGCCGGCTTTGGCCCTTGCCGGACGACGACATCACCGGCTTGACGAAGTTCGGAAAGCCGATGCGATCGACCGCGGCCTGCAATTCTTCCAGCGACGAAGCGAAGGCGTAAGGCGACGTCGGCAGCTTCAGCTCTTCGGCGGCGAGCACGCGAATGCGCTCGCGATTCATGGTGGTGTGCGCGGCTTTGGCCGTGGGGATCACGGTCGCGAGTTGGTCCGCCTCGATGCGAACGAGCTCGTCGGTGGCGATGGCTTCGATCTCGGGCACCACGAGATGCGGGCGCTCCTGCTCGACCAGCGCGCGCAACGCCTTCGCGTCGGTCATGTCAATGACGTGGGCGCGGTGCGCGACTTGCTGCGCCGGCGCGTTGGCGTAGCGATCGACGACGATGGTCTCGACGCCGAACCGCTGCAATTCGATCACCACTTCCTTGCCGAGTTCGCCGCCGCCAAGGAACATCACTTTGAGGGCGGTGGGCGAAAGCGGCGTGCCAATGCGTGCTGACATGTGCGAATCCTCGCGCAATTCCCAACATTTCGGCGGCGCGGGCGCAATAGGTTTGCGCTCGCGCATCATGATTGCTACCCACCCCCATGCCTTTCCCGCCCGCCATCTCCCTGCGCGGCGTGCGCAAGAGCTTCGATGGCGGCAAGACATTCGCGGTCGATGAGGTTTCGCTCGACGTCGCCCCCGGCGAATTCCTGGCCATTATCGGCGGCTCTGGATCAGGCAAAACGACGACGCTGCGAATGATCAACCGGCTGATCGAGCCGGATGCGGGCGAAGTGCTGATCGAGGGAAAGTCCGCGTTTGAAACACCGGCGCACGAATTGCGCCGTCACGTGGGTTACGTGATCCAGGGCGTCGGCCTCTTCCCGCATCTCAGCATCGCCGAAAACATCGCCGTGACGCCGCAATTGCTCGGGTGGACGCGCGCCGACATCGAGACGCGCGTTGCCGAATTGCTCGACATGGTGGAATTGCCGGCGCCCGATTACGCCAAGCGTTTGCCGGCGGCGTTGTCAGGCGGCCAGCGCCAACGCATCGGCGTGGCGCGCGCGCTCGCCGCCAGACCACACATCGTGCTGATGGACGAGCCGTTCGGCGCACTCGACCCGCTGACGCGCGACACGCTTACGGAGGCATATCGCACGCTGCACGAGCGGCTGGGCCTCACCAGCGTGATGATCACGCATGACGTGCAGGAAGCGCTGCTGCTCGCCGATCGGCTGGCGGTGATGGCGGACGGCCGCTTGCTCGCACTCGGGACACCGCAGGAATTGGCGCAAGGCGACGTCGCGCCGCAAGTGCGCGCCTTGCTGGACATGCCGCGGCGCCAAGCGCGGCGCGTGCGCGAACGGCTGGCGGACGACGGCCATGGATGATCGCCTCGATACGGCATGGGCGCGACTGCCGGAATATCTGTCCCAGCACGTGATGCTGAGCGCAGCGGCGCTGCTGCTGGGACTTGCGATTTCACTGCCGCTGGCGATCGCCGCGCATCGCAACGCGGCCGTGCGCTGGCCGGTGCTCACGCTTGCAAGCATCATCCAGACCATCCCCAGCCTGGCGCTGCTGGCACTGTTCTATCCGCTGCTGTTGGCGCTCTCAGCGGCGACGAGCGGGCTCGGCCTGCAGTTCTCGGCGCTGGGCTTTCTACCGTCGCTCTTGGCGCTGACGCTCTATTCGATGCTGCCGATCATCCGCAACACGGTTGCGGGCCTGCAGGGCGTGGACGCCGACGTACGCGACGCCGCGCGCGGCGTCGGCATGACCGAACGCCAAGCGCTGATGCAAATTGAATTGCCGCTGGCGGCGCCGGTGATCATGGCCGGCGTGCGCACGGCGGCGGTATGGACTATCGGCACAGCGACACTTTCGACGCCGGTGGGGCAGACGAGCCTCGGCAATTACATCTTCACCGGCCTGCAAACTGAAAATTGGGTGTTCGTGCTGTTTGGCTGCGGCGCAGCGGCGGTGCTGGCGCTGATCGTCGACCAATTGCTGGGGCTGATCGAAAGCGGCGTCGCGCAGCGCGATCAACGTCGCGTTCTCATCGGCGCCGCTGCGCTCGCGATCGGCGCTCTGGCGGCGATCGCCCCGACCTTCGTGACGCAGCGTCCCGCTTATCTCATCGGCGCCAAGAGCTTCACGGAACAATACATCCTCGCCTATTTGATCCGCGACGAGCTCGAAGAGCACGGCCTGGTCGGGCGCCGACGCGCCGGGCTCGGATCCAGCGTCGTGTTTCGCGCCTTGGCGGCCAACGAGATCGACGTCTACGTCGATTATTCGGGCACGATCTGGACCACGCAGATGGGTCGCACGGACCAACCCGGCCGCGAGGCTGTGCTGTCAGAAATGACGCAATGGCTGGCCGAGGAGCATGGCGTGCTGGCGCTGGGCTCGCTTGGCTTCGAAAACGCCTATGCGCTGGCGATGCGCCGCGACCAGGCGGAGGCGCTGGGAGTCAGCACGATTTCCGAGCTTTCGCGCGTAGCGCCAAGCCTGCGCATCGGCGGCGATTTCGAATTCTTCGGCCGGCCGGAATGGCAGGCTTTGCGCACAGCTTACGGGCTGCGTTTCCAGAATCAGCGCGAGTACCAATCCACCTTCATGTACCGCGCCGTCGCTGACGGCGCCGTCGATATCATCTCGGCCTTCTCCAGCGACGGCCGGATCGCCGCGCTCGATCTGGTGGTGCTGGAGGACGATCGCGGCGCCATCCCGCCCTACGACGCCGTGCTCCTGGTTTCCCCCGCACGCGCCAACGACGAAGAATTCCTTGCCGCACTGCGCCCACTGGTGAACGCCATCCCGGTCGAAGCCATGCGCGATGCGAGCCTGATGGTCGATCGCGAGACGGATAAACTCAGCGTACCCGCAGCCGCGGCTGCGCTGGCGCGGCAAACCGGCCTGGATTGACGGCGGGCGGCGCTTGATCGCCGCGGCCCAGCTGGATAGTGCAACGTCCATGCAAAACGCTCTCTTGGAACGCTCCTGGCGGGCCGGCCCGCTTGGATTCTACCTGCTCGGCCTGGCCGGTCTCGTGATCGCGTATGCTTTCATGTTGGGCGCCGTCATGCAGGCTGCGCCAGCCCGGCTGATCGGCAGTGCAATCGCAAACGTCGCGCCGGTCGCACTGCTCGGCCTTGGCGTGCGGGCAATCCTCCGCCGCTTCGTGCTGGGCCGTGCGCCATTGACGCAGACCGGCGCACATATCGTGCTGGCGAGCGCCTTCAGTCTGCTGTGGTTCTGGTTGCTAATGGTGTTTCTCGGCGTCGTCGCCGGGCGCAACCCGGTCGAGTTCGAGGTGCGTTCGTTTCCAAGCCCGGCGGCGGCATGGCAAATGTTTCAGGGCTTGACCGTCTATGGCCTTGCGGCGGCGCTCACCTACGTCGAGGCCATGAGCCGCGCCGCGCGCCCGGAGCAAGCGGCGGCGGCGAACGATGATCCTGTCGGGTTCTTCATCCGCCTCGGCGACGACATCCGGCCGCTCAAGCCGCGGGACATCATCCTTATCCGCGGCGCAGACGATTATTCGGAGGTCGTCACCAAGAGCGGCGCGCACCTTGTGCGGCTCTCGCTCAGCGCCTTCGCGCGCCGCCTCGGCCCTGGCTTCTTGCGTCTGCACCGATCGTGTCTGGTCAATGCGTCTGAAATCGCGCGCGGCGAGGCGGCTGGGGGCGGACGCATACTGGTTAGTCTGAGCAACGGCGAGGCGGTGACAACCAGCCGGACCGGCGCGCGCCTGCTGCGCGACCGGGTCATTTGACCGCGCTCTGAGGTCAAAAAGCGCGCAAAAATGCTGATTGGCTGAAAATTCCGGCGTCGGCGCGCTGCGCGCCTTACACCCGCCGCACCCAATAGCGGCGGAGCGGACATGGCGAGACTTGGGATGGCGCGCGCGCTCACAGCGCTGGCGGCGCTGGCGCTTGGCGCGGGCGGCGGGGCTGTGGCGCAGCAACCGGGCGAGACCACGCTCTATCGCGGCGGACAGGTCTGGACGGGCTCGGGCTTCGAACAGCGCGATCTCGCCGTGCGCGATGGGCGCTTCGTGGCTGCGACCCGGGGCGCGCGCGTTGTGGATATCGGCGGACAGTTCGTCGTGCCCGCTTACGCCAACGCCCATGTTCATCTGACCGGCCGAAGCGACGCCGCCAATGCCAGCTTTCTGGATCATGGCGTCTATTACGCCTGGAACCCGAACACGCTGGAGCTTGGCGACGAATACCGGGCCTTCTTCGCCCGCCCCGACACCTACGACGCCGCTGTCGCGCAAGGCGGGATTACCGAGCCGGGCGGCCACCCGGAAAGCATTTACGTGCGCTGGTTGGGACCGCGGCTCTATCCGGACCGCACGCTCGAAGATTTTCTCGGCGACGCGTTTCACTACGGGCGCACGCCGGCGGAGATCGACGCCGCACTCGACCGGCTCGTGGCCCAGCAAGCCGATTTCGTGAAGGGCTATTTGCTCTATTCGGAGGAATACGAAGCGCGGCGCGATGACGAGCGCTTCTATGGATATCATGGGCTGAACCCGGCCAACGCCCGCTACCTTGTCGAAGCGGCGCGACGGCGTGGTCTGCCCGTGGCCTTCCATGTCGATACCGCCGCGGACCTGGTCGTCGCCGCCGAGGCCGGCGCCGCGATAGCCGCCCACCTGCCCGGCTACACGCTGATGAATTCCGCTTACTCCGCGCAAGGCATGAGCTTCGACCCGGGCAGCCTGCCCGCGCGGGCGCTGACGGCGGCGCAGGCGCGCATTGTCGCCGCCAGCGGCATGATGCTCACACCGACCTATTCGTTGTTGGCGGCGCATTATCGCGAGGCGACGTCGCCGGCGGACCTGCAAGCGTATGCAGCGCAGCGCGCGGTCCAAGCCGCCAATTTGCGGCAACTGGCCGAAGCCGGCGGCGTTTTCCTGATCGGCACCGACAGCGAGGCGCAAGTCTTCGATGAGATCGAATATCTCGACGGCCTCCGCGTATTCCCGCGCGAACAGCTGTTGCGGATCGCGCTGGAGACCGGGCGGCGGATGTTTCCGGCGCGCCGCATCGGCTGTTTCGATGTTGGTTGCGAAGCCGACTTCCTAACGCTGCGCGAAAATCCGATGCAGGATCTGCGCGCTTTGCGGACGATCGAGACGCGCATCAAGGCGGGACGCGCGTTGCCGGCGCCGGCTGGCTAGCCTTTCCGCGTCACCAACGCGCGGACGGCTTCGCCCGCCCGCTCGATGGGGTGCGCGGCGGCCTCGGCGCGGAGGCGCTTCAGGTTCGGGGCGCCGGCGCGGTGCTCGTCCATCCATGCGCGCGCAAAGGCGCCCGATTGCACCTCGGCCAGCGCCTTGCGCATGGCGTCCTTCACGTGCGCGCCGATGACGCGCGGACCCACGACGTATTCGCCATACTCGGCGGTGTTGGAGATGGCGAGGTTCATGCCGGCGATACCGCGCTCATGGATGAGATCGGACAACAGCTTCACTTCATGAAGGCAATCGAAATAGGCAAGCTCCGGCGGCCAGCCGGCCTCGACCTGCACTTCCCACGCGGTGCGGATCAGCGCGGCGAGCCCGCCGCAGAGCACCACTTGCTCACCGTAGAGATCGCCTTCGGTTTCAATCTGGAAGGTCGAGGCGATCATGCCGGCGCGGCCGCAACCGATAGCGGCGGCGTATGAATAAGCCAGAGCCTCCGCGCCGCCCGCGTCCTGCGCGACGGCGACGATGCACGGCAGGCCGCCGCCCTTGACGTAAGCGGCGCGCAACGCCGTTCCCGGCCCTTTTGGCGCGACCATCACCACGTTGATGTCCGAGGGCGGCTGGATGAAGCCATAATGGTAGGCGAAGCCGTGCACGAACATGAGCGTCTGGCCGGCGCGCAGATGCGGCGCGATTTCTTCGGCATAGAGATCGGGCATCACTTCATCGGGCGCGCACATCACCAGCACATCGGCGCTCCGTGCTGCGTCAGCGACGGAGACCGGAGCGAATCCATCGGCCCGCGCCTGATCGGCGCGGCGCGCGGCGGCGTGCAGCGCCACCTCGACGTCAACGCCGCGATCGCACAGATTGAGCGCATGCGCATGACCCTGCGCGCCGTAGCCGATGACCGCCACGCGCTTGGCTTTGATCAGAGCCGGGTCGGCGTCGGCCTCGTAAAATACTTGCATGCACACTCCTCCGCGCCGGGCTAAGCTTATGACGCCCGTCACGCCCGCGGTTTCGCCGCTTCTCTAAAGGAGGCGTCCCTCGACCGCCAGTTTGGAGTGCGATTCTGTGAAGCGTTACGACCTCATCTTTCTCGGCGCCGCCTTGACCTGCCTGCTCATCGGCGAGGGGCTCGGCATCTACATGGGAATCTCGCAAGACTTCCTGATGGTCCCGGCGCACGTGCATTTGAACCTGCTCGGCTGGTCGACGCTCGGCGTTTTCGGCGTGCTGCACCGAATCTATCCGGCGCTCGGCGCTTCGCGCCTGGCGTTGCCGCAATGCGTGCTGGCGATCGTGATGAACATAGCCATGCCGGCGGGGTTGGCGGTGCTGCTACTGACGCAAGACGCGACATTGGTGAAGTTCGCCTCGTTGGGCGTGATCCTGGCTACGCTGATGTTCATCCTGATGTTCGCGCGCAAAGCGCCCGCTTCGGGAGCGCCGGCATGATCGCGCCATCGGATGTCATCGCATTCTGGCTCAATGCCGGCCCGCGCGCCTGGTTCGCCAAGGACGACGCGTTCGATGCACAGTGCCGCGCCTTCGAAGCGGCGCACCACGACGCGGCCCGCCGCGCGCTCGACCAATGGGCCGAGCATGCGGAGGGCGCGCTGGCGCTGGTGCTGCTGCTCGATCAATTTCCGCGCAACCTCTATCGCGGCTCCGGGCATGCGTTCGCGACGGACGGGCTAGCGCTGCATTTCGCCAAGACTGCGATCGAATCCAGTTTCGATCTCGCCGTCGATCCGACCTTGCGCGTCTTCTTCTATCTGCCCTTCGAGCATGCGGAAGATTTGGCGACGCAGGAGCGAGCCGTATTTCTGATCGAGGGCTTGGACAATGCCGAGTTCACGAAATACGCCATCGTGCATCGCGACATCATCGCCCGCTTCAGCCGCTTCCCGCACCGCAACGCAGCCCTTGGCCGCACCACGACCGCGGACGAGCAAGGCTTTCTCGATAGCGGCGGCTTTTCGGGCTAGCCCCTACTCGACCCCAGCGTCGAACGCGAAGCGCCACGCCCCTTCGTCGTCGCGTTTCCAGACGCTGATGTAGCGGCCCGCATCGCGCGCGCCGTCGGGCGCTACGTAGACGCTATCGCCCCACGTCCACGCCATATCGCCGCGCGTGGACACGCGCGCGTGACGCGGGGTCCATTCCAGCTGCGCGCCTTCTGGCCAAGTGGCGAAGCGCCCGGCTATGGCCTCACGGCCGGCGGTCGGCTCGCCTTCGCTGCGCAACATGATGGCGTCGATGGCGGCATAGCGTTCGAATGCGGCCGGCACGCCTTCAGCGGCGGCCATGGCGGCGAAGTCACGGTCCGCCTGCAGCACCTCTTCGATCGCCGCGGCAGCGAGCTCCTCCTCGGTCTGCGATCCCGCCAAGTCCGAAAGACGCAGCGCGAGGCGGCCCGCGGCGTCGGCGGCGCTCACGCATGCCCGCACGGCGCTGGTGGTGCGCGCGCCGACAGCGACTTCGATAAACGCCTGCTCGCCACGGCAGACGCCTTCCTGTGGTGCGGCCGTCATGGCGGCTTCGGCCATGGTTTCCTGCACGAGGCGCTGCACCTCCTCGCGTATCTCTGCTTCCGCCGGCGTGATGCGCGGCGTGTCCGGGCCCCACAGCCACCAGCCGGTGCTCGGGTGCCCCGTGAAGCGGCGCACGGCCAAGATCGCGCCATCCTCGCGTGTCTCGAAGCGGATGACGCGGGCGACGCCGCCCTGCAGCGGCGCGATGGTGACGCGCGCGGCGAAGCCAAGTTCTGACACCGCGAGCACGGCGCGGCCGCCTGTCGTCGCAATTACATCCGTCGCCAGCAGCGGCTGCGCCCAAGGCGGCGCGCGCAAACTCAGGTTTTGCGCCGCAGCGCCCCCGGCCAGCGCAAACGCAAACGCCGCCGCCAACAAGCCCATGCGCATCATCGCCGCTCCCCCGAGCTAACCAGCCGTCTTTATTCACGCTTCATGGCTGGAAGGCCAGAGCGGCCGGCGCAAGCGCAGGCGTCACGAAATCGTGCGCGCCGCCGCGGCGCGAGTGGTCTAAACTCGGCGCCAAAGACGGGGAGGATCATCCAATGCGTGTTCGCGCAGCCCTTATCGCCGCCAGCGTCAGCGCTTTAGCCTTTGCGATAGCCCCAAGCGTCTCAGCCAATGGCGGCGGCAGCGGCGCGATGGGCGGCGGCGGACAAATGTCGACCGGCAATAGCGGCTCGAACCCGGCGCGCGCTTACCAATTGGGCGCGGCGGCGTACGAGGCCGGCAATTATGCCGAAGCCATCCGCCAGTTCCGCATCGTGCAACGCGCCGCCCGCAATGACGCCAACGTCAATTTCGCGCTCGGCCTGGCCTATGTCGGCGCCAACGATCATGAAGGCGCGCGCGAACCGCTGGAACGCGCCGTGCGCCAGGACAACGCGCCGGCGGGCGCCTATTCGAATCTCGGCCTGGTGTATCTGCAACTGAACCGGCGCGATGACGCGGTGACGCAGCAAACGGCGCTGCAGGATGCAATCAACGAATGCGACGCCGAATGCGGCGACGCCCGGCGCGCGCAATTGCAGAGCGCTTACGACACGCTGACGCGCGCCTTGGCGCCGCCCGAGGCGGCGCCCGCAGCCGCCGACCCGGCCACAACCGGCTGGAACTTCCCCGACGTCGAGGAAGGCCGCCTCGCCTACGCCGCCGCCGTCAGCATGATCAACGGCGAGCGCTACGCCGACGCGCTGGCGGCGCTGGCGCTGGCGGAAGAGGCGATCGGCCCGCATCCGGACATCTTGAACTATCAGGGCTTCGCCAGCCGCAAGCTGGGCCGGCTCGATGTCGCGCTCGGCTATTACACTGAAGCGCTGGCGCTTGATCCCGAGCATCTCGGCGTCAACGAATATCTGGGCGAACTCTATATTCAGATGGGCCGCATGGACGACGCACGCCGCCAACTCGCGCGCCTCGATGAGCTTTGCGCATATGGCTGCGCGCAGCGCGAAGAATTGGCGCGCTGGATTCAACTCGCCAGCAATTGAAACGCGCAGATCGCGCTTTAGTGAAACGACAGAGTTCGGCGCTTGTGAGAAACAAGAAAGACGCAATCGCCTCGACGCCGATCCTCGGCGGGGAGACGGCGGGAGCGTCGCCGCAACCTCTCCGAACGACGGCGTCGGCGCTCCCGTTGCGCACACTTGCGCTTGTTCTGCTGATCGCCGCCGCGGCGCCGCCGGCGCGCATTCTGCTGCGCGAACAGGCTTGGACGCCGCCCTCGCCCGGGCGCGTCGAAGCGCTGACGCAAACACAAGGCGAATGCATCACGACGGCCACGCCGGAAATCGAGATCGGCCGCGCGCTCTTTCGTACGCCGGTGCTGATTGGCGGCCCGGCGGCGCGCGCCGGGCTTTCCTGCCACGCGTGCCACACGGACGGCGGCGCAAACACGCACTTCATGCTGCCGGAACTGACGGATCGCCCCGGCGCCGCCGACGTCACGTCAGAATGGTCTAGCCATGTGCGCGGCGACGGCGTGGCCAATCCACGCGACATCCCGGATTTGGCCGGCGCCGGCGCGCGCGCTGCGTTCGGACAAGGGCGCGAACCCTCGCTCGAGCGCTTCATGCACGGCGTGGTGGTTGAAGAATTTCAGGGCGAAGAGCCGCCGCCCGCGGCCTTCGCCGCGCTTGTCGCGTATGTGCGCGCACTCGACGCCGCCGCCTGCCCGGCCACGCCCGCACCGGTGAGCTTGGCTTCGGCGGCGGAAGACGTGCGCCGCACCTTGGCGGCCGCGCAGCATGCGGACGCGGCGACGGCCAGCTTGCTGCTCTACGCGGCGCAAGATCAGATCGGACGCGTGGCCGAACGCCTGCCGCCGGCCGCGTTCAAACACGAGCGGCGCGCGCTCGCGGCATTGGCGCGCGAATTGGGCGGCTTGCGCGAAACGCCCGCGGCGCTGGGCGAGAGCGGCTGGCGCGCGCGTTTCGACGGCGCCATAGCGCGCATCGCCCGGCGCGAGGACGAGACCTATTTCAACGCCGAGACACTGCGCGCCGCGCTCGGCGACTAAGTCACGGCGTGGGCAGCGGCCCGGTCCATTGGTTCAATATTTCGTATTGGTAGAGCGCAAGTTCGCCCCCGGGCGCGAGATAAGCGCGGCCGTAGCGAGCGCGCTGCAGGATTTCAAAGTCCTGGTAGACGACGCCGCCGGCCGGGATCGGCGCGTTGCGAAACCTGCACGGCACGTTGATGCGGACCGGCGCGCCATTGGCGTATTGCGATCCGCGCAGCACGCCAATGACACGCCCCTGCACGACGCAGGTCCCGAAGCCCTGCGTCGTCGGCGGATCGCCGACATTGGCGACCTCAATGACGATGATGGTGTCGGCATCGCGCCGGGCCTGTTCGTAATATTGCGGCGGCAGCGCCGCGAAGGCGGCGGCTGAGAAGAGCGCGAGAATGAAAGCAAGACTGCGCACGACGTGGCCCTCCCTCACCGGTCTGGCGCCATCAGGCGCTCGGCCGTCTCGATCAGCTTAGCGCGCTCCGTTTCTCCCGTCATAAGCCAATCCCCCATCTGACCCCTGATCCAGGTGTGCTGACGCTTGGCGTAACGGCGGGTATCGCGCTTGCCGATTTCAGCGGCCTCAACCAGCGACAACGCGCCGTTGAGATACGCCATCAGCGCGGGCGCGCCGTGCGCCTTCATCGCCGGCAGCGCCGGATCGAGATTGCGCGCGGCCAGCGCACGCACCTCGTCCAGCGCGCCGGCGGCGAGCATGGCGTCAAAGCGCGCGTCGATAGCGGCATAGAGCGCATCGCGCGGTTCCCGCACAAGCGCCAGCCCCGCCCATTCTTCCGGCGCCAGCGCGGGCTTCGTGTCGGCCTGGAATGCGCCGATCGGCGCGCCGGCGCCGAGCACGATTTCCAACGCGCGCACGATGCGCGGCGTGTCGTTCGGGGAAAGGCGCGCCGCGCTTTCCGGATCGTGGCGCGCAAGCTCGGCGTGCAAAGCGGAGGCGCCGTCGCGGCTGGCGCGCGCCTCAAGCTCGGCGCGCAGCTCCGGATCCGGCGCCGGCATGACGGCGAGCCCCTTGGTGAGCGCCATGAAATAAAGCCCCGTGCCGCCGGCGAGGATGGGCGTCGCGCCGCGCGCCCGCGCGTGCGCGATCGCCGCCAACGCATCGGCCTGCCAGCGGCCGACGGAATAACGCTCGGCGGCGTCGACGCAACCATAGAGGTGATGGGGAACGCGCGCTTCCTCCGCCGGCGTGGGCCGCGCCGTCAGCACGCGCAGGTCGCGATACACCTGCATCGAATCGGCGTTGATAATTTCGCCGCCGATCCGCTCCGCCAAGGCCAGCGCCAGCGCCGACTTGCCTGACGCAGTCGGACCCATAAGCAAAAGCGCGCGCATGGAAAACGCTCTACCCGACCGGCGCGTCCTGTGGGAGAGGGAGGCATGAGCGAACACGCCCTCGTCTTCGTCGCCGATCCCAGCGACAAGCCCGCCTATCGCGAAGCGCTGCTGATGCTGGGCCGGGTGGCGTTCTCGCGCAAACTGCCGCCGCCGGCGGTGCTTTCCGGCTGGGAGGCGGCGGAATGGATTTATCCGCAGATCGACGGCGAGCTGCGCCAGGAGGCGGCCGCGGCGGTGGCGGAATTGCCGGTGGATTGGGCGCTGACGCCCATCGCCGCGCGGCGCAAGCAGCTGCTGGTGGCGGATATGGATTCCACCATCATCAATGTCGAATGCCTGAACGAACTGGCGGATTACGCTGGACTGAAGGCCGACATCGCCGCCATCACCGAACGGGCGATGAAGGGCGAGCTTGCGTTCGAGCCGGCGCTACGTGAGCGCGTCGGCAAGCTTAAGGGCCTCGCGCTTAGCGCGCTGCAGCGCACGTATGAGGAACGGGTGCGGCTCAATCCCGGCGCGGAGACGTTGGTGCGGACGATGGCGCGCCACGGCGCGCACTGCGTGCTGGTTTCGGGCGGCTTCACCTTCTTCACCGAACGCGTGGCCAAGGCGGCGGGCTTTCACGGCCATCGCGCCAATATTCTGCTCGACGACGGCGCCGCGCTCAGCGGGAAGGTGCAGGAGCCGATCCTCGGCCGCGCCGCAAAGCTTGAGGCGCTGCAGAGCGAGGCCAAGGCGCTGGATATCTCTGCGGCGGCTACGCTGGCCATCGGCGACGGCGCCAACGATCTCGACATGATCAAGGCGGCGGGACTTGGCCTCGCCTATCGCGCCAAGCCGCTGGTTGCGGCGGAAGCACAGGCGCGGATCGATCACACGGCGCTGACGTCGGCGCTTTTCTTCCAGGGCTATCGCCGCGACGAATTCTGGACGCCGGGGGCGGTGCATTGAGTCTGCCGCGCGCGCCGGGCGCTGTCGTGTTCGATCTTGACGGGCTCTTGATCGACAGCGAGCGCCTGATCCGCGACGCGATGATCGCGGTTGGCCCGCGCTTCGGCAAACCGATAGATCTCGCCTTCTTCCTCACGCTGATCGGCCACAATCGCGCTCACAACGACGTGGAATTGATGCGCCATTTCGGCGACGGCTTCGCCCTGGAAGAGTTCCACCAAGCGGTGCGCGAGCATGTGCAAGCCGAGGCGGCGGCGGGGGCTGCATTGAAAGCCGGCGTCATCGAATTGTTGGACGCCCTGGACGATGCCGATTTGCCGCGCGGTATCGCCACATCCTCGTCGCACGAATGGGTGGAACGGCATTTGACCGCGCATGCGCTGACGGCGCGGTTCAACGCGGTTGTTGCGCGCGGCGATTACACCAACGCCAAGCCGCACCCCGAACCTTATCTCACCGCGGCGCGTCAACTCGGCGTGGAGCCCGCGTTTTGCATTGCGCTGGAAGATTCCTATAGTGGGGTCACAGCGGCGCATGCGGCCGGCATGATGACGATCATGGTTCCCGATTTGCTGGCGCCAACCGACGACATGCGCGAACGCGCGCTCAGGATCGTCGATACCTTGCACGACGTGCGGGACTTGATCGAGAAAGGCCGAGCATGAGCGCGCCCAAGACCGTCGCTGCGTATTTCGCGAGCCTCGATGAGCCCCACCGCAGCACGTTGAAGAAAGTGCGCGCCGACATCATGAGCGTGGCGCCGTTTCTGGAAGAGTCGATTTCCTACGGCATCCCCACGTTCAAGCATGGGCCCGGGCATGGCGTCGTCTCCATCGCCGCGTTCAAAGCGCATTGCAGTCTGTTTCCGATGAGCAATGCGGCGGCGGCAGCGCTCGGTTTGAAAGTGTCCGGCAAGAGCACCGTGCAATTTCCGCCCGACAAGCCGCCGAGCGCCGCGCTGGTGCGCAGGATCGTCAAATACCGCTTGGGCGAACAGGCCGCTGTGCGGGAGCAACGCGCCGCCAAGAAGGCCGGCAAGAAAGCAGCGGCCAAGAAGGCCGCGAAGAAGATCGGAAAAAAGAAGGGAAGATCATGATCCGTGCGTTCACCGCCCTATTCGTGCTTGCCTGCGCTGCGTGCTCAGCGGACGAGCGGCCGGCGGCGATGATCGCTGGACCCATCGCCTTGAGCGAGAATGGCGAAGGCGCATCCTGCACCACGGATGGCGCGGTGTGCGTGACGCCGCCCGGCGAGGACGGCGGCGCTCGTCTAGAAAGAACCGGTGAAGACGCCCTCACGATCGCCTTCGATGGGCCGCGCGCGGTTTGGGAGCAAGCGTACCGCGAAGTCGGCGGCGCCGTGATCGTCGGGTTCATCGAGACCACGGAGCAAATGTATTCCGGCGGTTCCGGCCGGGCGGAATACGTCAATCTCTACCGTGTCACTGGAGCACAAGCGGCGTCGGTGGCGCGGCTGCCGCTCAGCGCCGCGATCGGGCTGCGCGCGTGCTTCGACGAAGCCGATGTCGCGGCGCGGCGTGAAGCGTGCCAGGACGAATATCAGTTCACCAGCGCGATCACGTTCGAACCTGCCGCCGACGGCCCGCCGAATTTGCGCGTGAACACCGACGCCACCACCTTCCCGGGCCAGCGCTCGCGAAGCGAGGACTCAAGCGAGCAACCGGCGCTGGCGGACGAGGACCTCGTTCACTGGCGCGATCCCGATTGCTCGTATCAACGCGTCTACACGTTCCAGGATGGGCAATACGCCACCGAACCGCCGCCGCCGGCGTGCAGCGACTATCTTGAGCCCTGAGCTTTAGCTGCGCGGCAGCAGGCGCCGGTAGCTGCGGGCGCCGTCGCGATTGATGCGCACAACGACGGAATGCTCGCCGATTGCGGCGCGCTCGGCCAAGGCGCGGGCGTCGACCATATGTTCGACATCCGTCGCGGAAATCTGCTCGATCACGTCGCCGGGGCGAAAGGTGCGCTCGTTGGCGGAGCCAAGATCGGCGGAGAGTATGACGAGGCCGCGCACATCGGGCTCGATCTGAAATTCCTCGCGCAGGCCGGCGTCGAGTTCGGACAAAGCCAAGCCAAACAAGCGGCCGCCGCGCGGACCGCCGTCGCTGCGGCGCGGCGGCTCGACATCGCCTTGGGCGTTCACACGCGCCGGCGTCCCGGTTTCCTCCAGACGCTCTATGTGTGCGGCAAGCGTGGCGCGGCGGCCTTCGCGGATGATTTCGATCTCAACATTGGCGCCGATCTGTGCTTCGCCGACCATGCGTGTAAGGGCGCGGCTGTCGGCGACCTCGCGGCCGCCGAAGCGCACGACGATGTCGCCCGGGCGCAACCCCGCGCCCTGGGCCGGCCCTCCCGGCGTGATCCGGGTGATGACGGCGCCGGCCTCGCCTTCATAGCCGGCGCGCTCCGCCGCTTGGCGATCGATGTTGGCGAGACGGACGCCCAGCCATCCACGGCGGGTCTCGCCGAAGCGCAGCAATTGATCCACCACGGGACGCACGATCGAAGACGGCGTGGCGAAGCCGACGCCGACCGAACCGCCGGTGGGTGAAACGATGGCCGTGTTCACGCCGATGACTTCGCCGTCGATATTGAAAAGCGGCCCACCGGAATTGCCGCGATTGATGGCGGCGTCGGTTTGGATGAAATCGTCGTAGCGGCCGGCGTCTATGTTGCGATTGCGGGCGGAGACGACGCCGACGCTGAGTGAACCGCCAAGCCCGAAAGGATTGCCGATCGCCAGGACGATGTCGCCGACGCGGGCGGTGTCGCTATCGCCCAAGGCGACGAACGGCATCGGCGTGCGCGTCTCCATTCGCAGCACGGCGATGTCGGTGGCGGGATCGCGTCCTACCACCGATGCGTTGTAGCGGCGCCCATTCTGCAGAATCACCTCGATCGCATCGGCTTCGGCGATGACGTGATTGTTGGTGATGACGACGCCATCGGCGGAGATGATGAAGCCGGAGCCGAGCGAGGTGATTTCCGCGGCCCCGTCATTGAGACCCTCATTGAACCGCTCGAGCTGGGATCCGGGAGGAAAGCGCGGCATGTCGTCAACGCCGGCGACGCGCTGGCTGGTGGCGATGTTGACGACGGCGGGCGTCAGCCGCTCGGCGAGGTCGGCATAGCCTTCGCGCGGATAGCGCTCCTGCGCGGACGCAGCCGGCGCCAGCGCTAACGCGCACGCCAAGACAAACCACCGTACGGTCAAGACTCGCCTCCCAGTGCGCCGAGCCTAGCGGCCGCGTTGGGCGGTTCAATGGCGGACATGCAGCCGGCGCGCAGTGACCGCCGCCGGCGGCCTAGCGTCCGCCGCCGCGGTTCTGCATGTAGCGGAAGAAGTCGCTATCCGGCGGCACGACGATGGGCGTGCCGGCCTCGAGCGCGGTCTCGTACGCCCGCATTGAGCGATAGAACGCGGCGAATTCGGGGTCGCGGCCGTAGGCCTGGGCGAAAATACGAGCGCGCTGGCCTTCGCCCTCACCGCGCGTACGCTCGGATTCCTCCTGCGCGCGGGCGCGAATGATGGTGGCTTCGCGATCGCCTTCGGCGCGGATGCGGCCGGCGACCTGAGCGCGCTCTGAGCGCATCCGCTCATAGACGCGCGCCTGCGTCTCCTGCGGCAGATCGGCCTGACGGATGCGTACGTCGATGACGCGGACGCCAAGTTCGGTGACGGCGGAGGCGTTCAGGTCGTCTTCGATACGCTGCATCAGTTCGGCGCGCTGGCCGGAAATGATGGCGTTCGAGGTGGCGGTGCCGAGCGCGCGGCGCATGGCGGCCTCGGTGAAGGTTTCGATGCGGGTGGCGCCGCCCTCTTCCGTCTGCGCGTTTTGATAGAAGCGCAGCGGATCGGTGATGCGCCAGCGCACGATGGCGTCGACGATCAGCCGCTCCTGATCTGCGGCGACGATGGGCTGGCCTTCAAGCGTGAGGCCAAGATTGCGCTTGTCGAAGAACACCACGCTTTCGACGAACGGGATCTTGAATTTGACGCCCGGCTCGTCGGCGCCGATCGGATTGATGGCGCGCGAGAATTCGCCCAGCGTCAGAACGATGGCTTGGCGATCCTGGCGCACGATGAACACCGTGTTGGTGATCACCAGCAGCGCGAGCAAAACCGCGCCGATTATGATTGCGGCTGGACGCGGCATCAGTTCGCCCCCTGCTGCGCGCGCGGCTGCGCCCGGTTCTGGCGCACCATGCCGTCCAGCGGCAGATACGGCACGCTGCCGGCGCGCTGGTCGAGGATGATGGTGTCGGCGTTGCGATAGACGCGCTCCATCGTTTCCAGATAGAGCCGGTCGCGCGTGACACGCGGTGACGCCCGGTACTCGGCATAGACAGAGTTGAAGCGCTCGGCTTCACCGGTGGCTTCCCGCACAACCCGCTCGCGATAGGCCTGCGCTTCGTTGACGATGCGCGCGGCTTCCCGTTCGGCGTTGTTGCGCGCGGCTTCGGCGTCCTGGCCGGCGTTGACGACGTCGTTGAAGGCTTCAATCACGGCTGGCGGCGCGGCCGCGCTCAAGAGCTCGACCTGCAACACGTTGACGCCGGTTTCGTAGCTGTTGAGCGTCGACTGCATCAAATCCTCGACCTGCTGCTCGACGGCGCCGCGCTCGGTGGTGATGATCTGTTCGAGTTGGCCACGGCCGATGACTTCGCGCATGGCGCTTTCGGCCACTTGCCGCGTCGCCTGCACCGGATCACGGACGTTGAACACGAACGCGCCGACATCAGCGATGTTGTAGTAGATGCGGAAATGGATCTCGACGATGTTGCGGTCGCCCGTAATCATCAGGCTTTCGTCGGGATTGTCCTGGATGCGTTCACCTTGCGCGACGAAGCCGATTTCGTCCACGCGCTGATTGGTGACGTTGACGACCTGCCGCGCCTGGATCGGCGGCGGCATGTGCCAATGCAGGCCCGGCGCCGTCGTCGCGGTGAAATCGCCGAACGTGGTGATGACGGCGTTCTCGCCTTCATCGACGACATAAACGCCAGTCGTCAGCCAGCCCACCAGCAGCACGCCGGCGATGAGCGGCCAGGAAAATCCGCCCGGCCCGCGCCCGGTGCGCGTCCCGCCGCCGCTGCCGCCGCCCATGCGCATGCGGTCGCGGAACCGGCGCAGCATGTCTTCGAGGTCGGGTTGAGACGGCCCTTGCGGCTGGCGCGGCGGCTGCCCCCACGGCCGGCGCGGACCGCCGCCCCACGGGCCCTGGCCTTTGTCGCCGCCTGACGGACCGCCGCTCTGGTCATTCCAAGGCATGAATTCTTCTTACCCCGCCAACGTTTCGGAAGGCTTTGCGCGCCGTTCTCGGCGGCCTTGGCCATCAGCCAATGCGCGCGATATGTGCCGCCTGTGCTAAGGGATCAAGCATGAACAACCGGTTGGCGCTGAATGAAGAACAATTGGCCGCACGCCTCAATGCGATCAAAGACCCGTTGACCGGCAAGGGTTTGTTCAGTTCTGGCCGGATTTCGGGGCTTTCGCTCGGCGCCGGCGGCAAGATTGCATTCACCATAGAAGCGCCGCCGGGCGAGACGGCGGTTTACCGTAAAGTGCGCGACGACGCCGAAGCCGCAGCGCGCGCGCTGCCCGGCGCGACGAGCGTGATCGCCGTGCTCACCGCGCACGACGCGACGAGCGCACCGGCGCCTGAGACGAACGCCGGGGCGAGTGCGGTCGGCGCTATCGTCGCGGTGGCGAGCGCCAAGGGCGGGGTCGGCAAATCCACCATCGCCGCCAATCTGGCCTGCGCGTTCGCGGCGCTGGGACTTAAAACCGGGCTGCTTGACCTCGACGTCTACGGCCCCTCGGCGCCGACGCTGCTTGGCGTCGCCGACCGGAGGCCCGAGGCGGGGCCAAACAAGACGATCCGGCCAATCGAGGCGCATGGGCTCAAGACGATGTCGATTGGGTATTTGGTTGACGCGGCCTCGCCGATGATCTGGCGCGGCGCGATGGCGACCAGCGCGGTGCGGCAAATGCTCGACGACGTGCAATGGGGCGCGCTCGACATTCTGCTGCTCGATTTGCCGCCGGGCACCGGCGACGTGCAGCTGACTTTGGTGCAGCGCACGCCGCTGGCCGGCGCGATCATCGTCTCGACGCCGCAGGAGCTGGCGCTGGCGGACGTGCGCCGCGGCATCGCCATGTTCGACAAGACGCATGCGCCGATCCTCGGCGTGATCGAGAACATGGCTTATTTCGAAGACAGCGCCGGCAAACGGACCCACATTTTCGGCGAAGGCGGCGCCAAGCGGACGGCGGCGCAAGCGGGCGCGCCGTTCCTGGGTGAAATTCCGATCGATGTCGCGCTGCGCGAGAGCGCCGACGCAGGACGCCCATTGGTGGCCGCGGCCCCCGACAGCGCAACGGCGCAGCGCTTCCGCGAGATCGCGCAGGCCGCCTACGCCAATATCGCGCGCCTCGCCAAACCTGCGCCGGCGATCCGTGTGGTGTGAAGCTTATTCCAGGCGCAGGACGCGGATGGTGTTGGTTTTGCCGGCGCGGCCGAACGGAATGCCGGCGATGACGACGACGCGATCACCGGCGGCGGCGGCGCCGAGTTCGCGCACGGCGCTCTCGGCCTTTTCGACCATCTCTTCGACGTTCGATACATCCTCGCCGACGACGCTGCGCACGCCCCACACCAAAGCGAGCCGGCGCGCGGTTCCGGGAATGGGCGTGAGGCCGATGACGCCGCAGCGCGGACGCTCGCGCGCGACGCGGATGGCGGTGGAGCCCGTCGCGGTGTAGGCGACCACGGCGGCGCAATCCAAGACGTCGGTGATGTGGCGCGCCGAGAGTGCGATGGCGTCGGCGGTGGTGGGCTGCGGCGGCGTCATGTCGCGCGGGAGGCCGGCCCAATAGGCTTCGTCCGCCTCCACGGCGCGGATGATGCGATCCATGATGGCGACGGCGCTTTGGGGATGGCGTCCGACCGCGCTTTCCGCGGAGAGCATCACGGCGTCGGCGCCTTGATATACGGCGGTCGCGACATCACTGGCTTCCGCGCGCGTGGGCGTTGGCGCATCGACCATGCTTTCCAGCATGTGGGTGGCGACGATGACGGGCTTCCCCGCCGCGCGCGCGGCGCGAATGATGCGGCGCTGCGCGATCGGCACTTGCTCAGGCGCAAGCTCGACGCCGAGATCGCCGCGCGCGACCATGACCGCGTCGGCGGCTTCGACAATGGCTTCGATAGCTTCGAGCGCGGATGGCTTTTCGATTTTGGCGATGATGCCGGCGCGATCGCCGGCCAAGGCGCGCGCTTCGGCGACATCGTCAGGATGCTGTACGAAGGAGAGCGCGATATAATCGACGCCGAGCTCGAGCGCGTAAGCGAGGTCTTCCCTGTCCTTTTCCGTAAGCGCCGAGACCGGAATGCGCTTTGTGGGGACGTTGAGGCCCTTCTGGTTTTTCAGCACGCCGCCGAAATCCACTTTGGCGTCGAGCCCCGCGCCCGCTGCGCCGATGATGGTGAGCTGCATCTTGCCGTCGTCGAGCTTCAAGATGTCGCCTGGCCCGAGGACGGCCACGAGTTCGGGATGCGGCAAACGGATGAGCCCCGGCTCGCCCGGCGCCTCAGACGCTTCGATGCGGACGGTGTCGCCGTAGGCGAGCTTGATCTCGCCGTTCGCAAACGAACCGACGCGAATTTTAGGACCCTGCAAATCCGCCAACACGGCGACGGGCTTGCCGGCGCGCGCTTCCGCCAAGCGAATGGCGTCGTGACGGCGCTTGTGATCGGCGCGCGCGCCATGGCTGAAATTCAAGCGAAAGCAATCGACGCCGGCGTCGATCAGCATGGCTAGGCGCTCCGGCGGATCGCTCGCGGGGCCCATGGTTGCGACAATCTTGCAATCGCGTGCGCGCATTGGGAGGACTCTTGGCGGGTAAGGAAGCGCATTAGTGGCGCGATTCTGTGACGGCCGCGCCTACGCGCCGAATTTGTACGGTCCGCCTTTCTGTAATGCGCGCTGATAGGCGGGACGTTGCTGCAAAGCCACGCGCGTCCGCATCAGATTGGGAAAGCGCTCCAGACCGGCGCGCGATTTGGCGACGTCCATGACGAAGCTCATCTGGATATCCGCCGCGGTGAAGCGGCCGCCGGCGAAATAGTCACCGCCGTTCAGGGCGCGATCGGCGAAGCCCAGATATTTTTCGATCTCCGGCTCGACCCGCGCCTGCATCAGCGGCGCCCCGGCCTCTCCCACGAAGCCGATATAGAGTTTCAACAAGAGCGGCAGCATGGCCGAGCCTTCGGCGAAATGCAGCCAGTAGAGATAGTCCGCGCGCGACGCTTCGCCCGGCGGAATGGAAAGCGCGCCGCCGGATTCGCTTTCGGCCAGGTATTCGATGATGGCGCCGCTTTC
>JBFWZB010000002.1:24613-26576 GCA_050185805.1 Hyphomonadaceae bacterium
CCGCGCTCCTTCACGCGATGGCGCCATTTCCCAAGATCGGTGAACCAGAATGCGCCCGATTGCTCGAACACGATGTCGTTCGGGCCCGAGAGCTGTTCGCCGTCGACGCTTTCGTATACGCGTTCGACTTTGCCGGTGGCGAGATCGACGCGCTCGACGCGTCCGGTTGTGTAGTCAGGCGCCGCCGTCGTCGGGATGGCGAGCCCCAGGATGTCGATCCAGGTGAAGCCGCCATTGTTGGTGATATAGAGCGCCCCATCCGGCCCGAGCGCTGCGCCATTAGGGCCGCCGCCGATTTGCGCGACTTTCTCCTTCCGCCCGTTCCAACAGCGTGTCAGCGCGCCACTCTTGATCTCGACCACAAGCACGGAGCCGTCGGGCATGACGACCGGGCCTTCGGGGAAAGCCAAGCCTTCGGCGACGACCTCAAAATCCATCACTCAACGCTCCAGCACGCGCACGAGGAAGGCGGCGTCGTCATCGTCACCGCGTGGCACCGGCTCGCGCGAGACCTCGCGCCACTCAGCGCCGAGCGCGGGAAAATGCGCATCGCCCTGCGGCGTGAGATCGACCTCGGTGAGGATGATGCGATCGGCCAAGGGCAGCGTTTCGGCGTAAACGAGCGAACCGCCGATGACGCAATATTCCTTGACGCCCGCCGCCTCGGCCATGGCGCGGCCCGCAGCGAGGAAGGCGTCGAGCTTAGAATAGACCCAGGCGTCTTTCGGTTTGAACGACCCGTCGCGGCTGAGCACCAGGTTCGGGCGCCCCGGCAGCGGCTGGCGCTGTAGCGAATCCCAGGTCTTGCGGCCCATCAGCACCGGCTTTCCCATGGTGGCGGCCTTAAACCGCGCCATGTCGGAGCGGAGTCGCCAAGGCAGATCGCCGTTGCGACCGATCACGCCGTTTTTGGCGACGGCGACGACCAGGGTGAGCTTGGGATTCGGCATCGGCGGCGAACTTAGCCCGTCCCTCCCCAGCGCGCGAGCGATGCGGTAGCGTGGCGCAAAGGGGGCGGCGATGCTGCGCTATATCGGGCTGGTCGTGTTGGCGATGATCGCGGTCATCATCGTCATGGGCGGCGTGCGTTTCTTGCTTGGCCCGGAGGCGACCGGCCTGCTGTGGCTAATCCTCCTTGTCGCCGGGATCGTGGTGATCGCGCGCAACCTGATGTCGAACCGCAAAGTGGCCGACGCCAGCCCCGAGACGCGCGCGCAGGCGCTCACGTTCCAACCCGAACCCGGGCAAGCCGCGCTCTACATCTTGCGCACGCAATTCCTCGGCAAAGCCGTCGGCGTGAACGTGGAGATCGACGGCAAGCCGGTGGCGCAATTGAAGAGCCCGCGCTTCACGCGCGTGCTTGTCGCGCCGGGCGCGCACCGTGTCAGCGGCTATACCGGACCGGCGAGCGGACGCAAACCGGGCGGCGAACTCGACCTCAATGTCAGCGGCGGTGAGATTGTCGCAATCACCTGCGAGGTCGAGCCCGGCATGGTCGGCACGATCAGCAAATTCAAGCGCGTCGCGCTGGACCTCGTGCGCGACAAGATCGCCAAGACACGCATGGTGGCGCCGGACGCGAGCGCCATTTGAACTTTCGCTGGCGCTCAAATCGCCGTGCCAACATCGCCCTCGACCACCTCTTGACGCATTTGCGGACGCTCGCCCGCCGCCCAGCGCGCGACGCGATGGATGACGCGATAACGCAGCGGGCCGCCATCTTCGCTTTCGCTGCGTTCCAACGGCGGCGGGATGCAGACGAATTCGGTTTCCAACTCGTCCGGCGACGCACGCACCGTGCTGTAGCCGTATCCGCCGAAGTCGAGGAACTCGAGGTTGGGCGCATTCTCCGGATTGCTTGCGGTGCGCGCGCGCTCAAGATCGCCGGTGTCGCGGAGCGCCAGCGCGGCGCGCACGCCATGCAGCAGCGTCGTATTGAGCGCGCATTGCGTCGTACCATCGG
>JBFWZB010000002.1:26676-73488 GCA_050185805.1 Hyphomonadaceae bacterium
TTGGGCTCTTGGCTGAGGCCGCGCGCATCGACATCCGTGAGCGGCGCGTTGGCGACGGCGGGCGCTTCGAACGCATCACCAGCGCCGGGCTTGATGACGCGCGCCGGCTGGTATTCGTACCACGCTTGGCTCGCAGCGACTTTGAGCGCCTGGGCTGGATGCGCTTCGTTGAAAAGCACCTCCTGGCTTTGATAGCCGAGCCAGGAAAATTCGTGATTATCCCACACCGGCACAAACGGCCAGCGCGCACGCGCATCCTGTAGATCGGGATCGGCGAGGAAGCCCTGGTAGACAGCGCGATAATCGTTGAGATCGACGGGAAAGTGAAAGTTGCGCACCTTCTTGCCAGTCGGGAAGCGCACATTGCCGCGTAAGCGCCGGCCGCGATCAACGCCATTCGGCGCGTCTTCGGGATATTTGATGATTTCATAGATGAAGTCGCCGAGATGCAGGACGAAGCTCAACTGCTCCGCGCGCGGACGGCGCACATCTTCATAGATCATGCGCCGATAGGCGTTGAGCGCGCTGTTGGTCGGATCCTGGCAGCTGACGAAGGCGAAGCGCACGGCGCGATCGTCGTTTGCTTCCGGCGCGGTGATGGTGCGGCCAACGCGGCTCGTGTTCCCTGCTTCGTCGACAAAGCGATACCAATATTCACGCGCGGGCCGCAGGCCGGCGGCGAGAAAGCGACAGGTCCAATCCGTCGCCGCGCTTACCTCCACATCGCCGCGCGCGACGATGCGCGCGAAGGCTTCGTCGTTGGCGACCTCAACCATGAGGCGATGCGCGCTGGCGCCAGCATCGGGCGCGCGGCGGGTCCACAAAATCACACTGTCCGGAGCCGGATCGCCGGATGCGACGCCTTGCGGGTAGAGATCACGCCGCTCGGTGCGCGGGCCGGCCGGCGTATGCGCGCAGCTCTGACCGAACGCCAGAGCCGCGCCAAGAGCCGCCGCTTGCTTGAGCAGCACCCTGCGCGTCGCGTGTCCGCTCATCGATCCGTCTCCTCAGAAACGCGCTTGAGGAGACCGCGCAGGCGCAGGCCGGCAACGAAAGATCGACGGAGCGCAAAACCGTGGGACGAACGGAGGCTGCGGTTCGGCTGCACTGGGCGTTGGCGGCGGATGCCCATCCGCTCAGCCGCACGCTGTCTCCTGTCAAGACAGAGCCGGGACTACCATGGCTGGCGCGGCGCATTTGGGCCAGCCGCCCATTTGTAACAGCCGCCGTTCGAGCGCCCCTGCCCGCCATCGCAACTATCCTGCGCGAAACATTGCTCGCGCGTGGCATGCTGCGGCATTGGCCGCCAGGTCGGCGATGCATCATTGGAAAGCCAATAGCAGGCGAACGTTTCCGGCGCTGGCGCCGGCGCCCGCTCACGATTGACGCTTATGATGCTCCATTGGCGGCGAAACTCGCCCCAATCGGGGAAGTAGAGATAGACCCAGCCTTCATCGAGGGCGATGCGCATGCCGGCGTCGCGCCCAGCATCACGCAATTCGATGAGCGTATCGCTACGGCGGGTTTCACTCCAGCGCGGGCCCGGCCGGCCGGTTTCGGCATCGACTTCAATCCAGACGTTTGACGAAGTCTCGCGCACGAGACGCGGCCCCATGTTCAGCGTCAGTAGCCTGACGCCTTCGGTTGAGCCGAGTGCGCCTTCCGCGCGCTCCGGCTGCCGTGACGCCGGCGGCTCGACGCGCTGCGGCGCGGCCGCCTCCTGCGGCGCCGCTTCAGGCGGCGGCGCGCCGGGGGCGACCGCGCTCGCGTCGAGCGCGGCGCTCACTTCCGCCGGCGGCGCAGGCGCCGCGCCGAACATGCCGCTCCGCCACGCCAAAAAGCCGCCGCCCGCCGCCAGCGCGACCACAGCCGCGATGAGTAGAGGCGCAAGCGGCGCGCCACGGCGCGCGGGCGCGACAGGCGCCGGCGAGGGGTCTGCGGCTGCGGCGCGCGCACTGGGAGCGCTGAGGGGCCTCGGCGGACCGCCAGCGGGGCGTCCGACGAAATGCTCGACCGCCGCCAGCGCATTCTGCCACTCGCCATCGCTGGGATCGCCGCTCCAGCCGACGAGGCGCGCAGCCTCGATCTGGCGAAAGCCGTACGGCGCCTCGACGTCGTCGATGAGCAGCGGCAGCAGCACGTTGCGCCGCTTTCCCTCATCGGCCTCGTCAAGCACCCATTGGGCGTTGGCCGAGAGCTTCGACCACACCACGATCACACATTTGGCCTCTTGCAGCGCAGCGCCGATGACATCGCGATAGGTGCGCCCGGCCGGAATGCGATGGTCCCACCAGATGTCATAGCCTGCATTGGCGAGGGCGCGCGCGATCGGCTCGACGCGCGGCGCATCCTCTTTCTTGTAGCTGATGAACACGTCCGGCATCGGCGCATCCCCTTGGCGTCCGGCGTTTTGCGCACTCTAGGGAGCGGCGGCGTCAGCGCAACCCGATACCATGATTTTGCCGGTGCTTTGGCCGATCAGCCGCGTCGCGGATGTCTGTGACCGAGCGGTCCGCTCGCCACCGCCGGCGCTTAAACCGCGATCGGCGCCTTGATCGCCGGGTGCGCCTGGTAGCCTTCGAGTTTGAAGTCGCCGTATTCAAACGCGAAGATGTCCGTGCGCTCCGGATTGATCAGCATTTGCGGCGGGGCGTACGGCGTGCGCGCGAGCTGCGTGCGCGCTTGGTCGAAATGGTTGTGGTAGAGGTGCGCGTCGCCAAAGGTGTGGACGAATTCGCCTGGCTTGAGACCCGTCACCTGCGCCATCATTTGCGTCAGCAGCGCGTAGCTCGCTATGTTGAACGGGACGCCGAGGAAAACGTCGGCGCTGCGCTGATAGAGTTGGCAGCTCAGCTTTCCGTCGGCGACGAAAAACTGAAACAGGCAATGGCACGGCGGCAGCGCCATCTGATCCACTTCCGCGGGATTCCACGCCGAGACAATGTGGCGGCGTGAGTTTGGGTTAGTCTTGATCGCGGCGACGACATTGGCGATCTGATCGATGACGCGGCCGTCCTTGGTTTCCCACGACCGCCATTGCTTGCCATAGACTGGGCCAAGTTCGCCTTCCTCGTTGGCCCATTCATCCCAGATGGTGACGCCCTGCTCCTGCAGCCAGCGCACGTTGCTATCGCCGCGCAGGAACCAGAGCAGTTCGAGAATGATGCTCTTCAGGTGCACCTTCTTCGTCGTCAGCAGCGGGAAGCCGGCGCTGAGATCGAAGCGCAGTTGGCGGCCGAACACGCCGCGCGTGCCGGTGCCGGTTCGGTCGCCGCGGTCGATTCCGTTGTCGAGGATGTCCCGCAACAGGCCAAGGTAGGCTATATCGGCCGAGGACGGCGGGCCGGCCGGCGCGCGGGCCGAAGAGAGGGCTTCTGCGCTCATCGGCTCTATATGGGCCGACTCGCGGCGATGCGGCAGGCCGGGTTCAACTTTCCGCGCTTAACAGCTTCGCGCGGAAGGCCAAACCGGCGAGGCCCGCCCCAATCAGCGGCGCAACGATGAAAAGCCAAAGCTGCGCCAGCGCCTCGCCCCACACCCAGACGGCGGGGCCGAGCGAGCGGGCCGGGTTCACCGAGACGCCCGTCACCTGAATGCCTACGATATGGATGACGGCCAGCGTCAAGCCGATGGCGAGGCCGGCAAGATGCGCCGGCGCGCCGTCCTGGGTGACGCCCAGGATGGTCACGACGAACAGGAAAGTGGCGACCACTTCGAACACGAAACAGGCAATGAGAGCGTACTGGCCGGGCGAGCCGCTGGGGCCGTAGCCGTTCTGTCCGAGCCCGCCGGTGGCGAGGGTATAATCGGGTGAGCCTGTGGCGATGACGTAGAGCACGCCCGCGCCGACGATGGCGCCGGCGCATTGGGCGACGACATAGCCGATCAGATCCTGCGTGCTCATGCGATCGGAGACCCAGACGCCGAAGCTGACGGCGGGATTGACGTGGCAGCCGGAGACCGGGCCGATGCCATAGGCCATGGCCACGATCGCCAGACCGAAGGCGAGGGCGATGCCCAATTGGCCGACGATATTGAAGCCGGCGAGCACAGCGGCGCCGCAGCCGAACAGCACCAGGGTGAACGTGCCGATGAACTCGGCCACGAGTTTCTTGGTCATGAAATCAGCCCTCTTCCCTCCACCGCTCTAGGCCGAGTCTTAGCCGCCGCGCCACAAATCGGCTTGGTCGCCGGCGGGCATGAGGGCGGCATGCTTGTGAGAAACGCTCACACGGCGGGTGAGCCGAGATGGTTCGTGCGCGCGCGCGCCGCCCCCTAGCCTTCGGAGGCAGCTGAGGAGCTTCCGATGAGCGTCACCATTCTCGAACCGCCCGCCCGCGAAACGATCGCCGAAGGCGCGTTGTTGTTTCTTGAGCCGAGCGCGCGCCGGCCGCGGATCAATTATCTGTCCGGCCAAGGCGAGGCGAGCGAACTCTACCAGCCGCGCCGCGTAAGCCTGCGCAACCTGCGGCGCGCCCGCACGTCACTCGACGTTGAAGGCTTTGCGTTGGCGCGACGGCCCTCCTCAATCGATTTTCTCGACGAACCGAAGACCGTGCGCGTGGGCCGGGCCGAGGCGGCGGCCTTGGTGCGCGACGTTACCGGCGCGGCGCGCGTCGACGTCTTCGACCACACCTATCGCCGCCGCAGTCCGGATTCATTCCGCCAGCCTTCGACACGCGTGCATGTCGATTACACCGCGCGTTCGGGGCCGCAACGTGTGCGCGACCTCTTTCCGGATGAGGCCGATGCGCTGCTTTCGCGGCGCGTCGCCTTCATCAATGTGTGGCGCGCCGTGCGCCACGCCGCGCAGGACTGGCCGCTGGCGTTGTGCGATGCGCAAAGCGTGCGCGAGGGCGACCTCGTCGCCACCGACATCCTGTACGCCGACCGCATGGGCGAAATTTACAACGTCGCCTACCACCCGGAGCAGCGCTGGTGGTTCACACCGGACCTGGCGCTCGACGAGGCGATCCTGATCAAATGTTACGATTCCCGCGCCGACCTCGCCCGCTTTGCACCGCACACCGCATTCGAAAGCCCGCTGACCCCGCCCGCCGCGCCGCCGCGCGAAAGCATCGAGTTCCGCGCAATCGCCTTCTTCGATTGAGGCAGGCGGCGACGCACCCTATATTCCCCCTGTCCGGGCTTGCCCGGACTATGGCGATAAACGCGCAGAGATAGGCGGATCGGACCCGGGTGCGATGCCCGGCGGCTCCACCAGCCAAGGCCCGCAAGGGCGGCGGCGGACCTCATTCAGTCCATGAGGGGCCGAAATAGGATCGACGGACGTTGAAGGCTGTTGCTTTTGCTCGGGTTGGTCCCGTTACAGGCCAAAACAGCATAGTTGCGAATGACAACAACGCTGAGGAATTCGCCCTCGCTGCGTAAGCAGTGCGGAGTTTTCCGAACCTAAGCCCTATTGAGTAGCATCATTAGGCGGGGCCCCCCGGCGCCCGGCAACAGAAGCCGGGGATTTATTCCCCCGCCGCCCGTCACATTCGCCCAGCCAATTACCAAGGCGCCTGATTTCGGCAGGAAATTTGCGCCGGCCGGCGCACGTGCAGCCCCGGAGCTGTGGACAACGATCACAACATCATGATCTTCGCGCCTCATTGCGCGCATTTTTCCACTCACATTGGCATTGCGCGCTGCGGCGGCGAAGCTTCGCACATGCAACTCGCGCCGCGCGCGAGGTGGTGTGACATGGAACAGGAATGGCGCACTGAGTCTTGCATGCGCACGCCGCCGCTTGAACGCGTCGTCGCGTAATTCGCCCGCCGACGCTTGGAATGTTTTGCAAATTCGCGCCCCATGGATCAGCAATTGACTGCCCGCAATGACCCGGTAAGGGTACGGCGAACCTTGGCCAAGGAGGGGCGGCCGTGGCCGACGATTTAATCGGTTATGATCAACTGATGCAGGACGCGCTGCGCGGGGTCGTGCGCGCCGGCCTGCAAGAAGCCGCCAGCCCCCGCGGGCTGCCGGGCAAGCACCATTTCTATGTGACGTTCCGCACGCATGCGCCGGGCGTCATCATCCCGGACCATCTCTCGGCGCGTTATCCGGACGAAATGACGATCGTGCTCGAGCACCAATTCTGGGACCTCGAAGTTTTTCCCGATCGCTTCCGCGTCATTCTGAAATTCTCCGGGCAGCCGCACCCGATCGTCATTCCGTTCACGGCGATCACCCGCTTCTTCGACCCAAGCGTGAAATTCGGCTTGCAGTTCGAGCACGCCAGCAACGACGACACGCGCATGGTCGCCGGCGACCCCGCCCCGCCCGCGGCGGCGGCCGCCGCCCCAGCGGCGAGCGGCCCGGCCTCCGAACCTGCGAGCGACAATTCCGTCGTCAGCCTCGACGCGTTCCGGAAGAAATAAGGGCTAGCTTCGCTTCACGGCCGTGAGCGCAATGCGATCGCGCTCACCCGGCGCGCGCTCGCACACGAGGCGCGCAATCTGGCTGTCGTCGAAGAAGACGTGCCCCTTAAGCGCATCGAGCAAAGCTTTGGCGAGATTGTCGAGATCGAGCCCCGGCGACTCACCGGCGAATTCCATGCGGATCTCGACTTCGAAATCGCCCCAACGCGGACGAATGCTGAAATCCTTGCGGAAGAATTCGTAGACCAGCGGTTTGTAATAGCGCGCTTGCGTGGTGATGCCGTCGATCGCGATTTCGACGCCGCCGGCAATCTCGCGCGCGCGTACCTTGCCGCGGCCCGCCCATTCCGCCGTCATTCTGCTTTGAACGCTAATCTGTTCGGTGTGTGTACCGGCATGCAAACCGGTGTATACGCCGAAACACGAAGCGACCAGCAGAGAACGATATCCATGGCGACGCGCACCGAAACCGACACGTTCGGCCCGATCGAAGTCGACGACAGCGCCTATTGGGGCGCGCAATCGCAGCGCTCAATCGGCAATTTCAAGATCGGCGTCGAGAAGATGCCGCGCGAAATCATCGCCGCGCTCGGCGTGATCAAGCGCGCGGCGGCGGAAGCCAACTTGGAACTGGGTCGGCTCGATTCCAAGTTGGGCGAGGCCATCATCGCCGCGGCGCAAGAGGTTATCGACGGCAAGCTCGACGCCCATTTTCCGCTCTCAGTCTGGCAGACGGGCTCGGGCACCCAATCCAACATGAACGCCAACGAAGTGATCTCGAACCGCGCCATCGAGATGATGGGCGGCGTGAAGGGCTCCAAGCAGCCGGTCCACCCCAACGATCATGTCAATATGAGCCAGAGCTCGAACGACACCTACCCGACCGCGATGCACATCATGTCGGCGCAGATGGTGGCGCGGCATCTGATGCCGGCGCTGGCGCATCTCGAGACTGAGTTGAAGAAGAAGCAAGAGGCGTTCGCACACATCATCAAGATCGGGCGCACGCACACCCAGGACGCAACGCCGCTGACATTGGGCCAGGAATTCTCAGGCTATGTGCAGCAGGTCTCCAATGCGAACCGGCGGCTGAAGGACACGCTCTACGGCGTTTACGAATTGGCGCAGGGCGGCACCGCCGTCGGCACCGGGCTCAACGCGCCGGTGGGCTTCGCCGAGAAGGTGGCCGAGAAGATCGCCGCCATCACCGGCCTGCCCTTCATCACCGCGCCGAACAAATTCGAGGCGCTGGCCGCACACGACGCCATGGTGTTCGCGCATGGCGCGATCAATACGGCGGCGGGCGCGCTGTTTAAGATCGCCAACGACATCCGGTTTCTGGGCTCGGGCCCACGCTCCGGTCTCGGCGAATTGATGCTGCCCGAAAACGAACCCGGCTCGTCCATCATGCCGGGCAAGGTCAACCCCACGCAGTGCGAAGCGCTGACGATGGTTTGCGCGCAGGTGTTCGGCAATCAAGCCTCGATCACCTTCGCCGGCAGCCAAGGCCATTTCGAGCTGAACGTGTTCAATCCGGTGATGGCGTACAATTTCTGGCAATCGGCGCGGCTATTGGGCGACGCGGCGGTGAGCTTCGCCGATAATTGCGTCGCGGGCATTGAAGCGCGCGAAGACAACATCAAGGCGAATCTCGACCGCTCATTGATGCTGGTGACGGCGTTGGCGCCGAAATACGGTTACGATCGCGCCGCCAAGATCGCCAAGACCGCGCACAAGAACAACACGACGCTGCGCGAAGAAGCGATCAGCGACGGCATTCCCGCCGACGATTTCGACGCCATCGTGCGCGCTGAGAAAATGATCGGCCCGGGCTGATCGCGCGCATCGTATCGGCTGCCAGGCGAGGTTCCGTCGTTGCATTTCGTTTATGTCAAAAGACACAGGCGAAATCAGCATGTTCCATCGCAATAAGGCTTTGACCGGGCGGTATCCGAGACTACATAGCGAAGCCATGAACGAGGTCGTCAATCTGCGGCGCGCGCGTAAAGCGAGGGAACGCGCCGAGGCGGAGGCTCAAGCAGCGGCGAACCGCGCCGCGTTTGGGCGAACGAAGGCCGAGAAGCAGAAAAGCAAGAAAGAGGCCGATGCGATGCAACGCACGCTTGAAGGACATAAGCTCGAAAACGATGGCTAGAGGCGCATTACAGAAGCGATCGATGCGGATCGCAGGTCACCGAACGTCATTGGCTCTCGAACAGGAATTCTGGGAAGCGCTGGAGCGGATTGCGCGCGCGCGCGCGCAGAGCCTGCCGGTGCTGATCGCCAACGTCGATGACGGCCGCTCGAAAGGCGAACCAGATTCCTCGCTGGCGTCAGCGGTGCGGGTGTTCGTGCTGCAGAACCGCGTCTGAGGCTATTGCAGCGCGCGTCCGTAGAGGACGAGCGCATAATAGCATGGCGCGCGCACGCAATTGTACATGTGCGCTTGCACGGTGAACGAGCCGGTCCATTGCGGCGCGACCGCGACGACGGGCGTGGCGTCCGTGGATTGATCCTGCGAGATCAGATTGTTGTTCTGGTCGTACAGAGCGAGATCGAGGTCGCCACAATCGTTGTCGCACACGCCGATGATGCGATAATCAGCGCCGACTTCGAGCGTCGCCGGCCATGCGTAGCTTTCGCCTTGCGCGAGCCCGCCCGTCACCGGCGCTGCGATCTGCTGATAGCCTTGCGACGCGAACGACTGCTCGACCTGGCTCAGACGCGCCAGGATTTGCTGCTCGTAGCCCTGAGCGGTCGCCGCCGGCTGCGTTTGCGCCGGCGTTGTGCCCTGCGGCAATTGCGCGGCGGGCTGAACCGACGCCTGCTGCTGCGAAGGCGCTGGATCTGGGATCATCGAACCCAAAGCGGCGAGCAAGACGACAACCAACACGACGCCGCCGACAACCCAAGCCCATGTCGGCACGCCGCCCTTCTTCGGCTCGGGCGGCGGAGTGTAGGCGCGTTGCGGTTGCGGTTGCGGCTGCGGCTGTGGTTGCGGCGCGGGCTGGGGCCGCGGTGCGGGGCGATTGCTGACGACGCTGCGCACGGCTTCAACGAAACGGCGCCAATCGACGTGATCGCTCTCGCCGTTCCAGGTAGCGAGATTGGCTGCCTGCACCTCGCCGAAACCGAACGGCGCGGGCGATGCGTCGATCATCACCGGAATGAGCGTGCCGCGATCGCGGCCCATGCGCGCTTCCTCGCGCACCCATTGCGACTTGGTGGAGTTTTCGCTCCACAGCACGATGACGGCCTTGCAGACTGAAAGCTTGCCTTGGATGTAGTCCGCCCAGGTCTGGCCCGGCGGAATTTCGCTGTCCCAGAACACTTCCAGGCCGTTCGATTCCAGGCCCCGCGCCACCTGTTCTGCGCGCGCCCGATCTTCCCGGGCATAGGAAATGAATACGTCCGCCAAGGGGCCCTCCGCTGCTGCCCCTCTTCCTAGCAATCCGGCATGGGGCGAGTCACGCGGCCTTGGGATCGGGGCCGTATTTGTTGTCCTTCCGTTGGCCTGGAAGCAAGGCGACGACGATGATGATGATCGCCCCCAGGCCGTAAGCCAACACCAGCACATAGGCGCCGAGAACCAGCCAGCCGCTGAGGCCGACGTCATGGAAGCGCCGGATGGTTGCAGTCACGCCCGGCGCCAGCAGCGCGAGCATAGCCGCGCCCGTTGCAATCTGCTGGTTGGCGACGCCTTCGAAATTGGTCCCGAACAACGCGATATCGATGCCGGTGGCGACGATGAGGATGATGAACTGGAAGAGGAAGAACGACCAATATTCCATGCGCCGCGCACGGCCGTTGCCGTCGAAATATTTGCGCAGGCAGCGCAGGACGTAACCTGGCGGCGACAGCGACGCCGAGGGCGCATCGGCCGCAGCGCCCGCCCCGGCGGCGCTTTGCCAGGCCGGCGGCGCTTGCGGGACCGGCCGCGGCTTGGCGTCGGGGCCGCGCACCGTCGAGTCGACGGCATTGGAGAACCGCACCCACGCCGGATCGCTGTAGGCGCCGCGCCAATGGGACAGGTCGGCCGCTTGCACTTCGCCGAACCCGAACGGCGCCGGCGAAGCGTCCAGCATGACTGGGATCAGGCGGCCCTTGTCGCGCCCCATGCGCGCTTCTTCGCGCACCCATTGCGAGTTCACCGAATTCGCGCTCCAGAGCACGATCATCGCCTTCGATTGGGCGAGCTTCTCTTCGATGTAGTCGGCCCAGGTGCGGCCCGGCGGAATTTCGGAATCGTAGAAAACTTCCAGGCCGATTTGCTGCAAGCCGCGCGCGACCTGCTCGGCGCGCGCGCGATCTTCGCGTGCATAGGAAATGAAAACGTCCGCCATTCTCCACCCCGCTAGCGATTCAGCGGGCGGACCCTAGCAATGCGGCGCGGGCGATGCGAGCGCGGCTTGGCGCTTACGGCGCGGGCGGGACGACGTCGCCTTCGCTGTCGGGCAGCGTCCCGGGCGGGGCCGGAATTTCGGGCAGCGGCAATTGGATTTCCGCGCTTTGCAGCGGCGGCTCATAAGCGCTGACCGACCAAGCCAGATAAGCCAGCGAAAGCACCCCGAGCATGAGGAACACATTGATGAAAAGGCTGGCGAAACCAGCTGAACGGGAAGTCCGGGATTGGGTCATGTTCGCCTCACGCAGCCAATGCGCGACTGGCCTGCCCTGTTCCCTCAAGGCAGCGGACCACAATGCACCAGCGCCGTCGGCGAGGACCAGGGGCCGCCCGCGATCAGCAGCGCCTGAGCCGATTCCGCGAACGTGAACTGCATGCGCTGCGTCTCGGCCGGGCCCTGGGCGGTGCATGTCGCCTGGATGTCGTAACCGGCGGGAATCTCGCTGACCTGATCGAAGCTGCACGCGACCTCGCCAGGCGTGGTCAACCCGTCTGCGCGGATGGTCCACGCGGTTTCGGCGCAGGTGTCGGCGGAGGCGCCCCATAAGCCGACGAAGCGCGGCGCCTGTGTCGCCGGCGGCAGCGCGCTTCGATCGAGGCTTTGCGCCTCGCCGATTTGGGCTGCCGCCTCAGGATCGGTTTCCTGCACGGCGGGCGGTTGGCCGCAAGCGGCGAGCGTACAGGCGGCGATGCTGGCGAACAGGAATTGGCGCATGAGCGATCCTCCTCGCCCATGAACCACGCGCCGTCCGAACCGGTTCCGCCTCCAATCAGGCTGCGGCGGGCACGGCGCTTTGCGCTGTCGCGGCGCGCCAACCCGGCAGCGCTTGGATCCGCGCGCGCCAGCGTTGCAGCGCGGCGAAATCGTCAAGCGGCAGCGCCGCGGGCTCGTAAACGGCGAACATGGCGCCCAACGCCAGGTCAGCGAGGCTGAGTTCACCGCAGAGAAAGTCGCGGCTCTGCAGGTGCGCATCGACAATGCCGGCCGCGGCGCGCAGCTGGGTTTCGCCCTGCGCGACACGGGCAGGGTCGGCTTGCTGCGACAGCAGCAACGGTTTCACCACACGCTCGAACACGATGATGGCGGCCGCCGGATCCCAGGTCGATGTTTCCCAGAACATCCAGCGCAGCGCGTCGGCGCGGGCGCGCGCGTCGTGCGGCAGCAAATTGGCTTCGGGTCTCAGCGCCGCGAGATAGCAGAGGATCGCATTCGATTCCCACAGGCGTACGCCATCGTGCTCCAGCGCCGGCGCTTTATGGTTGGGGTTGATGGCGCCGAACGCCTCTGCGCGCTGCGCGCCTTTGCCGAGATCGACGAAGACGGTTTCGAAATCCAGCCCTAGCTGATGCGCGGCCAGCAGCACCTTGAAATTCCGCGGACTGGGCGGAAACACATGCAGACGCAATCCCATCATCCACTCCCCTCAATTGCGTCCGGCGTAATCGCCGAACGCTTTCTCGAACACAGCACCCCAGCCGCCTTCATAGGCGCCGCGCTTCGCCGCCAGCTCTGGATCGATCAGCTCCCACTTGCTGTGCGTGAGCGTGACGCGGCATTGATCCGGCGCCAGCGCTTCGAAACGCACCTCGACCTCGGTGCCGGCCTGAATGTTCCAAGTCATGGCGAATCGTTTGCCCGGCTCGAACGCCAGCACTTCGCCCCAATCCTTGGTCTCGCCATTGGTCCAGGTCTCGTAGACGCGGCCGCCGACGCGCGGCTCGATTGTCATCGCCTCGGCGATCTCACCCTCCGCCGTGCGGCCGCGCGAATGGGTCGCGAGCGGCCACCATGTGCTCGTCTCTTCCGTAAAGAGACGGAACGCGTCCGCAGCCGAACGGCGCACCTCGATCACTTTCACGATTGGGCTTAGGTCGACCGCGCTCATGATTTCTCCTTGTCCGGCGCGACGCCTCGCTCGGCGTGCGCCTTGAACCGCTCCAGCGGCTCATCCCAAAAGCTGTCGAGCCAAGCGCGCAGCGCGGCGAGGCCGGGCGCATGGATGCGATAAAGCCGCGCGGTGCCGCGCGGTTCGTCCTGGACGAGCCCGGCTTGCTTCAGGACCCGCAAATGCTGCGACACCGCAGGCCGCGTTACCGGAAGCCCGGCGGCGATTTCTCCGACAGCGCGCGGCCCCTCGCGCAGACGCTCGAACACGGCGCGGCGGGTGGGATCGGCCAGAACGGCGAGTGCTTCTTGGTAAGCCATAGCTAACCGTTAGCTGTGACTTACATACGAGTCAAGCGCTGCGTCTACAGCGCTGAGAGCTGTTCTCCTTTCGTGCTGGAAATCGCGCGCTACATTGAGAATCAATGGCCGAGAACCTGCCGATCTCCCAGCGCGCCGCGGCGCAGGCGCCGTATCTCGCTTCGCTCAATCCCGAGCAGCGCGCGGCCGTCGAAGCGCTCGAGGGGCCGGTGCTGGTGCTGGCCGGCGCCGGCACGGGCAAGACGCGCGTGCTGACGACGCGGTTGGCGCATCTCATCTCCACCGGACGGGCGAAGCCGTGGAGCGTGCTCGCCGTCACCTTCACCAACAAAGCGGCGCGCGAGATGCGCGAACGGGTCGAGCACCTGCTCGGGCCGGGCGGCGGCGGACTGCCGTGGCTTGGCACCTTCCATTCGATCAGCGCGCGCATGCTGCGAACGCACGCCGAACTGGCGGGTTTGAAAAACAATTTCTCGATCCTCGACCCCGACGATCAAATCCGGTTGCTAAAGCAGATCATCGATGCGGAGAACGTCGATGAGAAAAGATGGCCGGCGCGCGCACTGGCTGGATACATCGACAGCTGGAAGAACCGCGCGTTGACGCCGGAGAACGTGCCGAAGGGCGAGAGCTTCGCCTTCGCCGACGGCAAGGGCGCCAGACTTTATGCCTTGTATCAGCAACGGCTGAAAATCCTGAACGCGTGCGATTTCGGCGATCTGCTGATGCACATGATTTCAATCTTCCAAAACAATCCGGACGTTCTGGAGACTTACCACCGCAAGATCACGCATCTGATGGTGGACGAATATCAGGACACCAATGTCGCCCAATATCTCTGGCTGCGGCTGCTGGCGCAGAAGGCGCACAATGTCTGCGTCGTCGGCGACGACGACCAATCGATCTATGGCTGGCGCGGCGCCGAGGTCGATAACATCCTGCGCTTCGAGCACGATTTCCCCGGCGCCGTGGTGATCCGGCTGGAGCGCAATTATCGCTCGACTGGACATATCCTCGCCTCGGCGGCGCACCTCATCGCCCACAATCGCGGCAGGCTCGGCAAGACGCTCTTCACCGACGACGAGGACGGCAATCGGGTCAAGGTGCGCGGCGTCTGGGACGGCGAAGCCGAGGCGCGGCTGATCGCCGACGATATCGAAGGCTGGGTGCAATCGAACAAGAAGTATGAGGATTGCGCCGTGCTGGTGCGCGCCGCCTGGCAGATGCGAGCGTTCGAAGAGCGCTTCCTCATGCTGCGTATCCCTTACAAGGTTATCGGCGGCCCGCGCTTCTTCGAGCGCGCGGAGGTACGCGACGCGCACGCTTATTTGCGGCTGATCCGCTCCGAAGACGACGACCTCGCCTTCGAGCGGGTCATCAACAACCCCAAGCGCGGCTTCGGCGACACGTCCTTGGCCAAACTGCACGCACATGCGCAGAAGCCGCCGGTGCGCTTCCTCACCGACAACGGCCCGCTGTTCGATCAGGACACGGGTGAAGTGGTGACGGCGCAGGAAGAGGCGCCCGGCGGCGCGGTGCGCTTCCGTTCGCTTAGCGCGGCGGCGCGCGAACTGATCCTTACCGACGACCTGCCCCTGAAAGCGCGCACGGCGCTGCGCGCCTTCATGACCGACATGGATCGCTGGCGCGAGCGTGCGCGGCACGTGAGCCACGTCGAGCTGGCGGAAATCGTGCTCGACGAGAGCGGCTACACCGACATGCTGCGCAACGATAAATCGCCGCAAGCGCAGACCCGGCTCGAGAACCTGAAGGAATTGGTTCAGAGCATGGGCCAGTTCGATACGCTGGAGGCTTATCTCGAACACGTCGCCCTGGTGCTCGACATCGAAGCCGAAAGCGATGGCGACAACGTGCATCTCTCGACGCTGCACGCGGCCAAGGGCTTGGAATGGCCGCTCGTATTTCTGCCGGGCTGGGAAGAACAGGTGTTTCCCTCGCAACGCGCGATCGACGAAAGCGGCGAGAAGGGTTTAGAGGAAGAGCGCCGGCTCGCTTATGTTGGCATCACGCGGGCGCGCGAAAGCGCGCGCATATCCTTCGCCGCCAACCGGCAGATATACGGTCGCTGGCAGAGCGTCATACCCTCACGCTTCGTCGACGAATTGCCCGCCGCGAACGTGGATGCCGTGAGCGAGACGGGTTACGGGCTGCAGCCCGGCCAAGTGCGCGAGGCCGCCGGTTCGCGCTTCGACGCCTATGCGCCGGGCGCGGGCTTCAACAGCGCCTATCAATCGCCCGGCTGGCGGCGCGCGCAGGAGCGCGGCGGCGCCAGCGGCGGCAAGCCGCCAATGCTTGAAGGCGAAGCGCGGCTGGTGATGAAGAGCGCGCCGGCGGATTCGCATTACCAAGCCGGCGAACGCATTTTCCATCAGAAGTTCGGCTACGGCATGATCCGCGCCGTCGAGGGCAACAAGCTCACGGTGGATTTCGACAAAGCCGGCGAAAAGCGCGTCATCGACAGCTTCGTCGTGCCAGCGAGCGCGGTTTAACGCTCAGTCATCGTCCTCATCGTCATCCTCTGGCGCAGCGCGAATGCGCGGCTGCGCCTCGGCGCGCGCGAGCGCGCCAACGCCAGCGCCGACGGGACGGAAATGCGCCCCGCCGAGGCCGCCAAGCGCGGCGCCCGCCGTTTGTTGCGTCACGCCCGCGACGAGCGCGCCGCCCGCGATCTCCTCGGCCGCGGCCTCCTCAACCGCGCCCTGGCCGGGCGTCCAATTGGCCGCCAAGACGATTACGCCCGCCATGGCGAGCGCCGTTCCCAACGTCGCGAACAGACCTAAATGGCGGCGCATTGCAGGCTCCCTCAATCGTCGTCTTCGTACCAAGCCTCGTCGTCACGGCGATCGCGACGGCGCTCGCGCACGATGCGATAATCCTCGTAGCTTTCGTACACGTACGGTCCGCGTTGATCATAAATCTCATTGGTCCGGCGATCGTAGACGCGGCCGCGACCGCTATCCGATGAAGAATTCGAGCTCTGGTTCGAGGACGAATTCGAACTCCACGGATCGGAAGAGGTGTTGGTGCTGGTGTTGGTCGATGTGTTGGTGCTGGTGTTGCCGGCCAGAGCTGGCGTGGCGAAGGCCGCACACGCCAGGGCGGCTGCGAGAGCTAGCTTTTTCATGATCGGCTCCAAGCCCGCGCTACTTCAGCGGCGCCAATCTGAACTCAACCTGAATGAGCGGCATCGACAGGCCTGTGCAGCCCCATTAAATCGTCGCCATGCTCCTGCTCACCGCGCTCGGCCCGCTGGCGGCCATCAAAGCCGCCGCCGACGAACTCGATCGCCACGATCCCTCGCCTGCCGACGCCGTCAGTTGGTTTGAGGAAAGCGCCAACAAATTCCGGATCGAGATCTATGTGCCGACCAAGCAGGATGCAGACAGCGCCTGCGCGATTGTCGGCGCGGCCTCGCCCGAACTGCATTTGAAGCAGAAGAAGATCAAGGACGCTGATTGGGTGGCGATGGCGCTCGAAGGCTTGCCCGCCGTGCGCGCCGGCCGCTTCGTTGTCGCCGGCGCGCATGCGCTGCAACACGAGCACAGCGGCCGCACGAAAATATGGATCGAAGCGAGCGAGGCTTTCGGCACCGGGCATCACGGCACCACATGGGGCTGCTTGATGGCGCTGGAAGGCGTTTTGCGCACGCGGCGCGTGCGGCGCGTGCTGGATGTCGGCGCGGGGTCAGGCGTGCTGGCGATCGCGGCCGCGAAACACGGCGCCGATGCGCTTGCGATCGAGATCGATGCGCGCGCCGCCGCGATCGCTGAGATCAACGCCGCGCAGAACGAAGTGGCGCAGCGGGTGCAGGTAATCGCGGGCGACGGCGCCCGCTACATCGCCGGCAAGAAATTCGACCTCGTGTTCGCCAACATCTTGATGCGGCCGCTGATCAAGCTTTCGCCGAAGCTGGTGAAAAGTGTGACGCCGGGAGGGACGCTCATCCTCTCGGGCCTGCTGCGCACGCAGATTCCGCTGGTTCGTGAAGCCTACGCCAATCGCGGCCTGACGCTCGAGAGCATCATCCCGCGCGAAAGCTGGGCGACCCTGGTGTGGCGCAAACCTCAGCGCGTATAGACGTTGAAAGCGAAATAGCACGGCGGCTCAGCGCAGCGCGCCATGCGCGCTTCGATCGTGTGCGGCCCGGTGAATTGCGGACGCGCAGCCAGCACCGGCGCGGCGCCGGAGCGATCGTCCTCGGCGATGAGCACGCCGTTGGGATCATAGAGGCGCAGATCGAGCGCGCGACAGCGCGCATCGCAGGCGCCCGCCGCGCGATAGACATGGCCGCTGCGCAACGTGACGGTGAAGCGCTGCGTTTCGCCGCGCGCCAAGGCGCCGGCAAACGGCCCGGCGGCGCGGGCGAAGCCGTCATAGCCATGCACAGCGTCGAATTGCGCCAGATCCTGCGCCAGCTGGCGCGCAAAAGGGTCCGGCACCTGCGCGCTCACCGGCGCGTTTGAGAGCGCCAGGCTGGCGAGCGCCGCCATGCAGAAAGCCAGAAACCGCGACATGCCGATCCGATCTTGCGGCGAAAAATTGTCCAAGCCCATCTTAAACCGGGCCTGCAAACCACTTAGTATGCAGCGACTGAACCCCGCATGAACTCGCTCTACAGAGGAAGCTCGCGTGTTCCAAACCTATGACGATCCGGGCGGCCCCGCGATTGGCCGCAAGCACCTGCCGCAATTACGCAAAGCGCTGAAGGCGCGCGGCCTCGATGGCTTCATCATCCCGCACGAGGATGAATGGCAGAACGAATATGTGCCCGCCGCGTACGACCGCCTGGCCTGGGCGACGGGATTCACCGGCTCGGCCGGTGCGGCCGTGGTTTTGAGCGACGAAGCGGCAGTTTTCGTCGACGGCCGCTACACGCTGCAGGTGCGCGCGCAGGTCGACGAAAAAATCTACGCTTATCGCGACCTGATCGAGGGCGGGCCAGCGGCTTATATTCGCGAGCGCGCGCCGAAGGGCGCACGCGTCGGGTACGACCCGAAACTGCACAGCCCGGACGCGCTCGACAAATTGCGCACGGCGGCCGACGCCGCCGGCGTGACGCTTGTGCCGGTTACCTCCAACCCGATCGATGACGTTTGGAGCGACCGCCCGCCCCTTCCGGCGGCGCGGGTGGCGCCGCATCTCGAGCGCTACGCCGGCGAGAGCGCCACAGACAAGCGCCACCGCCTCGGCGCGGCGCTGGAAAGTGAAAGCGCCGACGTCACCATCATCACCTCGCCTGCCTCCTTGGCGTGGCTGTTCAACATCAGGGGCGGCGACGTTTCGCGCTCGCCGCTTCCCTTGGGCGAAGCGATCCTCCGCGCCGATGGGACGGCCGATCTCTTTCTCGCCGAAGAGAAAGTCTCGGCCGAGTTGCGGCAATGGGTGGGCAACGAAGTCGCGGTCAAGCGCAGCGAAGACCTCGCTCCGGCGCTGGCTTCGCTCCACGGCAAACGAGTGCGCATCGATCCATCAAGCGCCTCGGCCTGGTATTTCGAGCAATTGCGGCAGGCGGGCGCGGAGATTGTCCGCGGCCAGGACCCGGTGGTGCTGCCGCGGGCCTGCAAGAATGCCGCGGAAATCGAAGGCGCGCGTCAAGCGCACGTGCGCGATGGCGGCGCGATCTCGCGCTATCTGCACTGGCTCGCCACCGACGGGCAAAGCGGCAAGGTGGATGAAATCGAGGCTTGCAGAAAGCTGGAAGCATTCCGCGAAGCCACCGGAGCGCTGAAGGATCTTTCGTTCGACTCGATTTCCGGCGCCGGACCGAACGGCGCCATCGTGCACTATCGCGTGACGACGAAGACCAATCGCCGCCTCGCGCGCGGCTCTTTGTTCCTGATCGATAGCGGCGGCCAATATCTCGACGGCACCACCGACATCACGCGCACCGTCGCGATCGGCCGGCCGAGCCGCGAAATGAAGGAACGCTTCACGCGCGTGCTTAAGGGCCATATCGCGCTGTCGCGCGTTCGTTTCCCGAAGGGCACGACCGGCCATCAGCTCGACGCGCTGGCGCGGATGAGCCTTTGGGAGGGCGGGCTCGACTACGATCACGGCACCGGCCACGGCGTCGGCTCCTATCTTGGCGTGCATGAAGGGCCGCAACGGATCGCCAAGGCGCTCAACGCCCAGCCGCTCGAGCCCGGCATGATCGTCTCGAACGAGCCGGGCTATTACAAAACCGGGGGTTACGGCATCCGCATCGAGAATCTGCAAGTGGTGACGCCGGCCGCGATGATCGAAGGCGGCGAGCGCCCGATGCTGGGCTTCGAAACGCTGACCTTGGCGCCGATAGCGCGGGAGCTGATCGTGAAGCAGATGCTGAACAAGGAAGAGCTCGGCTGGCTCAACGCCTACCACGCGCGCGTGTGGGCCGAGATTGGCCCGCAGGTCGACGGCGAAGCCAAGGCGTGGCTCGAAGCGGCGACGAAACCGCTTTAGACCGCAGCAGCAGCGGCCGGGAGTTGTGCCGCCGTCGCGCGCTCGGATAGCTGCGCCGCGACGATGCGGACCACCTCCTCGCTCTCGAAATAGGAGGTATGGATCAGTTCGCGCCAGGAAATGTGCTTGAGCATGTCGCTGAGCGCATCGCCCGTAGTTTCGGCGCGCGCGGTGCGGATGGCGCGCCGCATGCGGCGCAGCGATTCTCCGGCGTTGTTATCGGCGTCGGCGAACATCTGCTCGATGGCGGCTTCCGACAATTGCACCGCGTTGGCGGCGATGCGCGCGGGCGGCGCGACGCTGACGCTCTGGATGACGTGCTCGCCGTCCTCGCCAAGCGCTGCGCCGACCATCGCGCCCGTCACCGAGCGGTTTGCGGCGAAGCTGGTGATCCTGCCCAATAGCGGCGAAAGCAGGTTGAGCAGAAGCTGGCCAAGCCAGACCAGGATCAACGCGCCCACCGTCATCACGAACAGAATGACGCCCATATAGCTTTCAAGCGCCACGCGGATGCGCTCGTACAGCGCGTCCAGCCGCGCTCGTTCCGTCTCCGCCGCCGCGTTGGCGCGGGCTAACGCCGCCACGAGCTCCGCCCGCAGGGCGCGATCGCCCGCCGCCGCCATGTCGAGATCCAGTTCAGGTATCTGCAGGCCAAACTCGCTTGAGTGGCTCCACCCAAGTCCCGGCGCGAGCGGCTCGACATGCTCGTTCCAGGCGCGCTGCGCGACGATGCTCTGCCCCGACCAGATCAGGTCTTGCGGCGTGTTCAGCACCATGTAGTCGCCTTCCGTCCAGATGCTCCACGCCATCAGGCACGCAATGGCGAACGCCGCCAAAGGCGCGCCGCGCCGAACCGAACGCGCGGCGCTTGCCGTCGTCATCGGACGCAGCTGCGCGCTGCGCGTTGTTTGCAGGAGGCCAATGGCTTCGTCAGCCGGATGAGACAAGGTGGTCCATTGATACTCATGAGCGCGTTCGCGCCAGCGGCGGGCGGCGGCCAGTCCGGCGACATAGGCGCGCGCCGACCCGAGCGGGCGCATCCATGCGAGCGCCAGTCCGGCGAGGGCGGCGACTATGAGCACCCACGCATAGCGAAGGACGAGCGCCAGTGCGTCGGCGCCGAATTGAAGCGCGGCGAATTGGTACGCCTCGTAATCGGCGTCCGCTTCACGGGCCAGGACAATGAAGGCCTCAATTTGAGCGCGGCTATTGCTTGCGACGTTGAGCAGAGCCTGCCTGCCTTCGGTGATGTCGGCGCCGAGGGCGCCGAGGAACGGCAGCACCGGTTGCGCCGCGCCGCTGACGACAAGCCCGAAGGCGAGCACGATCAGCAGCCCGAACGTTACGAACAGGCGTTGCACGATAGCGTTCAGCAGCGAAATCACGCGCGGGCGAGAAAGCAGAAATGGCGTGCCCACGGAGATGATGCGCAGCGCGCCGCATCGGTGGGCGCGCCAAAGGAACGGGTCGTCGAGCGCATGCACGATGACGTTGCCGCCGTGGCTATGCCCGATCACGCTCACTGCGCCGCCATCGCGCCGATGCAGCAGCGGCTTCAAGGTTTCGGCGAGTTGCTTGCCCGCAGCGCGACGTGAGACATCGCTGTTGGCGCCGTCCCAATGGAAGGGACGCCATTCCAGCGTTGCGCCGGCGGCGGCCGCGTCGGCCTGCACGCGCTGGCAGAAAGCGCTGTTGCGTTGCCACCATTGGCCGCCGTCGTCTTCAGCGGCGCCATCATTGGTCCCGTGCACCGTGACGACGATCGAAGCGCTCATCCCCCGGCCCTCCCTTCGCGATTGAAATTGCCGGCGATGCGGTGTCAAGTGCCGTCACGGTGGAGGGACCGCGATGTTTGTCGGCCATTATGCGGCGGCGATGGCGGCGAAAGCCGCAGCGCCCAAGGCGCCGATGTGGGCTCTGGCCGGCGGCTGCCAGCTGGTCGACATCGCTTGGAGCCTTTTCATCATGACGGGCGTCGAGCGCGCCCGCATCGATCCCACCTTGGCCGGCTCGACTTTAGTGCTCGAACACATGCCATGGACCCACTCGCTGCCGATGAGCGCGGCATGGGCGGTGGCGGCGGGCCTTGTGGCGTTCTTCCTGTTGCGCCTGCCGGTGTGGGCAAGCGGCGTCATCGGACTTGCCGTGCTTTCGCATTGGTTCTTGGATTTTCTCGTACATCGCCCCGACCTCGAACTTTGGGTCGGCGCGCAAAAGGTTGGACTTGGACTTTGGGACTATCCCGTGCCCGAGCAGGCGTTGGAGATCGGCTTGATCGCCGTAGCGGGCGCTGCGTGGGCCGCAAGCCGCGTCGCCAATGATCGCTACGCCTGGCCGGCGCTTGCGTTCATCGCCTTCCTCGTCGCCGTGCAGGTGCTGCCGATGCTGATGCCAGCGCCGGAAGCTGGGCCGGTCGGCATCGCTTTCGCAGCGCAAGCGCTTCTGGTCTACATCATAGTCGCCGGCGTCGCTGCGCTGACCGACGTCGAACGGCAGCAGGTCTATTGAGGCAAGCCGCGGAGGCGCAAATGTCCAGTCTCAAGCCAGTTCTCGATCTCTACGACGCGTTCGCGCGCGGCGACATGCCTGCGGCGCTAGCGACCATGGCGGACGATATTGTCTGGAACGAAGCCGAGAACTTTCCATACGCCGACTGCAATCCCTATGTCGGACCCAATGCAGTTCTGACTGGCGTGTTCGCACGCATCGGCGCAGATTGGGAAAACTTCGCCGCTGTTTCGGATGAACTCATCGATGGCGACGGAACTGTGGTCTCGCTCGGTCACTATAGCGGTGTTTCAAAGGCCACAGGCAAAAAGATGCGCGCGCAGTTCGCGCACGTGTTTCGCGTGCGGGACGGCAAGATTGCCGCGTTTCAGCAATACGCCGACACGCTCGGCACGGCGCACGCGATGCAAGCTTAGCGGCTGAGCTTGATCCAGGCGTCTTCGTCGATCACCTTGACGCCAAGCTTCTCGGCTTCGGCGAGTTTCGAGCCCGCGCCCGGCCCGGCGACGACGAGGTCGGTCTTCTTCGACACGCTCCCTGAGACCTTTGCCCCGAGCGCGAGCGCGCGGGCTTTCGCTTCGTCCCGCGTCATTTGTTCGAGCGTACCGGTGAAAACGATGGTCATGCCGGCGACCTTGCTCGAGGTCGCGGCGCGTGGCTGATCCTTGGGAGACACTTCCTTCAGCAGACGCTTCAGCGCATCCCGATTGTGCGGCTCGGCAAAGAAATCAACCAGATGATCCGCAGCGACTGGGCCGACGCCGTCCGTGCGCGCGAGGTCCAGATAATCCTCGCCCGGCGCCTGCTTGGCCGCGGCCTTGATGGCGGCGATCGCCTCCGGCAATGAGCCGAACGCAGCGACCAGGCCGGCCCAAGCCTTGGCGGTGACGCCTTTCACCTTCGGCGGCTCGGTTTCCGCGAAAAGATCACCGCGCGGCGCTTTCAGTTCGGACGCTGCCTCGATCAACGCAGCGCGGGCGCCCTCGCCGACGCCGCTCACGCGTTCGAGGGCTTCATACGCTTCGCCCGGCCGCGCCTTCACGGCCGCTTTCGTTGCCGCCTCGAACGCATTCCAGCTTTCGAAGCGCCGCGCGATGACGCCAGCCGTGGTCTCACCGATGTCGCGAATGCCCAAACCATAAAGGAAGCGTGCGAATTCTGGCTCGCGGCGCGCTTCGATCGAGGCGAGCAAATTGGCGACGCTCTTTTCCCCATAGCCTTCGCGCGTCATCAGGTCGTCGCGATGCTTCGCCAGCGTGAAGATATCAGCGGGCTCCTTCACCCAGCCGAGCTCATAGAATTCCTCGATCTGCTTGGCGCCGAGACCTTCGATGTCCAGCGCCCGGCGCGAGACGAAGTGAATCAGCCGCTCCACCGCTTGCGCGGGACAATTGAGCCCGCCGGTGCAGCGGGCGATAACGCCCTCTTCGCCAGGCTCCAATTCCCGCGCGACGTGGCTGCCGCATCGCGGGCAGGTTTCCGGGAAAGCATATTTGCGTGCGCCTTTCGGGCGTTTCTCCAGCAGCACATCGACAATCTGCGGGATGACGTCGCCGGCGCGCTGGACGGTGACGGTGTCGCCGACGCGCAAATCCTTGCCGCCGCGGATGGGGCCGCCATCGGCGCCGACGCCGCGAATATAGTCGGCGTTGTGGAGCGTCACATTGGTGACGGTGACGCCGCCGACAAAGACCGGCTTCAAGCGGCCGACCGGCGTAAGCGCGCCGGTGCGGCCAACTTGAATGTCGATGCCTTCGAGGATTGTCGTTTGCTGTTCGGCGGCGAATTTATGGGCAATGGCCCAGCGTGGACTGCGCGACACGAAACCCAGACGCTGCTGCAAGGCAAGCGCATCCACTTTGTAGACGACGCCATCGATCTCATAAGCCAGCCTCTGGCGCGCCTCGAGTATGCCCGCGTAGATTTCGAGCAAGGCCTCGGCCGTCTTCGCGCGCTTGATGGCGGCAAGCGGGAAACCCATTCCCTCAAGCCGCTTCATCGATTCAAATTGCGTTTCCGCCAATTGCTCGCTCATCTCACCCCAGCCATGGGCGAAGAAGCGCAAGGGGCGCGACGCCGTGATGCGCGAATCCAATTGCCGCAGCGCGCCTGCCGCCGAATTGCGCGGATTGACGTAGGTCTGCTTGCCCTCCTGTTCGAGCGCTGCATTCATTTTCGCGAACGCGGCCTTCTCCATGTAAACCTCGCCACGCACTTCCAGCACGGCCGGCGCGCCCTTGATCGTAGGCGGGATGTCCTTGATGGTGCGCAGGTTGGCGGTGACGTCCTCGCCTTCGCGCCCATCGCCACGCGTGGCGCCTAGGACGAAGCGGCCATTCTCGTAGCGAAGCGAGGCCGAAAGTCCGTCGATCTTCGGCTCGGCGGTGAAGGTGGGCGGCGCATCGAGATTGAGGAAACGCTGAACGCGCGCAACGAAAGCGTGGGCGTCGGCGGCGTCGAACGCGTTGTCGAGCGAAAGCATCGCAACGCTGTGGCGCACCTTGCCGAATTTTTCCGCCGGCGCAGCGCCCACCCGCATCGACGGGCTGTCCTCACGCACGAGATTCGGAAAGCGCGCTTCGATCGCGCTGTTGCGCAGGCGCAGCCGATCGTACTCGGCGTCGGTGATGCGCGGGGCGTCCTTGCGATAATAGAGCGCGTCGTGCTCGGCGATCTCCGCGGCGAGCCGCTCAAGCTCGGCCGCCGCCTCCTTAGCGCTCAGCTTCTCAACGGGCTTTTCCGCGCTCATCGCTTGCACAATCCCCGACAGCAGAAATAGCGAGGATCGGGCTTACGTTGAATGCCGCGGCTAGAAAATTCGCGACAGCCAGCCGCGGCGTTCAGCCTCTTCATCGCTGACCGGGGCGACGCCCTGGCCGGTCATGAGGCGATAGGAGCGCTGATACCATTCGCTGCCGGGGTAATTGTGGCCCAGCACGGCGGCCATGCGTTGCGCCTCTTCCACCATGCCGACGGAGAGGTAACCCTCGACGAGGCGGTGCAGCGCTTCCGGCGTATGCGTCGTGCGCTGGAGCGGCCCGCTTTCGACGATGCGGCGGAAACGATTGATCGCCGCGAGGTGCTGGCCGCGCTGCAAATAGAACCGGCCAATCTCCATCTCTTTGCCGGCGAGCTGGTCGTAGACCATATCGACCTTCAACCGCGCGTCACGCGCATAGGGCGAGTCAGGATAGCGCCGCACCACGTCGAGCAATGCGCTCAGCGCGCGTTCGGTGGTGGCCTGGTCGCGGCCGACATCGAGGATGCGCTCGAAGTGACAAACGGCGATCAGGTAATAAGCGTAAGGCGCGCTCTCATTGCCTGGGTGCAGCGCGAGAAAGCGTTGCGCGTCTTCGATCGACTGATCGTATTGATTGGCCTGATAGTGCGCGTACGCTTCCATCAGCATCGCGCGGCGCGCCCAAGATGAATACGGGTGTTGGCGTTCAACTTCTTCGAACGCGCGGAGCGCCTGACCCCAGCGGCCGATATCCAGCATTTCGGCGCCGCGATTGTAGATCTGCGCCACCGGCTCTTCGACGTATTGCTGGGACTCGCGGACGCGGTCGCCGCCGCCGCATGCAGCCAGACCCGCCGCCATGAGGGCGAGGCCCGCGGCGCGGGCGATTTGCGTCTTGCGAAGGGTCATCCCTGCCTCTTCCTGTCCCGATACTGGCCCCGGTGATACAGGACAAAACGAGCGCCGCAAAGCGGGCGACGCCGTTCCGGGTCAGCCTGCGATAGCGGCCAGCTCAAGCGGGGAAGTAAAGGATTCGACGGGAATTTTCGCTGCCTCGCCATCTTCCCACGTCCATGCCTCGGGCGTGTCCAGGAGAGCGCGGACCAGGCGAGCATTGATGGCGTGGCCCGGCTGATCGGCGATGAAACGGCCATGGATCGGGGCCCCGGCCAAAGCCAGATCGCCGATCGCGTCGAGCAGCTTGTGGCGGACGAATTCGTCGTCGAAACGAAGCCCCTCGGGGTTCACCACCTGACCGGCGTCGATCACGACCGAATTATCCATCGAGGCGCCGCGGGCGAGGCCGGCGGCGCGCAATTTCTCGGCGTCGGCCAGGAAGCCAAACGTGCGCGCCTGCGCGATGTCGGTGAGGAAGCTCTGCTGGGTAAGCTGAACGCGGCGGCGCTGCACGCCAATGGCGGGATCGGCGAAGCGAATGGTGACGTCGAGATCAAGCCCCTCGAAACCATCGGCCGGCAGGAACGCTGCGCTCTTGGCGCCCATGCGCACTTCGACAGGCTCAAGGATGCGGATCATGCGCAGCGGCGCAGCCAGCGCCTTCACGCCGGCATTCATCAGCACTTGGACGAATTGCGCGGACGAGCCGTCGAGGATCGGCAGTTCGGGACCGTCGACCTCAACGAAAAGATTGTCGACGCCAAGCCCGGCGCAGGCCGAAAGCAAATGCTCAACGGTGCCGATCTCGACACCGGCATTGTTGGCGAGCGTGGTGCAATTGCGCACGGTCGACACCGCGCCTGCAGTGGCGGCGATCACATTATCGGCGTCGCGCACGTCGCTGCGTTTGAAGACGATGCCGGTATTGGCCGGCGCAGGGGTCAAGGCGATGCGCACATGCGCGCCCGTATGAACGCCAACGCCGGCGCACATGGCTGGCCCTGCAATCGTTTGCTGTCGACGCACGCGCACCACCCTACAGTGTCCCCCCAGCGAACCACCTGGTCTCGCCAAGTCGATGACTGGGCCCCCCGACCCACGCCACGATGTAAGGCGCCCCCAGGTCAGGGCAAAAACACGTTCAGTTACGGTTTGTGACGGTTAACCATAAGCAAGATAAGAGGCGCATGGCGGGCGGATTCGACATCGAAAAGCTGTTGGCGGAGGCCGAGGCAGGCGGACCGGGCGCAGCCCTGGCCGCGCGCCGCGCGGCCGCGCTGGCGGAAGCGGCGCACCCGGAACAGGCGAAAAGAGCCCTCACGCTCGCCGCACGGTTGGACCCGTATGACGCCGCGCCCCGGCTCGCGCTGGCCCGGGTGCACGCAGAGAACGGCGACATCGACGCAGCGCGCGCGGAAGCTTCGGCGCTGCTGTCGGAAGCTGTGGATGAAGCCGCGCGGGCGCGCGCGGCTTTCATGCTGGGCGAAATCGCCCGCGCGCTCGGCGAGCGCGAAAACGCGCGCACCTATTTTGCGCAGACCGCGACCATCGAGGAAGGATTGCTCAAGGCCGATCGGTCGAGCCCGCACGCAGCGCGGTGGTTTGCACGCGCGCGCGGACGCCTTGCCGAGATCGACGCAGCCGAGGGCGCGCTGGCGCGCGCGCAGGCCGGGGCCGAAGGCGCGCTCGCCATGCTGAAGGCCACCGCGGCGCAGATCAGCGAAACGCCCCTGCTGGCGGCTGATATCGCCGACGCGGAAATGCGCCTGGGGGCTATCGAGCTTGACCGCAGCGCGCCGGAATCGGCGCGCCGCCGCTTCGGCGAAGCGATCGCGCGCTATGAGGCGCTCACGCTGATCGAACCGGACGAGACGCATTGGCGGGCGATGCTCGCCGATTGCTGGGCGCTGGCGGCGGAGGCTGATTTCGCGCGCGGCGCCGGCGACGCCGCGCGTTCGGGCATCGACAAGGCGATGGCCGTGCGCGCGAAACTGGCGCGCGGCGACGATCACGAGCGTTGGGGGCTGGCCGGGCTCATGCGCACGCGCGGCGCGCTATTGGCCGCCCTCGGCGACGCCAAAGGCGCCGCGCTCTCCCTGGAGCAGGCGCGGCTGATCGCCGAGCAGATCGCGGCGGACGGCGCAGCACTAGCGCAGCGTTTCCTGGTGCAGACGCTGCGCGATCAAACCGATCACGCGCTACGCACCGGCGACCTTGAAACGGCGCGTGCGGCGGCGGATGCGGCGCGGCGTATCGCCGAGCCACGCGCGCGCGACAAGGACGCCGAGTGGCTAAGCGAATTGGCGGCGTGCTGGGACAGGCTGGGCGAGTATGCTCTCGCCGCGCGTGGCGCCGCCCAGGATCCCTTCGCTCGCGCAGCCGAGTTTCGGCGCATGGCGCACGACGCCGCGCGGGACGATCCCTCGCACCGGCGCGCGCTCACCACGGCGCTGATCAAGGCGGGCGATGCCGCGGCGCGCGCAGGCGAACGCAATGGCGCGCACGCCTATTTCTCCGAAGCGGTGAGCCACCGCTTGGCGCTCTCGCAAGCCGCGCCGGACGGTCCGGGCGCAGCGCACGCGCTCGCCATCGCGCTGGAGCGCCTTGGCCTCGCCGCCGCCGCGCGGGGGGACGCCGAGGAGGCGCGCGCGGCCTGGGAAAGCGAACTCGATCTGGCGGGACGCATCTTCACGGACCCCCACGCGCCCGAAACGCTCCGCTTCTGCGCCATCGTCGAATCGCATCTTGCGGGACTCGGCGGCGTCGATTCCGGCGCCTTGCGCGAAGCCGCGCTCAGTCGCCTCGACGCGCTGGCGAGCGCGGGCGCGTTGACCGAACGCGACATCGCCTTACGCAAAAAACTCTGGAGCGCGTGACAGCGCCGCGCACGTCGGGCATGCAAGCGGCATGAAGCGCATCGGCCTGGTCGGCGGTCTCGGCGTGGGCGCCGCGATCCATTATTACAAGCACCTTTCCGATGCTTTCGTCGCGCGCGGCGTGCAGCCTGGCTTGGTGATGAGCCACGCCGATATCGGACGCGCCTACACCTTGGTGCAGCAAGGCGAGATGGACGCTTTGGCCGCCTATCTGAACGAGCACCTCCGCATTCTGGCCGACGCCGGGTGCGACTTCGCCGCGATCGCTGCGGTGACGCCGCTCATTTGCGCGCCGCAACTCGACGCCATCAGCGCACTGCCGCGCGTGGACGTCTTCGACAGCGTCAATGCCGAGCTCAAGCGGCGCGGCGCGCGGCGGGTTGCAGTGCTGGGCACCCAATTCGTGATGGACACGGACATGTTTGGGCGCCTGGACGGCGTCGAGATCGTCAAACCCAGCGCCGCGGAGGCCGCGCTGGTGCGGGATAATTATCTCATCATCGCGCGTATGGGCGGGGTCGAGCACGCGGATATCGAAGGCGTGCGCGCAATCGGCAAGTCGCTGGCGCAGGCGGGGGCCGACGCGGTGATCCTCGCCGGCACGGAATTGTCGCTGGCGTTCACGGAGGAGAATGCAGGGTTCCCGGCGCTCGATTCAGGACGCGTGCATATCGACGCGATCGTCGCCCGCGCGCTTGACAGCTAGCGCGGGTTCATCTGCCGGCGCAGGAAGGCCGGGATTTCCAGCTCTTCATCGAGCGAAGGATCGCGCACCGGCTCGTCGCCACCCGATGGCGGCTCAGCCTCCGAGCCGGATTGCGCGCGATAGTTAGACGTCTCGCCGCTATCGGGCGGCGCGCTCGACCGCATCCAGCCGAAGAGATTGAAGCCGCCGCCGCCGCTGCCGGCGCCGCGGCGCTCGGGATCAGCGTCATTGGCGAAGCTGGGGCGAGGCTCCTCGAACGGACCATCGACCGGCTCTATCCGCGGCGTCCGCGCGGCCGCCGCCGGCGGCGCCTCTTGACGCGGCGGCGCAGCCGGACGGCGCACAGCCGGCGTGTCGGCGGCGCGGCGTGCGGGCGCGACAATGGTCTGCTGCGCGACGATGGCTTCGTCGTCGATGCCGGTGGCCACTACCGACACACGCATGCGCCCTTCCAGGGCTTCATCGAACGTCGAGCCAAGGATGATGTTGGCGTGCGGATCGACCTCGGCGCGGATTTCGTTGGCGGCGCTGTCGACCTCGTAGAGCGTCATGTCGAAGCCGCCGGTGATGTTGATCAGCACCCCGCGCGCGCCGCGCATCGAGACGATGTCCAACAGCGGATTGGCGATGGCGCCGTGGGCGGCCTCGATAGCGCGGTTCGGGCCTTCGCCTTCTCCGGTGCCCATCATGGCGGTGCCCATTTCCGCCATCACGGTGCGGACGTCGGCGAAATCGAGATTGATGAGGCCCGGCATGACCATGAGGTCGGTGACGCCGCGGACGCCCGAATAAAGCACCTGGTCGGCCATCTGGAACGCTTCCGCAAACGTGGTGCGCTCATTGGCGATGCGGAACAGGTTCTGGTTCGGGATCACGATCAGCGTATCGACGTGCTTCCGCAGGTCCTGCACGCCCTGCTCGGCCAGCTGCATGCGGCGCTGGCCTTCGAAGTGGAAGGGCTTGGTGACGACGGCGATGGTGAGGATGCCGCGCTCGCGCGCAGTGCGGGCGATGACCGGGGCCGCGCCAGTGCCGGTGCCGCCGCCCATGCCGGCGGCGACGAAAACCATGTGTGCGCCGTCGAGAAATTCGAGGATTTCCGGCTGGCTCTCTTGCGCGGCCGCCGACCCCACTTCCGGGCGGGCGCCGGCGCCCAAGCCCTCGGTGATGGACTGGCCGAGCTGAATGCGGTTCGGCGTCTTGGCGCGCGTCAGCGCCTGCGCGTCGGTGTTGGCGACCACGAATTCGACGCCCTGCAAACGCGCATCGATCATGTTGTTGACGGCGTTGCCGCCAGCGCCGCCGACGCCGAACACCACGATGCGCGGTTTCAGCTCGTTCAAAGTTGGCGCGTTCAAGAGACTCATCCCGCTCGACCTCGCAGCCTATTAAGCCGCGCTTTTGTGTCACCGGAACTCTGTTTTCCGGGCGCGCTGCTTAATCGCACGTTAAGTTTTGGTGATCGTCGCGGCGGAAGTGAGGCCAAGAGCGCCGGAAACCGCCTGTTTTCCCGGATTCGGCGATAGCGGCGGCGCCGGCGCCGACGCCCTTGCGCTTCAGAAATTTTCCCTGAGCCAGCCCCAGGCGCGGCCAGCAGCGGCGCGCATGACGGCGGCGGCTTCACGCAAGCTCGGCACGTAGGCTTCCTCGACATCGTCGAGCGTTGGGTTGTCCAGCCGCCAGCGCAGCATGCCCGCGGCCGCGGCGTAGGCCGGGCTGGCTTCGCTGTGCTCGAAGCCGCAGAGCTCAAATGGGCGGCCAATGCGCACCGGCATGCCCAACGCTTCGGCGGCAAGTTCGCGGATGCCGGGTATCTGGGCGCCGCCACCGACAATGACGGCGCGCTGCGGACCGGAGGCGCCGGCGAGACCGGCGCGCGCCAGACGCGCTTGGACGCTGAGCAGCATTTCGACGATGCGGGGCGAAATGGTGTCGGCGATGACCCCGCGCAAAGTCGTGGCGGCTTCGAGCCGCCCGTCGGGACCGAGCCGCGGGGCTTGCACCGCTTCGCGAGGATCGAAGCCGCTAACGGCGCCGAAAGCGAGCTTCACGCGCTCTGCAGCGGCGAAGGAGGTTTCGAGTTTCATCGCCAGGTCGCGCGTCAGGCGCACGCCGCCGGGGCAAACCGTTTCGGCGTGAACAAGACCTTCGCCAGCGAACACGGCCATGCTCAAGGCGCCGCCGCCGAAATCCAGCACCAACGCGCCGCTGGCGCGCTCCTCGGGGGTGAGCGCGGAAATGCCGGCGACGTACGGGCCGGGAAGGATGTCTTCGACCTCGGCGCCCGCCTGGCGGATGCACGCTTTCAACGCGTTCAGCGCTTCGGTCGGCGCGGTGACGGCGCAGACATCGGCGGCCAACATCTTGCCGGGCTTGCCAAGCGGATCGGCCATCGGCGCGCCGTCGTCGACGCTGAAGCGTAGCGTCTCGACGTGCAGGAATGTCAGCTGCGGCGCGGGCGCGGCCTGCAAAGCGGCATGGATAGCCGCGTCGATGTCGCGTTGGGTTACGTTCGCGCCACGGAGCCGCGCTGCGCCGCGCACCAGGCGCGCCGAAAGGCCCGGGCCGGAATAGGATGTGACAACCCGCGTGATCGGCGCGCCGGCCATAGCGGCGGCTTCGTCGATGGCGACGCGAATGGCGCGCGCGCAAGCGTCAAAATCGGCGGCCTTGCCGCTGGCGATCGCCGGTGCGGTCTGTTGGCCGACGCCCAGGACACGCAGCGGCCGCTCAGGATGCATATCGAGCACCGGATCGCGGCGCGCGGCGATGCACACAGTTTTCGAAACGCCGACGTCGAGGGCTGCGGCGAGCGGCGCCAGCGCGGCTTCCGGCTCGATCTCATCGACCAGTTCGAGAACAGCGCTCATCTACGCGCCCCCGACAAGGGCGAGCGCGCCGCCGGCAAGCTGCGGACGAACACGAACGGAGAGACGGCCCGGCGTGCGCAGGTCGAATTGCGCGACCGGACGGTCCAGCAAACGATATTGGGCGTCCAGGCTTTCGAGCCGCGCCAAGGCGTGTGGCGCATCCGCTTCCGGCAACGCCACAGTGGCGCCGGAGACAAGCTCGAGATTCCAGCGCCGATCGTTGACGCGCACGAGCGCATCGATGTGCTCGCGCACACGCGGCAAATCTTCCAGCGCCAGCAGAAGCGGTTCAGCGGCGGGACCGGCGCCGCGGCCGACGACGAGCGGCAAACTCATGTGATCAGCGGCGCGTTCGGCCAACAGCCGCTCGCCGTTGACGTCGATGACGGCGATCTCGCCATCTTCCTGCCAGCGGGCATAAGCTTGGCGGCGCTCGACGCGCACCATCAGCGTCGACGGCCAAAGCCGCTGCACGCGCGCGTTCTCGACCCAATCGAGGCTTTCGACGCGCGCTTTGACGTCGAGCGGATCCAACGAAAGCAAGGAATGGCGGCCCTCGGGCACGACCATAGCGCGCACTTCCTGAGCGCGCGCGCCGGAGACGCCGGCGATCTCGATCTCGCCGATGGCGAAACCCATCTCGGCGGCGGCGGCGTCGGCGGTCCTGCCGAAGGCTTCGCGCGCGTCAAACAGATTGTCGCCCATCCAGGCGGCGCCGGCGATGGCCGCGCCGGAAAACAAAACCACGCCGGCCAGCGCGAGGATCAGGCTCTTGCCGGACACTTGCGCATCGTCGGCGGAAAGCCCGCCGCTTAATTTGATCATCGCCAGACGCGAGATGTTGCGCGGCGGCGGCGGCGGCGCGCCGCGGCGGCGCCCGCGCGGCGGCGGCTCTGGCGGCATGCGGCCCGGACGGCGCGCTCTCATCGCTGGCATGAGGCGTCCTCCAACATCCAGGCGACGAGCTGATCGTAAGACATGCCGACAAACTGAGCCTGCTCGGGCACGAGCGAAGTCGGCGTCATGCCGGGCTGGGTATTGACCTCGAGCAGCGCAATCTTGTTGCGCGTCGGGTCGTACATGAAATCGCTGCGCGTCACGCCGCGACAGCCAAGCGCATCGTGGGCGTCTTCCGCCGCACGCAGCATTTTCTTGGCGATCTCAGCGGGGATGTTGGCCGGCAATTCGTGTCGCGAACCGCCCGGCGCGTATTTGGCGTCGAAATCATACCATTCGCCTGACGGCAGGATTTCGGTGACGGCGAGCGCGCGCGAGCCGGATTTTTCGCCAAGCACGGTGACCGTCAATTCCTTGCCGCTGACGAATTCCTCGATCAGCACCGCTTCTCCGAACGACCAGTCCGGATCGAGCAATTGCTCGGGCGGACGATTGGCGCCTTCGCGGACGATAAAGACGCCAACGGAAGACCCCTGCGCGTTCGGCTTCACCACGTAAGGCAACGCCATGGGATGCGCTTTCGCCGCTTCGAGGCGATTCATCAGCCGGCCTTCGGCCAAGGGCAGGCCCGCCTGCGCGAACACGGCTTTGGCCTTGGCCTTGTCCATCGCCAAGGCCGAAGCGAGCACGCCGGAATGGGTGTAAGGAATGCGTAAGTATTCGAGCACGCCCTGGATCGTGCCGTCCTCGCCCCAGGGGCCATGCAGCACGTTGAAAGCGGCGTCGGGCTTGGCTGCCTTCAGGCGCTCAAGCCAATCTTCATCTTGCGGATCGATCTCGACGACGTCGTGCCCCAAGCGCTTCAGCGCAGCAGCCGCGCCAGCGCCCGTTGAGAGGCTTACCGGCCGTTCGGGACTCAAGCCCCCAAGAAGCACCGCCACGCGCGCCATACTGCGCCCCGAAACTCAACGCCAAACCCCGGGGCGCAGCGCTTTTTCTGCGCACGCTCCACGGTCTCACAATGAAACGCTTTAGAGTTAAGGCAAGGTGACGATGCAGCGTGTTACGTGCTGATTTCTATGGTGAATTTTCGGTTGAGAAAGATGGTTGGCGAAAGCTTTCGTGCGGCGCGCTGAACGAGACGGGGCTATCCCAGCGCTTCGGCGATGTCGGCGATGAGATCGTTTACGTCCTCGATCCCGACGGAGAAACGAACGAGCCCGTCGCTGATGCCGAGCGCTTCGCGCAGCGGCGCATCGATCGAAGCGTGCGTCATGATCGCGGGGTGCTCGATCAGGCTTTCGACACCGCCGAGCGATTCTGCCAAGGAGAAGAGCTTCACGCGTTCGAGGAAGTTGCGGGCCGCCGGCAGGCCGCCTTTCAGCGTGGCGGTGATCATGCCGCCATAGCCGCCATGCATCTGCTTCCTGGCGATGGCGTGCTGCGGATGATCGGCGCGGCCTGGATAGACGACTTGCTCGACTTGAGATTGATCGGCAAGGAAGTCGGCGATCTTGGCGGCGTTCTCGCAATGGCGCTGCACCCTGACGTGCAGCGTCTTGGTGGAGCGCAGCAGCAAGAAGCAATCCCAGGGCGCGAGAATGGCGCCGACGGCGTTCTGCGTGAACTTGAGCCGTTGCGCGAGTTCGTCGTCATTGCAGATCAACGCGCCGCCAATGACGTCGGAATGGCCGCCGAGATATTTGGTGCAAGAGTGCAGCACGATATCGGCGCCCAGGCTGAGTGGGTTTTGCAGCACCGGCGATGCAAACGTATTGTCGACGCCAACCCAAGCGCCTTTGGCTTTGGCGATCCGCGACACTGCTTCGATGTCGACAATCTTCAGCAGCGGGTTGGTCGGCGTTTCGATCCAGCACAAACGAGTCTTAGGCATGAAGGCCGCGTCGACAGCGTCGAGGTCCGTCATATCGACGCGGGTGTAGGTGACGCCGAATTGCTTGAACACTTTGTCCAGCGAACGGAACGTGCCGCCATAGACGTCATCGCACAGCACCACATGATCGCCACTCTGCAGCAGATGCACGCAGGCGGCGAAAGCGGCAAGGCCCGAGCCGAACACAAGGCCATGGCGGCCGCCTTCGAGCGAGGCGAGATTGTCCTGCAAGGCCTTGCGCGTGGGATTGGCGGAGCGCGCGTAATCGTAATCATCGATCAGAACGCCGGGACTCTGCTGCACATAAGTTGAGGTCTGATAGACCGGCGTCATGATCGCGCCCGTCGTGGGGTCCGGCTGCTGGCCTGCGTGAATGCAGCGGGTTGCGAAGGCTTTGTTGTGATGCACGATTAGCGCCCTTTGCTGGCGAGATATTCGATGAGATCGATCTTGGAGATCACGCCGACGACCTTCGAACTATCGACGACAATAGCGACGTGGTCGGTGGCGAAGATGTGGAACAGCTCTTCGATGCGCGCTTTCGGATAGATGAGACCCGCGAGCGGGCTGGACGCCTTCATCGCGATTTGATCCAGGCTGAAGCCAGGCTCGCGCATTTTGGCCAGAATGTCGCTCTCGTGCACGATGGCGTTGAGCTTGCCGCGCTCGATCAGCGGAATTTGGCTGACGCCATGTTCGCGCATCAACGCCACAACATCGCGCAACGGCGCCTCGGCGTTCGCGGTCAGGGGCGTGGACTTGACGTTCTTGAGCAGCTCTTCGACGAAGCCAAGCTCCTGCTCCTCCTCGGTGAAACCGTGCTCTTTCATCCAATCGTCGCGCAGGAACTTGGAAATGTAGCGGTTGCCGTGATCGGGCAGCACGGTGAGAACAACTTTGCCGGGACCGATCTCTTTGGCGATCTGCAACGCGACGAACACGTTCGAGCCGGACGAACCGCCGCAGAACAGCCCTTCTTCTCGCACGAGGCGCCGCGCCGTGACGAAGCTGTCGCGGTCGTTGACCTGGCGCATGTCGTCGACGACGGAGAAATCCATGGCGCGGCATTCGATATCCTCGCCGATGCCTTCGACCATGTAGACGTGCGCGGTCGGCAGCGTTTTGGCGTGGAAGAGATGATAGTGCACTGAGCCCAACGGATCGGCGCCGACGATCCGGATGTGCGGCGCATGTTCTTTGAGGTAACGCCCAACGCCGGAAACGGTGCCGCCTGTGCCGGTGCCGCCCACGAAGACGTCGAACTTGCCTTCAGTGTCCTCGAAAATTTCGCGGCCGGTAGAATGGTAGTGCGCCTCGATATTCCACTGCGAGTGATATTGATCGACGTAGAACGCGTTTTTTTCCTCAGCGATGCGCTTGGCGACGTTGACGTAATGCTCTGGCGAATCGCCGGGCACGTCCGTCGGCGTGATGATCACCTCGGCGCCATACGCCTTCAGGCTATCCTGCTTCTCCTTCGACATCTTGTCCGGCATGGTGAAGATGCAGCGATAGCCCTTCACCGCCGCGGCCATGGCGAGCCCTTGGCCGGTGTTGCCGGACGTGTTCTCGACGATCAGGCCGCCGGGCTTCAACAAGCCCTCCTCCTCGGCGCGCTCGATAATGTAATTGGCCATGCGGTCTTTGATCGAGCCCGCGGGATTTAGGTACTCGCACTTGACCCAGACTTCCGCCGAATCCTTCGGCACGATCTTGTTGAGTCTGACCAGCGGCGTTTTGCCGATCGCGGCGAGGATGTTCGGTTTTAGGTTCATGGCGGCGCCTGATTGTTGCTGGCGGTTCTTTAGCCGATTTCACCGCCAAGGCCAGCGCGGCGAATTCTCTAAGCGCATTTAGGCGCACATACCTGCGAAACCAAGCTCAGGCTTGGCGGCCCACCCGCTTGATTTCCCATTGCAGCTCGATGCCGTGTTTGGCCTTCACCGCGGCGCGCACGTCTTCGCCCAAGCCTTCGATGTCGGCAGCGCTGGCGTCACCCGTGTTGATCAGGAAGTTAGCATGCTTCTCGCTCACTTGCGCACCGCCGCGGCGGTGGCCGCGCATGCCGGCCTCGTCGACGAGCTTCCACGCCGAGAGCTTCTCACCGTGCGCATTGAGCGGGTTTTTAAAGGTCGAGCCGCCGGTTTTTTCGCGGATCGGCTGGCTGCCTTCACGTTGCGCTGTAATCTCCGCCATCCGCGCGCTGATCGCGTTGGGCGCATCGCCCGTACCTTCGAAGGTGGCGTCGAGAAAGATGAGCCCCTCCGGCAGCGCGTTATGGCGATAGGTGAAGCCGAAATCCGCAAGCGACAGCGTAACGCGCTCGCCGCTGCGCGTAAGGGCGGTCGCTTCGACCAGCACGTCCTTCGTCTCGCGACCGTAGCATCCTGCGTTCATCGTAAGCGCACCGCCGATCGTGCCCGGCACGCCGACGTAAAACTCCAAACCGGCGACGCCGGCTTTGGCCGCCGCCTTCGCGACCATGGAATCAAGCGCGCCCGCGCCCGCGCGGATGCGGCCGCCGCCGAGCGCCTCAATCTGCGCGAAGGCGCGGCCCGCGAGGCGAATGACGACACCTTCGACGCCGCCGTCGCGCACGATCATGTTGGAGCCGACGCCGATCGGCAACACGGGCGTGTTTGCCGGCAACGCAGCCAGAAATTGCGCAAGGTCGTCGGCATCAGCCGGCAGAAACAGCGCGTCGGCGGGGCCGCCGACACGAAACCAAGTGAAGGGCGCGAGCGCCTCGCCGCGAAGCAATTGGCCGCGGACGGGCGGGAGGCTGGAAATCGCGCTCATGTGATGGCCCTAGCGGCCTCCTTGCCGCGCGTCAAAGCATGTCGCCCCTCGTCTTGCCCGCTTCCGCAGACCATATCGGTTGCAAAGGAGAAAACCATGCTTCGCAAATTGCTTTCGGCCGCGGCTGGGCTGGGCTTGGCCGCATGCGCAACGCAGCAGACGCCGGCGCAAACCGCCATTCCAGGGGACGGACGCGATTGCTTCCGCGCCGCCGACATAAACGGGTATAGCGTGATCGCCGACCGGACCCTGCGCGTCGATGTTGGCGCCAATCGGCGCTACGCGCTGACGACCACTTCGACGCTTCAAGGCGCACGCAGCGAAATCCAGCTGGCGGTGCAAGCAGACTCCGGTTTCATTTGCGAAGGCGAAGCGCTCTCGGTGCGCATCATCAGCCTGCGCCAGCCGTCGCAAACCTGGCAGGTGACTAATATTGCGCGGCTACCGGACGAGGCGCCAGTGGAGGGCTCGTAAAGCGCGGAAGCGTGATTTGCCTTTGCCCGGGGGCGGCGCAAGGCTCCCCCGATTTTCCGCACGGAGACAGCCATGATCCGAACTCTTGTCGTAGCCGGCGCGCTCGCGCTGACAGCGGGTTGCGCCACGCCGCAGCAGAGCGCCTCGGCGGCCCGCGATGGACGTGATTGCTTCAACGCCAACAGCATTTCCGGTTTCGGCGTTATTGATGCGCGAACGGTCCGCGTCGATGTCGGCCCCAGCCGCCAGTACGCGCTGACCCTGTTCAGCAACGCCCGCGAGTTGCGCTTCAATGAGCGCATCGGCATCGAGACGCGTCCATCGGACTGGGTTTGCGCTGGCTCCGGCGTGCCGGGCGTGACGATTTACAGCCTCGACCATCCAGGCCAACGCTCCTGGCCGGTGACAGCCGTCGCGCGCCTGCCGGATGAGCAGCGCCCGGGCTAGCTCGCCGCGACCAGCCCCGCGCGCAACGCCATTCGCCCAAGCGCGCCCTTGACGATGACGTCGAGCATTTCGCCACGCTGGTAATCGGCTGGCGCGACAAAGCTGACGCGATCCTCGGCGATCAGCCGGTGAATCTTTTGCGCTGCCCGCTCGTCAGCCCAGGCGATCGGATCCAGCACGGCGATGGCGCAGCCGCCCTGACTGGTGACCATCTTCATCGAGGGAATGTCGGTGTCGCCGTCGCCGATGAAGATCATGCGCTCGAACGGCAAGGGACGCTCTTCGGTACGCATGAAGCGATTGATGCCCTCGGTGTCCGATACGTTCTCGATCCCCTTGTTGATGCGAAAGAGGAATTGCGTCTTGGTGGTGTAATTAATGGCGACCCCCGGCCATTTTGCGTCGCCATTGGCGTCGTAGAGAAAACGCGACGCAAACACCTGGCGGAATTTGCCGTAGTGCGGACAGCCCTCGATCATCTCGCGGATGCAGGACGAGACGACGTAATGATCGAGCTCCAGCCCGCAATCGGCGGCGAACGCATTCATGCGGTCGAACCAATGATCGAGGCCGTCGAAGAAATCGGGATCAGCGCCATGGGCGCGCAGCGCATCGCGGGTGACGCGATGGCCGGCCGCGCGGGCGCGGTCGAGCATGAGATGCATGTAGACGAGGATTTCGTCGGCGTCCTCGGCCTTGGAGAGGCGCTTAACTTCGCGCCAAAAATCCGCCTGGCTCATGCCGGCGACATCCGGAATGAAGCTTCGCTCCTGAAGATTGCCCCGCGCCAGCGTGCCGTCGAAATCATAGACGAGGGCGGCGCGAACCGGTCCGCCCGTTCTGGCGCGGGAATGAGTGTCAGCCATGGATCGGATGCGCGGCGGAGTCGGGCGCGGCGTCAACCCGCGAAGCCGAGCTCGATCATCTTGGCCGATACGAAAATCACGATCAGCGCGACCGGCGCCCCGACGCGCGCGTAATCGGCGAAGCGATAGCCGCCCGGCCCCATCACCAACAGATTGTTCTGGTGCCCGATGGGCGTCAGGAAGTCGGACGACGCCCCGATCAGCACGGCGATCAGCAAGGCGTCCACGGGCACGCCGATGGTCTGCGAAACAGAGACCGCGATCTGCCCCATGATGATGGCGGTGGCGACATTGTTGAGAAAAATCGAGAGCAGCATGGTGGCGGTGACGATCGCCGCTGCGGCCCAAAAAATCGGCGCGCCGCCAAGCCCGTCGGCGAGCGCATCGGCGAAGAATTCGGCGGCGCCGCTGGATTGAAAGCTCTGACCTACCGGGATCATGGCGCCGATCAGCACGATGATCGACCAATCGACGGACGAATAGATCTCCTTCGAAGGCAGGAAGCCGAGGGCGGCGATCAGCGCAGCGGCGACGGCGAAAGAAATCGCCGTTGGCATGCCTATGGCGACGGACGCCGCAACGGCTGCAGCGTAGATCGCCAACACTGTGAAGGCGCGGCTAAGGTCGATGCGGGCTGTGGGGCGGCGGCCGACTTCCAGCAGACGGGCGTAGCGGGCGTAGATGGCGATCTGCTCGGCCGATCCGTGCAGGGTGAATTGGTCTCCCGCCTCGATCCGCAAACGCGACAGCGGCAGGCGCAAACTGGCGGCGCGGCGCCCGCCAGCGATGGCGATCACGTCGCCATTGGTGTCGAAGCGGATGGTGTCTACGGGGCGGCCGATGAGCGGCGATCCGTAGCCGACAACGATCACCACGCTGGCGGCGTCCTTCGCTTCAGAGCGCTGCGCATGCATGGGGATGTCGGTTTTCTTGGCGGCGTCCCATGGATCGACAACGCCCCCGGCGAGCAAACGATCGCGCGCCTGCAACGGGCGTGCGGCAGCCATGTCGAGCACGCGGGAGCCGCGCAGCACGGCAAGCGGGGTCAGCTTCGCCGCCTTGAGCCGCTCCAGCACATCGGCTTCCGAGGCCTCGTCGTCCCATTCCTCGGTCGAGAGCGGCCCGAGCTCGAAGGTTGAGTAAGATTCCTTCGGAGAATCCTCCGCGGAATCACGCCGCGGCGCGAAGCGCCAGCCGACGATGCCTATGAACGCCACCCCGCACGCGGCGACCGCGCCGGCGACCGGCGTCATTTGAAAGAATGCGAACGGCGCGCCGACGTAGTCCTGGCGCACGGACGAAAGAATGAGGTTCGCCGGTGTGCCGATGAGCGTCGTCATGCCGCCGAGAATGGTGGCGAACGCCAGCGGCATCAGGCCAGCGCTCGGCGGCAGGTTGTTAGCGCGGCAAATGGAAATGACCGCCGGCATGGTGATGGCGAGCGCAGCGATGTTGTTCATGAACGCTGACAGCACCGCGCCGATAATCAAGATCACGCCGAGTTGCAGGGGAAAAGGCGCCCGCAGGGCGGCGAGCCTGTCCGTCGCAGCGTCGGCGACGCCGGTGAGCTCGACCGCGCGGCCGATAATGAGCACGGCGACGATGACGGCGACTGAGGAATCCGCGAAACCGATGAAGGCGCGATCGATCGGCGTCAGCCCCAGCGCCAGGCACGCGCCCAGAGCCAGGAGCGCGACCAGATCGTGACGGACGCGGTTGGAGGCGAACAGCGCCAAAGCTGTGGCCAGAACGATCGTGCTAAGAACCGCCGGACTGATGCTGTCGGCGATCACGCGGCCGCCGCAGCGCCGAGCTTGGCCGGAAGCGCGTTGGCGTATTGGGTGATGTCGCCGGCGCCGAGACAGACGACGACATCGCCCGGCCGCGCTTCACCGGCGACCAGTGCGGCGAGATCGTCCAAGCTGGCGAGCCTGCGCGCGTCCGGATGGCCCTTCGCCTTGATGGCGGCGACGAGCGCCTCGGGCGTCACGCCGTCAATCGGCGCTTCGCCGGCTGAATAGATGTCGGCGATGGCGACCAGATCGCAATCTTTGAAGCAACCGGCGAAATCGTCGAACAAGTCGCGTAGGCGCGTGTAACGGTGCGGCTGCACTACGGCGATGACGCGGCCCTGCGCCACCTCGCGTGCGGCCGAAAGGACTGCCGCGATCTCGACAGGGTGATGACCGTAATCGTCGATCAGGCGCACATCGTTCCAATAGCCGACCGTGGTGAAGCGGCGTTTCACGCCAGCGAAGCGCTTCAGCCCTTGGCGTATGCCGTTGTCGGTGACGCCCAATTCGCGGGCGACAGCGATGGCGGCGATGGCGTTCTGCAAATTGTGCCGCCCCGCCACCGGCAGAAAGAGATCGTGCAGCGTCACGCCCGGCCCGTCGCCGCGGCGGCGGGCGATTACGTCGAAGGTCGCGCCCTCGCGCGAAGGGCGTACGTTGACGGCCCGGACATCGGCGCCTTCGGTGAATCCATAGGAGACGACGCGCCGGTCGCGAACGCGCGCGGCGAGGGCGGCGACCTCGGCATGATCGGCGCACATAATGGCGAAGCCGTAGAACGGGATATTCTCCACGAACTGGCAGTACGCATCGTTCATGGCCTCGACCGAGCCGTAATGATCGAGGTGCTCGGGATCCATATTGGTGACAACCACCGCCGTGGCGCGCAGGCGGGTGAAGGTGCCGTCGCTCTCGTCGGCTTCCACCACCATCCACTCGCCCTCGCCCATGCGCGCATTGGCGCCGTAAGCGTTGATGATGCCGCCATTGATCACGGTCGGATCTTTGCCGCCGGCGTCGAGCAGGGCTGCGATCATCGAGGTCGTCGTGGTTTTCCCATGCGTGCCGCCGATCGCCACCGTCCATTTCAGCCGCATGATTTCCGCGAGCATTTCCGCGCGGCGAACGACCGGAACGCCGCGCGCGCGCGCGGCGTCGACCTCCGGGTTGCCGCCCTTGATGGCCGAGGAAATCACCACCACCCCGGCTTCGCCCACGTTCTCGGCCTTGTGACCAATAAAGATGCGCACGCCCTGCGCACGCAGACGCTCGGTGTTGACGCTCTCTTTGGCGTCCGAGCCAGTGACGTCGTAGCCGAAATTGCGCATGACGGCGGCGATGCCGGACATGCCGATGCCGCCGACGCCGACAAAATGGATGGGACCGGTATCGAAAGGAATGGCGCGACGGATCATGAGGTCCCCGAACTGAGCGCTCAGTATAGGGACGCTTCGGGGCGCATCAAAGGCGGAAGCAACGCCGGGAACAACGCGCGGCCGCGTTCGCCTTATCGAGCGATGCTTTGCGCCAGATCGGCGAGGCTCTTGGCCGCCTCGGGCTTGGCCGAGGCCCGCGCCGCGGCCGCGCGCACGGCCAAACCGTGCGGATCGCTTAGCCGGCGCTGCAGGCATTCGGCCAGCACGACGGGTTCGAAATCCGCCTCGGTGAAGAGATCGGCGGCGCCGACCGATGTGAGGCCCTCAGCATTGGCCGTCTGGTGATCGTCGGCCGCCGCAGCGAACGGCACGAGGATCGCCGGGCGGCCAGCCACTTGCAGCTCGGTCACGGACGAAGCGCCCGCACGCGCTATGACGAGATGCGCGGCGGCGAGGCGCTGGCCCATGTCGGTGAAGAACGGCGCCGCCTCCGCTTTCACCTTGGCGGCTACGTAGGTCTTGCGCGCGGCGGCCAATTGTTCTTCGCGGACCTGATGCGAGACATCGAGCCGCGCACGCAGCTCCTTCGGCAACGACGCGATGGCCGCGGGAATGACGTCGCCAAACAGGCGCGCGCCCTGACTGCCGCCGATAATCAGGAGATTGAGCCGCCCGCCCGCCGGCGCTTCCGGATAAGGCCGTTCGCGCACCGCCAGAATCGGCGAGCGAACGGGATTGCCGACCACATGCTTGCGCGCCACGGCGTCCTGCGGAAGGCGATCGAGCCTCTCGAAACCGCAGGCGATGGCTGCGGCGCTCCCGGCCATGGCGCGATTGACGCGGCCAAGCACGGCATTCTGCTCATGGATGAGGATCGGCACGCCCTGGCCGCGCGCCGCCATCAGCGCCGGAAACGAGGGATAGCCGCCGAAGCCAGCCACCAGCGCCGGCTTCAATTCCTTGAACCGCTTGTTGGCGGCCATCACGCCGCGGGAAATCTTCAGCAGCGCGGGAATGGCCTTGATCGGATTGGCCGTGAGCGAAGCGGCGGCGACATCCTCGATACGCTCCGCGGGAAATCCTTCAGCGTAGCGGCGGCCGCGCGCATCGGTCATGAGAATGACGCGCCAATCGCGGCGGAACATTTCCTCGGCGAACGCGGCGGCGGGGAACAAGTGTCCGCCCGTTCCACCAGCAGCAATGACGACGACGCGCTTGGACATTCTCTATTCTTGTCTACGGCCAGCGTAGAGATAGGCGCCCGGCCTGTCGCGGAGTAGCGAAACAAGAAAGCCGAGCGCAAGCGCGGAACCGACCATCGACGAACCGCCGAATGAAATGAAAGGCAAAGTCATGCCCTTGGCGGGCACAAGGCTGAGATTGACGGCGATGTGGATGGCGGCTTGTGCGACCAAAAGCGTCACCAAACCGGCGGCCGCCAATTGCTCGAACGGGTCGTTGAGACGGCTTGCGCGAGAGAGGCCGCGGAACGCCAACGCGCCGAATAGGAAGATCAGGCCCAATGACGCGAGCAGACCGAATTCTTCCGCCGCAACGGCGTAGACAAAATCCGCGTGCGCATCCGGCAGCGAGCGCTTGATGACGCCCTCACCGGGGCCGCGGCCGAACACGCCCCCGGCCGCGATCGCGTCGAGCGCGCGCCCGACCTGGTAAGCGCCTTCGGCGTCAGGATTGAGGAAGGCGTCCACACGCTGGCGCGCGTGCGGGTAGAAATTGTAGATCGCGAAGCCGGCAGCGATGGCGGCCACGCCCCCGCCAAGCACCCAACGCAGCGCCATGCCCGAAAGAATAAGCATCGGGCCCAGCACAAGCGCGAGTAAAGCGGTTTGCCCGACATCGGGCTGCGCCAACAAGGCGGCGGCGGCGATGGCGAAGAGCGAGATCGAAACCATGCGGCCCGGGAACTTGGACTGCTTCATGCTTTCGCCCAGCATCCAGGCCCACACCATGATCAGCGTCGGCTTCAATATTTCCGACGGCTGCAGCGAGAAAAGGCCGAAATCGAACCAGCGCCGCGCGCCCTTCACTTCCGGGGCGAAGATCGCCGCCAACACGCACAGGGCGAAGGCGATGGCGGCGGCGATGGTGGCGAAGCGGCGCAATTGGCGCGGATCGAAAGCCGCCGCGGCAAACATGACGACAACGCCCAAAGCCGCGTAAGCGGCCTGACGGGCGGCAAAGTAGAACGCCTCTTCGATGCGAATGCGCGCCGTCGCGGCCGGGCTCGCGGCCATGGAGAAGAGAATGCCAAGCGCCAGCAGCGCGGCGACGATCAGCAGCAGCGTGCGATCATAGGTGCGTGCGCGATCGAGCGCCGCGCCAAAGCGCTCCGACCAGACCGCCGAGAGGCTCATGCCTTGCGCCCGTTGCGCTTCTCGGCCTCGGCCCCCGGTTTTGCGAGGCTGGCGACGAGTGTCTTGAAGCGATCGCCGCGCTCTTCGTAGTCGCGAAATTGGTCATAGGAAGCGCAAGCCGGCGACAACAAGACGACCGGATGCGGCTCGCCAGAGGCGCGCGCATCCTCAAACGCAAGCTTTACCGCGCTGTCGAGGTTTCCGGCGAGCGTCACAGCCACCTTGCCCTTCAGCGTATCGGCGAAATCGCCGGCGGATTGCCCGATCAGATAGGCTTTGGCCATCCGCGGATAGAATTGCGCGAGGTCTTCGATGCCGCCATCCTTGGCGACGCCGCCGGCGATCCAGTAGACGCGCGGATACACCGCCAGCGCTTGCGCGGCCGCAGCGGCGTTGGTGGCCTTGCTGTCGTTGATGAAGCGCACGCCCTGCACCTGACCGGCGCGCTCTAATCGGTGCGGCAAGCCGCCGAAGCTGGTGAACGCCTGAGCTATGATGCGCGGATCAACGCCGAGCGCACGCGACGCCGCATAGGCGGCGCACGCATTTTGCGCGTTGTGCCGCCCGGCGAGGGCCGGCGCCTCGGACAAATCAGCGACGATCTCGGTGCGCGCGCCCAAGCCATCGACAAGTTTCGATCCCAGCGCGCTGACGCCGCGCCCCAGCGCCTGGCCGGCCGAGATCGGCGCGACGTGCTGCGACGCGGCGCGCGTGAGTTCGGTGCACACTGCGGCGCAATAAGGATCGTCGACGCCGATCACCGCCCAATCGGCCGCGCCCTGATTGGCGAAGATGCGGCGCTTGGCAGCGACATAAGCGTTCATGTCGCCGTGCCGTTCGATGTGATCTGGCGTCGTGTTGAGCCAAACGGCGACATCAAGACGGAGCGTATGCGTGAGATCGAGTTGAAACGAGGAGAGCTCCAGCACGTAATAGGCGCCGGCATGTAGCGGCGGCAACGCCAGCACGCTCTCGCCGATATTGCCGCCGAGACGCGCGTCCTTGCCTGCTTCGCGGAGGATGTGCGCGACCAGCGCGGCGGTGGTGGATTTGCCGTTCGTGCCGGTGATGCCGATGAGCTTGGGGCGGCCCGCAGCGGGAAGCGCGTTCACGGCGCGGGCGAACAATTCGAAATCACCGAGAACCGGCACGCCGACCGCGTCAGCCAAGGTGACGACGCGATGCGGTTCCGGAAAATAGAGCGGCACCCCGGGCGAAAGCACCAGAGCGGCGAAACTGCGCCAATCGCGGGCGTTGATATCGGAAACCGGCACGCCTTCCGCTTCGGCGCGCGCCCGGGCGCTGTCGCTGTCGTCCCAGGCATGCACGCGCGCGCCGCCCGCGCTCAAAGCGCGCGCCGCGGCGAGACCGGTGCGGGCAAGCCCGAACACGGCGACATCGCGGCCAGCGAATTCGGTGATCGGGATCATGCGCGTGCTGCTCTCCAGGGAGCGCCCGATGTGCGCTGCTTCGCCTCGTTAACGCAACTTCAACGTGGCGAGGCCTGCCAGCGCGAAAATCACCGAAATGATCCAAAAGCGGATCACGATCGTGCTTTCCTGCCAGCCCAGCTTTTCGAAATGGTGGTGAATTGGCGCCATCAGAAAAACGCGCTTTCCGGTCCGCTTATACACAGCGACCTGCAGCATCACCGACAATGTTTCGAGCACAAACAGACCGCCGACCACGGCAAGCACAAGCTCGTGCTTGGTCGCCACCGCGACGGCGCCGAGGAGTCCGCCCAGCGCCAGCGAGCCGGTGTCGCCCATGAAAACACGCGCGGGAGGCGCGTTGTACCAGAGGAAGCCGAGCGACGCGCCAAGCAGCGCGCCCAATAT
>JBFWZB010000002.1:73588-167531 GCA_050185805.1 Hyphomonadaceae bacterium
TCGCCACCGCGACGGCGCCGAGGAGTCCGCCCAGCGCCAGCGAGCCGGTGTCGCCCATGAAAACACGCGCGGGAGGCGCGTTGTACCAGAGGAAGCCGAGCGACGCGCCAAGCAGCGCGCCCAATATCGTGGCCAACTCGCCCACGCCGGCGACATGTGGAATTCCCAGGTATGAGGAATAATCCACGCGTCCGACGAGATAGCAGATGACGCCGAATGTGCCGCCGGCGATCATCACCGGAACGATCGCAAGGCCGTCGAGCCCATCGGTGAGGTTCACGGCGTTGCCGAAACCAACGATCACCACCATCGAAAACACGATGTAGGCCGCGAACAGCTGGACGCCCCAGCCCGAAACGAACGGCAAGGCGATGGCGGTCAGCGACGTGCCCTCCATCAGCGCGGCCCAGAAGCCGGCGAAGGTGTGCACCGCGTCCGGCGTTGCGTTAATCCATTCGGCGCCGAGCATCACCAGCGCGGCGACCATTGCGAACAGGAATTCGAAGGCCAGGCGCGTGCGCGCCGAAAGGCCGTCATGGTGCTGCTTGGTGACCTTCGCGTAATCGTCGATGAAGCCGATCAGGCCGAAGCCGAGCGTCACCAGCAGCACCGCCCACACGTACGGGTTTGACAGATCGGCCCATAACAGCGCCGAGACGCCGAGACTGATCAGGATGATGAACCCGCCCATCGTGGGCGTGCCCTTCTTGCTCAGCAAATGCCCTTCGGGACCGTCGGTGCGGATCGGCTGGCCCTTGCCCTGCTTCTTGCGCAGCCAAGCGATGAAGGGCGCGCCGATGACAAAGGCGATGATCATCGCCGTGAACATCGCGCCGCCAGTCCGGAATGTGATGTAGTTGAAGAGGTTGAAGAATTGCGAGCGATCTTCGAGCTGGCCCAAAAGCTCGAGCATTAAGCGTCTCCCCCTTCGAGCTTGGCCAAGGCTTCGACGACCCGGCTCATGCGCGATGAATTCGATCCCTTGACCAGGACAATGTCTCCCTCGCGCAATGATGTGGCGATAATGGGAATCAAGGCCTCGGCGGTCTCGGCATAGCCGCCGCGGCGGCTGGGCGGAAGCGCCTCGTTGAGCGCGGCCATGCGCGGGCCCGCGCAGAACACGAGATCCACGCCGGCTTGTTCCAGCGGCTGCGCGAGACCGGCGTGATAATCGCGTTCGCCGGGACCCAATTCCAACATATCCCCAAGCGCGGCGATGCGGCGTCCGCCAGGACTGGGCTGGCGCGCCCCAAGCGTGGCGAAGGCCGCCGCCATCGACACTGGATTTGCGTTGTAGGAATCGTCCACAAGCAGAAACGATCCGAATGCTGCAGCGACACGACGCGCCGCGCCACGCCCATCCACAGCCCGCAATTCCGCCAACGCGTGGGCTGCGGCGTGCAAGTCGCCGCCGACAACATCCACCGCGGCGAGCGCGGCGAGGGAGTTAAGCGCCCAATGCGCGCCCTCTGCGCCGATGCGATAGCGAATGCCGCGGCCCAGAACGTCCGCTTCGGCGATCGCGCCGCCTTCGACCATTTCAAATTTGAGCAGGCGCGCCTCACACCCTGCTTCGCGGCCGAACCGGATGATGTTGGCGCCGTTGCGCTCGGCGGCGTCAATCAGCCTGCCAGCGTGAGGGGCCTCATTGGGAATGAGCGCCGCGCCGCCCGGCTCCAGCCCGGAATAGATGTCGCCCTTTTCGTCAGCGATAGCCTCCAGCGAGCCGAGATTCTCGACGTGCGCCGGCGCGATCGTCGTCACCAGCGCCGCATGCGGCTTCACCAGCTGCGTCAACGGCGCGATTTCGCCGCGATGGTTCATGCCGATTTCGAACACGGCGAAGCGCGACGCTTTGGGCATGCGCGCCATGGTCAGCGGCACGCCCCAATGATTGTTGTAGCTCTTTACCGAGCGATGCGTCGGGCCGCAGGCGGCAAGGCAATGCGCCAGCGCTTCCTTGGTTGAAGTTTTCCCGACCGAGCCGGTGATGGCGATGCGCTTGGCGGCGCTGCGCACGCGCGCGGCGACGCCCAGTTTTCGCAGCGCGTCGAGCACGTCCGGCGCCAGCAGCAGCGGCCCGGCGCCCTGCGCTTTGCCAGCATCAGAAACAAGTGCGGCGGCAGCGCCCGCAGCGAACGCCTGCGGGAGAAAATCGTGCCCGTCGCGCACGTCTTTCAACGCGACGAAAAGATCACCCGGCTGAAGCGAGCGCGTATCGATTGAGACGCCCGATGCGAGCCAGGAATCGGCGCCAATCAGCCGCCCGCCCGTCGCCACGGCGGCCTCTTCGGCGAGCCACACCGGTTCTTTCATGCGCTCGCCTCCAGCGCCGCGCGGGCGACGTCCTGATCGGAAAATGGAACCACTTTGTCGCCGATGATTTGGCCGGTCTCGTGACCCTTGCCCGCGATCAGCAGCGCATCGCCTCTTTGCAGCGTCGCAATCGCCGCGCGGATCGCCTCGCCGCGATCGCCGATTTCGCGCGCGCCGGGCGCGCCGGAGAGCACTTGTGCGCGGATGCCGGCGGCGTCTTCGCTGCGCGGGTTGTCGTCGGTGACGATGACGACGTCGGCGAACTTGGCGGCGACGGCGCCCATCTTGGCCCGCTTGTCCTTGTCGCGATCGCCGCCGCAGCCGAAAACACAGATGATGCGTCCCGGCGCATGCGGGCGCGCCGCGCGGAGCAGGACGTCGAGCCCCGCGGGCGTGTGCGCGTAATCTACGAAGACGTGCGCACCGGCTTGCGTAGCGCCCACGTGCTCGATGCGGCCTTTGACCGGCTTGAGCTTCGTCATGCCGGCAAAGACGGCCTCGGGCGCATCGCCGAGGGAGAGCGCCAATGCGGCGGCGCAAACGGCATTGAGCGCCTGAAACTCGCCGATGAGCGGGACCTCGACGTCCTCTTCTTCGCCGCGCCAGCGCAGCGTCAGCGTTTGGCTAGCGGGACGGGGCTGGATTTCGACAATCTTCAAGCCTTCTGCGCCGGCGCGCCAGCCGCATGTGACAATGTCGAGGCCTGCCTGTTGCGCGCCTGCCTCGAACACAGGCGCTTCCGGCGAGTCCGCGTTGACGATGGCGGGCGCGCCGCGCGTCACATGCGTCCAGAGCTTCAGCTTCGCCTCGCGATAAGCGTACATCGTCTCGTGGTAGTCGAGGTGATCCTGGGTCAGATTGGTGAAAGCGCCAGCGTCGAACGTAAGTCCGGCGACGCGCGCCTGATCGAGCCCGTGGCTCGACACTTCCATCGCCCCATGCGTGACGCCGCCCTCGGCCAACATCTGCAATGTGCGATGCAACGACACCGGATCGGCGGTAGTGTGACCGAGATCGGCGACGCCGCCATCCCAGATCGCGCCGAGCGTGCCGAGGCTGGCTGCGCGCTTTCCCGCACGCGCCCAAATCTGCCGCAGAAAATCGACGGTTGAACTTTTGCCGTTGGTTCCGGTGACGCCGACGAGAACCGCCGGGCGGCGCGGATAGAAGCGCGCGGCGGCGCGCGCGAAATCACCCCGCGCATCGGCGCTGACGATGTGGGGCAATCCGGGATCGGCGCCAAGGTCGCCCGCGCTCAGCACGGCCGCTGCGCCGTTCGCCTTGGCTTGCGCGATGAAGTCGCGCCCGTGCGCGGCCGCGCCCTTCAGAGCCGCGAACAAGTGGCCCGGCCTAACCTGCCGGCTGTCGGCGGTGAGACCGCTGATTTCAAGCGCACGCACATCTTGCGGCGCATTTGGGTAGAGATCCCCGAGCTTCATACGCAGGCGCGCGCCGTTAGCAGAACCGTGCTCACACTTCCTCCCTCAGCGCGGCGCCGGCGCTTCGACACGCAGGCCGAGCATCGGCGCAATGCGCGTCAGCGCCCGCGCGACGGCCGGCGCCGCCACAGCGCCGCCAGCCTCGCCTGCGCCGACATCGTCGAGCGCTAGGACGATGACATAGCGCGGGTTTGACGCCGGAAATACGCCCGCGAAAGAGGAAAAATTGCGGCTTTCGTCATAGCTCGCCTGCGCGCCGAGCTTTTCGGCGGTTCCGGTTTTCCCGGCGACCTCTAGCCCCGGCACATCGGCGGCGCGACCTGTACCGTCGATCACGGCGGCGCGGAGATAAGCAACCACTTGGCGCGTGGTTTCCGGCGCGAACACGGCCTGCCGTTCAATTTGGGCGTCGGCCGGGCGATGCAGAAGCGTCGGCGCGACGCGCGCGCCCTGGTTGGCGAAGATCGTGTAGGCGCCGGCCAAGGCGGCCGGCGTCGCGGCGAGGCCGTAGCCGAAGCCCAAGCCGGCGACATCGCGGCGGCCTTGCGCGCGCGGCGCCAGCGGCGCCTGATTGCGGCCCACTTCCAGCGGCGACGGGGCAAGCAAACCCAGCCGCTCGAGATAAGAGCGCTGACGCTGCGCGCCGAGCCGGAGCGCCAAACGCGCGGCGCCGACATTGGAGGAATGGGTGAGGATGTCGCGCAAGCTAGCGTAGCCCTCGATTAGCTCATGATCCTCGATCGCCTGGCCATCGATGTCGAACGGTTGCGAGAGATCGAACAATTCAGCCGAAGAGCTCACGTCCTCTTCCAAGGCCATGGCCACGGTAAACGGCTTCATGGTGGAGCCAAGTTCGTGCAAATCGCCGGCGGCGCGGTCGCGCCGCGCCGCTTCACCCGCGGCGCCCGCCTCGTTCGGATCGAACGCAGGCCACGAGGCCAACGCAAGCGTTTCGCCGCTGCGCCCGTCAAGCAGGATCGCCGCGCCGCCGCTGGCGCGCGCGGCGCGGGCTGCGGCGTCGAGTTCGAGTTCGAGCGCATATTGCACGCGCACGTCGAGCGAGAGCGTGAGCGGACGCCCGGCGGCGCCCGCGGCGCGTATGGCTAGATCTAAGCCGCGCTCCGCGCCGGCGAGTGCGTTGAGATCGACGTCGGTGAATCCCAGGGCGTGTGCGGCGAGACGCCCATGCGGATAGACGCGGCGATCCTCGGTTTCGAAACCGATGCCGCCCAGGCCCAGCGTCATCGCCGCCTCGCGCTGGCCCGGCGTCAAGCCCCGGCGCAGATACACCAATTGCCGCGAGCGGTCGGAAAGCCGCCGCTGCAGCGTTGCGGCGTCGAGATCCGGAAACAGGCGCCGCAACGCAGCTGCCGTCGCCGCCGCATCCCAGACCCGCGCCGGGGTCGCCGTAAGCGCGTAGGCGCGCACGGTCGTCGCCAACAGAACGCCATTGCGATCGACCAGATCGGCGCGCGCGACCTGCGCTTGCGCCGCGGCGGCGCGCGCTGCGACCGGATCGCCGGCGAACGCGAGCTGAATGGCGCGGCCCGCCAGCAAGAGCATGATCGCCAAAATGCTGATGGCGAGGAAGCGCACGCGATTGCGCGCGGGCGCCGCCTCCAGCATCGGCTCGGCGAAGGTCGCCGTAACGCTGGGCGAGAACGGCCTCACCTGGAGTTGGCGTTCTGCGGCGGCGGCAGAGAACGGGTGATGGCGCGCTCCGGCAGCGCCTGGCCCGCGCCGCCGATATCGAGTTCGAGGTGGCGCCCCGCCAGATCCTCGACCCGCGCCGGACTTTCCAGATGCGCAATCTCCGCGCGGAGCGCGCGCATGTCCGCTTCGGTTTCGGCGATTTGGCTGCGCAAGTCGCGCACATGCGCTTCGGCCCGCGCGGCGTCGGTCTTGGCCTTGTAGAGGCCGATCGCCAGCGCGACGATCACGAGGGCGGCGATGAGGTGCAGACTGCGGCGGCTCAGGCGCACAGACGCCTCCATTCGGTTTCGGCGCGCGGCGCGAGATCGAGCGCTTCGAGCGCTCCCCACGGCTCCGCGTCGGTGCGAATGGCCCAACGCAAACTAGCGGACCGCGCGCGCGGGTTGCGCGCCGTCTCTTCATCGCCTGGCGCGGTGGAGCGGCGGCGCTCAATGGCGAAGCTCGGCGGACGTTCCGGCGGCGCGTCCGGCGCGTGGCGCGAGCCGCGGCCGCGCGCATCGGCCCGCGTCGTCATGAAAGTCTTGACCATGCGATCTTCAAGCGAATGAAACGAAACGACAGCGAGGCGGCCGCCAGGCCGCAGCACTTGCTCGGCGCCGGCCAGGCCCTGCGCCAGTTCGCCCAATTCGTCGTTCACCAGCATCCGCAGCGCCTGAAACGTCTTCGTCGCGGGATGTGTGCGCGCGCCCTTACGGCCGCCGACGGCGCGCTCGACAATCTCAGCCAGCGCGCCGGTGCGCAAAATCGGACCTGCGGCGCGCGCCTGCACGATGGCGCGGGCGATGCGACGGCTGTCGTCATCCTCGCCGTAACGATAAATGAGTTCAGCGAGCGCCGCCTCGCTCAAGCTGTTGACCGCATCGGCGGCGCTGGGCCCCTCTTTCTCCATGCGCATGTCCAAATCCGCATCGGCTTGAAACGAAAAGCCGCGCTCGCCCTCATCGAGCTGGAACGACGACACGCCGAGGTCGAACACGACGCCGTCGATCATTGCGCCGGCAAAAGTTTCCAGATCACTGAAGCGGGCCTGATGGAGACTGAAGCGATTCCCGAATTCCGCAGCCAAAGCGGCGCCGCGGGCGACAGCGTCGGGGTCGCGATCAAGCGCTATGACGCGGCATTGCGCGCGGGCCAGCATGGCCCGGCTATAGCCGCCGCCGCCAAAGGTGGCGTCGACATAGAGTCCGCCGTCGCGCAAGGCGAGCGCGGCGAGCGCCTCTTCTAGCAGCACCGGGGCGTGGCCGCTCATCGCGGCAGCACCCGGATTTGCGGGGCCGGAACAATTGTCGCGCTCATGCCGCCAGCCTAGGCCGAGTCCGCGCCCTGCGATGCGCCCGGCTGCGCTCTTCCCGGAGCAAAACAGCCGGCGGAGGCGTTTGACGGGAAGGGAGACGCGTCATGCTCAGCGACCAGAACTCCAGCGCCATCGTCGCCAGCCGCGACATCGAGTGCGCCAAGCAGTTTTACACGGAGGTGCTGGGCCTCGAACTCGCAAACGATATGGACGGCGTATTCAGCGTGAAGACCGGCGCTACGTTTCTCAATGTCTACGAGAGCAAGGAAGCCGGCGGCAATCGAGCCAACGCCGTGGTCTGGGATTGCGGCGCGGATTTCGACGCCGTCATGCAGGAGCTGAGGGCGCGCGGCGTGCGCTTCGAGTGCTATCCGGAACTCGGGATGACGATAAACGACGACGTGCACGTGAGCGGCGATTTCAAAGCCGCCTGGTTCAAGGATCCCGACGGCAACATCCTGCACATCAACGGCATGGCCCGCGCGTGAAGTAAAATGCCAGTCGGCCTGTAAGCCGGGTTCTGTGCCCTGGATCGTAGACCAGGGGACGACCATTCCTCTGGACCGCGCCTCGCGGCGCAGTTCGCGCGACCTACCCGGACGCGGCCCCGCGGAGGGCTGAGGCTTGCGCCTCGGTGCGTCCCTATTCGGTCTTGCTCCCGGCGGGGCTTGCCGTGCCGCCTTCCTTACGGTCGGCGCGGTGGGCTCTTACTCCACCGTTTCAGCCTTGCCTGTGCTCATTGCTGAGCCATCGGCGGTTTGTTCTCTGTGGCGCTATCCCTGAGATCGCTCTCGGCGGGCGTTACCCGCCGCCGTATCCGCGTGGAGCCCGGACTTTCCTCCCGCACGCCCTTTCGAGACTTGTGCGAGCGGCCGTCCGGCCGACTGGCGCATGCAATATAGCGAAACGCCTACCAATCCGCCAGCGCGCCGTCGCCGCCGAAAGCTTTGGGGCTGGTGCGGTAGTGTTTGAGATCGTCGCGCACGGGCGCGACGGCGCTTTCGCAATTGATGTGGATGTCCGCCTTGAACGCGGGCAGCAGCGTGCCATTGATCCCGCGCAGGCCAGCCTCGGGCAACTCGGCGAACAATCGCGTTCCGCATTGCGCGCAGAACACACGCGGCGTGGTGCGCAACGTGAAGCTCTTGGTCTCGCCCTCAACGGTGACGGCGCCGGCAGGGTAAAGCGCTTCCGGCGTGTAACACGCGCCATGCACGCGGCGGCAATCGGCGCAGTGGCAGTAGAATTGCGACACCGGTTCTGCGTCGATGCTGAGGCGCACCGCGCCACACGGACAAGACGTCTGCATGCCTATTCCTTCCGGCTCAAGAGGCAAGGCCGGCGATCAGATTGAGCGTCTCTTCGTCAGCGACGCCATCGATTTGCGACGGCCGGAAGCGGCGTTGAAACGCAACCAGCGCCGCCTTGGTCTGCGCGTCGATCATGCCGGTGGCGGCGACGCCGTAACCGATTTGGGCCAAGCGTTCCTGCATGCAGACGACGCTATCGCTTTCCGGCCGCCGCGCATGGGATTTGGGCCATAGCGCCACGCCAGCGTCGGCCAGGCGCTTCCAGGGAAACTTCTCACCGGGATCCAATTTGCGCTCCGGCGCCACATCGGAATGGCCGACGACGCGCGACGGCGCGAGTTTGCGGCGCGTGAGGATATCGCCGACCAGCGCGATCACCGCCGCAATCTGCGCGTCTGGGAATTCGGGCAAGCCGAAATCGTGACCGCCATTGACGATCTCGATGCCGATCGCGCGCCCATTGACGTCGCCCTCACCCTCCCAGTTCGAGACGCCGGCGTGCCAGGCACGATGTTCCTCGGCGACGACGCGATAAATAGCGCCGTCCTCCGTCACGACATAATGCGCGGACACCCGACTCAGCGGCGCGTCGTGCGACGTAAGCGTGGGCTGCCAGGGGCCCGGATAATTCCCCGCGACAGGCGCGGGATCGGTGAGGCGTGCAATCGCGATCTCGGCGCCCTGCATGCCAGTATAATGGAGCACGACGAGGTCGATCGGCCGCGAGCGCTCGTCGTAATTTGGCGAAGGCCGGTCGATGAAGCGAAGCGCGCTCACGGGCGGCACTTTCGCGCTAGAATGCTTAAGACTTCCGCTTCGCGCCGGTCTCGACCACCCAGCCTGCGGGCGTTTGCCGGGCATCGAGCACGTGCGGCCCCGCTTGCGCGCTCGCCTGCCGCGGGAAGAAGCGCAGAGCCAGCGCGGCGCCAGCGACCATCAAGCCGATCACGATCGCGGCGGCCGCCGCGAACGCCAGCGCCACCGCCGCACCAGCCGCCAGCAAGCCAAGGCCAAGCGCACGGCCGAGACCTGACAAAGGGCGATCGTTCTGTGCGGCGGCGTCCATACTTTTCCTCTGCCGACATAGATAAGGGCGCGTTCACGCTCCGCCAGCATTGAGGCAAGGATTGGGCCGGATCATTTCGCGCCGGCAAGCATGCTCTCGCGAATGCGCGCATAGGCAGCGTTAATCGCGGCGGTTTTCTCCCGCGCGATGGCGACGAATTCCGGCGGCGCGCCGCGCTGCGTCATTCTGTCGGGGTGGTTTTCAGCGGCCATGCGCCGCCAAGCGTGGCGCACCTCGTCCATGCTCGCGCCCGGCAGGAGGCCGAGCACAGCATAAGGATCGTCGGCGTCGGGCCCGAGATTGGTCGCCTTGATGCGGCGAAACTCCATCTCCGAGAAGCCGAAATGCTCGGCCACCGACGCCAGAAAGGCGAGTTCCTTTTCGCCGACCACGCCGTCGGCGGCGGCGATGTGGAATAGGCCGTCGAGCACGTCCTCAAGCAGGCAAGGCCGCGCGCGGTATTTGCGCCCGATCTGCTTGGCGTAGCTTTCGTAGCCGAGCACCGTCTGCTGCGCGATCGAGAATGCGCGGCGGAAGGCGAGTTCCTCGCCCGCCGGCGGGCGAAACACCTGCGCGGCGGCGCGGTACTCATTCTCGCTGGTTTCGCCGTCCGAGCGCGCCATTTTGGCGGCCAAGCCGATGACGGCCGCCGTGAAACCCACGTCGTTAGCCGCCGGCGCGCATTCCTCGGCGAAATGCGGCGGCTCGGCTTCCGGATCGAAGGCCTGCGCAGCCAATTCGACGATACGGGACCAGACGGACATGAACCCATTATCGCCAATCGCGGCGTTTACCGCCAGCCGCGAGGCCGTGAACAAGTTGTGACGGCAATGTCATGGTGAATCGGAAACCGAAGCCCGCCGCTGGGGGTTGGGCGGGTATGATGACCCGATTTTCCCTGCCGACCGTGCGGGCTTTGCTCTTGGCCACCGCGTTCGCCCTTGCCCCGCAAAGCGCAGCCCTCGCCCAGCAGCAACCGACCGAACTCGCGCAGTTTCCGCAAACGACGCCGGTCGCGGAAGGCGGCGACGTGCTCGACGTGGCGCGCGCCACCGGCCAGTTCGAAATTTTCCTGCGCGCCGTTACAGCGGCGGGGTACGAAGAAACGCTGCGCGGCGAAGGCCCGTTCACATTGTTTGCGCCGACCGACGCCGCGTTCGAGCAAATGGATGAGGCCGAGCTGGAGCGCCTGCTGGCGCCGGAACAGCGCGACGAATTGCTCGCCGTGCTCGCCTATCACGTCGTGCCCGAGCGTGTGACGACCGATGGGGTGACGACGTTGGTCAACACCGAAGCCGCAAGCGGCTATCGAGTCCAGCTCGATGGCCGAGATGGCTTGCGGGTGAACGACCAATTGGTGGTGATGCCTGATCTGCGCGCCGACAATGGCGTGGTGCAAGGCATTAACAGCGTGCTTTCGCCGCCGGTGTTGGTGGCGGAGCGCTAAGCGCTCGGCGGCGCCGGACCGCGCAGCGCCGCCACCTCCGCGCGTAGGGCGCGCACCTCATCGAGAATGCGCTGCTGCACCACAGCAGCATCCTCCTGCGCCACGGCGATCTCCTCGACCTCTTCCTCCAACTCGTCGAGTTCCTCCTTGATCTCCTCCTGCGGCGCCTGCTGCACGGCTTCGACGATGACGCCGATGAAGAGGTTCAACACCGCGAACGCCGCGACCACCGTGAAAGCCATCACAAAGAACCAGGCGTACGGATGGTTGGGCTGCAGCCGGGCGATGGTGTCGCCCCAACCGTCGAATTGCGAGAGCGCAAACAAGGTGAGCGCGCTTTCGCCCAGATCACGGAAGCCCTCCTCTTCGTGGAAGAGCGTCGTGCCCATGACGGCGCCGATGTAGAAAACGATCGCCAAGATCGCGAAGGTCGCGAGGATGCCGGGCATGGCGCTGAACAGCGCCTCCACCACCCGCCGCATCTGCGGCACCGCGCTGATGAGACGGAAGACGCGCACGACGCGCAGCGTCCGCAATGCTGCGATGGCCGGATTTACCGCGACATACGACACGCCGATGACAATGATGTCGAAAATATTCCAGCCGTTGCGGAAATAACGCTTAGGCCCTTGCGCAAGGAATTCGAGAACTAGTTCGGCGGTGAAGATGTAGAGGAAATATACATTCCACTGCTCCATCTGCGCGCGATACGGATTGGCCTCGCCGAAATGCGCGTCGTAACCGAGGATCGCCGCGTTGGCGACGATGCAAAGCAAGATGAAAATCTGAAAGATCGCGCTCTCGGTCAGCATGGCGAACAAGCGAATGCCGCCGCCCTTGCTGCGCTTGGCGCGCCGCGCCACCGGCGGCGCAGCCGCTGCTGCAACGCTCTGAGTCATGAGATGCGCCCTCGCCTCGGCGCCGGCCCCACTTTCCGGCGGACGAGTCTTAGCGCGGTTCAGCCGAGGCGGGAAAGCTTTCGCTAATCGGGCCGACGGCCCCGCAGCCGGCAGGCGACGCCAAGCGGGGAGCTTTCGAACGTCAGGGTTGCGTCCAGCTGCTTGGCCAGTTCGCGCATCATGCGGAAGCCGAAGCCGGAGGCGGCGTGAGGATCAAAATCGTCCGGAAAACCAACGCCGTCGTCGATCACATCGATCGCCAGCACGCCATTCTCATGGCGACAAGACACGGTAACCCGACCGGGGACGCCGGTGGGATGGCCGTGCTTAAGCGCATTGAGAACCATTTCGTGGATCAGCAGCCCGATGGCGCGAAGCCGCTCAGGATGCGGCTCGCGCTGCATGGAGATCGTACACTCGACGGACGTGCCGTGCGCGGCGGCGAAGGACGACACATCACGGCAGACCCCGGAGAGGAAATCGTTCCCGGCCATGCCGTCCATCGCGTAACAGAGCGTGCGGTGCAGCCGCCCAACGGCGTCGATGCGGCTTGCCGCGTCGGTCAGCAGTCCGCGAACATGCGCCGGACTGCCGACCTCGTTATCGAGAAGGCTGGACGCCTGCAGGCGCACCATGCCCGCGATCAGCGCGAGGTCATTGGCGATGCGGTGATGCGCCTCGGCGACGCGCATCTCGGCGTGATCTGTGAAAGGCGCGTCGGACGCCGGATCGCTCGGCCGTTTCATGATGCGTGCTCCAACCGCCGCGCAAAACGATACGCACAACAAGATCAGAAGCAAACATAAACACAGCCTCTCGCTGGTATTCACGCAGGATAAGACACTAAAGGCGCGCCGCTGTGACGTGGATTCTTCGCGTTATTTGAGTAAACAACATCAAGCGCTCGTGATGGAACCTATGAGTAAGCGACGTAGTTTGAGTAACGTTGAAAGAGGGAGCGTCCCTTGCAGTACTTTGAGGTTGTTTTCATGAGCGGCGAGGTCACCAGAGGTGAGCGGCTGCAGATTATGTTGACGCCGGAGGAACTGGCCATCGTTGACGATTGGCGTTTCTCCCGGCGCATGCCTAGCCGCGCCGCGGCCGTGCGCGAACTTTTGAAGCGCGGCCTCGCAGCGGACGGCTTCTCAACCGCCGGCCACCATTTGCGTTCAACTGATTTCGGCTTGGGTAACGGCCAACCTCGTCTCGTCGACGGTAACGGACGAGACGGCAGCGGCGATGGCGAAGTCTAGCTGATCGCCGCAGCGGCGGCCGGCTCGGGCGCCGCGCCCGCGGTGGGAGTGGCCATCGCGTCTTCCAGCATATTCAAAATGAAGCCCTGGACGGTGTATGTGCGGCCGCCCCAGTGCCGACCGGGCACATGCCAAACCTGCACTTGGCTCCAATCATTGTTCGGCGAGACATCGCGCACCGGCACGTTGCGCGTGATTTCGCCGGCGTTGAGCCAATTGGCGTGATCGACAATGATCAAGCGCTCGGAAACCACTTCGCGCACCACGCCGACATGGCCGCGCGTCGTCGTCGCGTAGCCACGTAGCACGATGACGGCGCCTTCCGAAGGCTCGCTGGTGCGTTCGTACCGCCCGGCGGCCTGACGCCACCACGTGTTGGCGTTGCCGTAAATCTCGACACCCGCTTCGCGCCGCGCGAACGGCACGCATTGCAGACGTGCGCGGCGGTTGGCGACATAGGCGGTGGGTTCGTACGCATCATCGGACGGACGCGCGAAATCGCGCGGCGCCATCGTCGCGTAAGCGGACGGCGCGCCCGGCGAGGCGTCGAACGACTGATCCATCACAGCGTCCATCGCCAAGGGCACAAGCGCCTCGGCTTCGGCGCCGCTTATGCCGGCCGCAGCGGCGGCCGCAGATGCGGCGACAACGAAAGCGCGCGAAGTGGACATGCCTAATTTTCCAGGCAGGGCCATTAACCCCAGACCAGCCACCAAAAACGCGCTATCGGACTTAAAGAACGCTTAATCGCACTGACCTCGAACATGAAATCTTGTTCGTGCTGGTAAACAATGCCTGACCATTGCTGGGAAAACGCGATTTTTGGGTAATACAGGTTAATTTTGCAGGCGTTTTTCTATCAACACATCTTAACAGCGCGTGGCTCTATGCCATCAGGGCGAAGGGGTGGATGAAGCCCTCTGCACGGTAGATGCGCGCGCCCCACGCATTGGTGGGAATGTGCCAGACGCGCACCTCGCTCCAGTCGTTGGCAGGCGAAACGTCGAGCACCGGCACGTTCAGCGTGATTTCGCCGCGGTTCAGCCAATTGGCCTGATCGACGCGGATCACGCGCTCCGAAATGATTCCGGTGACGACCGCCACGTGCCCGCGTGAGGGATCGTTGTAGCCGCGCATGACAAAGACCGAGCCAGGCGCGGGCGACGACGAGCGTGGATAGCGGCCCGCGGCTTGCCCCCACCAGGTGTTGGCGTCGCCATAAATCTGTATGCCGGATGCGTTGCGGGCGAACGGCACGCATTGCAGCGGCCCCTGATCGTCGACAATGCGCGGCGCGCCCTCGAAATCGAACGGCGGCGGCGTCATCGCCGGCGGCTGCGCCGCGCGCGACGCGACTGGCGCCGGCGTGGTAGCGCATGCGGCCAAACCGAGCGCAGCCAGGGCGGCGAGCGTCGCGGCGGGGTTCAATCCAGCGGACATATCGGGGGCGAAATCTACGGCAATGGCGTGAGCATTGGGTGAAGACGCAGGCGCCCGCCACAGGCGTTAAGCGCTCGTGAAGAGCGCGCTTGACCGGCGGCGGCGAAGCAGCCACCGCAGGGATCATGAGCCGCCCCATGCCCCTCATCGTCCGGCCCTGTTTCCAGCAGGATTTGGAGCAGGTTCAACTCATCTATGCGCACCACGTCATGACAGGCACCGGCACGTTCGAACTCGAACCGCCGGGACTTGAGGAGATGACCAGCCGATGGTCAGGCGTGGTGGAGCAAACCTGGCCCTATCTGGTGGCCGCACCGCCACACGACCTGACGCGCGTGGTGGGTTTCGCATACGCGACGCAATTCCGCCCCCGGGCCGGCTACGCCAAGACTTTCGAAAGCTCGGTCTACGTCGCGCCGACGGTGCAGCGCCAAGGCGCTGGCGGCGCGCTGATGGCGGAATTGCTGCTGATGCTGCGCGGCGACGGCGTGCGTGAAGTGTTGGCGTTCATCGGCGATAGCGGCAACGCGGCTTCGATCAGCCTACACCTGAGGGCCGGCTTCCGTCACGCCGGCACGCTGAAGGAGGCCGGCCACAAATTCGGGCGCTGGCTCGACGTGGTCATCATGCAGCGCAGCCTGCGGGCGCCTGGCTGAGCGGCGCGCCGCGTTCATGTGCAGCGGTAACGTGCGTGCAGCTCGATGCTGCGCGATAAACCTTTCATTAAGTACGATTACATCATCCTCATCCGTCACAACCGGAGGATCGCGATGCTGTTACGGTGTCTCGTGGTCGTTGGTTGGATGGGGTTGGCGAGCCTAATCGTGAACGTGGCGACGGCCGAAGATGCTGTCGCGCCAAACGTTCCGTCTCTTGCAGTCAATGGCGTCAATTTGTCGGACCCGCTTTCGGATTCGGCAGCCTCGCTTGATTTCAGCTTCGACGACGAGCGCGGACCACGCTTCCTGCGTCTGGACTCGCCGCAGAGCGGCGACAGACGTGATTTCGAAGTCTCGCTTATCGCGCGCGGCGCCGGCGCGGGCTTACCGCTCGACGTCGCCGTCGCGCACCGTGCGAGCATGACGGTGAACGACCAGGGCGATATCGAGCGCGAAGGCCGGGGATCTGAGTTGCGCCTGGGCCGCGGCCTTCCAAGCATGGCGCGCCGTCAAACCAGCTGGGAGGACCCGGCTTGGTATTTCTTTGCCGCCGCTGATGACGAAGCGCTGACGTGGCAGCCTGGCGCGCGCAACGCCTTTGGCGGAACCTCCTCCACCTTTGCGCTGCAGGACCGCGTCGAGATTGGGGATATCCAGGCCGGCGTCACCTATGAAGCCGGGCCAATTCAAGCCTCTCTGGCTTATGTCGAGCGCGAAATAAACTATCACACCGGATCACGGAGTTTTTCACAGGACGAAAACTTCGCCGGACTCACGCTAACCATGCGTCGCTAAATGTTCGCGCCGATGCCGTCCTCGCTGGAAATGACTCAGCAACTCGTTCTAAGGTTGCCGGACGTTGGGAACTTCTGGCGCCCCTTATGCATTGTGGCGTCATGGAGGGAAGGTGCGATGCCGCAGAGTGCTCGGACCGTGATGCTGATGGGAGGCGCCGTTCTCGCGGCTGTCGCCGGCAGTTCGCTGATTAGTTCGAGCGCTGTGGCGCGCGCACAAGAGACGCATGATGCACAGAATACCGCCGCGCAAGCGGTGGTCATGGCTGAAGGCGTCGAAGTCACCTCCGGCGCCGTTTACTTTGACGATCCGCTGCAGCTTTCCCAGACCAACAAGGACGCCATCGACCTCACCGTTCGCGAGGATCAGAACGCGCGGTTCACGAACCTCAGCGCCTACGCCCCCGCCGGCGAGGGAGAGGCCTCCGACCAACGCGCCGTCGAGCTTGAACTGGGCGCGGATCGCTTCGCCAGCGGGCTTCCGGTCGATGTTTCTATCGCCCACAGGACGTCGTTCGGCTCAGACGCCGAGGGCGACATTAACCGCCGCGGCACTGGGGCCGAGGTGCGAATCGGCCGTTCGCTGGGCGATCCCAGCACCGGCATGAGCGGCGGCAATTCCCGGGTTTACGTCTTCGCCGCCTCCGATGACGAGGCCGTCACCTGGACTCCGGGCGCGGTCACCCGCGGCTACGCCTACCAGGAAGACCGGGTCGAAATTGGCGATATCCAGGCTGGCGTCACCTACGAGCGGGGCCCCATGCAGGCGTCCCTGGCCTATGTCGAGCGCGAGATCAGCCACCATTACGGCCAGAACTCGGTGTCCCAGGACGAGGCCTTCGCTGGCGTCACATTGACGATGCGCCGCTGAACGACGTCGGCCAGCCGGCCAAACTTTCCAGTTCTCCACAATCCGGGCGCGTGCCCCGTCTTGGCCGGCGGCTGAATCGCTGCATGGTCCGCTGCGGGGCTGCTGGTAACCTTTCCTAAAGCAGACTCGGGCCCAACTGATCCAGATGTGGTGGCTCCGGCTCCGCATTATCCCTATATGTTGGGGACGTTTCGGTTGCGAAGGGAGAGACGTGCGATGGCTGGCGAGACGGGGACAAAACTGCCGGGACTGCGTACGCCTTCGATCGGCTACAAGCCGTTTCGATACGAGTGGGCGTACGAATTCTGGCGCCGCCAGCAACAAGTGCACTGGGTCCCGGAAGAGGTCCCGCTCGGCGAGGACGTCAAGGACTGGGCCTCGAAGCTGAGCGATCAGGAAAAGAATCTGCTGACGCAGATCTTCCGCTTCTTCACCCAGGCCGACGTCGAGGTGAACGACAATTACATGGAGCGCTACGCGCGCGTGTTTAAGCCGACCGAGATCAAGATGATGCTCGCGGCTTTCTCGAACATCGAAACCGTACACATCGCCGCCTACGCCCTGCTACTCGAAACCATCGGCATGCCGGAGACGGAATTCCAGGCGTTCATGGACTACCAGGCGCTGCGCGATAAGCACGACTACATGCAGAAATTCGGCGTCGAAACCGACGCCGACATTCTACGCACCGTCGCCATGTTCGGCGGCTTCACCGAGGGCCTTCAACTCTTCGCGTCGTTTGCGATGCTGATGAACTTCCCGCGCTTCAACAAGATGAAGGGCATGGGCCAAATCGTGACGTGGTCGGTGCGCGACGAGAGCTTGCACTGCGAGGGCATGATCAAACTCTTCCACGCTTACGCGAAAGAGACCAACGCGCTGACGCCGGGCGTAAAGGACGACATCGTCGATTGCTGCAAGACGGTTGTCGGCATCGAGGATCGCTTCATCGACCTCGCCTTCGAGATGGGCCCGGTGCAGGGAATGACCGACACCGACATCAAGCAATACATCCGCTACATCGCCGATTGGCGTCTGGGCCAGCTTGGCCTGCCGAAAATCTACGGCGTGACCGAGCACCCGATCCCGTGGCTGACGGCGATCCTCAACGGCGTAGAGCACGCCAATTTCTTCGAAGCGCGCGCCACGGAATATTCAAAGGCCGCGACCAAAGGCGATTGGCACGGCGGCGAAGGCGTGTGGGCGAATTTCGATACGCTGATGGAAAAGCGCAAAACAGCGACTGGCTGATAGCTCACCGCTAGGCGCTGAGCGCTTGCTTCAGCGCCGCGCGGCGGCCCTCGCCTACGCCGAGCACATCGTCAATATAGTTGAGCGCGGCGCCGTGCTTGGCCTCGATCGCGCCCAGCGCTTCACGCAGATAGTCCACGTGCACACCGAGCATGGGCCGCAGCGCTTCGGGATCGAGCTTTCGCGCTAAGCGCTCCTCCATCCGCGCCTGAATGCGGGGCATGCGCGTCTCCAGATCGACGGCCTGGTTGGTGAATTCGTAGTCGGCGAACACCGCCTCCTCGTCGACGCCGAGAGCGATGAGCGTAAGCGCACAAATCACGCCGGTGCGATCCTTCCCTGCCGCGCAATGGACGACGCCGGCGCCGCCCTCGCTCAATTCGGCGAACCAATCGCGATAAAGCCTAACCAGGCGCGGATCGAACGGGATCTCACGATAGAGGCTCAGCATGTAGGCGCGCGTCGAGGCCGGCGTCAGGTCGCTCTGCATGAGCGCCATGAGGTGGGGCGGCAAAGCATGGCCGCTGGCGCCTTCGTCGTTGAAGATCATCCGGCAAGCTTCGTTGGCCCACCGATTGGGTTCGTGCGCGCGCTCCTCTGGGCGGCGCAGGTCGACCAGGAAGCGCAAATCCATCGCATCCAAGCGTGCGAGGTCAGATTCGCTGGCGTCGTTGAACGCGGCGGAACGGAACAACTTGCCGCGCGCAACTTTGCCGCCGTCGGCGGTGTCCCAGCCGCCGAAATCACGGAAGTTGAGGACGCGTTCGAAGTCGACCAGGCGATCATGCATGGGCGCTAGATGGCCCATGCCTTCAACCAGGTCAAAACCGGCCGCGCAGATCCGCGGCGCCTTCCGCAACGGCGGCAGGCGCGGCAGGCGGCGCAGCCCGCACTGGAACCGGCGTCGGCGTGGTTTGCATCGGATGCATGAGCCGCTGCATCAGCGGCTCGAGAATGTTGGAGTAATCGTCGGTCCAGGCGCGGCCCGGCGGCGGCGCCGAAAGCGCCCACCCGCCGCTGGCCATGATCGGCGCCAGCGCTTCGCGCGTGCGGGCGATGGCCACGACCTGCGACGGGAAATTGGCGTAGCTGCGCTGCTCGGGAATATAGAGCCGCTGAATGGCGACGGCCCCGGCGGCGATCGCCGCGCGTGCGGCGACATCCGCCAGCGCAAGATTGCGGTTCGATACGTGAACGAGCACGACGCCCTGCTCACTCACACGGCTTAGATAGAGCTGCATCGCTTCGCGCGTGATGAGGTGCGTCGGCACCGCGTCAGACGAAAATGCATCCGCGAGGATAAGGTCGTAAGCAGCTTGGGGCTGACGCGCGAGTTCGAGGCGGGCGTCGCCGACGATGACCGGCGCATCGGGCGTGCAATCGGAGAGGAATGTGAAAAGCGAGCGATCCCGCGCCACCTGCACTACCAACGGATCGATCTCGTAATAGGTCCACTGCTGGCCGGGGCGATGGTGACAGGCCATGGCGCCGACGCCGAGGCCAAGAATGGCGACGCGATCGGCGCCGCCGGCTTCGTTCATCGCCTGCATCGCCGACCCAATTGGCGTCATTGGCCCGTAATAGCCGGTCGGCGTGTGCGCGAGCGCCGGGTCGAGGCTCTGCACGCCGTGCAGCGTGGTGCCATGCGCGAAGCGCCGCCAGGCGCCGTCATCGACCACACGCACAGCGCCATAGAAGCTGCGATCTGCGAAAAGCACGCCGCGATGCTGTACTGTCGCGCCCATGAGGATGACGATGGCGCAGGCGAAGCACATCAGCACGCTGCTTTGCCGCGCCACGAGAATGGCGCACAAACCCGCCGCGAGGCCAGCGGCGATGATCTGCCCGCTCGGTTCGCCAAACCCCGCAATAACGGCTGCAACGGCGGTGACGAACACACAGACGCCGAAGATCGCCAGCATCGGCAGCGGCAATTTGCGCGCGCTCGGCAGCGCGAGCAGAGAGAGCGCAACCGCGATTGGCCATTCGAGCACGCCGTCGAACAGCATTGGCGCCGCCAACGCCGCCAGCGCGCCGCCGACCACACCGCCCAGCGACATCCACAAATAGAATTCCGTCAGACGCGCGGCTTCGGGGCGCGCATCGTACAGCGCGCGGCAAGAGACGTAAGCGCCGAGCCATAGCGTGCCAAGCACGGACGCGGAAAGCACGCGCCAATCGCCCGCCGTCCAGCCGATGACCAAAGTGACCGCCGCCAGCAGCGGCAGAGCAAGTCCGGCCACACGCCGCGAAATCCAGGTGCGCCGCGAAAAGGCGAGAATGAAGGCCGAGAGGTAAAGCGCGAGGGGGATCACCCAGAGCAGCGGCGCTGAGGCGACGTCGGTGCTGATATGCGTGGTGGCAGCGACCAGCAGCAGAGACGGCAGCAAGCCAAGCGCGCCCCATTTCCCGCGCTCGATCCACGTACTCGTACGCATGGCGTGTGCGTGCGCGGGCGCCTGCTGCGCGCCGCCAAGCGCAAACACGAGCGCGGCGCAGCCGAGAATGGCGAGCGCCAGCACGATGAAGCCTGCGCTCCAAGCCAAGGATTGCGCCTGCGCCCCGAGCTGCGGCTCGATCAGCAATGGGAATGCGAGCAAAGCGGCCAAGCTGCCTGCGTTGCTTGCACCGTATAAATAATAGGGATCAGCCGCGTCCGCGCGGCCGGTGCGCGCGAACCACGCCTGCAGCAGGGGCGCCGTGGCTGAGATCGCGGCGAAAGGAACGCCGACGGAAGCCGCGAACAGCGCCAGCAGCCAGAAGCCCTGCCCGTCCACGGGCGGCGCTTCGAAACCGGCAGCGACAGCGATCGGCAGAAAGAAGCCCGCAAGCGCCAGCACGCCGGCATGGGCGAAAAGCTGATGTTTGAACGAAAGGCGAGCGGTGATCAGGTGGGCGTAGCAATAGCCAGCTAAGAGCGCCCCCTGGAAGAAAACAAGCGCAACCGTCCAGACCGCTGCGCCGCCGCCAACGCGCGGCAGCACCATCTTGGCAAACATCGGCTGCAGCGAGAAAACCAGCGCCGCTGAAAGCAGCATGGCCGCGCCGAACGCCCACGGCGCTGCGGCCCGCGCAGCGATCGGCCGAACCGGCGTTTCCGATGTGTTAATGTCCGCCGCCGTTGCGTCCGTCATACGCGCCCCCAAAGCAGGCCGACGGTAGGCGGCGATGGATAATTTCGCGCTAATCGGCTCGGTCTATCACCGCGCTGGCTTCGATCTCGACCAGCCATTCGGGATCGATGAAGCCCGAGACCTCAACGAAGGTGCATCCCGGCCGGATTTCGGCGAACACCTCGCCATGCGCCCGCGCCGCCTCGCGCCAGCGCGCCATATCCGTGAGCATGACGCGTGTGCGGGTGACGTGACGGATATCGGCGCCGGCATCCGCAAGCGCCTGTGCAATGATGTCAAGGCAGCGGCGCGTTTGCGCATAGACGTCGCCCGGCGCATTGGCGCCGATCGGCGCTGTGCCGGCGACCTCGATGATGTCGCCAACCCGGACAGCGCGTGAGAATCCCGCCTCCTTCTCATAAGGCGACGCTGACGTGATCAAGCGGCGATTGCTCATCGGAAAGGCGGCTCGTCGAAGGCGCGCAATTTGCGCGAATGGAGGGCGTTGCGGTTTTTCTTGAGCAACGCCAGCGTTTCTATGCCGATGCGCAAATGCGCGGCGATGGCGCTTTCATAGAAGCGGTCGGCCGTGCCGGGGAGCTTGATTTCACCGTGCGCCGGCTTGTCGGAGACGCAGAGCAGTACGCCGTACGGCACACGCAGACGGAAACCCTGCGTCGCCACGCATGCGCTCTCCATGTCGACAGCGATGGCGCGCGACTGGCTGAGCAAACGCCGCTCGTTCAGATAATTCAGCTCCCAATTGCGGTCGGCGTAAGAGACGACCGTTCCCGTGCGCAGGCGGCGGCGCAAATCTTCCTTGTCCGGCGCAACGGCGCTCGCGGCCTGCTGCAACGCGACTTGCACTTCAGCGATCGCCGGGATCGGCACTTCCAAGGGCACGAGGTCGTCGAGCACCTTGTCGCGGCGCAGATAGGCGTGGGCGAGAACGTAGTCGCCAATGCGCTGCGTGTGCCGCAAGCCGCCGCAATGGCCGATCATGAGCCAGCAATGTGGGCGCAGCACGGCGAGGTGATCGGTGATGGTTTTGGCGTTCGAAGGCCCGACGCCGATATTGACCAAAGTGACGCCGTCATTATCGGCGGTTTTGAAGTGATAGGCCGGCATCTGATATTTGCGCCACGGCGCATTCATCGCCGCCTGCAATGGGTTTGCGTCGCCATGGCGGACTGTCACGCGCCCGGGACAGGAGAGCGTGGCGCCCTCTTCCGCCTCGACACGTTCGGCGGCCCAAGCGACGAATTCTTCGACATAGCGCTGATAGTTCGTGAACAGGATCCAGGGCTGCACATCGCTCCATGGCGCGCCGGTATAGTGCTCGATCCGCTTCAGCGAGTAATCGACGCGCGGGGCGTCGAACAGCGCCAGAGGAAAGGTTTGATCCAGCCGCTCGATACGCACGCCGTCGACCAGCGCGTCACCGACTTGAGTCAGCCGCGGATTGGGAAAATAGCGGGCGAGATCTTCCGCCGGCACATTTTCGAAGGCTTGCGCACCCGCCGCGTCGAGCACGAACGGATAAGGCACTTCGGTGCCGCTGACGCGCACGCTGAGTTCGGCGCCATAATCCTGCACCAGCAAGCTCAGCTGCTCGACGAGATAGTCGCGAAAGAAGCCGGGCTGCGTGACGGTGACTACATATTCGCCTGGCCCGGTGAGTTGCCCGTAAGCGCGCGCCAGCCGCGGCGGCGGCGCGCCGCCCGGGAGATACGTCACCCGGAGCTCGGGATAACGAAACAGAGCACGCTCCTCGCCAGTCGGCGGCGTTCCGGTTTCGGCATAGCGGCGGATGCTTTCGATCAGCGCGTTTGCGGCGCGCGCATGCATCGCTTCCAGCAGGTCGACGGCTTCCTGCGGCGTTTGCGGCTGTTTCATCGCCGGATTTTCACGCCCCGGCGGCGCCCGTCAAGACCCTCAGCTGACCCGCGGGATCGGATCGACCAGGCGCGAACGACGATACGCCTTGTGCTCCATCGGCACGCCGCCGGAGAAGAGAAAGCTCAGCGGCGGCTGATAATTGAAGCGGGTCTCCGTCATGATCAGGCTTGAGCCCGGCAACATCATCGCACTTGGCAACGCCACAGTGCTGCCCGGGGAAAGGCGCGAGTAATTGTTGCGCGCTTCGCTCCACACCACGCGGGCGACGCTCGCGCTCTCGATCGAGATGCTGGTGATGCGTACGTCCATGAACTCGGCCGTGTCCGGGATCATCAGGACGTCCATCGCCGACCAGATCCCCGTAAGCTCCGAATTGCTGATTTCGGTGTCGCGCGCGACGACGTCGGCAACCGAAGCGGCGACGTTCTGCGTGCGCCGGTTGGCGCTGAGCGCGTCCAGCAATTCGACCGAGCCGAACAACAGAAACACCATCATCGGCGCGATCAGCGCGAACTCGACGGCGGCGAGGCCGCCCGAAGCGCGCGCAAAGCGGCGGAAGCGAGAAAGCATGCCCATCAGAACGGCTCGTTTCGGAACATCATGGTCGAGACCATGACGCGTTCATCACCGCCGACATTGGCGTAGAGCTGCTGGAACAGCGGCGTCATCACTTCCCAGCGATAATAGGCGCGCACGACGACAATGCTCGAGGGGCCACCGGGATTGTAGCCGAACTGGCCGGTGTCGAGATTGCCGCCGGAGATCGGCGACGTGGTGTCGATGGAAACGTAAGAAGGATAATTATCGACGTCGAGATAGAGATTGCCGGCGCAATCGAGGCTCAAGATGCCGGTCATTTCGCTACACAGACGTTCCTGCATTTGCGCGTAGCTCATGCCGGAGGCTTGCACTTGGCCGGTCCGGATCCCGCGCGCCGTTTCGGTAACGGCATAATCCAGCGTGGTCTGAGCGAATCCGATCATCGCCGTCTCGGCCAGACCGAAGGTCAAAAGAAAGAATGGCAACGCAACCAGGCCGAATTCGACGGCGGCAGCGCCTTCCTTCGCGCGGCGGAAACGCCGCATCGCGCGACTGCATTGGCTTAGGACGTTGGGCATCGCCGCCTCTCTGAGGCGGTGACTTTACGCACAGAAGGCTTGATATCCCGTCAAACGAAGGCGTTAGCGCCCGTTAACGAGCCGTGCGCGCGGCGCTCGAGCGGCCGTTGATCTGTTCCGTGACCGGATCATACGTGGTCGCGCCGTCGCCGATGTCCGGCTGGGGCCGGCACAGAGGCGTGCAGCTAAGGCGCGCCGTCGCCGCGCCGCGCGTGACCATGACGACGTTGGTTTCGTCCGGCGACACCGTTACGAGTCCGGAATAGAGCACCCGCCCCTCCGCGCCGACGACCACCAGGTTGGTGGTGCCGTAGGAACGGCCGGTCACGAACAGCAGGCGATCGTTCTGCACCGAGACACCGGCGATTGAGGGATTGCCGATCGCAACGCCTTCGGCGGAACCGGCTAAACGGATTGGCGCGGCCTGATCCAACGCGACGCGAATGTCGTTGGCCGCCGCGATTGCGGTGGTCGCCGCCAAGAAGGACGCAGCGCCGGCGAGTACAACCGCCGCAAACCCTACTCTATTTATCCAGGCGTGCGCGCGCATGCTTTGAGCTCCAAGCTATCAGTAAGAGCTACGCCCCAATGGTTGCCGCATCGCTAACAGAACGAAATCGTTTCCCGCGAAGAACGCGTTACAGTCAACGCGCCTTCACCACGCTTGGTGGTCAATGTTTTAAGCGGATGCGTTGTAGCTTTTGCGCGTCTGGTTTGGGTCGTCGGGTGCGGCGCCTCTTCTGGACTGGTGAAAAGCACTCGACATCGGAGCACTAAAATGTTGGTCAACCTGAAGCGCTTTCTGAAAAATGAAGACGGCGCCACCGCGATTGAATACGGCCTGATCGCCGCCCTCATCGGCGTCGTCATCATCGGCGCCGTCACCTCGCTCGGCACCGGCCTCACGGATACGTTCAACACGATCGCCGGCAAGCTCTAAGCTGCTGCGAAAGCGTCGCCCAGGTCGGGAACGGCCTGGATTGGCGCCCTTATTCCCCTCCTCAAACGCCGCCCTCACGGGCGGCGTTTTTCTTTGCCCTCGCCAGAAACGTTAAGAAACGAGCCGTTTTAAACCCTTTCTTGACGCGGCGCTGGGCACATCATCATCCATGATCGAGATTATCGCGCTCGCGGCCTTCGCGGGGCTGCTTGTTGCTGCGGCCTGCTCCGACGTCGCGACCATGACGATCCCGAACTGGGTCTCTGTCGCGCTCGCGGCTGCATTTCCAATCGCCGGCATTCTGACGGGCGTTCCGCTTGCGGAGATCGGACTTCACCTCTTGTTCGGCTTCAGCGTGCTGACGATCGGCTTTTTGCTGTTTCAGATCGGCGTGTTCGGCGGCGGCGACGCGAAACTGATCGCCGCGGCCGCGGTATGGACAGGCTTTGACGCCTTCCTGCCTTTCGCGCTCTGGACCGCCATCGCTGGCGGCGTGCTGGCGTTGGCGCTGCTGATCGCGCGCTCGCGGCTCAAGCCGGATGAAGCGCGGCCGGCATTCGTAAATCGTTTGTTAAAAGTTCGCGGCGGCGTTCCTTACGGCGTCGCGATCATGGTGGGCGGCTTAATGGCGCTTAACGCACTGCCCTTCGCGGGGCTTGCGTTAACCCTGCCTTAGCCACGTGCGTGATCTTTTCGAACCGTCCGCAAGGGGCCGTTCGCGCGGGGAGTACAAGCAATGTCGGCGCGTCAGCTGATCGTTTTGGCCGTCGCCGCAATCGCGGCTATCGGCGCCCTCTTGCTTATTCGCGGCATGGGATCGGGCCAAGCGGAACCGGCCGAGGCGACCGCGCAGATCGGCGGCGTGGAGGTGCTTGTCGCCGCGCGCGACTTGCCTCAAGGCGCAGCGCTCGCCCCCAGCGATCTGGCTGTGCGTGTTTTTCCTGAAGACACGGTCAGCTCGCAATTCGTCAGCATCACCGCCCAGCCGGCTGCGCAATCGGAATATGTCGGCGCGGTGACGCGCCGCACTTTCGTTCAAGGCGAGCCGATCATCATGGGCTCGGTGTTGCAGCCCGATGGCCGCGGCTTCTTGGCGGCGCAATTGGATCCAGGCTTTCGCGCCATTTCGATTGAGGTCGACGCCAGCACGTTCGCCGGCGGCTATATCGGCCCCAATGACCGCGTCGACGTAATCATGACGGCGCGCGACGAAAGCGGCGGCAACAACGCGATGCGCAGCGACATCGTGCTTGAAGACATTCGTGTGCTCGCGATTGACGACGCCATGCAGCCGCAGACCGCCGGTGAAGCGCCCACGCGCGCCGCCGCGCCGCAAGTCGCCGTGCTTGAACTCAGCGCGCCCGATGCGCGCACGCTCGCTCTGGCCGACGCCATGGGCGACATCACCCTCGCCTTGCGCGGCGTGGAGATGGAAATGGTCGGCCAGCGTCAACCCGCGGCGCAGCGCGGGCTTTCTCAATCCGTGGGGCCAATTCGCGTGCACGCGTTCGGTACCGTGTCGGGAGGCGATTCATGAGCCCCGCCAAGACATTTCGCGCCAGCCTCGCCGCCGCTGCTTCGGCAGCGGTGGCGTTCACGCCCTCCTCCGGCTTCGCGCAAGTCGAGCCGGCTGACGCCGGCCGCGCGCAAATCACCAACGGCGGCGGCGTGAATTCCGCGTCTCTAGTGCTACCGTTCGGGAAGTCAGCGATCATCGATTTGCCCGCCGATGCGCGCGATGTGCTCATCTCCAATCCGCGCATCGCCGACGCCGTCGTCCGCACGTCGCGCCGAGCTTACGTGATCGGCCGCTCGCTTGGCTCCACCAACCTCTTCTTCTTCGACGCCAGCGGGCGCCAGGTCGCCAACGTCGAAATCCGCGTCGAACCGGATGTCGCAGCGCTCACGGAATTGCTCCGCCGCCACGCGCCGGACGGCAACATCCTGGCCGAGGCGATCAACGCATCGGTCGTGCTCTCGGGCACGGTGCGCAATGCCGCGGACGCAAACCGCGCTGCGCAGATCGCCGCAACGTTCCTCGGCATCGCCGGCGGCGACGGCGGCGACGAAGCCAGCGGCGGGCCGCAAGTGCCCGGCACGGCGGAGCCCGGCGGCAACACGCCGCGCGTCATCAACCTGATTCAAGTCGAAGGCAGCGAGCAGGTGCTCGTGCGCGTTCGTGTTGTCGAGATGAGCCGCACACTGGTGCGCCAGCTCGGCATCAACGCGAACTACGATGAAATGATCAATCGCCTCGTCGGCGAGGATGATTTCCTCAATCTCGCAACGGCCAACGGCTTCTCCATCAATGGCGGCATCCTCGGCGGCCTCACCGGCATCGGCGGCAATGTCAGCAACATTCTGCGGCCGCAGGGCTATGCCTATCCGGGCGCGCAAGTTGATCCAAGCGTCGGCGTCGGCCAAGCCGGCGTCGGCGGCTACGAATTCGACCCCACCACGGGTCAAGAGACTTGGGGCCCCGCCAATATCGAAGTTTCCGAGCGCACCGAAGCGTCGATCGAAGCGTTCGAACGCGCCGGCTTGCTACGCGTACTGGCCGAACCGAACCTCACCGCGATCTCCGGCGAAGCCGCACGCTTCCTAGCCGGCGGTGAATTCCCGGTGCCGGTCGCAGCCGAAGACGGCCAGATCACTGTCGAGTTCAAGCCATTCGGCGTGGGCCTCGCTTTCACGCCGGTGGTGATGTCGGGCGGCCGCATCTCGCTGCGTCTGGCGACAGAGGTCAGCGAACTCACCTCCGAAGGTGCGATCTCGACGGGCGACACGCCGATCCGGAATCAGGACGGCACGACGTCGGTGATTCGCGGCGTCACCATCCCCGCCCTGCAAGTGCGGCGCGCGGAAACGACGCTGGAAATGCCCTCAGGCGGGTCCATCGTGTTGGCGGGCCTTATTCAAGAGCGTTCGCGCCACGCCGTCGAGGGCGTGCCAGGCGTCATGAACACGCCGATCCTCGGCGCGCTCTTCCGCTCACGCGACTTCATCAACAACGAAACCGAGCTGGTCATCATCGTGACGCCGTATCTGGTGCGCCCAGCGGGGCCCGGCCAGCTGCGCACGCCCGCCGACGGCTTCATGAACCCGAGCGAAGGCGCAAGCCTGCTCACCGGCCGTCTCAACCACATCTACCGCGCGCCGGAAGGTCAATCCGGCGACAGCGCCAGTCTGCAGGGCCCGCACGGCCACGTGATCGAGTGAGGAAACGCATCATGAAGTCCCGCCTTCCCCTGCTGCTTTCCAGCGTCGGCGCCGCCGCGGCACTTGGGGCTTGCGCCAGCATGCCCGATCCGCAGCCGCCCGTGGCGAGCCATGTCGACCGTCACGAGATCACCGTCGAAGAAGCGAGCGCGCGGCTCGAAATTCCGGTGGCGCCCGGCGAAAGCGATCTCACGCATCAGGCGCGCGCCGATATCGCCGCTTTCGCCAGCGGCTATCTCCGCTACGGCCACGGCGCGCTGGTGATGTCGACGCCTTCAGGCAATGGCGCGATTGAGGAAACTTCTCTGCTGGCGCATCAAACTCGGCTCGCCCTGGTGGAGTCGGGCGTGCCCTACGCTGCTGTCGCGGGCGCCAATTACAGCGCCGCCGGCGCCGAAGACGCGCCCATCGTGCTCTCGTTCGCGCGTTATGAGGCGCGCGCGCCGGAATGCACGCCGCTCTGGGAACAGGATTTAGGCCACCAGAGCAACAACCAGCCTTGGGAAAGCTTCGGCTGCGCCACGCAAGCCAATCTCGCGGCAATGGTGGAAGACCCGCGCGATCTCTTGCGCCCGCGCGATGAGGATCCGCGCGATTCCGGCCGCCGCGACACCGTCATGGGCGCCTACCGCGCTGGCGAGCAAACGCATTCGGAGCGCTCCAACGACGAGCGCATCAGCATCAGCAACGTGGCGAATTAAGGGGCTTTCAGCATGAACCAACCTCGCCCCGAGCCAGATTGGAGCCTCGACGAAACGCCGGGCGCGGACTTCGTGCTCGAAGACGACGAGAGTTTCGGCATTGGCGAGCTGGAGGGCCAATTGCCGCCCTTCGACCCCGATACGCCGCCTCGCGCGGCGCCCGAACAAGAAAATGTCGCGCTCGTCGATAGCGATCCGTTCGGGCTTGAGACGCCGCCGCCGCCGCCCGCGGCGGCCGACAGCTACATCACCGATCAGCCGGTGCCGCGTATCACCATTCACGCCGCGTGCGACCGCCACGAGATCGCCGACATCGTCGCCGGCGTCAGCGCCGATCGCCGCATGGCGCGCGCAGAGATCACGGTAGAGCAAGGCGGCCTGGAAGCGGCGATCACGCGCTTCGCCAGCCAAGCCAGCCCCAATTTGCTCATCATCGACACGCTGATGCAGGGCCAAGCGATGCTGCACAGCCTCGACCGGCTGGCGCAGGTGATCGAGCAAGGCACAAAGGTCGTCATCATTGGCGCCGTGAACGATATCCGCCTGTTCCGCGAGCTGATGGCGCGCGGCGTCAGCGAATATGTCGTGCCGCCGATGCAGCCGGTGGATCTCATCCGCACCATCTGCGGACTCTACGTCAATCCCGACAAGCCGTTCGCCGGCCGGGTGATTGGCGTGATCGGCGCGCGCGGCGGCATCGGCGCCTCGACAGTAGCGCACAACCTCGCGTGGTCGATTGCGGAGCGTCAGGAAGCGGGCGCGATGCTGCTCGACCTCGACCTCTCGTTCGGCACCGCGGCGCTTGATTTCAACCAGGACCCGCCGCAATCGGTTGCGGACGCCCTGCTCGCGCCCGACCGCGTCGACGACATCTTCCTCGAACGCGTCACCACAAAGCAGACGCAGCGCCTGCAAATGCTCACCGCACCGGCGACACTGGAGCGGGAGTTCGAACTCGATCCGTCTGCGTTCGAGACGGTCATCGACCGCGTGCGCCGCACCAGCCCTTTTGTGGTGCTGGACTTGCCGCACACCTGGAATTCGTGGGTGAAGCAGACGCTGCTTTCCGCCGACGACGTCATTATCGTCGCCGGGCCGGACCTGGCGAGCCTGCGCAACACAAAAAATATCCTCGACCTGCTGAAGTCGATGCGCCCGTACGACAACGCGCCGAGCGTGGCGCTGTCCATGGTGGGCGTGCCCAAGCGGCCGGAGATCCCGTTCAAAGATTTTGCTGAGGCGCTGGGCTCGGAGCCCGTCGCCAGCTTCCCGTTCGATCCGGCGCTCTACGGCATGGCCGCCAACAACGGCCAAATGATTGGCGAAGTAGCGCCGCTCTCAAAATCCGCGATTGCAATCGATGCGCTCGGCGCGTCGCTGACCGGCCGGAAGCCGGTCGAGGCGAAGAAACCGTCTCTGGCAGCGAAACTTCCGTTCCTGAAGCGATAGAGAGACCGCGATGTTCGGAAAGCGAAGCCTAGGCGATGCGCCGAATCCGGCGGCGCCGGCTGCACCCGCCGCGCCGGCCGCGGCTCGTGTGCAGGCTGTCGCTGCGCCGCGTCCCTCAGCAACGCCCGCGCCCCGGCAGGCGGCGCCGCCTCCGCCGCCCGCCGCGCGGCAGGCGCCGCCACCGCCGGACAATAGCGATCACAATGAGTATCGCTCCGAAGCCTATTACCGCGTCAAATCGACGATCTTCAACGCGCTGATCGAGACCATCGACCTGACGCAATTGGCGCAGCTCGATTCCGAGAGCGCGCGCGACGAAATCCGCGACATCGTCGCCGAGATCATTTCGATCAAGAACGTCGTCATGTCGATCGCCGAGCAGGAAGCCCTGCTCGACGACATCTGCAACGACGTGCTGGGCTACGGCCCGCTAGAGCCGCTGCTGGCGCGCGACGACATCGCCGACGTGATGGTCAACGGCGCCAACGCCGTTTTCATCGAAGTCAACGGCAAGATCCAAAAGACCGGCATCCGCTTCCGCGACAACGGCCAGCTGATGAACATCTGTCAGCGTATCGTCAGTCAGGTCGGCCGCCGCGTCGACGAAAGCTCACCTATCTGCGACGCGCGCTTGCCTGACGGGTCGCGCGTCAACGTCATCGTGCCGCCGCTGGCCATCGACGGCCCCACGCTGACGATCCGGAAGTTCAAAAAGGACAAGCTGAAACTGTCCAACCTGGTCGAGTTCGGCTCGATCTCGCCCGCCGGCGCGAAAATCCTGCAGATCATCGGGGCCTGCCGCGCCAACATTCTGATATCCGGCGGTACGGGGTCCGGCAAAACCACCCTGCTCAACACGCTGACGGCCTTCATCGACCCCAGCGAACGCGTCATCACCTGCGAAGACGCCGCCGAACTGCAATTGCAGCAGCCGCACGTCGTGCGCTTGGAAACGCGGCCGCCGAACCTGGAAGGCACCGGCCAGGTGACGATGCGCGATCTGGTCAAGAACTGTCTGCGGATGCGTCCTGAACGCATCATCGTCGGCGAAGTCCGCGGCAGCGAAGCATTCGACCTGCTGCAGGCGATGAACACCGGCCACGACGGCTCGATGGGCACGCTGCACGCCAATACGCCGCGTGAAGCCCTCTCGCGTCTGGAATCCATGATCACGATGGGCGGCTTCTCGCTGCCACCGAAGACGATCCGCGAAATCATCGTTGCTTCCGTCGATGTCGTCATCCAGGCCGCGCGTTTGCGTGACGGCTCGCGCCGCATTACGCAGATCACTGAAGTGATGGGGCTCGAGGGCGAAACCGTCATCACCCAAGACCTCCTGCTCTACGACATCACCGGCGAAGATCAGAACGGGCGCATCATCGGACGCCATCGCGCAACGGGCGTCGGCCGCCCGCGCTTCTGGGAGCGCGCGCGCTACTTCGGTCTCGAGAAAGAACTCGCCCAAGCGCTCGACGAAGCGGAGCAAGCCTGATGGACCCCGCGCTGATCGCCGCCGTTCTCGCCTTCGTGGCCATCGGCGGCGCAGGCTTGGCCTTCGCCGGCGGCGGCGGCAATCAATCCGACGCCGCCAAGAAGCGTGTCAAAGCTGTCGCCGGCGGTGGGCGGAGCGATAAGCGAAAGCAAAGCGCGGCCGACATGGCGGCGCTGAAGCGCAAGCAAACCACCGCCGAAGCGCTTAAGGATCTCGCGCTCAGCGAAAAAGCATCGCGCAAAGCGCGCGTCTCTATCAAAGGCCAAATCGCGCAGGCGGGCCTCACCATCACGCCGACCGCGTTCTGGATCGGCTCGATCGGCCTGGGCGTCGTGCTGGCGCTTGTCGGCCTCATTGTTCAGGGCCCGATCGGCGCCGCTGTCGGCGGGTTTGTCGGCGTGCTCGGCATCCCCCGCTGGGTGCTGAAGATGATGGTGGCGGGCCGGCAGAAGAAATTCTCGAACCAGCTGGCCGACGCTATCGACATCATCGTACGCGGCGTCAAATCCGGCCTGCCGCTGGGCCAATGCCTGCGCATCATCGCCGCCGAAAGCCCGGAGCCTTTGCGCACCGAATTCCAGGCGCTGGTCGATGCGCAGGCCGTCGGCGTGCCGCTGGATCAAAGCATGCAGCGCATGTACGACCGCATGCCGCTGGCGGAAGTGAACTTCTTTCAGATCGTGTTGGTGATCCAGCAGAAGACCGGCGGCAACCTCTCGGAATCCTTGGGCAACCTCTCCAGCGTGCTGCGCTCGCGCAAGCTCATGAAGGAAAAGGTCAAAGCGCTCTCGGCGGAAGCAAAGGCTTCGGCCATGATTATCGGCGCGCTGCCGTTTTTCGTCATGGGCACAGTGTACGTGACCAAGCCGGACTACATCTCAATTCTGTTCACGCACCCAACTGGGCACCTCATCCTGCTCGGCTGCACGGTGATGATGACGACCGGCATCGTCATCATGAACAAAATGGTCAACTTCAAATTCTAGGGGCGCCAGATGGACATCACGCGCACTCTGACTGACCCCATGAACATCGCCGCGGCGCTGGCCGCGGCAGCCTGTTTCGCCACCATCCTCACCATCGCCTCGCCGATGCTGGCCGAGGACCGCCTCGGCTCGCGGCTCAAGGAAGTCGCTAAGCGGCGCGAGGAATTGCGCAAGAAAAGCCGGGCCGAATTGGCCCGAGGCGCAGGCGGATTGCAGCACAAGTCCGCAAACTCGTTCGCCAAAAGTCTTGTCGAGCGGCTGCAGCTGCAAAAGCGGCTGGCGGACGACACGCTGAACGACAAGCTGATCCGCGCCGGCCTCCGCGGTCACGCGGCGCAGACGATGTTCTACTTTTACCGCGCGGCGCTGCCGATCGCTTTCGGTGCAGCGGCGCTGTTCTATGTGCTGGTGCTTGGCGCCGGCCTGACCGGACAGATGAAGCTTGCCGCAGTGGTGGGCGCTGTGGCCTTCGGCTTCTATGCGCCCAACATCTACCTCGCCAACCTTGCGCAAAAGCGCCGCGACAAGATCATGCAAGCGTTTCCCGACAGCCTCGACATGATGCTGATCTGCGTGGAAAGCGGCATGTCGATCGAAATGGCGCTGCAGCGCGTGGGCACTGAAATCGCCACCGCATCGGTCGAACTCGCGGAAGAACTGGCGCTCACCACGGCCGAGCTCTCGTATCTGCCAGAGCGGCGCATGGCGTACGAGAACCTCGCGCGCCGCACCGATCACGCGGGCATCAAATCCGTGGCGATGGCGCTAACCCAGGCCGAAAAGTACGGCACGCCGCTCGGCAATGCGCTTCGCGTCATGGCCAAGGAAAATCGCGACCTGCGTCTGTCGGAAGCGGAGAAGAAGGCGGCGTCCCTGCCCCCGAAACTCACAGTGCCGATGATCGTGTTCTTCCTGCCGGTGCTGTTCGCAGTGATCATCGGCCCAGCCATGATCCAAGTCACCGAAATGCTCGCCGGCCAATAAGCCGGTACGAACGACCGCGCGGATTGTGCGTGATTTAGCTCGCGCCGCCGAGATCATCCCAGCGGCGTGGATCGCTCAGAAGACTGCGCAGATAGGAAATGTTCTCCGCAGCCACGTTCGCCGGCAAGTACGAACGCTCCAATTGCTCGGCCTCTTCAAACCGGCCTTGCAGCGCGATCGCGATCGACAGATTTTGCATCGCCTGCGGCGGCGCGCCCGGTAAGGCGATCGCGCGGCGCAACACAGGCTCGGCCTGCTCCGGATCGCCCGACATCAGGTGAGACACACCGAGGTTGGTGAGCACAGTGGGGTCATCCGGGCGCAGATCGAGCGCCTGCTGATAGGCTTGGCGGGCTTCGACGTAGCGGCCCAATTGATCGAGCGACACGCCGAGGGCCGAGCGGACGCGTACGTTTTCAGGCTCCGCCTGGGCGACGATGGCGAGGGCGCGCGCCGCTTCCTGCGGGCGCTGCGCCGCGATCTGCGCTAACCCGTACGTGAGCAGCAATTGGCGGTCTTCCGGGAAACGCCCAAGCGCCTCGCCCGCGATCTGCGCGGCGCGATCGGCGCGCCCGCCCCGGCGCAAGGCGTCGGCGAAGCGCTGCGCGGCCTCGAGATCGTTCGGAAAGGTTTGATACTCGCCAGCCCAGAACGCCATCTGCGTGAGCAATTCTTCGCGGCCGATGCGTTCGCGTGCGTCGCGATCGACCGTCCGGGGCGCACGCGCTGCTTCGGCTGCGCTTTGGCCGCCGCCAGCGCCCTCTCCGGTGGTTGCACATGCGGCCAAGGCGACCGTGGCGAGCATGATTGCGGGCAGACGGGACATGTGACCGAATCCTTAATTCGGCGAAGCCTGCGCCCTGCATGCTCAACAAAGCGCTAATGGCGTATAGTCAGCCGCAATGACGAATCTGCCCTTTCTTGACGCCGCCGACGCGCCCGCCGTTCCGATTCAAGCCCTGCGCAGCGCCGAATGGGAGCAATGGGCGGAGGGCCGCCCGGAAGCGCTGCGGCGCCTCGCCACCGCGCATGATTTCCGCGCTCAGAACGGGCGCATCCTGCTCGTGCCGGCCACGGACGGTTCGATCGAACGCGTGCTGTTCGGCCTGGGCGACAAAGCCAGCGCGCTGGCGATAGGCGCGCTGGCGCAACATCTTCCCTCCGGTGATTACAAGATCGCCGGGGCGCCGCGCGAATTTTCCGCCGGCGCCGTGGCGATCGCCTGGGGCTTAGGCGCCTACGCGTTCGATCGCTACAAGAAGCGCAAGCGCCCTGCTCCAAGGCTTGCGCCGCCGGAAGGCGCCGACATGGCCGAAGTCGCGCGCATCGTCACCGCGAGCTGGCTCGCAAGGGATCTGGTCAACACGCCCACCAACGACATGGGCCCAAACGCAATGCAGGCGGCGGCTGAGAAGCTTGCAGCCGCACATGGCGCACGCTTCAGCGCGATCGTGGGCGATGCGCTGTTGGAAGAAAATCACCCACTGATCCACGCCGTCGGCCGTGCGGCCAACGAAGCGCCACGCCTGCTGCATCTGAGTTGGGGCGGCGAGGATGCGCCGCGGCTCGCCATTGTCGGCAAAGGCGTCACGTTCGACACGGGCGGGCTCGACATCAAGCCGGCGGGCAGCATGCGCTTGATGAAGAAGGACATGGGCGGCGCGGCGCACGCCCTGGCCCTCGCGCACATCGTCATGGACGCGAAATTGCCGCTGCGTCTCGATGTTTTCCTGCCGGTGGTCGAAAACGCAATTTCCGCAAGCGCGTTCAGGCCCGGCGACGTGATCGTCAGCCGCAAGGGTCTCAGCGTCGAGATCGATAACACCGATGCCGAAGGCCGGTTGATCCTAGCCGACGCGCTTGCGCGCGCTTGCGAGGACGATCCAGCGCTGCTGCTGGACTTCGCCACGCTTACAGGCGCGGCGCGCACAGCGTTGGGACCCGACATCCCGCCCTTCTTCACCGACGACGACGCGTTGGCGGCCGAGTTGGAAAAGGCGTCGGCGGAAACCAATGATCCGATTTGGCGCCTGCCGATGTGGGACGCCTACGAAAGCGACATGGACTCGCCGATCGCCGATCTGAAGAACACGGGCGACGGCGCCTTCGCTGGCGCAATCTTCGGCGCGCTTTTCCTCCGGCGTTTCGTCACGACCCCCGCGTGGGCGCATTTCGACGTCTTCGCATGGGCGCCGAAAGAGCGCCCCGCGCGTCCCGCCGGCGGCGAGGCGCAGGCGCTGCGCGCGGCGTGGCGCGTTATCCGCGCGCGTTTCGGCTAGACCGGCGGGAAGTCGAAGGGCGAGCGCGCATCAAGCCCGAATGACGCGCGCGGATTGCTGTAATCGCCAAGCAGCAATTCGTAATGCAGGTGCACCGGAATTTGGTACGCCGCCGTGTTGCCCATCAGGCCAAGCTGCTGGCCCGCTTCGACAGCAGCACCTTGAACGATTCCTGGCGCGAAGCTCGAAAGATGCGCGTAGCGCGTATAGACGCCACCGCCATGATCGAGGAGCAGCATGTTGCCGTAGTCGTCGCGGTAGAGGCGCTCGACGACGACGCCCGCCGCCGCCGCCGAGATTGGCCCGCCGTCGCTGGAATAATAGTCGAGGCCGCGATGGATGCGCCCGCCGCGGGGCCCGAACGCCGATGAGAGGCACGCGCCCTGCGTAGGGTTTACGGCGAGCGAAACGCCATTGACGTTGACGACCTTCGCGTAATTCAGCACCGCGCGATTAGCGTCGCTGGCGGGCGCGTTCGAGACCGTCATGCGCGGGCACAGCAATAGCTGATCCTCGAGCGTGAGCGGCGCTGCGTCGGCAGCCGGCAGGCTGATCGGCGCATCGATCGCGTCGCTGCGCTCAGCCGCTTCCGCGTGCTCAACGATGATGGCCTCACCCGCCGCGGCGGCCAGTTGCGACGCCTCACGGCGCAATTCCACGAATTGCTCTTCGCTAAGAACGTTGCGCAATTGATCGAGGCTGAGATCGTCGATCCCAAGCCGCGCCGCCAACGCCGGTGCGCGTTCCGCCACGGGATCGGTGATCGCGGCCGGCGGCGGATAGAAGGCGCCGCCGACCCAGCCGATGAACATCATCGCCAACCCGATCGCGACACCCATAAAGAACCGCAGCACCGCCATCGCCTGCCTCCCTTGAGGCAAGCTGTGGATAAGAAAGTTTCGGTTGGCAAACGAATCCTTGAGGTACTCGGCGCCCCTTATGCTGTGGCTCGTTTCGGGTTCCCCACAAGATATTGTGGTTCCGGCCTTGCACCGACCACCAAATCAGCGAATCCTCCCGTTATCGATTCAACAGGAGGGCGACATGGAGCTCGCACGCGACCAAGTGGAAGCATTGGATTTGTGGCGGCGGGTGACGGTTGAAACCGTGCGCTCCGAAGCCCCTGACCTCACCGCGCGCCAGCTGGCGGTGCTGATGACGGTGCGGCTGCAGCCCGCCCCGCACACGGTTCGCGGGCTGGCCGCAACGTTGAACGTCGGCAAGCCCGCGATCACGCGCGCGCTCGACACCCTGACCCGGCTGGGCTTCGTCCAACGCCGCCGCGACCCGAAGGACGGGCGGAACGTGTTCGTGGAGCGCACCGACAAGGGTGACGAATTCCTCGACCAGCTCGGCGCCACGATCCTGCATGGCGAAGCGGACACCCCGCGGGCGCGGCTGGAGTTGGCTTCGTAACCGGCTCGACCGGGCGATAAAGGAAGCGGCGGCGCTGAGGGCGCCGCCGCTTTTCGTTCCACGACTGGAAATTGGTTAGCCCGGGACAGCTTCGGCGGGTGCAGCGCCCTCCGCCGGCGCATCCCCGGCGGGCGCGCCTTCAGCGGTAGCCGAAGCGGCCTCCGGCAACGGCGCGGGCAGCGGCACGCTGTTGGGCGAAATCGAGCGCAGATACGCGATCATGGCGACGCGGTCTTCATCGCGCCGCAAGCCGGCGAACGCCATCTTCGTGCCCCGCACGGTCTGCGCAGGCGCGCGCAGAAACTCGTTGAGCGCCAGATAGTCCCAATTGCCGCCGTGGGCCGTCATGGCCTCTGAATACGCAAAGCCAGCATGTTGAGCGACGGGGCCGCCAAAGGCGGCGTGAAGATTCGGCCCGATGCGATTCGGCCCGCCCGCCTCGAAGGTGTGGCAGGACGTGCATTGCGCGCTGACGCTCTGGCCGCGCTCAACCAGGCCATCAAGCGCGGCCTGGTCGGCGAACAAGCGCCCGAAGTCCGGCGGACCCGCCGGGGCTTCAGGAGCGCCGCCAACAGGCGCATCCGGCACCACCGGCGCGAAACCGGGCTGCTCAGGATAATTCGAATGGACAACGGAATCGGCGACGATCCCCAGCCCCATCACGCCCAAGACTGAGGCGAGAACCGCCCCAGCGATCGAGTTGCCACGGAGATCGCTCATCTGCCTGCCGAACCCTGAAGCGCGCCGGGCCCCCGGCGCGAAAAGTCAGCGGGTTTATGCCGCGCGTCGCCCCGCGCGCCAAGCGCCGGACGCCAAGCCAAGCGCCGCGGGCTTGCGCGGCCAACCGCCGCACGGCATTCGCGGAGCGGCATGAACCCTATTGTCGTCATCCCCGCCCGCATGGCCTCCGCCCGCCTGCCCGGCAAGCCGCTGGCCGACATCGCCGGCAGACCCATGATCGCCTGGATGGCGGAAATCGCGGCGAAGGCGCAGTGCGGCCCGGTCCTGGTGGCCGCCGCGGAACAGACCATCGCCGACGCCGCGCGCGCCGCGGGCGCAGAGGCGGTGCTCACCGATCCCGCTTTACCGTCAGGCTCAGACCGAATGCATGCCGCGCTCAACGCGTTCGATCCTGGCCGGCGCTACGATGTCGCGCTCAATCTGCAGGGCGACATGCCAACGATGGCCGCCGACGACGTTGCGCAAGCTCTGAAGGCGCTGACATCGCATGCAGACATCGCCACGCTCGTCTCGCCGTCGGACAGCGCCGCCGAACGCGATAATCCGAATCTCGTGAAAGCAATCGTCGCGCAAGATGGCCGTTGCCTCGCCTTCACACGCGCGCCAGCGCCATGGGGCGACGGCCCGATCATGCGCCATGTCGGCATCTATGCGTTTCGCCGCGATGCGCTCACACGGTTCGTCGCTGCGCCGCCTTCTCCCCTAGAGCTGCGCGAGAAGCTCGAGCAGATGCGCGCGCTCGAAATGGGCATGACCATCATGGCTGGCGTGATCGCCAACTTTCCGAAGGGCGTCGACAGTCCCGAAGACCTCGAAACGGCGCGTGCAATTCTTGCTCGCCGTTAAGCGCGCTGAACACGCGCTTAACGGCGTAATGCCGCCTTCGAATTTTTTGTCTTGGAACGGCGCAGGGCGCGTCAAATTCAGCACTCGTTATTCAAAAACCTGCGTACTGCCGCCCAATTCTGCTGATCGTGCGGGGCAAGGGCATGAACGTTGTAGAAAGAATTCGCGGCGGCGCCTCGAAGATGCGGCGCGCTGCATGGCGGATCATCCAAAGCGCCTCGACTGCGCACAAATTGGCGCTTGCGTTCGCATTGTTTCTGCTGCCGCTTTTGTTTGTCGCAAGTAAGCTCGCAAACGAACAACAAGCGGGCGTCGATATTGCGCGCCAGGAACGCGACGGCGCGGCCTACCTGCGCGTGGTCAACGAAGCGCACGCCCTGCTCAACATGCAATCGCGCGCAAGCCAGCTCGGGCACAGCGACATCGACAATGTCAGCGCCGCCATTCGCGCGCTGCGCCTGGCTGAGCGGCGCTACGGCGAAAACCTGAACACCGCGGAACTCTCCGACCGCGCCGTGTTCTCGCTGCAGGTCATGCGAGAGAACGAACGCGCGCGCATCACCGCAGCCAGCGCCGCCAGCGCCGCCCTCTCCGATCTCGCCCATCAGATCGGCGACCGCTCGCATTTGATGCGCGATCCCGAACGGGCCAGCCATTTCGCTGCGGAGATCGTGCTTGATCACGCCCCGGCGCTGGCCCAGGAGGCGCGCGATCTCGCCCTCACGGCCGACGACGCCTACGCCGACCGGCGCCTGAGCGAAGCCGAACATGCGCTGCTGTTGCAGCGTCTGGCCGTGCTGGAGAGTGCGACGACGACCCTCGGCCAAACCATGGACACGATGTTCTCGGCGATGCCGGAGTTGAGCGATCGGCTTGGTCCGCCCATGTACGCGGCGCTCACGAACTTCGCGGCCTATCGGGCGGGGCTTGAGCAATCGCTTAGAACCGGCCGTTTCGATCTCGCCACCACCCTCGCCACCGAGGCAGGCGCGCAGCTGACGCTGACGGAACTTTCGTCGCGCATCTCCGGCGAACTCGATTCCCAATTCATCGCCCGCGCGCAGCGCCTGGGCGGCGAGCGCACCAGCACGCTGCTGATCGCCGGCTTGTTCTTCATTCTCGTTCTCGGCGGCGTGATCGCGCTTCTGCGGGTCGGCTTGGTGCAACCAATCGACTCTCTCGCTGAATCGATCCGCGCCATCGCCGACGGATGCTATGAGGCCGACATACCCGCGCTCAAGCGCGGCGATGAGATCGGCGACATGGCGCGCGCGCTGGCCGTGCTACGTGATGCGGCGCAAGCCAAGATCGCCGCCGACGCAGCGCGCGCGGCAGCCGAAAGCGCGAACGTCGCGAAGTCGCAATTCGTCGCCGCCATGAGCCACGAACTGCGCACTCCCCTTAACGCCATCATCGGCTACGCGGAGATCCTCGCGGAGGATGCCGAGGACCGCGGCGACGAATCCTCTAGCGCCGACTTGCAGCGGATCAATCTCGCGGCCCGCCACCTGCTTGCCGTGATCAATGACATTCTTGATCTGTCCAAGATCGAGGCCGGCCGCATGGATGTGTTGGCGGCGCCCGCCGACCCCGCCGCGATCGCGCTCGAAGCCATCGCCACCGCCCGGCCGCTGGCGGACAAAAACGGCAATGCGCTCGATTGCGATATCGCGGCCGTGCATGCAGGCTTCGTCGATGCACAGAAACTGCGCCAATGCCTGCTCAACCTGCTCTCCAACGCCGCCAAATTCACCAAGGGCGGCGCCATCAAGATCGCCATGCGGCGGGAAGAAGTGGGCGAGGAAAGCCGGCTCGTATTCACCGTGAGCGACACCGGCATCGGCATGACGGAAGAGCAGCTTGGGCGGCTCTTCAGGCCGTTCGAGCAGGCCAGCTCCGCCGTCACCAAACAATATGGCGGCACCGGCCTCGGCTTGATGATCACGCGGCGCATGGCGCAATTGATGGGCGGCGAGGTCTCGGTCGAGAGCACGATCGGCGAAGGCGCCACGTTTACATTGTGGGTGCCCCAATATTATCGCGGCTTCGGCTCAGGCGGCGCCGCCGACGTGTCTCCGCGCGCCGGCGCGCCGGGCGCACCGCTGGTGATCGTGATCGACGACGAAGCCAACGCCCGCGATCTCGCCGTGCGCACGCTGACACCGATCGGCTTTGCGGTTCAGGGAGCGCGTACGGCCGAAGCCGGCATCGCACTCGCCCGCAGCACCGCACCGGCGCTGGTTCTGCTGGACATCAACCTGCCCGACCGCCCCGGCTGGGGCGTCATCTCAGATCTCGCGCTCGATCCGGCAACCGCGCATGTGCCGATCGTCGTGCTTTCAATCGAAGAAGATCGCCGACGCTCGATCGAGCTGGGCGCAGCCGAGCACCTGGTAAAACCCGCGACGCGAGAAGCCATCTGCGCCGCGGTGCTACGCATCGCGCGCGTCAAAACGGCCGCCGACCAGGCCGAAGAATTGCGGCTCTCGGCTTAACCCGGGAACGCCTGCACGCCGACACGCGTCAGCGCGCCGTTCTCAAGCGCGTAACACGCTTCACTCTCCATGCCCTGCACATGGCAGAAGAGCGGCGCGTTGCGCGCGCGGATCGCTTCATACGCCGCTCGATCAACGCCCTCCTCCGGATAGAACGGAAATTCGCCACTGACCGGCGTTTCCGCGCCCTCGGGCCATGCCGGCAGCGCGGAGGCCGTCGCCTTGTTCGAACTCGTCTGATCAACCCACTCCGCCAAGGCTGTTTGCATGGCGTCCCGATCTTCAACGTGCGCCAGCGTCATCACTTGAGCGGTGGGAAAAGTCTGCTGCAGCAGCGCGCGTCCGTTGTCCGTGATGCTAAGCGTCGCTTGCGCGTCGCCACAGGCAGCGCCTTCGCTGCTGGCCTGAACTTGGAGGCCGCTCCACGCGGCTTCCGCCGCTGCGGCGCATCCCTCGACGACGGCTTGTTCGGCGCTTGGCGCCTCTGAGCTCGGCGGCGCGCATGCAAGGCAAAGCAGAGCTGCTGGAAGGGTGAGCGAGGCGAGCAGGCGCATGAACGATCTCCGGGTCCGGCGTACTTAACCGCCCGCCGCTGGCGGCGCCAGCTCACCGCGGATCAAGCCGCCGACTTCGGCCAAAGCGGCAAGCGCTGTCTTGGAATAGGCGGTAAAATTCAGGCCGCCATGCATCAGTGCTTGGTACTTCTTCTCCAGTACGCGCACGCCGCTGCGCCGTAGCCGGTCTGCGTACGCCTTCACGTCGGCGCGAACCGGATCCATTGGACCTCCACCGGCAATGATTGTCGGTGGCGCGCACGCGTGGTCGAGATCGAGCAGCGAAGGAAATTGCTTCGCGCCCAGATTGCGGCCGATGAAATAGACCGCGAGCCGGCCAAGGAAGCGGAAATTGCGCAGCTCCTCCTCCGCCCAGACCGAATCCTCAATGTGCACCAGCGGATAGAACAGCACTTGCAGTGCGACTGCACCGGGCGCCAACGCGTTGAACGCGCTGGCGACGTTGGCGGCAAGATAAGCGCCGGCGGAATCGCCGCCGACGGCGATCCGATCAGGCGCTGCGCCAAAGGTGACGGCGTGCTTGAGCGCCCAAGCGCCGGCGGCCTTCGCGTCCTCCAGCTGCGCGGGATAGCGCGCTTCCGGCGCCAGACGATATCCGACGGAGAGCACGCGCCCACCCGACGCCATCGCGAGGTGGGAGCAAATCGAATCATGCGTGTCGATGTCGCAAATGCAGAAGCCGCCGCCGTGAAAATAAACCAGGAGCGGCCCCGGATGCGCGTGCGGCGCTTCGTAGTATCGTGCCGGAAGCACCCCCGCCGCGCCGCCGACGGACACATCCTCGACACGCGCCAAGCCCTGCGCGCGCGCCTTCGGCGCGGCGAGCAGGGCGCGCATGGCCCGGCGCGTCTGCGCCAGACCGTTGAGTTCGGCGGCGGCCACCGCCTCTTGCAGATTGATCGGCTTCAGCATGCCCCCTTGTAACCGCCTCGACGGCGACGGCGTAAGCGCGTTTAGTCGCGACGCGCATGGCCGATGAACAGCAATTACGAGCCTGGCTGCTCCAGGGCCTCGCCGGGGACGAGGCTGCGCATCGCGCTTTCCTGTGCGCGGCTGCGAGCTTGTTGCGCGCCTTCTTCCGCAATCGGCTGCGCGGGGCGCCCGAAGACGCGGAGGATCTCGTGCAGGAGACCTTGGTGGCCTTGCACACACGGCGGCAATCGTACGACCCAGCCTACCCGCTGACGGCCTGGATGTACGCCATCGCGCGCTATCGCCTGATCGACTTTATTCGCCGCAAGAAGCGGCGTGGAATCCATGTCGATCTCGACGGCGTCGATCCGGGCGCCCCGGATCAGAATATCGAGGCCAGCGACGCCAGCCGGGATGTCGCGGTCCTGCTAGCCAAACTGCCGCCGAAACAGCAGCAGGCGATCCGGCTGGTGAAGCTCGAAGAGAAAAGCGTGCGCGAAGCCGCCGCGCTCACCGGCTTTTCCGAGCCGGACATCAAGATTTCCATCCATCGCGGCATGAAGGCGCTTATGCGCCTGATGGCCGAGGAGCAAGCGCCGTGAAAACCGACGACTTGATCGCTTTCCTGGCGCGCGGCGCCGAACCCGAGCAACGCCGGCGCACGGGATTGCGCATGGCTGCGACTTTGGCCGCCGGCTTCGCCGTCGCCGCGCTTGCGCTGGTGCTGATCCTCGGCATGCGGCCGGACATCGGCGCAGCCATTACGCCCGTCCTGCTCAAGGCTGCGTTCGCCGCCGCCGCGGCGGCGGCGGTGCTGCCGCTGGCGATGCAATTGGCCAAGCCCGGGCGGCCGCTCGGGTGGCGGCTCGCGGCCGCCTTCGTTTTCGTCGCCGTCAGTTTCGGCGCAGCAGCGATCGCGCTACTGGGGGCGCCGAGCGAAGCGCGCATGCAAGCTTGGACGGGCGGCAGTTTTCCCTGGTGCCTGGTGCTGATCCCTATTCTGGCGGCCCCCGCGGCGGCGGGGCTGGTATGGCTGATGCGGAGCTTTGCGCCTACCCGGCTGACGCTCTCGGGCGCCGCGATAGGCGCACTTTCCGGCGGCGTCGGCGCCATGGCTTACGCCATGTATTGCCCGGTGGATTCGATCGCGTTCGTCACGACTTGGTACGTGGTCGCCATCGCGATCTGCGCCGCTTTGGGCGCTTTGATCGGCGCACGCCTGCTACGCTGGTAACCGCCACGCGACCGGCGACGAATAGCCTGTGAGGAGGCGATCATGCTCGCAATGATCCGCAAGTTCGCGCCAGCGGCGATCTCGGTATTCGCCGCGATGGTATTTCTCGACAGCCTGCGCTTCAAATTCGCTGACCATCCGAACACGCAGGAGATATTCGGCCGGCTGGACGGTTGGGCCGCCTCGCTTGGCGCGCCGGGTCTGTTTGGGCATACGGGGCTATTCAGCCAATACGTGATCGGCTCGGCGGAATTGCTTGCTTCGGTCCTGCTGTTGGCCGGGCTGTTGCCCGGGCGCGCGCGGCTGAATGCGCTCGGTGCGCTCGTCGGATTCGCTGTAATGAGCGGCGCAGTGAGCTTCCATCTGTTCACGCCGCTTGGCGTCGATCCCAACAATGACGGCGGCGGCCTGTTCGCCGCGGCCGTAACGATCTGGATCACCACGCTGGCGCTCTTGGTTATCCGCCGCGAGGCGTTGCTTGGGCTCGGCGGCGACCTCGTTCGCGCTTTTCTGCCGCCGACCGAACGCCGCGCCGCGCTTGAGGCTGCGCACGCCTGATTTCTCTCTGAAGGATGTCTTTCATGCTCCGCCCGCTCTTCTTCGCCCTCGCCCTCTCATTTGCAGGGTTCATCGCAGCGCCTGCACCAGCGTTTGCCGATACTGCGCCGGTCTATACGCCACTCCTCTCCAATGTCGGCGCGTCGGGCTATGACGTGGTGGCGTATTTCACCGAACGGCGTCCCGTTCGCGGCATCGCGCGGCATCGCACGACACATCAGGGTGTGGAATATCGCTTCGCTTCAGCCGAGCATCTGACCGCCTTCCGAGCCAACCCCGCGCGCTATCTGCCGCAATATGGCGGCTATTGCGCTTGGGCGGTCAGCCAGGGCTATACGGCGCCGGCTGATCCCAACGCCTGGCGCGTGGTCGATGGACGGCTCTACCTCAATTACAACGCCGAGATTCAACGCCGCTGGGAGCAGGACATTCCCGGCCACATCCGCAACGCCAACGGCAACTGGCCGCGCGTCCTCTCGCGCTGACGGCGGCGCCTGCCGTGACGGCGCCCTGGAACTGGGTGGCGCGCACGCGCGCCGCATTGACGGGCTCTGACCCCCGCCACTAGTGTCCGCCCGAAATTCGGCCCCGGCGGCCGAACTCCAGGGATTCCGTCATGAAAGTTCTCGTCCCGGTTAAACGGGTGCTCGATTACAATTTGAAGGTCCGCGTCAAGCCGGATGGATCCGGGGTCGATCTCTCGAACCTCAAGATGTCGATCAATCCATTCGACGAGATCGCCGTCGAAGAAGCGGTGCGGATGAAGGAAGGCGGCGGCGGACACGCCGCCGGCGCCGTGACCGAGATCGTCGCAGTCTCTATTGGCCCGGACCAAGCGCAGGAAACCATCCGCAATGCGCTCGCCATGGGCGCGGATCGCGGCATCCTCATCAAGGCCGAAGGCGATGTTGAGCCGCTGGCGGTGGCGAAACTCTTGAAGGCGGTTGTCGATGCCGAGAAACCCGATCTCGTCATTCTCGGCAAGCAAGCCATCGACGACGATTCGAACCAGACCGGCCAGATGCTGGCGGCTCTGCTCGATTGGCCGCAAGCGACGTTCGCGTCGAAGATCGTACTCGGTCAAGGCAAAGCGACGGTCACGCGCGAAGTCGATGGCGGCCTGCAGACGCTGGACGTCAATCTTCCGGCGATCGTCACCACCGACCTGCGTCTCAACGAGCCGCGCTATGCCTCGTTGCCGAACATTATGAAGGCGAAGAAGAAGCCGATCGACGCCAAGACAGCGGCCGATTACGGCGTCGACACCACGCCGCGCCTGCAGGTGACGAAAACCGCCGAACCACCGAAGCGCGCCGGCGGCATCAAGGTGAAGACGGCCGGCGAACTCGTCGGCAAGCTCAAAGAAGCGGGAGTGATCTGATGGCCGTTCTCGTTGTCGCCGAACACGACAATGCGTCGCTGAAGGACGCCACCAACAAGGTCGTCACCGCCGCGAAGGCGATGAGTAACGATGTGGACGTGCTGGTGGCCGGGGTGAATGCGGGGGCCGCCGCGCAGGCCGCGGCCAAGGTCGAGGGCGTACGCAAGGTGCTGCATGCCGATGGCGCTACGCTCGACAGGCAATTGGCCGAAGCGCTGGACGCCCTCGTCACGCCGCTGATGGCGAATTACGATGCCGTGCTTTTCCCCGCCACGACGACAGGCAAGAACGCAGCCCCGCGCATCGCTGCGCGGCTGGATGTGGCGCAGCTTTCCGGCGTCATCGGCGTCGAAAGCGCCGACACGTTCGTGCGTCCGATTTACGCCGGCAACGCGATCGTCACGGTGAAAAGCGCGCAGGCGAAGAATGTCCTGACGGTACAGCCGACGACGTTCAAAGCGGCCGGCAATGGCGGCTCGGCGTCGGTTGAGACGATCGCGGCGCCTGCGGGACCGTTTAAGACTGCCTTCGTCTCGGAAGAAATGGCGAAATCGGATCGCCCCGAACTTACCGGCGCCAAGCGCGTCGTTTCAGGCGGACGCGCGCTCGGCTCCAACGAAGAATTCCACAAAGTGCTGGAACCGCTGGCGGACAAGCTCGGCGCCGCTGTCGGCGCGTCGCGCGCCGCCGTCGACGCGGGCTATGCGCCGAACGATTACCAGGTCGGCCAGACCGGCAAGGTCGTCGCGCCCGAGCTTTATGTTGCGATCGGTATTTCCGGCGCCATTCAGCACCTCGCCGGCATGAAGGATTCCAAAGTCATCGTCGCCATCAACAAGGACGAGGAAGCGCCGATCTTCCAAGTCGCTGATTACGGACTGGTGGCCGACTACAAGACCGCCGTGCCGGAATTGATGGACGAGCTGACCAAAGCGGGCGTGAATTAGGCTTTGGCGCCTTGTGCACGTCTGCATTGGCGCCAAGACAAAAATTTCGACGGCGCGCACGCATCCGAAGAGCGCTGCATGCTCATCCCCCACAGGTTGGAGGCCAACCAAACGGGGAGATTGACGCATGGCGCAGCGTGTCGCGCATAGGCCGCCATTCTGGCGGCATCTCATCGACATCGTCTTATTCGTTGCGTTTACGCTCGGGCTCGGCTTCGCGCTGCAAGCGAGTGGCTTTCGTCCGCCAGACGGCGCACTCGGCTATGCAGCGGCGACAGGCATACAATTGCTCAGCGTGCTCGCCGCCTGGGCGCTTATCCGCGCACGCGGAGAGCGGCTCAGCGCGATCGGCTTGCGCGCGCCGCAGAACTGGCCCCTTTGTCTCGGAATCGCCATCGGCTTCGCCGCCGCGCTCTATGCGATCTCGCTGGGGTTGGAAGCGAGCGGCGTGCGCCGCGACCTTTCTAGCTTCGCAGCGCTGCACAGCAACCTCGCTCTCACCATGGCGGCGATCGGCTACGCTCTTGTCGGCGCGGGCTTCGGCGAGGAATTCGTGTTTCGCGGCTTTCTCATGCGCAGCCTAGCGGGCGGGCTCGGCGACGGACGCGTCGCGTGGATCGCCGCCGCCGTCGTCCAGGCCGTGCTGTTCGGCTTCGCGCACGGCGCACAAGGACTAACCGGCATGCTTTTCACCGGAGGCGCAGCCCTCGTCGCTGCTCTTCTGTTTTTTGCCGCCGGGCGAAACTTGTGGCCGCTTATCCTCGGTCACGGCCTTTATGACGCTGCCCGGTTCGCGACATTCTACCTTTACGGAGCGCCAAGCGGCTGACCCAGGTTACCACTTGCGGCCAGCGTCCATCCGAGACATGTTGCACCGCAGCAACAAGATGGGCGCTGGATTCGTGGTAAGACCTGCGGTGCAAGCGTCAGAGGCCATGGCCGGGAACAAATGACCACGATTAAGACGGTTGGCGTCGTCGGCGCCGGACAGATGGGCGCGGGCATTGCGCATGTGTGTGCGCTCTCAGGCTATGACGTGCTGTTGAACGACGCCGCGGAAGACCGCATCACCGACGGCATCGCCACCATCACCGGCAATCTCAAGCGGCAGGTGCAGAAGGAAACCATCAGCCAAGCGGACATGGACGCGGCGCTGAAGCGCATCAAGCCGGCGCCGAAGCTGACGGATTTTCAGAGCGCCGATTTCGTCATCGAATCCATCGTCGAGAACGACGAAGCCAAGCGAAAGGTGTTCGCGGACCTGAAAGGCGTGCTGAAGCCCGACACGATCCTCGCGTCCAACACCTCCTCGATCTCGATCACGCGCCTCGCCGCCTCGACCGCGCGGCCGGACCGATTTATCGGCGTTCATTTCATGAATCCTGCGCCGGTGATGAAGCTGGTTGAGCTCATCCGCGGCCTCGCCACCAGCCAGGAGACCTACGACGTCACCATCGAACTGGTCGAACGGCTCAACAAAACCATCGCCAACGCGGAAGATTTTCCCGGCTTCATCGTCAACCGCGTGCTTGTGCCGATGATCAACGAAGCGATCTACACATTGTACGAAGGCGTCGGTTCTGTCGAAGCGATCGACAAGGCGATGAAGTTGGGCGCCAATCATCCGATGGGGCCGCTCGAACTGGCGGACTTTATCGGCCTGGACACCTGCCTTTCCATCATGCAGGTGCTGCATGATGGCTTGGCGGACCCGAAATACCGCCCGTGTCCGCTACTGGTGAAGTATGTCGAGGCTGGTTGGCTTGGCCGCAAAACCCAGCGCGGCTTCTACGATTACCGAGGCGAAACGCCGATGCCGACGCGCTAAACGCCCGTCGGTTTTTTTGCGCCCGCCCGCTCGAACACCAGCATGAAATTGTTCGCGGGCATGTCGACGATTTCAGCCAAAACCAAAGCTTCGGCTGCCGCGGCGGCCTCGATGTCGGCCAAATCGCGCACGCCATAATCTGGACTACGCTGTTTCAGCCAGCCCTCGAAGGCTTCGTTCGACGGCGCCGTGTGACGCCCTTCGCGCTTGAAGGGGCCATAGAGAATGAGCTTGCCGCCGGCGCCCAATAGACGCCATGCGCCCGCCATCAGGCCCAAAGCGCTCCGCCAGGGCGAGATATGCACCATATTGATCGAAACAATCGCATCGTACGGCGCTTCATCCTCGACGCCCCATGCGCTTGATTGCGCGTCAATGTCACGCGGCTGCTCGACATTGTCGAGCGCTGCTGCCGCGATCCAGGCGGCGATGCTGGCGCGCGCGCCAGCATCCGGATCACTCGGCGTCCACGTCCAGCCGGGAGACGCCGCCGCGAAATAGACGGCATGTTCCCCCGCGCCCGACGCGATCTCCAGAATGCGCGCGCCTCGCGGCAGCACGCGCTGAAGCACGCCGAGGATCGGTTCGCGATTGCGCGCGGTCGAAGGAGCGAATTGCCGGGCGTCGGGCTGCATCGCGCATGGTTGCGCCGTAGCGGCCCAACGCGTCAATCGCGGCGCGATGAGCCATCCGTCCGCGAGGGCGCGCCATGCAGGGGGCGACGGGCAACCGGCTCGACCCAGCGCATCGCACATTCTAAGTCAGCAACGGGCCGCTGGAGCGTTGCGTGACCGAGAATTCCGAGACGCGGCGGCTGGCCATTATCGGCGGCGGCTTCAGCGGCGCCGCCGTAGCGCTTGATGCGCTAAGCGCGGCCGGCGGAAAATTGCACGTCAGCCTGATTGACCGCGGCGGCCAATTTGGCCGCGGCCTCGCCTATTCGACGGTCGATCCCAATCACCTTCTCAATGTGCCGGCGCAACGCATGAGCGTGCGCGCGGATGCGCCGGACGACTTTGTGCTTTGGCTTCAGGTCGCGGGCGAGGCTGGCGGCGACAAGGGGGCCTTCGCCACACGCAGCGCCTTCGGCGACTATCTCGAGGCGCGCATGCGGCGCGCGCTTTCACAGGCTGCGCCACTCGATCTCATCGCGGACGAAGCGATAGGGCTTGAGCGCTTTTCCACGGGCTTTCGGGTGCGCCTGAAATCAAGCGCGCCGATCGATGCGGACGACGTGGTCCTCGCTTATGGCCACCCGCCGGCGCGCGCGCCGTTTGACGCCGCGGAGCTCTCAACCGATCAGTTTAAGGCCGACCCTTGGGACGCAGCGGCGATCGCCGCCATTCCCACCGGCCAAAGCGTGCTCTTGCTCGGCGCCGGATTGACCATGATCGACATGGCCATGACCCTGACGCCGCGCGAAGGTGCGCTCTACGCGCTGTCGCGTCGCGGGCTCACGCCGCACACGCACGCGATCGGCGGCGCGCCCGCTGCTTCCGCGCACATCGACCTGCCGGTCGAGCTGAGCGATGCGCTGCACCTCCTGCGGCGCGAGGCGCGCAGATACGAGCAAGCTGGCGAGACCTGGCAGCGCCTGATCGATCAGTTGCGGCCGGACGTGCAACAATTCTGGCGGCGCCTCACGCCCGGACAACAGCGGCGCTTCCTGCGGCATGCGCGGCCATATTGGGACGTGCATCGCCACCGCGCTTCGCCAAGTGTCGCTGCACGTATCGCGACGCTGCGCGACGCAGGCGGACTACGCGTCATCGCCGGAAAGATTGAGGCTGTCGCGCCTCTTGCCGATGGCGTTCGCGTGACATACCGGCCGCGCGGCGCGATCGCGCCCGAGACGCTTGAGGTTTGCTGCATCGTCAATTGCACCGGCGCTGACCCCGACCCCCGCGACCATCCCAGCGCTTTGATCCAGCGCGCACTGGCGGACGGCCTCATTCGGCCTAATCCGCTCGGATTGGGCGTCGATAGCGCCGAAGACGGCGCAGTCTTTGGGGCCGGCGGCGCAAAGGCCGACGCTCTCTATGTGATCGGCCCGCCGACCCAGGGCGCGCTGTGGGAGAGCACAGCCGTGCCCGAAATTCGCGCCGCGGCCGCGCGCCTCGGTGCGCGCATCGCGGCCAAGGTGAATCCAAGCTGAAATTCGCCGCCCCAGTGACGCCGCGAATTTGCGGTCTAAACTGAGTTCATGGGGCGCTTGCTGCAGGACATCCCGATCCCGAAGCGGATCCCGCCGCTCACGTGGCGCCAGCCCGTCCTAATCTGGACGCCGGTGGCGTTGACGCTTGCCTTGGGCTGGCCGGCCCTCATCCTGCGGAATGACGCCGGCCTGGCGCAGACCGCTTTGATCGGCGGCGCCATGGTGTTCGCACTATCCTTCATCTCCATGGGCGCGGCGTGGATAATGAAGCGCGCGCCGCGGACGCGCCGCGATGTCATCATGCACTTTGTCGGCGCGGGAGCGCTGGTATCGGTCGCGGCGCCGTTCGTGATTATGTCGCTGCTGAACACAGTCGCCGAAGCCGAACAGGCCAGCACCGGCCTCCGCGCCGCCACGCCATACGCGCTGACGCCGCTGGCGCTCGTGCTGGGACTGCCGATCGCCTTCTTTCATGGATTGGTGTTTTCGTTTGTGGCGCTGGTGAAGCGTCCGCAGGCGCTGCCGCCAGACCAAGGCGGCCGCGCGCTGACGCGACGCGCCCGTCAGGACATGCGTGAGGTCCAGCCCTTCGCCTAAGGTTGCGCCCACATGCGCAGCAGGTTGGACACGCACTTGTCCAGCGCCAGCAGGTCCTCGCGCGGGACGCCGGCGTTGGCGAGCCGCACGCGCGTGCGCGAGAGGTCAAACAGGACTTCCCGCTTGGCGGTGTCGGCAACGACGCTCTGAACCCAGCCGACGGCGGCGAGCCGCGCACCCTCGGTGACTGGCGCAACCTGATGGATCGTACCCGCCGGGTAAAGGATCGCATCGCCCGCCTCCAGCGCGATTTCCTGCTCTCCGAGCGGACTTTCCACCACCAGAGCGCCACCCTGATAGGTGCTGCGATCGGCGAGGAAGATGGTGAAGGCGAGATCGGTGCGCAGCTTGTCTTCGCCGCCGCCCATGAGCGCATCGTCAGTGTGAGCGCCGTAGGTCATGCCCGGCTCGTAGCGTGAAAACAGCAGACGCGAGACGCGTTGCGGCCGCGCGGCGATGTCGAACAAGGGATGCTGGCGCAGGGCGTCGACGACGAAGTGCTCAAGTGCTTGCACCCGCTTGTCCGCGCCATCAGCCTGCAAATTCTCCTTCACGCCGCGCGCCGCCGCACCCGCCGTTCGCTTGCCGGAAAGCCACGGCGCCGACTGCAATTCGCGGCGCACACGCGCTACGTCATCCGCGCCGAGCACCGCCTCCAAGATCAGCATCATGATGGAACGATAGGGCGCGCCATGGCATTTGGTCTAGGCGAGCGGACGCTACCGGGAACGAGTTGATGATCAGACTCAGACTGAAGACTTGGCGCACGATCGGCGCCGCGGCGCTCTTGACCGGGGCCGCCGCCTGCGCGCCGACCTATTATGGCGAGCGAGGCGGCTATTATGGCGAGCGCGGCCGTGGCGGCCATTACGGGGAGCGCGGGGAACGCGGCGACGGAGAACGTGGCGAGCGCGGGGAACAGGGCGAGCGCGGAGAACGTGGAGAAGGCGGCGAACGCGGCCGCTAACTCCTCCTCTTGCGAATTAGTTGCAAAAGGTCCAGGAAGGCGCCGGTCTTCAGAACGGGGCGCGCCCATGATTTCGACGAAGCTTAAGCTCTGGCGCAGCGTTGGCGCGGCGGTGCTGTTGGCGGCCTGCAATCCGGGCGGCGAGGCCGGCGGCGAAGCGGGCGGCGAGGCCGCGGCCCAGGGCGAAGCCGGTGAAGCCGCGGCCGGCGAGGGCGGCGAAGCCGCCATTGGCGAAAGCGGCGGCGAGCATGGCGAGGCCGGCGTTGCGGCAGCCTATGCCGGGGTCTCCGGCGATCAGCGCACCGCGCTGCGTTTGCAGCAGCTCAAGGGCTTCGTGATGATCGCCGAGCGCTATGCCGAAGGTGACACAACCGCCGAAGCAGCGATTCTGGTGCAACAAGGACTGCTCGAGGTGTACGACCCCGCTACCGATCAGTTCGGCGCGTTCGACGTCGCGCCGGTACGCGCCGCCGGTGCGGCCGACGGATTGTCGCGCCCACAAATGGCGCAGCAGCTGCAGGCGGCGAACGCCGCAATCAATGCGGCGCGCGGCAATCTGGATACGGATTATGCAGACCTCACCGTCCGCATGGTCGAGCTTTCGACGGGCCTCTATGCGCACGTGACCCAGGATGGCTTCGTCGATCCGATCGAATACCAGCACTCCTACGGCGCCGCACTCGCCGCACGCGACGCGCTCGCCGCCGGCGAAGACGCACTACGCGCACGCGACGCCGCCGCCTATGATGAAGGCTTGGCGGAGCTCAATCGTTTCGTTGAGCTCTGGCCCACGCACGTGGCGCCGGAAACGCCGACGCCGTACGCCAACGTTGTGCGCCAAGCCTCGCGCGTACGCCTCGCGCTCGCGCCGTTTGTGACCTAGGCGCGGGCTCGGCGCAGCAGGATCGTCGGCGCGCCCTTGTAGGTGGTCTCCGCAAACGGGCGATAGCCGAATTTCTGCGCCAGCTTGAGCGAGGGCGCGTTTTCAGGCGCGATCATGCACACCGGCTCGAAGTCCGGGAAATGCCCCTCGCCCCAAGCGAGCGTCGCCTGCACCGCCTCGCTCGCAACGCCCTTGCCCTGCGCGTCCGGGATCAGGGCCCAACCATGCTCCGGCAAGCCTTCAAGCGAAGGCGTGATTTCGCGCATCGCGTCCATGAAGCCGATCTCGCCTAGGAAGCGGCCGCTGGCTTTCTCTTCGATCACCCAATAACCGCAGCCCAGCGCCGGCCACATGCCGAGGTAACGCAAATAGCGCGCCCAGGTCTCTTCGCGCGTCGAGGGGCGGCCGCCGATGAAGCGGGCGACATCCGCATTGCCCCACATCGCCGCGATGGCCTCGAAATCGCCGCGCCGGTGGCCGCGCAAGCGGAGGCGCTCGCTCTCAACAATGGGTACGTCACTCATGTCACGACTCCGCCAGAGCGGCTTCCAAAAACGCGATCGCTTCGGGGCTCGACCAATCCGCGCCGCCAACCAGCCTCGCCAATTCGCGGCCGTCGCGATCGTATATCACCGTCGCGGGCATGCCGGCGGCGCGCACCGAAAACAAGATGGCGCGGCTGGGATCGACAAAAAACGGCAGCGAGCCGCCGGAGAGCCGCGCCAATTCGCGCTCCGCCTCCGCCATTTTCGCCTCGCTATCGACACTCACAGGCACAACCGCCAGCCTGCCTTCGAACTGACGTTGCAAGGCGCCCAGGGTCGGCATTTCCTCCAGGCACGGCGCACACCATGTCGCCCACAGATTGAGCACCACCACCTGCCCCTCGTAAGCGGCCAGCGACGCTTCCGCGCCAGCGCCGTCGCGCAGCGTCTCGCGCGGCATTGGCGGCGGCGCCTCGATGGTCTGCAGCCGCTGCATCGCTCCGCGTGCAAAACGAGTGTAATCCCCCACAGGCTCGGGCTTTGAAGAGGCGGCGAAAAGCACGTAAAGAATTGCAACCGCGCCGAACGCCAGCATCGCCAAAGCCGAGCGCCACGCCCAATTGGGACGCGCTGCAGCGGCCCCGGAAGAATTGATGTCCGACTCCAAATCCAATCCCTCGACTTCGCCAGCCCAGCAAATGTGGGGCGGCCGCTTCAGCGGCGGCCCGGCCGACGCCATGCAAGCGATCAACGCCTCCATCGATGTCGACAAGCGGCTGTGGCGTGAAGACATCGAAGGCTCGATGGCGCACGCCGCCATGCTCGCCGCGCAAGGAATTATATCGCGGGACGACAACGAGAAGATACAGGCCGGCTTGGATCAAATCGCCGCGGAAATCGAAGCTGGAACCTTCGTGTTTTCGCGCGAGCTGGAAGACATTCACCTCAACATCGAAGCGCGGCTGACCGAACGCATCGGCGAAGCCGGCAAGCGGCTGCATACAGGGCGCTCGCGCAACGATCAGGTAGCGACCGACTTTAAGCTTTGGTGCATGCGCGCCTCCGGCGCGGCGGGCGATGCCCTGCGGCGGCTGCAGCTCGCCTTGTTGACCCGCGCCGATGCCCACGCCGATTGGGTGATGCCGGGGTTCACCCATCTGCAAACGGCGCAGCCGATCACGCTGGGCCATCACTTGCTGGCATACGTCGCCATGTTCGAGCGCGACAAGGTGCGCATCATCGGCGCCAAACTCGAGGCGGCTTGGGAATGTCCGCTCGGCGCGGCGGCGCTGGCCGGCACCAGTTTCGACATCGATCGCGAAACCACGGCGGCGGCGCTCGGCTTCCATGCCCCGGCCGGCAATTCGCTCGACGCAGTCGCCTCCCGCGATTTTGCGCTGGCGCTGTTGGCGAACCTCTCCATCGCGGCGACGCATCTGTCGCGGCTCGCGGAAGAAATCGTGCTGTGGACCAGCCCGCAATGCGGCTTCGCCAAGCTGAGTGACGCGTGGTCGACGGGCTCATCGATCATGCCGCAGAAGCGCAACCCCGACGCCGCTGAGCTCATTCGTGCAAAGGCCGCGCGCATCAGCGCCAACTTCGCAGCGCTCACCGCCATCATCCAAAAGCTGCCGATGGCCTACGCCAAGGATCTGCAGGAAGACAAATCGCTTACCTTCGATGCTGTCGATGCGTTCGATCTCTCTGTTGTGGCGATGACAGGGATGATCGACACCATCGCCTTCGATCGTGGCGCCCTGCGCACCGCCGCGGCGCGCGGCTATTCCACCGCCACCGACCTCGCCGATTGGCTGGTGCGCGAGCGCAACATGCCGTTTCGCCAAGCACACGAAATCACCGGCCGCATCGTGCGCCGCGCTGAAGAATTGGGCGTTGCGGATTTGTCGCTTTTGCCGCTGAGCGAATTCCAGAGCGTCGAACCCGGCATCACCGAGGCGGCCAGGGCGCTGCTCGACGTTGAGCAATCCGTCGCCAGCCGTGCTAGCTATGGGGGCACGGCGCCGGCGCGCGTGCGCGAACAGATCGACGCCTGGAAAGATCGCCTGAAAGGGAATTCCGAATGATCCGCCTCGCCGCTGCTCTCTTTGTCCTAGCCGCGCTCTCAGCATGCGGCGTGCGAGGTGGCCTAGAACGTCCCGAGCCCTTGTGGGGATCGCCGGAAGGCGCTGACCGCGAAAGCCAGCAGCGGGCGGCAGAAGAGCTCGAGCGCCGCCAACAGGCCGAGCAAGTCGAGCCGGGCGAATTGTCGCCGACGATACCGCCCCTGCCGCAATGAATCATTTCGCGTATCGCAGCGGGGCGCTCTGCTGCGAAGACGTGTCACTCGCCGCCATCGCCGCCGCGATCGGCACGCCGGCTTATGTCTATTCGTCGGCGACGCTCGAACGCCATTTCCAAGTGTTCGAGGAAGCCGTCCCACGCGACAGCTTGATCGCCTTCGCGGTTAAGGCGAACGGCAACATCGCCGTCCTCTCGACGCTCGCGCGCCTCGGCGCCGGCGCCGATACGGTGTCTCGCGGCGAAATCGAGCGGGCGCTCGCCGCAGGCGTACCCGCGGCGCGCATAATCTTCTCCGGCGTCGGCAAGACCGAAGACGAACTGGCGTTCGCGATCGACCGTGGCGTCCATCAGATCAATGTCGAGAGCGAGGCGGAGCTGGACTCCCTCGCTACACTCGCACAAGCGCACGGCAAGCGGCCCGCCATAGCCATTCGCGTCAACCCCGACATCGGCGCGGGCGCGCACGACAAGATCACCACCGGCAAGAGCGACGCGAAGTTCGGCGTCGGCCTCGCCGACGCGCGGCGGCTCTACGCGCGCGCCTGCACCGATGCACGTCTCGATCCGCAAGGGTTCGCTGTTCATATCGGCAGCCAGATCCGCGATCTGGCGCCGCTTGAGGCCGCGTTCGCGGCGCTACGCACACTTGTAGAGGACGTGCGCGCTGACGGCTTCACGGCTCGCCGGCTCGATTTGGGCGGCGGCCTTGGCGTTCCATATTTCAACGAGCCCGACCCTCCATCGCCCTCAGAATATGGCGTCATGGTGCAGCGCGTCTTCGGGGGGCTGGACGTCGCCTTCTCTTTCGAGCCCGGCCGCATGATCGCCGCCAATGCCGGCGTCCTCATAGCGCGCGTGGTGCGGATTCAGGCGCGCGCCGAGCGGCCGATCATCGTGCTCGATGCAGGCATGAACGATCTGCTCCGGCCAGCCATGTACGACGCCTTCCACGGCCTCACGCCGCTGATCGAGCCGGCCGCCGATGCGCGGCGCGCGCCGGCCGATATCGCCGGCCCCATTTGCGAAAGTGGCGATACCTTTGCGCGCGCACGCATGCTGCCGCCATTGCAGGCAGGCGATCTTGTCGCGCTGCAAACCGCGGGCGCCTATGGCGCAACTATGAGCTCGACCTACAATGCGCGCGCGCTGGCGCCGGAAGTGCTCGTCAAGGGCGATCGCTTCGCCGTCGTGCGGCGGCGCTGGAGCGTGGCTGAGCAGGTCGCTCTCGAAGCGATACCGGATTGGGGGATTGAATGAGAACGATAATCCTGACGGCAGCGCTGCTCTCCTCATGCGCCAGCGCGCCGCCGGCGTTGCCACACGACGCCTTCTTCGCCAACCTCGCCACGCTCTGCGGCAACGCGTATGCAGGGCGCGTCGTGACCGATGACGCCGCGGATTCGGCCTTCGCCAATGAAGCGCTCGTCATGCATGTGCGCGAATGCAGTGATGAAACCATCCGCATTCCGTTTCATGTCGGCGAGAACCGCTCGCGCACCTGGGTCATCACGCGCACCGAAGCTGGCCTGCGGCTCAAGCATGACCACCGCCACGAGGACGGCAGCGAGGACGTGCTGACCCAGTATGGCGGCGACACGGCCGGCGAAGGCGACCCCATGCGGCAAGACTTTCCGGCGGACGAATTCTCGAAGACGCTGTTTCGGGCCAATTCCATCCCCGCTTCTGTGGAGAACATCTGGGCCGTCGAAGTTCGTCCAGGCCGCCAATTCGCCTACGAATTGCGCCGCCCGAACCGCCACTTCCGGGTCGAATTCGACCTCACGGCGCCCATTCCGCCGCCACCCCCGCCGTGGGGCGCGGAACCCTGAGCCCCGTCATGGTTTGGCCAGACCTGCGCTGTTAGGGTGGAGACCTAAGCCAACCAGGGCCGGATGAGACATCAAGACGCTCTCGACCAGCTGGCCCGTGAGACGGGCCGCGCGCGGACCCGCATCGGTTGGGAGCGCGCGCTTCGGCTTGCCCTACCGGCCGCGCTGGCCGTGGCGGCTTGGGCGATCGCGGCGCTGATCGGGCTGCACGAACGCCTGCCGTTTCTTGCTCAGAGTTTAACAGCGTTCGCTGTCGTCCTTGGTCTCGCCCTGCTCGCCGTGCGTGCGGCGCGACGCTGGCGGCGTCCGAGTGAAGACGAAGCCCGCACGCGGCTGGCGCACGACTCGCAGCTCGACCTCGGCGCGTTTGAATCCCTGCGCGACAGGCCGTCGAAATATGATCCGCTCTCGGTTGCGTTGTGGCGGCGCGAGCAGGATCAGGCATTCAAACGCGCTGGCGCCGCCAAGGCCGGGCCAGTACGTCCCCATCTCGACGAACTTGACCGCTTCAAGCTGCGCTATGTCGTTGGCGCGGCATTGATCGCGGCGCTGGTGGTGGCGGGGCCGAACGCGGGAGACCGTTTGGCGCGTGCGTTTCTGCCGGACCCAGGCCCGCTTATGGGCGATCAGCCGATGCAGATCGAAGCCTGGGCGACGCCCGCCGATTATACGCATGCTGCGCCGATCTCGCTGAGCGACCGCGTCGGCGAACGGGTTGAGACGCCGCCTTCAATCGAAGCCACCGTGCGCGTGACTGGGCCCGCCGGCGCGCCGTTGCTTGTGTATCAAGGCGAAGGGGGCCGCCGCGAGGTGCGCTTTCAACGCGGCGCCGATGGCGCCTGGGAGGCACAGCTGGAGATACCCGGTAACGGCAGGCTCAAGGTGGTGCGTTTTCACACGCGCGCCGCCTGGCGCATCGCCCCGGCGCCCGATCGCGCGCCCCGCGCCATGTTCGCCGCGCCTTTGGCGGCGCTGGCGGAAGAGCGCGTGGATGTCGCGTGGAGCGCTTCCGACGATTACGGCGTCGCGCGCATGGCGCTACGCGTTCGCCCGGTGAACCCGCCTGAAGGCCTCTCGCAAGCGCCGCCGATCGACACGCCGATCGAGACGCCGGCCGGCGACCTCACCGAAGCGACCGGTGAAACCGAACTGGACCTCGCCGCGCATCCCTACGCCGGACTTGAGGTCGAGGCGCGTGTCGTCGCCTTCGACGCGCGCGGCCAGGAGGGCCAAAGCGAAGCGCTCCGCTTCACGCTGCCGGAGAAGGTGTTCTTGCAGCCGTTGGCGCAGGCCGCGATCGAAATCCGCCGCCACATCCTGACAGAGCGCCGCGCCTATCGCAGCAAGCGTCCGGAGCGCGTGCGCACCATTCCCGCCGGCGACATCGTGCTTGGCTCGCAGCGCATCGAGACGCGCGATTACGAGCGCCGTCCCGCCATCCGCCGCGCACCCGAAGGCATTCGCACAGCAGCCCGCTTGCTCGATGCGCTGACGATGTCGCCCCAGGACGGTTACTTTCGCGATCTGGCGGTCTATTTCGGTTTACGCTTTGCGCGCTCCGAGCTCGCCGCCGCCTCGGCGATCGAGGAAACCAATCTGGCGGCGGAAATTTTGTGGCGGACGGCGCTGCGCGCCGAGTATGGCGGCGCCGCCGACGCACGCCGGCAACTCGAACTCGCACAGCAAGCGCTGGCGGAAGCGCTCGCGAACGGCGCGCCGCAAGAACGCATCCGTCAGCTGATGGAAGCGCTCCGGCGCGCCACCGACAATTACCTGCAGGCGCTGGTGCAAGAAGCCATTCGCAACGGCGAGACGGCCGAGACGCAAGAGGATACGCAAGATCAGGCCCAGGTCAGCGAACAGGACATCCAGCAATTGCTGCGCGAAGTGGAGCGCCTCACCGAACAAGGGCGCACGCAGGAAGCGCAGGCCATGCTGCAGATGCTGGCCAACATCCTCTCCAATCTTGATGCGCGCTTGGCCGAAGGCGGTCAGGGCGAGGAGAGCGGCCAAGAGAGTGAGCAAAACCAGCAAATGCAGCAGAGCATGGATCAGCTCTCGGAAGCCATGGGCGAGCAGCGGGCGCTGCGGGACGAGACGCAGCAACAACAGCAGCAGGAACAACAAAGCGGCGGAGGCAGCGGCGGCGAACAAGAAGGCGGCCAGGGCGGCGACGATCTGGCTCAGCGCCAAGCCGAGATCCGCGAAAGCCTAGGGGAAGCGCAACGCCAATCCGACGCCGCGGGCGCGGCGCCGAGCCAGGAATTGGACGCCGCCAACCGCGCCATGCAGCAGGCAGAGAACGCGCTGCGTCGCGGCGATCTAGAGGCGGCCGAGGCGGCGCAAAACGCCGCCTTGCAGGCGATGCGCGAAGGCGCCGACCAATTGGCCGCCGAAATGCGCGAACGCGGCGGCGAACAAGGCGAGCAAGGCGGCGAAGGCCCGCGCGATCCGCTTGGGCGCCTCATGCCTTCGGGCGGCGCTGGCGAAGGCGACACCCAAGTTCCCACCGATCTTGATCCGGCGCAGGCGCGCGAAATCCTCGATGAAATTCGCAGACGCGCGCAGGACGCCAACCGGCCCGAAGCGGAGCGCGATTATCTGCGCCGTCTGCTCGACCGCTTCAGCGATAGTTGATACCTCGCTTCGATCTTCAACGCTGACGAGGTTCTCCATGCGCCGTCTGCTGCTCGCCGCCGCTTGCATCGCCACGCTTGCTTCCTGCTCGCCCCCTGCTCAGGAAACCAGCCAAGCGCCGGCGCCAGAGGTTCCCCCCGTGACCGCGGCTTGCAATGCGCTCGAACCCGATCTCGCCAACGCGGTGACGCTCGAAGGCGAAGTCGCCGTTGCCGCCGCCGTCGCCGATCTGCGCGGCGGACGCATCACACCCGGCACATACGATCTCGCCAGCGGCAACCGCATCGGTGGAGCGGCCGGCTGGCAAGGTGCGCGCGCGATGACCCTCGATGTGAACGAGAGCGACGCCGGCGCAATGTTCGATTGGGCAAGTGCGGCGCCTGGAGGCGAGGTCGAGCGCTGGACCGCCGGCTTCACGGAAGCGCCGAGCCCACGCCTGACCTATACCTGCGGCAGAAGCGGCGGCGCCGACGTCGCGTTTACGGCTGAGCCCAACGGATTGCGCCTTCGCGTCACCGAAGATGGCGAGACCGGTTCGCTCTATCTTGTTTTCGTGCGGCGCAACTAACGCTCTCGCCAGCCCTCGCCGCCCGCGGCCAAGAGCGCAGCATAGAGTTCGACGCCGCGCCGGAAATCACCGATGCGCACGTTCTCGTTCGGCGCATGCTGGCTGTTGTCAGCGTTGACGATCGGCGCAATCACGAACGGCGCGCCCAAAACCTCGACGATGGGCGCAATCGGCAGCGAACCGCCGAGGATCGGCGCCACGCGCACCTGGCCGTCCGTCGCTTCGCGCATCACATCAATCACGCGGGCAACAGCGGGGTGATCGGGCGGGGTCGTCGCGGCGCTGTAGCCGAGCTCGCTCCATTCGAAGCGCAATAAGCGCGGATGCGCGCGGCGCTCCGATTCCGTCGGCGCGCGGTCGAGCACCACATAGCCTTGCCCGCGAAGATGCCGCTCGATTGCGGCGCGCGCCTGATCGGGCGTCAGCCCGGGCGCCAGGCGCAGATCGAAACCGGCCGTGGCTTCCGGATCGATCGCGTTCCGTTGTGGGCCTGAGCCGCCATAAAGCAATTGTGTGACATTGAGCGAATGGCGCAACACCGCCTCGCCGTACGAAACGCCGGCTTCAACTTCGGCCAATTGCGGCCCGCGCAACATGCCTTCGGTGTCGAACGCTTCGCGCGCCAGAGCCAACGCTTGCGCGGACGGGCGCGGCGCACGCACGCCATTGATCAGGATGCGACCATCAGGGGCGCGCATAGACGCAATCAGATGCGCCAAGCGGGCGGCCGGGTTCGCGGCGACGTTGCCGTAATGTCCAGAGTGCTGGCTCGACGCCGGCCCGAACACCGTGATCCGAAACGACGTGACGCCCCTAACGCCGAGCGTCAGCCGCGGCAGGCCGCGCGGGTCGATCGGCCCGTCCCCGAAAATCCAGAGATCGGACGCAAGCAAATCCCGATGCAGCGCCAACGTTCGCGCGAGGTTCGGCGAACCGGCTTCCTCCTCGCCTTCGAGAAAGAATTTCAGATTGGCCGAAAGCGGAATGTTCGCCGCGCGCAAGGCGTCGATCGCCGCCAGCACCGCGACGATAGGAGATTTGTCATCGCTCGCCGAGCGCGCATAAATGCGCGCATCGTCTGCAAGCGGATAGGTGGCGGCGCCCCACTCGATGATCGGGGCTTCGTCTTGAAGGCGACCGGCGCGCAATGTCGGTTCGAACGGCGGCGTCGCCCAAGCATCGAGCGGCTCCACAGGCTGGCCGTCAAAATGTGCATAGAACAAGAGCGTGCGCGTAGCGCCGGGCGTCTGCACCTCGCCATAAACCGAAACCGGGGCGTCCGGCGTCTCGAGCACACGCGCGTCGATGCCGCGCCGCTCCAGCATTGTCACCAGCGCATCGGCGTTGCGGCGGATGTCGTCGGTGTTGGAGGCGACGTTCGGCAACGCTAGCAGCGCGCGCAATTCCTCCACGATCGCCTGTTCGTTGGCGGCGACGTGCGCCCGCGCCGCATGCATCGCCGCAGGCACGGACGAGGCCTCCTGCGCCGTCGCAAGCGGCGCAAGCGCCACAAAGGCCGAAGCCAAAATGGCCGTCAAAATTCGCATGAATCGCCCCATCCGACGGCCGCCCGCCCTGTCGGGTTGCGGCGGCCTCATTCGTCCTTGAGCCAGACTAGGCGCACAATGCGCGAGCAAGAAGGAAGGATCGACGAATGCGTAAGCTGATCACCGGGGCGTTCGTGAGCATGGATGGCGTGATGCAGGCGCCTGGGGGACCGCAGGAAGATCCCAGCGGCGGCTTCAAGCTCGGGGGCTGGGTGGCGCCGCTCGCGGACGACGACCCCGTGTTCGGCGAGGAAATGGGCAAGCTATTTGGAGAGCCGTTCGATCTCCTGCTCGGACGCCGCACCTACGACATCTTTGCTGCGCACTGGCCCTATGCCGAGGGCGGTCCTGATGATGGCATCGCCAGGGTCTTCAACGCCGCCACCAAATACGTGGCGACGCGCTCGAACACGGCGTTAACGTGGACGCGATCCGTGGCGTTGCACGATGCGGCCACGGACGTAGCGAAGCTCAAACAGCAAGATGGCCCCGCCTTGGTGACGCAAGGCAGCGCAGACCTGATCCAGACGCTGCTGAAGCACGATCTGATCGACGAATTGCTGATCCTCACGTTTCCGGTCGTGCTTGGCCACGGCAAGAAACTGCTCAGCGAAGGCGCAGCGCCGGCGGCTTTCAAGCTCACGCGCTCGCGCGTCAGCCCGAGCGGCATCATCATCGCTTCCTACGCGCGCGACGGCGCCGTGAAGACGGGCGACTACGCCATGAACCCACCGACCGAAGCGGAGCTGGCGCGGCGCGAGAAACTGGCGCGCGAAGGCTAGCCGTGGAGGGCGGCTATGTAAGGCAGCCCGCGAAACCGGCCCGCATCATCCATGCCGTAGCCGACGAGGAAAAGATCGGGCGCGTCCCAGCCGATGAACTCGATCGGCTCGCCCATGGCCTGCGGCTTGCGCACGAACGCGCAGGCCAGAGTCCGCGCTGCACCCTTTGCCGCCAAGTGCGCGCGCGCGTAGGCGATGGTTCGGCCGCTGTCGAACACGTCATCGACGATCAAGGCAGGCCGGCCCTCGATGGAGCGCGAAATATCGGCCCGAACGACCACTTTGCCCGAACTCTCGCGCGCATCGCGGTAGCTCTCGAGCCAGAGGGAATCGAGGACCGGATGAATGTTCCGCGCGGCCAGCGCCCGCATCAGATCAGCCGTGAACGGCATCGCGCCTTGCAGCAGCGCCACGACCGTCCAATCATCGCTGAGCTGTTGAGACAAAAGCGACGCGAGTTGCTCAACCCGCGCCGCTATTTCTTTCTCTGAAAGCAGAATGCGCAGCTGCGCCTCAGCCATGCCCTTCGGCCGAGAAGCGCGGCGCAAGACCGTCTACCGGGCCAATCTCTTGTTGCAGCATCAGCGCCGTATCGTCGGCCGGCGTTGCATGCTCATCAACCGGTTGATCGAGCACCAGCGGCTCTTCCGCCGCCGCAGGCGCCGGCGCCGAGACGCGCACAGCGCTGCCAGCGGAGTTCAACTCAGCGAAGCTGGCGAAGGTCGCTTCGAGGTCGACAGCATCGGCCGGCGGATTCTCAACCCGGATTTGGAACGGAGTCGCCCCGCCCGCAGAGAGCGGAAGCTCCGAAACCGGCGCGATCACTTCGAAAACTTCACGCGAGTGCGAGTCGCGCAACGACACGCGCACAGGCGGCAGCACCTTGTCGTCGCGGCCAATATTGCGGACTTCGCCGGATACGAGAAGGATCGGCGTCGGCCCGTCGAACGCGCGTTCGACGGCGAGGTCGTAAAATTCGAGACCGTACACGTTCACATCGAGGCCAAGCGCGGCGAAGGCGCTGGCCGAACGCGGCCACAGCTCGGCAACGTCCTGACGCATCACCACCATGCCGGTGGCCGACGCGGCGAGTGCGACGCCGGTGGCGCCCCAAGCGGCGACCGCGGCGCGGGCGCGCTCACGGCGCATGCGCTCGGCCTGCTGGGCGCGGAATTTGGCGGCCGCCGATGGCGCGGGGCCCGGCTGTTCGGCTGCCCGGCGCAATCTTTCGACACGTTCACGTGTTAGCGGTTCGGGCTTGGCCATGTCCTCGCCCCGCATATCCTCGACGCCAGCCTTCTGGCGGAGCTCAAGCTGCGGTTCGGCGAACCAGGAGAACCCGCACGCGGCGCAGCGCACGGTCCGGCCCGCAGGGCCGATGGACGCGTCATCAGCGTAGTAACGGGTTGAACAGGACGAGCAGGTGAGGATCATGGTAACGAAACATTCAAAGCCACGACTGACTGTCCTCCGTGCATTGATTCTATTAGGGTTGTCCAGGCATGGCCCGCGCCAACAGACCTGAGGCGGAACTGTTCGAACGCGGCATCCTGGTGCGCCTTTCGCAGGTGGACGCCGGCTACCGTAGCGGCGATGTCTTGCGAGGAATTGAATTCGAGGTTCATGCCGGGGAAGTCGCCCTGGTGACGGGACCAGCCGCCGCCGGCAAGACCACGCTTATCCATCTGTTGCGCCTGGCGCTGCCGCCAAGGGGCGGCCGGGCGATAATTTTGGGCACGGATGGCTCGCGATTGACCGGGCGGGGCCGCGCGCAGCTGAAGCGGAAAATCGGCTACATCGCTGAAAATCCGGGATTTGTGGAAAACTGGTCGGCGTTCGACAACATCGCCTTGCCGTTGCGTCTGACCGGCATGCGCCCGCGCGACTACGCAGCCGACGTGCGCGAACTTGTGGATTTCGTTGGGCTCGCGGGCGTGGCGGACATGCCGGCAGAGCGTCTTTCGGGAGCGCAACGACGCCGGGCCGCCATCGCGCGCGCTCTCGCCGCCAAACCGGAATTAGTGCTGGCCGACGATCCTACGGCGGGCATGTCGCCCGCCGACGGCCGCCGAATCGTGAGGCTCTTGGCTGAGATGCGCCGGGTCGGCGCCGCCATCGTTATCACCAGCCAGGACGACACCCTGGCCGACTGCGCTCCAAGCAGCCATTGGCGGCTTGAGCGCGGCCGGCTTTCTCCGCTCGACATTCGCAGCGAGGCCGATATCGAGGCCATGCGATGAGAAACGCGCTGGCGGGGATTGAGCGGTCCTTGTTTTGGACGCTGGCGTTCGCGGCCTTCGCCGCGGCGGCCGCTGGGCTGACCGCGCGCGGCATCGACCGCATCGCCGACGGCTACGAGGCCATGCGCCGCTCCTACGCCATCGTGCAGGTGATCGCGCCGGAGGGGCCCGCCGCCATCGCCGCGGCCGAGGCGGCGCTGACGCGCTCGCCGCTGGTCGCGACCGCTGCACCGATGAGCGCGCAACGCGCGGCCGATCTGCTTGGCCAATGGAGCGGCGGCGGCGTGCCGGCGGAGGAAATGCCGCCGCTGCGCCTGATCGAAATCGAGCTAAACCCGAGCGCCATCTCACACCCTGACGTGAGCGCGGAATTGACAGCAGCGCTGGCTCAGGGCGGCGTCACCGCCGAAGTGATTACGGCGCCGGACGCCGCCGCGGGCGGCGGCGTCGCGCGGCGCGCGAGCCTCGCAGCAGGCTGGGGCGCGATCGCGTTTGGTCTGGTCATGGCGATTATCGTTGGCCTCGCTGCGCGCACGCTGGCGGCGCGGCGGCGCGAATTGATCGTCGTGATGGCCGATCTTGGCGGCACGCGCACGCAGGTCGCCGGTCGCGTCGCCGACGAAGCCGCCGTCATCGGCCTTTACGCCGGACTTACCGGCGCCGTGCTCGCAGCCTTCGCCGCGAGCGCAATCCTCTTCTTCCTGCTGCCGGGGCTCCAGATCGAGCACCTGCGCGAAATCATCTTGCCCGTCGACCTTGCGCCGCTAGCGGCGGCGCCGGTTGGCGCAGCGCTCGCCGCCGGCCTTGGCGCGCGCATGGCCGCCGGCCTCTTCCACGGCCAGGCGGCGAGGCTGGCATGAGCGGCGTACGCGCAGTGTTGATGCTCGGCCTCGTGCTGGGCGTCATCACCTTCATCGCCGGGTTCTGGGACTTCGCTAGCGATGTGCGCGCCTCAACTGAGGACGTATCGCCGCCGCCGCAATCGCAGGCGATCGTCGCGCTGACCGGCGGCTCGATCGAGCGGCTTTCGACCGGCGTGACGCTGTTGGAGGAGCAGCGCGCCCAACGCCTGCTGATCTCCGGCGTCAACCGCATCGTCACCGACGAGGAATTGTTCGAAGTGCTGAACGTCGATCCGGCGCTGGCGGAATGCTGTGTCGACCTCGGGCGCGCCGCAGAGGATACGTTGGGCAACGCGGCCGAAACCGCGGAATGGGCGCGCGCCAACCATTTCCGCAGCATCATTCTCGTCACCGATGATTATCACATGCCACGCTCGTTCACCGAGCTCTCCATCGCCATGCCCGAGGCGGAAATCCATCGCTATCCCGTGCGCACCCGCTGGACCGACCCAGCGCTTTGGCGCAGCGATGTCGGCGCCGCCAGCCGCCTTGGGGCCGAATACGTGAAGTACCTGATGATCCGCGGCCGCGAGGCGCTGATTGATCTCGCCGGCGGAAAGGCCGAAACGGCGGAAGAGACCCCGCCTTCATGAATCTCGTCACGTCGATCCTGTTCGTCATCTGGTTCTATGGCGCGATGGCGCTCGTGGGTTTGGCTTACGCCGTTCCCAGCCTCATCGATGACCGCAACATCTGGCGCGCCATGCGGCTTTGGGCGCGGCTGACACTATTCGGTCTGCGCTGGATCTGCGGCATTCGCGTGCGCTTCGAAGGCCTTGAGCATACGCCGCAAGGGCCCGCTTTGCTGGCTGCGAAACACCAAACCACGCTCGACACCTTGCTGCCGGTGCTGTTCGTGCGCGAGCCGGTGTTTGTGGTGAAGCGCGAGCTGATCAAGATGCCGATTTTCGGCTTCTACATGAAGCGCATGATCCCGGTCGACCGCGAGGCCGGCGCCAAGGCGCTGAAGGACATGCTGCGCGCCGCGCGCGGCGTGATCGCCAAGGGCCGCCAGTTGGTGATCTTCCCTGAGGGCACGCGCCAGGAGATCGGCGCGCCACCGGATTACAAGCCCGGCGTGGCCGCGATGTATCGCGATTTCGGCTTGCCTTGCACGCCCATCGCTCTCAATACCGGCTTGGTTTGGCGGCCGAACGGCATCATGCGCACGCCTGGAAACGTCACCATCAAGATTCTGCCGCCGATACCCGCCGGACTCTCGCGCGAAGACTTCATGCGCGAACTGGAAAGCCGCATCGAAGGCGAAAGCGAGGCCTTGCTGCCGCCGCAACTGCGACGCAGCGTGCCGGCATGAAGGCAAATAGGCTCTGGCTCATCATTCCGTGGGCGTTGTTCATAGCGGCAGCGCTGGGCTGGATGGGATACTGGCATTACGTGGCCAACACAGCCGAGCAACGGCTTCGCGCCTGGGCAGCCGCAGAGAGCGCAGAAGGCGGCGAGGCTTCGTTCGCCGCTGTGCGGCGCCAAGGCTTCCCGGCGCTGCTGCGGCTTGAGTTACGGGATTTCGCCTACGCGCCGCGCAATCGCGCTTGGCGCGCGGCGACCGAACGCGCCGATCTGCACATTGACTTGCTCAATCCGCGTCACATCATCCTGCAGCCGGAAGCAGCGGTCGCCGTGTCGCGTTCCGGGGGTGCTCTCACCAACATCACCGCAGACGCCATGATCGTCAGCGTCGAAACCGATTCGAGCGGCGTGCGCCAAGCCGGACTCGAAGCCAACAACATCGTGCTCGACGATCCCGCCGAAGAAGGCGTACTGCGCGCGGCGCGCATCGTCGCCAATGTGCGCCCCGATCCGCGCGCGGCCAGCGATTACCAGCTCGCGTTCGACGCGGAGAGCGTAACCCTTCCACGTCCAGTGCGCAGCTTCGAAGGCTTCGGCTTGGAGGTCGCGCGGTTGCGGGCGGCGATCGTGGTCACCCAAGGCGCAACCTTGGGAGAAAGCGCGCCCGGCGACGCGCTTGGGCCGTGGACGGAAGCCGGCGGCCGCACGCGGTTTGAAGCGCTCGAATTGCACTGGGGTCCGCTCGAAACCAGCGGCGCAGGCGATTGGGGGCTGGATGCGGAGCGGCGCTTGCAGGGTGCGCTGACGCTGCCGATCGAAGAACCCGGACCTGTGTTTCAAGCCATCGCCAACGCGCCTGAGACTGATGCCAACGCGCGCCAAGCGCTCGGCTTGCTTGCCGCAGGGTACACGCTGACCGGCGACGGACTCACGCTCGACGTCGCCGCCGCGAATGGGGTGCTGACGCTGGAAGGCTTGCGGGTGCGGGATTTGCCACCGGTCTATTAGATGCGGGCGTACGAGCCTAGCACGCGCACACGCTCGAGCCCGAATTCCGCCAGCGCCCGCGCGCGCGGATCATTGCTCGCCAGATAGCCCTCGACGCGCAGCATGGCGCGCGGCTCAGAGCGCGCCACCTCCTTGCCACGCAACCCAACCTCGTTGAGCGCGCGCTGACCACGATGATGCGGATCCTCCACCAGCAGCATGGTGATGTCGCCGCCGGCCTCTTCCGCCGGCGCCGCACCGAACACGCATGCTTCCGGCGTATCCCCAATCGCACCCAGGATCGGCAATCCGGCGACGAGATGCAACGCGTGGAAACGCGATTCCGACAAAGCCGGCCACCACGAGCCGACGCCAGGCGCAGCAGGCCAAGGCGTCACCGCAACGCAGGTCTCCGGATTCTCCACTGCACGCAGCAGCGCGGTTTGCGGATCCCCGACGTTCGAAATGCGCGTGCGCGCGCCGAAATGGCGGCGTGCGATGTCGAACAGACGCGCCGGATCGTTGCGCGCGCCGCCGACAGCGACATCAACGACCCGCTGCTTGCGGAGGCTCGCCGCAGCCAAGGCGCGCCAAATTTCGACGATTAGTTCCGGCTCCACACCGTTTGGCGCGGCCGCGATCAACGCCCGCAAGTTGAGGATATCCCGCGCCGGCTGCAGTACGGCTGCGCCGCGAATCGGCGCCGCGCGCTCGCACTCTTGCGCCAAACGCTGCGCCACCAGGGCAAGCAATTGCGCATCGACGGCGTTGATTTCGCTCTGTTGCGGGGCGGCCGGAGGGTTAACCGCGTCGTTCATGCAGGCGAACCATATCTGGGTTTTGCACAGGTCGCCAAGGCGCAACCCAGCTGCACAGCAGACTTCCCCGCCGGGGATACTGGAAACGCGCGACGCGCTAACATGCGCAGATGATTCACGCGAAAAGCAGTGCGGCGCCGGCGCGGCTCCAGGCCGCGGGAGGCGTGCGAACGCTCAACTTCGACGCCAGCGCGCCGCTGCAGCTGGCCAATGGCGATACGCTCTCCCCGTTCACGATCGGGTTCGAAACCTATGGCGCGCTCAATAGCGACGCGAGCAACGCCGTGCTCGTGTGCGCCGGCCTTGGCGACGATCAGTTCGCCGCTAGCCCCAATCCGGTGACGGGCCGTCCGGCTTGGTGGCCACGCATCGTCGGCCCCGGACGGCCGATCGACACCAACCGCTTCTATGTGATTTGCACCGACACGTTGGGCGGCTGGACCGGCTCGTCGGGCCCCGCCTCGATCGCGCCCGACGGCCAACCATTCGGCATGCGCTTCCCGGCGATCAGCATCGCCGACATGGTGCGCGCGCAATCGATGCTGGTGGAAGCGCTGGGCATTTCCTCGCTGTTCCTGGCGACGGGCGTCGGACTCGGCGGCATGCAGGTGCTGCAATGGGCCAGCGCTTATCCAAAGCGCGTGTTCGCCTGCGCCCCGATCGCAACCGCGGCGCGGCGTTCGGCGCAGAACGCCGCCATGCATGAACTTGGCCGCCAAGCCATCATGGCCGATCCCGATTGGCGCAACGGCGACTACGCCACGCAAGCGGCGCGGCCGGCCAAAGGGCTCTCGGTGGCGCGGCTTGCGGCGCAAATCGCCAATGATGGGGCGCCGGATTTCACCGCGCGCTTCGATCGCCTCGCCTCCGGCGCGGAGAAATTCGAGGACGAGAACGAAATCAATCGCCCGCATGCGCGCTTCGACGCCAATTCGTTTCTGTACCTCACGCGCGCGCTCGACCATTTCGATCTGGGTCAGGATTTCGGCGGCGACCTCGCCAACGCTTTCCGCGGCGCGGCGGCGCGCACGTGCGTGTTTAGCTTCTCCAGCGATTGGCGCTATCCGCCGGCCGCGAGCCGCGAAATCGTGCGCGCCTTGATCGCGGCCGGCGCCGATGCATCCTCGGCCGAGATCGAAAGCGGCAATGGCCACAACGCCTACGCGCGCAACGAGCCGGCGTTCGAAGCCGCGCTCACGGGCTTCATCGATTCCGCCGCCGCCGCACGCGGCCTAGCCCTTAGCGGAGTTGCCTGATGCAAAACGCGCCCGCCTCACGCCTCAATCAAGGCGTACTCGAACTGGCGCCGACGCCGCTGCGTGCGGATCACGCCGTGATCGTCAGCATGGTGCGCGATGGCGCGCGCGTGCTCGACGTTGGCTGTAGCGACGGCGCCTTGCTGACTTTGCTGACCCGCGAACGCGGGGCACAGAGCCGGGGGCTCGATATAGACGCTGCCGCTGTTACATCCTGCGTAGCGAAAGGCCTGGCTGCCGTGCAGGGCGACGCTGACCGCGATCTGGCGCTCTTTCCGGATCGCTCTTACGACGTCGTCGTGTTCGCCAACACGCTGCAGCATCTGCGGCGCCCGCGGCAGGCGCTTAAGCACGCCGCCCGGATCGCCGACGCGGTCATCGTGTCTATCGCCAATTATGGCCATCTCAGCGCGCGGATGGGCCTCTTCACCGGCGGCCGCTTCGCGGCGCCCCCACATTTGCGCGCGCGCTGGTGCGACAGCGACATCGCGCATCCGTGCAGCGTGCGCGATCTCGCCGATCTCGCCCGCGAAACGGGACTGAGGCTGGAGTGCGGCGTGCCGATTTCCGGCGGTCAATCCGGCGCGCCGTTCGCCAAGACGCTCTGGCGCGCCAATTGGCTTGCGGAAGAGGTCGTCTTCCTGCTTTCGGCCTGAGGCCACGTGAAGCGCCTTGTCATCTGCTGCGACGGCACGTGGCAGCGCCTTTATGGCGGCGCGCTCACCAATGTCGCGCTCACCGCACGCGCCATCACCAGTCGCGACAATCAGGGCAATGCACAGATCGTGTTCTATTCGGCCGGCGTCGGCGCCTCGGTTGACGGGCTGAGCCTTTGGCAAGGCATGACCGGCGCCGATCTCGACGATCACCTGCTCGAAGCTTGGACATTTCTGAATCTGAACTACGAACCGGGCGATCAGCTTTATCTGTTCGGCTTTTCGCGCGGCGCGTACACCGTGCGCAGCTTGGCCGGTCTCCTACGCAAGGTCGGCGTATTGCGGCGCGCGCATATCGATAAGGCCGGCGAGGCGCTGGCGCTCTATCGTGCGCGCGAACTAGGCGCCGACAGCGCCGAGGCGGATCGCTTTCGGCGCGCCCACGCCATCGCCTGGCCGCGTTTGGCCATGCCTTTCACAGCCCCGCCATTCGATCTGCGCGTGCGCTACCTCGGTGTTTGGGACACGGTCGGTTCACTCGGCATTCCGCGCGTGCTGCCGATCTCGCTTGGACTCAACCGCCGCTACCAATTTCACGATACGGCGCTGTCGCGTTCCGTAGAGTTTGCGCGCCACGCCGTGGCGATCGACGAGCGCCGCGCCGCGTTCGCGCCGACGCTGTGGAGCAACGTCGACGCCTTCAACGCGCCGGGCGGCCCCGCGCGCGTCCATCAAGCCTGGTTTCCAGGCGATCACGGCGGCGTCGGCGGCGGGCGCCTGCGCGGCCTCTCCAATTGCGCCCTACTTTGGGTGCTTGAGGGCGCCGAACAGGCGGGCTTAGCGCTCGCGCGGGAACCAGGTTCTGTCATCTCGAGCGCGCTGGCCGATATCGATCCGATCGCCTGCGCCGTCACTGCGGACAAGGGCGTTTCGTTGCTGGGCATGATGGGCCGGCGCTGGCGTAAGGGTTTGCGTTTCACCGATCTGCACGAAACCGCACTCATCCGCTTCGCCGCCAACAAGCGCTATCGGCCGGCGCCTCTGGCGCCGTTCGCGGCTGATATTCTCCAATCCATGCGCGATCAGCGCGCGGCCTAAAGGTAGGAGAGCCACCAATCGCGTCGCGCGCGCTTTACCGCCGCGAACCATGCGCAGAGCGGATAGAGCAGCACCAGCACCACGATCCAAGCCAGATAAACCCACGGCAGTGAGAAACCGACGCCTTCAAACAACTGCCAAGCCGTGAACACGTTGCGCATGTAATTGAGGTAGCCTTCGACGCTATTGCCCGCCGCCGCGTTCGCAGCGATCGCCAGCACGTGCACAAGATAGATGTGGAGGATGTAGAAAAAGAACGGCACGGCGCCGAAGGTGTTGAGCACTTTCGCGGCGGGACCGCGCAGCCGCGCGAGAAGCGGCCAAAGCGAAAACACGATCCCAAGCGTCACCAGGACGAATTGCAGCGAAGGCGGATATTTCTGCACATTGAAGAACGTCATCACCGCCGCTGTCGGGGTCGTTTCTTCGCGCCATGTCGGCCGCTCAGTCTCCCACCCTGTCGGCATCGTCGGATCGCCGTAGAGATTAAACCAGCGCAGGACAAAGAAAGCCGCCAGCATGGCGAGCCCCAACAAAAGGAGCGTGCGCTCGCGCTTTCCGGGCACCTGCAGGAAGATCGGCCCAAGGCCGTAGCCGAGCGCAATGACGCCGATCCATGGGAGCACCGGATAGGCAAGGTACGCCATGGGCGTCTCGAAATTGGGCACAACCCCGCCTTCGTGCAGAAACATCCACAACCACGCGAAATTGCCAAGTTGCTCCGGCAGGATTGGGTCCAGCAAGTTATGGCCCGCGACAATGGCGACGCCGACAAGAAGCACGGCGGCGCGCGGCAGCCAAACCAGCGCCGCCAGCGCCAGCATCGACCAGCCAATGGCCCAGATCACTTGCAGAAACAGCAGCAGCGGAAAGCCGAACGACCAACCGAAGCTGATCACGGTCATTTCCAGCACGATGAGCCACAGGCCGCGCGTGAAGAGAAACAAACTTAAATGCGGAATGGTCTTGCCATTGCTGAATTGCAGCCACGCCGAAATGCCGGACAAGACAACGAACACCGGTGCGCAGAGGTGGGTGATCCAGCGCGTGCTGTAGAGAAGCGGCGTGGTCTGATCCGGGTCGAGCGGATTAACGCTGAAGGCGAGGTTGTGGAAATAGTCGCGCACGTGATCGAGCGCCATCAGCACGATCACCAATCCGCGCAGCATATCGATCTCGGCAATGCGTGCCGCGACGCGCCCACTCGCGTCTGGCGCCAATGCTTTGCTCGCCATAGTGCCACCCGCTCCGCCGATTAGGCGGGACTATGCGCAAAGTCTCAACATCGGGAAGCCGAAATGCGACGGCCCGCGCGCTTTAGGCTCAAATGCGCGTTACGCCATCAAACGTCGGCGTAGCCGAACGCCAGCCGCCCCAGCATGCCTTGCGCTTTAAGCCGGCCCTCGGTCGCGAACAGGCAGACGCAGGCTTCATCCCCCTCGACCACCGGCTGATGTTGAACCTCTCCATCGGCGGCTGCGAAATCGCCAGCGGCGTAATAGCCAGAGTCGTCGCTAAACGCGCCCTGAAGCACAGTGCAAAATTCCGCGCCGCTGTGCGCGTGCCGCGCCGTCGGACGCCCGGCGCCGACGTGCAGCACATAGACGCGATTCTCCGGCGCATGCGGCGTATCCACCGCCGCAACCCACACGCCCGGCGCCACCCATTTCTTGCTTTTCAGAGGGAGCCGTTGCAGCAGCGGCCGCTCATCAGGGCGAGAGCTCGACGCCTCGGGCGCGGCTACGCCAATCTTCGCCAATGCGCGCGACAACGCATCGCCAGCCACATCGGCCTCAGGCAGCGCGCTCAAGGCTTCGCCGGAAGCCGCCTCGAACTGCGCAACTTGCGTCTGGCATGCGCGGCATTGCTGTACGTGGGCGCCGATGACGAGACCGAAGCCGGGCTCAGCGAGGCCTGACGCATAGCTCGTCAGGATTTCATGCGACGGATGATGGCGGGGATTCATTCTTCCGTTTCCCATTGTGCTCGCAGCTTCATGAGCGCCAGGCGCAGGCGCGATTTTACAGTGCCAAGCGGCAGACGCAGCGTCGCCGCAATTTCGGCATGCGGCTTGTCCTCAAAAAAGGAAAGCCGCACCACCTCGCGTTGCTCCACCGGAAGCGTGGCGAGCGCGGCGCCAATTTTCTCCTGCGCCTCAAGCCGCACAACGTTTTCGTCCGGCGCTTCGCTGCTGTCTTGCGGTGCGTCCAAATTGACCTTGTACGCCAGCTCCACCTTCTCGCGGCGCAGCTTGTCGATCCAGCAATTGCGCGCGATCACGAACAACCAGGTCGAAGCCTTAGCGCGGCTCGGATCGAAGCTGGCGGCACGGCGCCAGACCGACACCATCGCGTCCTGCGCCAGATCCTCCGCCACCGCGGCAGGCGCGCCGAGGCGCATCAGGTACGCCTTAATGCGCCCGGCATAGCCTTGAAACAGCCGCCCGAACGCATCGCGGTCGCCAGAAGCGATGCGGCGCAGCAAATCTTCGTCCGTCATGGCGTCTCGCTCAGGCGTCACGAACACCTTCCGGCGGCGTGGCGAAAGGCGGGGTTCGAGGGCCAGCGCACACATCGGCTCCCAGTACGCCCAAGCGGCGGCTTGGATCATCCTGATCCAGAGCCAGGCGCGACCCGTAATCAGGTCCATGCCGCCGGAGCGCCCAACCCGGCTTATGCGGGAACCGGTCATGGCCTTCACGACGACCCTCGACAATCCGCCCCTGAATATCGCCGTGATCGGTTCGGGGATAGCCGGAATGTCGGCGGCATGGCTTCTGAGCGAACGCCACGCAGTTACTGTCTACGAGAAGAACGGCAGGCTCGGGGGCCATTCCAACACCGTCGATGTCGAAACCGCGTCTGGTGCGACGCCGGTCGACACTGGCTTCATCGTCTATAACGACATCACCTACCCCAATCTCGTTGCCCTGTTCGCTCACCTCGGCGTCGCCACTAAGCGCTCTGACATGTCCTTCGGCGTCTCGCTCGGCGGCGGCGCGCAATATTCGACCGTCGACGCCTCGGCGTTTCTGTGCGGCGGACGCAATTTGGTGAGTCCCCGCTTCTGGTCGATGACCTATGATCTCCTGCGCTTCTACAAAAACGCGGCAATGGACTTGCTGGACACGCCGGACGAAACGCTCTCGCTTGGCGAATACCTGACGCGGCGCGGCTATGGCGAGGCATTCCAGAAGGATCACTTACTCCCGCAAGCGGCGGCGATCTGGTCCGCCTCGTTGGCGGAAATCCGTCACTACCCCGCGTGCGCGTTCGTGCGCTTCCTGGAAAACCATGGCCTGACGAAGCTTTCCGGCCGGCCGAAATGGCGCACAGTCGAGGGCGGCAGCCGCGCCTACATTCGCGCGCTGACGGCGCGCTACGCGGATCGCGTGCGGCTGGGCGCCGGCGCGGTTCATGTCCGTCGAGACCCCAATGGCGTGATCGTGCGCGACGCAACGGGCGGCGACGCGCGCTACGATCAGATCGTTATCGCTACCCACGCCGACGAAGCGCTGGCGATGCTGGATGACGCTGACGCCGAAGAGCGGCGCATCCTCGGCGCGTTCCGCTACGCCAAAAACAGCGCCGTCTTGCATACCGATCCGGCCCTTATGCCGCCGCGCCAAAATCTTTGGGCGAGCTGGAATTATGTCGGCGAGAATCCCGATGGGGGATGCGTGGTGTCGTATTGGATGAACCGGCTGCAGCGCCTGGATCGCCGCGAGCAAATATTTCTCACCCTGAATCCGCGCCGCGAGCCTAGGGAAGATACCGTACTCTATCGCACCGAATACGATCACCCGATCTTCGACGCTGCCGCGCTCCGCGCACAACATCGTATCTGGGAATTGCAGGGCAAGCGCCGCACCTGGTTCTGCGGCGCCCATTTCGGCGCCGGCTTTCACGAGGACGGTCTGCAGGCGGGCCTCGCCGTCGCTGAGCGCCTCGGCGGCGTGCAACGGCCCTGGCGCGTGGCTGAGCAATCCGGCCGCATCCACCTGCCCGCGCAGCCCGCTGAGCTGGACGAGGCGGCATGACGAGCGGGCTTTATGTAGGCCACGTCGCTCACGCGCGCCCAGGCAAGCACAAGCTACGCTATCGGGTGTTCATGCTTGCGATCGACCTCGACCATCTCGCCGCGCTGGATCGCCGCCTCCGACTCTTCTCGCACAATCGCTTCAACCTTCTCTCACTCTTCGATCGCGATCATGGCGCACGCGTGGACGCGGCGCTAAAGCCGCAGATTGAAGCGAAGCTGCACGAAGCCGGCGTCGCCTGGGACAGCGGCAGCATTACGTTGCTGGCGATGCCCCGCGTGCTGAACTATGTGTTCAACCCGCTCAGCGTCTATTTCTGCCACCGCCGCGACGGAACGTTGGCCGCGCTGGTGCATCAGGTCTGCAACACGTTCGGCGAATGGCACTTCTATGTGTTGGCGCCGGCGCGCGAAGAGAGCGGCGTCATTGCACAAGCCTGCGACAAGGACTTCTTCGTTTCGCCATTCCTCGAAATGGGCCTGCGCTACGAATTTCGCGTTCTGCCGCCGGGAAGCGAGGTACGCGTAGCGATGCGCGTGAAGCGCGGCGACGAGACGGCTCTTACCGCTTCGTTTGCAGGCGAGCACCGGGCGTTGACCGACCTAGCGCTGCTGCGCGCATGGACGGCTAATCCGCTGATGACCCTTACCGTCATCGGCGGCATCCATTTCGAAGCGCTGAAGATGTTGGTCAAGGGCGTACGCTTCCTCGGCCGCCAGCGATCGCACGCGCGCGGCGAGCGCCTGCTTTCGCAGGGCGCGCCGCGCGCTTAAGGCGATCAGGCCGCGCCTTGAACTTGGCGCACCCAGGCCTGCACGAGACTTTCCGTCACTGAGAGCGGTGTCGCGCCATTGGTCAGCACGGTGTCGTGGAAGCCTTTGATGTCGAAGCGGTCGCCAAGAGCGGTGCGCGCTTCCTCGCGCATGCGGCTGATTGCCTGGCGGCCAACCATGTAGCCCGTCGCCTGCCCTGGCCACACCGCATAGCGCTCAATCTCGGTCGTGATCGACGATTCCTGATCGCCGGTCGCTTCGACCATGGATTGGATGGCCTGTTCGCGGCTCCAGCGCTTGGAGTGCATGCCTGTATCGACAACAAGGCGCGAGGCCCGAAATGCGGCAGACTGCAAATAGCCCAACCGGCCAAGCGGGTTGTCGGCGTACATGCCGATCTCGTCCGCTAATTGCTCGGCGTAAAGGCCCCAGCCTTCGGAATAAGCGTTGAAGCCAAGCAGCGCGCTGCGGATGAAGGGGATCGATTCCGATTCTTGTTGGATCGAAATCTGCCAATGGTGGCCCGGCGTGCCCTCGTGATAGGTCAGCGTCGGCAGCGTGAAGCGCGGCCACTCAGCGGTATTGCGCAGATTGATGTAGTAGGCGCCGGGGCGCGAGCCATCGAGCGCGGCGGCCTGATAATAGCCGCCGGGAGCGCCAGCTTCGGTATACGCCGGCACGCGGCGGATATCGAGCTGCGCCTGCGCCAGCGTGCCGAAGAATTCCGGCATGCGCGCATTGACCGCCGCCATTTGCGCATTGAGGTCGGCGAGCAATTGTTGGCGTCCGGCGTCTGTATTTGGATAGAGCTGATCGGGGCGGCGCCCAATTTCTCCCACGCGTTGCGCGATGGTGCCCCGCGTCAATCCTTCCGAGCGCAAAATCGCGTCCATCTCACTGTTCAACGAGTTCACGAGATCGACGCCCATTTGGTGAATTTCATCGGCGCTCATCGAAGTCGTCGTGTGGCCGCGCAGCGAGATCGCGTAACGCTCCTCGCCATTCGGCAGACGCCAGCAGCCCGCATCGTGCACGGCGTTTGGTCTGATCGCGCGCAGCGCTTCGACCTGACGCTGATAGGCCGGCAGAATTTGGTCGCGCACGATCTCTTCAGCGCGCGTCGAGAGCGCGGCGCGATCAGCTTCGGCGATCTCCGCGACTTCGCCGAGGCGTTGCGCGAACGACGACACGAAAACCGTGTCGGCCGGGCGAGTCGCGGCGAAGCCCGATAATTGCTGGATCGCTTTATCGATGGCGAAATCCGGCGGCGAAAGGCCAGCCTGCGCGTCGGTTCCGATTAGGCCCGTTTCTACGTCGAGCACGCCGGCGTAGGCCGCCAGACGCGAGACGTAAGCATCCGCCTGCGCACGATTGGTGACGGGATGCTGGCTGGCCATGAAATCGGGGAAGTAGACGTAAGAGCCGGTGAGCTGCGTGACGACGTAGGGATAGCGGCTGCCGGGCTCGTATTGCAGGTCGTCGATATTGTTTTGGAACGACGTGCTGACGACATCCAGGCTGACCTGATCGCTGGCCGACAATTGTTCGCGATCAAGCGCCTGCAGATCGCGCAAACCGGTTTCGAGAATGCCCTTGTAGCGGCGCAAGCCCTCGCGCGTAGGATCGCTCAACCGATCCATGAACGGCCCACCCGCTTGCTCTTCGGAAACAGCGAGGCTGGTGGCCGTTTCCGGCGATTCCCGCAGCATGTCTGTGGCGATGCGGTTGAGCAGGCCCGTCAAATCGGCGCTGCCTTGGCCGGTGCGGTTGCAGCCCGCCGCTGAAATTGCAAGCGCGGCGACGGTTGCGCCCAAAGCGGCGCGGCGTGTCATCAACATGAACAGATCCTTGGCGACCCCAAAAAGAGGCGGGACCTTAGCTCAAAACCCGGCCCGCTCCAGGCGCATGCGATGAAAAGGCGCCCGGACCGCAGCCCGGGCGCCCTTCATGTCCGCAATCCTGGCCGGATCAGGCCGAGGCGCTTGACCATTGCCGCACTAATTGCTCGGTCACCGACAAGGGCGTCGGGCCCGGCACCAGTACAGCGTCGTGGAAGCCGCGAATGTCGAAGCGCTCGCCCATCGCCGTGCGCGCTTCCTCCCGAATGCGCAAGAGCGCCTGCTTGCCGACCATATAGCCGCACGCTTGGCCGGGCGAAACGCAATAGCGCTCGATTTCGGTCGTCACCGAACTCTCCTGGTCGCCGGTCGCCTCGACCATGGATTGGATCGCCTGCTCGCGCGTCCAACGTTTGGAATGAATGCCGGTATCGACCACGAGGCGAGACGAGCGGAACACGGCTGATTGCAGATAGCCTAAGCGTCCGAGCGGATCGTCGGCATAAAAGCCGAGTTCATCCGCCAATTGCTCGGCATAAAGGCCCCAGCCTTCCTGATAGGCGTTGAAGCCAAGGATAGCGCTGCGAATGAAGGGCAAGCCTTCCGATTCCTGTTGAATCGAAATCTGCCAATGATGGCCTGGCACGCCTTCATGATAGGTCAGAGTCGGCAGCGTGAAGCGCGGCCACTCGGCCGTGTCGCGCAAATTGATGTAATACATGCCCGGTCGTGAGCCATCGAGCGCGGCGCCGTTATAATAGCCGCCGGGCGCACCCGCCTGGATGTATTCGGGAACGCGCACAATCTGCAGCTCGGCGCGCGCCAGCGTGTTGCACACTTCCGGCATGCGCGCCGTAATCGCCTGCACTTGCGTGTTGAGGTCAGCGAGCAGTTCCGCGCGGCCGGCGTCGTTGTTTGCATAAAGCTGGTCGGGACGGCGCGAAATCACCCGCATACGCTCGCCCACGCTGCCATTGGTGAGGCCCTCGGCGCGCAAAATGGCGTCCATCTCACTGTGCAGCGAGTTCACCAGGTCGACGCCCATTTCGTGGATTTCGTCCGGCGTCATTGAGGTGGTGGTCTGCTGCTTCAGCGCCGCTGCGTACATTTCCGCGCCTTGCGGCAGCTTCCAAATCCCGGCGTCGTGATTGGCCTGGCCGCGAATGCCCTGAAGCGTCTCGATCTGGCGGCGGTAGGCCGGCAGCACTTCGTCGCGAACGATGGTTTCGGCTTCACCGGTGAGTGCAGTGCGATCCGCCGCGGCGAACCCCTCGATTTCGCCGAGGCGGCGATTGAGCGATGTCACCAGCACCGTCTCCGCCGGGCGCAGATTGGCGAATTGCTGCAATTGGAGCACGGCGCCGTCGATGCTGAAATCAGGCGGCGTCACGCCAGCGCCAGCGTCGGCGCGGATCATCTCCGATTCCTGATCCAGCACGCGCGCATAAGCACGCAGACGCCCGATATAGGCGTCGGCCTGCTCCCGATTGGTCACCGGGTGCATGCTGTCCATGAAGTCGGGGATTTGCGTGTAGGCGCCGCCAAGCTGGGTCACAACATACGGATTGCCGGCGCCGCCGCCGATCTCGTAGCGCGCGACATCGACGTTATCCTGCAGCGCCGTGGTGACGACGTCGTAGGTGACGGGGTCCTGACCTTCGAGCGCGTCACGATTGATGCTCTGCAATTCGGTGAGTGTGGTTTCGGTCAACGCGCGCAAACGCCGCTGTCCTTCCCGGGAAGCGTCGCTGAGGCGATCGAGGTAAGGCCCGCCCGCCTGCTCCTGGCTGACGCCAAGCGCGGTGGCGAACTCCGGAATCTCGTGCAGGAATTGCGTCACTGCGCGATCGAGGATGGCGTGCATTTCGGTCCCGCCGCCGCCCTGGGCCGCGCGGTTGCAGCCCGCAATCAGAGTGAGGCCAATCGCCGAAGAAGCGCCCAGCATGGTGCGCCGCGTCATATGCATTTGAATTCCCCATTGGTTCCGCGAAGGGCGATTCTAACGCCCAGACCCGGCGCTGCACGTCAAAGGCGACGAAATGACGGCAGCTGGCGACGGCGCAGCTAGTCCTGGCGCTGCGCGCCTGGCGTATCCGGCTGCTTGCGGGAGGGCGCCTTCGCCAGCAGTACACGTCCGCCTGATCGCGCCGTTTCAGCGTAGAGGCGCTTCACCGCCTCCATCAGCACCAACCCGCCCTGCGGCGGCCACATAACTTCGCCCACGCGCTCGAATGCATCGGCGGCGCGCACCAGCGGTGTCCAAGTTAGCGGCGGCGCATAGAGCGCCCGTGCGGAAGCGACCGGCTCGAACATCGAATCCGCAAGCAGCGCGGCCAGCTGCGTGCGTGAGTAAGGCCGGCCATGCCCGAACGGCGTCGCGCCCGATTGCGCCCACAAACTCCAGCGATTGGCGGCGATGACGACGAGCCTCCCCTCCGGCGCCATCACGCGCCACACCTCGCGCAGCATCGGGCGCACGGAATCGCTCTCCTCCAGCGCATGCACCATGAGCACGCGGTCAAAGATGGCGTCGATAAACGGCAGCCGCGCTTCATCGGCCAGCGCCGCCGCGCAAACCGGACCGGACGGCCAATGTTCGGCCCCCTGTTCGGCCGGCATCAATGCAACGACGCGGCGGGCCCCTTCGCGAAACGGATCAAGGTAAGGCGTGGGATAACCAAGCCCCAGAACGTCGAGCCCATCGGCATGCGGCCACAGCGCCGCCAAACGCCGCGCCGCCATGCGCTGCGCGGCCGCGCCAAGAGACGAAGCATAAAAGCGCTGCAAGGCGAGAACATCGACGCGCATGATCGCAAGAGCTAAGCTAGGACATGCTTCAAATTCATCAATTCCCGTGCCTGTCGGACAATTACGGTTTTCTGGTGCACGAGCCCGGAACTGGCGCGACCGCCACGATCGACACGCCCGACGCCGAGGCGATCCTGCGCGAAGCCGAGGCGAAGGGCTGGCGCATTACCGACATCTGGAACACGCACTGGCACCCTGATCACGCCGGCGGCAACGCCGCAATCGTCGCCGCCACCGGCGCGCGCGTCACTGGCCCCGCCGAAATCAGCCGCACAGGCGCCGCGCCGGACGTTCTCGTCGGCGAAGGCGACGCGGTAAAGCTTGGTGCAGCGGCGGCGCGGGTGATCGATGTCGGCGGACATACGTTAGGCCACATCGCCTACATGTTCGACAGCGAGAAGACCGCCTTCGTCGGCGACGCCATTTTCGCCATGGGGTGCGGCCGTCTGTTCGAGGGCACACCTGAACAAATGTGGAGCAGCCTGCAAAAAATCGCCGCCCTTCCGGCGGACACAACGCTCTATTGCGCGCACGAATACACCGAGGCCAATGCGCGCTTTGCGATCTATTACGATCCGGTCAATCGCGACCTGCAGGCGCGCATCGCCGAGGTGAAGAAACTGCGGGCGCAGGGCAAACCCACGGTGCCGATGACGCTGGAAGCAGAATTGCGCACCAATCCGTTTCTGCGCGCCCCCGAACTCAAACGATCGCTGATGATCCCGGAAGCAAGCGACGTCGAGGCCTTCGCCGAAATGCGCCGCCGTAAAGACAGCTTCAAATGACGGCCCAAGAGCTGATCGCGGCGTTGAACATGACGCCGCATCCCGAAGGCGGCCATTATGTCGAGACCTTCCGCGACGCCGCCGGCAGTAGTGGACGCGCTCACGCCACGGCTATCTATTTTCTACTGCAATCTGGCGAGCGCTCGCACTGGCATCGCGTCGATGCGAGCGAAATGTGGTTTTGGCACGCCGGCGCACCGCTTGCGCTTGAGATCGGGACAGACGCGATCACGCTCGGCCCCGATCTCGCTGCTGGCCAACGCCCGCAAGCGATCGTGCCGGCGCATCAATGGCAGGCTGCGCGCTCGCTAGGCGCGTGGACGCTCGTCTCCTGCGTGGTCGCGCCGGGTTTTGAATTTTCTGGATTTGAATTGGCCCCGGCCGGTTTCGCGCCGGGCTGAGACTTACTGCTCCGGGCCCTGCACGTGGCCGGTGACCACGTTGCGCACCGCGATCGATGAAGGCCGGCCGGCGTAACCATATTGCGGCGCGACTTGAATGATCAGCGTATCGCCCTGAAGTTGCGCGTTCGGGCGCGGGCCGAGCGTTATGATGACGCGACGCACATTGGTCAGCGGCGCAGCGGCGAGGCCTTCGGCGGCGCGCTCCGCGGCGTCAAGCACGACACCCGCTTGCGGCTCAGAGACGCGCGCCGGCGCTTGAAAGGTGACGGTCTGGCCGATGCTGCGCGCCGCACGCGCTTGCAGGCGGCGGAACCGCTCCTGCATTTCAGCGAACGCGATCGCGGCAGGCGTCAGCGGCGCCGCGCGCCCTTCTTCCGACGCCGGTGAGCCGGTTTGATGCGCGCGGGTGTAGACTGTGATGCCGCCATGCGGCGTCACCCGCAGCATCACGTCGCCATCCTCGGTACGGTAAATTTCGCCGCCGCCGGCCGCGCCCTGCGGACGCAAGACGTGCACTTCCGGATCGCCCTCGAACTGCACCAACGCCATGCGGCTGCCAGAACGATCAAACGTAAACCGCACCGCGCCGTCGGGCGTGGAATAGCGCGTCGAACCGGAAGATGTGTTGTAGAGGCCTTGAACCGGTGTTGGTGAACCACCCTGGCGGGGCTGCTGCTGAGCCAGGGCCACGCCGGGCGCCCCGAGCGTGAGGGCCGCGGCAAAAGCGGCCGCACCCCGTGCAGACAGACTCGTCGCGTGGCTCATGGGCCCGGAGGAAGCGCTGGGACCTGGGCGCTTTTTGGGCGCGGTTGTAGGCGATTTGCGCCAGTGTTGCGCCAATGCCGCACTCAATTGTGGCGGCCAGCCCTAGGACTTGCCGCTGGAAGCCTCGTTGGCGGGAATTTCCACTGTCGCGGCGGGCCCCGGTTGAGACGCGAGCGAAAGATCGCCCGCGACGCCGACGAAGAAACTCAGCGCGCAGAGCGCGAGCGCGGCCACGACGATACGCGCGACGAGATGTCTATCCGTGTTCAAGGCGCTGATTCTAGCCGACTCGCGACGCGAGAGCCAAGGCGCGGCTCATCCTTGCCCGCGCTCATAGGCGAGGATGGGCGCCAGCCAGCGCTCGGTGGTGGCGAGATCCCAGCCCTTGCGGCGCGCGTAATCCTCGACCTGGTCGCGGCCGATGCGTCCGACGCCGAAATATTCCGAACGCGGGTGCGCGAAATAGAGGCCCGATACAGAGGACGGCGGCGTCATGGCGAAGCTCTCCGTCAGTTCGATACCGGTGCGCTCAGTCGCTTCGAGCAAATCGAACAATGTCGCTTTCTCGGTGTGATCAGGCTGCGCCGGATAGCCGGGCGCGGGGCGAATGCCGCGATACTTCTCCAGCAGCAATTCCTCGTAATCGAGGCTCTCTTCGGCGGCGTAGCCCCATAATTCACGCCGCACCTTGGCGTGCATGGCTTCGGCGAAGGCCTCGGCGAGACGATCGCAAAGCGCTTGCGCCAGGATCGCCGAATAATCGTCATTGGCCTGTTTGAAACGGCGCGCGATCGCCTCTTCGCCAATGCCCGCCGTCACAGCGAAGCCGCCGACGAAGTCCGCTCCCTCACCCTTCACGGCGACAAAATCCGCCAGCGCGAGATTGGACTTGTTCGCGCCCTTGTCCATTTGCTGGCGCAACGTGAAGAGCCGCGCGCGCTCCTTTTTCCGCTTCTCATCGGCCCAGATGACGATGTCGTCGCCATCGCGATTGGCGGGCCAGAAGCCGGCGACGCCGTTGGCGGTCACCCAATTCTCCTCGACCATCTGCGCGAGCATCGCCTCAGCATCACGGAAGAGGTTGCGCGCGGCTTCGCCGACGATTTCGTCTTCAAGGATCGCCGGATAGCGCCCGACCAATTCCCAAGACGCAAAGAACGGCGTCCAATCGATGTACGGGACAAGATCGGCCAGCGGAAAATTCTTGAACTCGCGCACGCCAAGGTAGCTCGGCCGGACGGGATGGTGCTCAAGCTTTAGCCCCCGGGCGCGCGCCTCGCCGATGGGCAGCCGCGGGCGCTTGTCTTGGCCCGCGAGATAACTCTCGCGCGCCTCGGCCTGATCGGACTTGGTCTCCGCCACCAGCGCGTCGCGCTCGTCGCCCAGAAGCTTCTGCACCACCGGCACCGCGCGCGAAGCATCCGTCACGTAAATTGTGGGCCCCTTATACGCCGGCGCAATTTTCACCGCCGTGTGCGTGCGTGAGGTGGTGGCGCCGCCGATCAGCAGCGGCAAGGTCATGCCCTGGCGCTGCATCTCGCTCGCCACGAACACCATTTCATCGAGACTCGGCGTGATCAGGCCCGAAAGCCCGATGGCGTCCGCGTTCTCCGCCTTAGCCGTCTCTAGAATCTTCTCGCACGGCGTCATGACGCCAAGATCGACGATGTCGTAGCCGTTGCATTGCAGCACCACGCCGACGATGTTTTTGCCGATATCGTGTACGTCGCCCTTCACGGTCGCCATCACGATCTTGCCGTTCGACCTGCCGGCCATGCCGGTGCGCTCCTTCTCCTCCTCCATGTGCGGAATGAGGTGCGCCACCGCCTGCTTCATCACGCGCGCCGATTTCACCACCTGCGGCAGGAACATCTTTCCCGCGCCGAACAGGTCGCCGACGACATTCATCCCGTCCATCAGCGGCCCCTCAATGACGTGCAGCGGCCGCGCCGCCGCCAGCCGAGCTTCCTCGGTGTCCTCGACGATGAAATCGGTGATGCCGTGCACCAGCGCGTGGCTCAGCCGCTCGCGCACCGGTTTCTCGCGCCACGCCAGCGACTTGGCGGCGTCCTTTTTCTTGCCGCCGCCTTTGACGCGCTCGGCAATCTCCAGCAAGCGCTCAGTGGAATCGGCGCGGCGATTGAGGAGCACGTCCTCCACCCGCTCGCGCAACTCCGCTTCCACGTCGTCATAGAGCGTCAGTGAACCGGCGTTGACGATGCCCATGTCCATGCCGGCGCGAATGGCGTGGTAGAGGAAGACGGCGTGCATCGCCTCCCGCAACGCCTCGTTGCCCCTGAAGGAGAACGAGACGTTGGAGACGCCGCCCGACACGTGTGCATGGGAAAGCTCGGAACGGATGAAGGCAGTCGCCTCGAAGAACGCCTTGGCGTAATCGGCATGCTCTTCGATGCCGGTGGCGACGGCGAAGATGTTCGGATCGAAGATAATGTCTTCGGGCGGAAAGCCGTTATCCACAAGCAATGTGTAAGCGCGCTTGCAGATTTCGATCTTCCGCTTGGCGGTGTCGGCTTGCCCCTGCTCGTCGAACGCCATCACCACGCAGGCCGCGCCATAGCGGCGCACCTTGCGCGCCTCGGTCAGGAATTTCGCTTCGCCTTCCTTCAGCGAAATCGAGTTCACGATCGACTTGCCCTGCGCACATTTGAGGCCGGCCTCGATCACCTCCCATTTGGAGCTGTCGATCATCAGCGGAATGCGCGCGATATCCGGCTCCGATGCGATCAGGTTGAGGAAAGTGCGCATCGCTGCAGGCCCGTCGATCAGCGCCGCGTCCATGTTGACGTCAAGCACGTTGGCGCCGCCCTCGACCTGCTGCCGCGCGACAGCAAGTGCGCCGGCGTAGTCATCAGCCTCGATCAGCTTGCGGAATTTCGCCGAGCCGGTGACGTTGGTGCGTTCGCCGACAATGACGAAAGTGGCGAAGGGATTGGTCATGCGTACGACACCCAGCCGCGCCAAGACAGGCCGGCGAAAAAAAGATCCACTCCAGCGAAACCGGCGGCGGCTAGCAGCGCAACGTTGCGATCAGGTGAGACTGTGTTGATGAGGTTGCGGACGCGCTCGACCGTATCGGCCACATCACCCGCTTCCGCTCCGGAGTCGAGCGCGAACGCGCGATAGCGCGAGAGGTGGCGATCGTAATCGGCACTCGCCTTATCGAGGCAGAGATCGACGAGGACGAACGGCGCCCCCGGTTTCAGGCGGGCGCGTGTCGCCTGTAGCGTTTCCAACTTGGCGCCGTCATCGGCGACGAAATGAAGCGTTAGCAGCGCCGTCGCCGCATCGTATTGACGCGATGGCGCATCGAACACGTAGCCTTCCGTCCATTCCACTCGGCGCTCTGCGCCTGCGGCGACCATGCGCTCCCGCGCAGCGCTTAGCATCTCGCGGGCTGGGTCCACGGCGATGTAGCGCCATCGCGGCTGCGCGCGCGCGAATGCTTCCAATTCCAGACCGCCGCCAGCGCCAAGCACCAGAACGTCGCCCTCTGCGCCGATTTTCTCGGCAATCAGCTGCGCCGCCATACGCTGCATGACGGCGTATCCAGGCACAAAGCGCCCGGGGCCCTCCGCGTAACGCTGGACGAATTCGGGATCCTCCAAGTGAGCTCGGTCCATCAGGCGGCCGCCGTAAATGGCTCAAGCCCTGCGAGGCGCAACCGCACCTCAGGTTTCGGCAGCGTGCGCGGCTTCACGCCTTCGACCGATTTGCGCAGATGTACGATGTGCTCGGGCGTCGTGCCGCAGCAGCCGCCGAGGATGTTGACCAAACCCGCGCGCGCCCATTCCGAATAATGCTCTTCCATCGAACACGGGGTTTCGTCGTAGCCGCCCATGGCGTTGGGCAGCCCAGCGTTGGGATAAGCCATCACGGCGCATTCGGCGATGCGCGCGAGGTCCGCCAGGAACGGCCGCATTTCGGCGGGACCGAGCGCGCAATTCAAGCCGACAGCCATCGGCTTTGCGTGACGAACGGAATTGTAGAACGCCTCCACCGTCTGGCCGGAGAGCGTGCGGCCGGAGCGATCAGTGATTGTTCCACTAATCCAAAGCGGCAGCTCGACGCCGGTTTTGTCGAACGCCTCCCACGCGCCCCACAGCGCCGACTTGGCGTTGAGCGTGTCGGTGATGGTTTCGATCAACAGCAAATCGGCGCCGCCTTCGATCAGGCCGCACGCCTGCTCCTCATAGCCCTTCGCCATGGTGTCGAAGTCGCAGTCGCGCCGGCCTGGATCGCCAACTTCCGGCGACATCGACAGGAGTTTTGTGGTCGGCCCGACGGCCCCCGCCACGATGCGCGCGCGTCCGTCTTTCTGCTCGAACGCATCCGCCGCTGTCCGCGCCAGCCGCGCGCCCTCGACGTTCATCTCATAGGCGATCTCGTCCAGCGCATACTCTGCCTGGCTCAGCGCCGTCGCCGTGAACGTGTTGGTTTCGAGAATATCCGCCCCAGCTTCGAGATAGCTTTCATGCACTTTGGCGACGATGTCCGGCCGCGTCAGGCTCAACAAATCAGTGTTGCCCTTGAGCGCGCTGGGATGCTCGGCAAAGCGCTGGCCGTGAAAATCGCTCCCATCGAGGCGGAAGTTCTGCAGATAAGCGCCCATCGAGCCGTCCATGACCAAGATGCGCTTGGCCATCGCCTGTTTGAGGGCGGCGATACGTTGTTCGCGGGTCATAAGGTCACCGCCCGTTCTAGAAAGCTCAGATGGTCCGGTTCGATCAATTCATCGAAGCCGTTTTTCGCGCCGTTCGGATTGCGACTCGCCCCGCTCATGCCGCGCGCTCCTTGGTGCGAACGCCGAGAATTCGGCAAATCGCCAGCGTCAGCTCGGCGCGGTTCAGGGTATAGAAGTGGAAATCCTCAACACCCTCAGCGGCGAGCTGCGCGCACATCTGCGCCGTAGTGGCGGCCGCCACGAGGCGGCGCGTCTCCGGATCGTCGTCCAGGCCGTCGAACAATTTCTTCAACCACGGCGGCAAGCTGGCGCCGCAGCCCGCGGCCATCTTCTTTAGCCCCGCAAAATTGGTGACCGGCATAATGCCCGGCACGATCGGCGCACTGACGCCGGCTTTGGCCAGCCGCTCGCGAAAGGCGAGAAACAGGGTGGCGTCGAAGAAGAATTGCGAGATGCCGCGCGTAGCGCCGGCATCGAGCTTGCGCCTGAAATTGTCGATCTCATGCTCCCAGTTCGGGCTGGCCGGATGCTTCTCCGGATGCACCGCTACGGAAACCTCGAAATCATGCGCTTGGCGCGCGCCCACGACGAGGTCGGCAGCGTTGGCGTAGCCCTGCGGATGCGGCTCAAACGCCGTGCCGACGCCGCCGGGCGGATCGCCGCGCAGCGCCACGATGTGCCGCACGCCCGCGCCCCAATAGGCGTCGAGCACTTGATCGATCTCGTCGCGATCGGCGGCGACGCAAGTGAGGTGCGCGGCGGGCTTCAGCGATGTCTCGCGCACGATGCGCGCGACGGTGCGGTGCGTCCGATGACGGGTGGAGCCGCCTGCGCCATACGTCACCGAGACGAAGCTCGGATTCAACGGCTCCAGTTTGCGGATCGCATCCCACAATTGCGCTTCCAGCGCTTCCGTCTTCGGCGGAAAGAACTCGAATGAGACGCGCGCGCGCGCCGCGCGCTGCGCCGACTCGGCGATCAGATTGGCTGCCCCAGCCACGCTCATGCTTTGTCCCCTGCCCAAATCTTCACGGTGAGATCGCCCGGTTTGCTGGGCGCCAGCGTTTTGGTGGCGAGCCGCGCAACGCCAGCCGCAGCGGCCCATTCGGCGATTTCGGCGTCGGCGAAGCCGAGCCGGCGATGGGCGTGCTTCTCGCGCAAAAACTCCAGCGCATGCGGTGCGAAATCGACGATGACCAGACGGCCGCCCGGCTTCAGCAAGCGCGCCGCCTCGGCGACAGCGCGGCCCGGATCGGCGAGAAAATGCAGCACTTGGTGGATGGTCACCAGATCGGCGCTCTCACCGCCAAGCGGCGGCGCATAGGCATCGCCATAGCGCACCGCGGCTTTCGCCTGCAATTCATCCAATTGCGCGCGCGCGATCGCCAGCATCTGCCGGCTGGTGTCAAAGCCTTCGGCGCGGCGCACGCGGTCGGCGAACACCTGGATCATGCGGCCTTGGCCGACGCCGACATCCACCATCAGATCGAATGGGCCGCGCCCCGCTGCCTCCAGGATCGCCGCCTCGATATCCGCTTCCGGCAAATGCAGCGCGCGCAAACGCGCCCAATCCGCCGCGTTGCGTTCGAAATAGGCGGCCGCAGCGGCGTCGCGCGCGGCGCGGATCGTGCGCAGCCGCTCGGAATCGCGAGCCAGTACTGGGTCAGCAGGGTCGAGCATGGCCAACGCGGCGGCGGCTAGTTTGCGCTCGGTCGTTGGCGCGCTGGGCAACCGGTAGAACACCCAAGCGCCCTCCGGCGCACGCTCCACCAGCCCCGCTTCGGTCAGCAATTTGAGGTGACGGCTGACGCGCGGCTGGCTCTGCCCGAGAGCCAGAGCCAGCTCTCCCACCGCCAATTCTCCTTCCGTGAGCAGCGCCAGCGCCCGCAGCCGGGTCTGCTCGCCCGCCGCGCGCAGGGCCCCGACGACCCGGTCGGCGTCGGTCCGCTCGCCCGCATCATCCAGGATTGGAGATATAAACATATCTTTATATGCCCTGATCGAGCGGGTCTGGGAAGGGGCTCGTCCGCGGTTTTCTGGGGAGTGCGTGACCGGGGTCGCGGCGCCCCGGCCTACCACGCCGAAAGACTAGCGCTGCAAACGCGCAACAGCCTCGCGATCACGCACGCGCGCGGCGGCGCGTTGAAGTTGATTAACCAGGACGGGCCATTATGTGGCCCTCGAAGGGTGGACGCTTCATGCGCGCAACACTTGCAGCTTTGAGCCTTGCGGCGGCGTGCCTTTGCGCGCCGGCGGCGCATGCGCAAGAAGCTGTGTACGATCCCTTCGAGGGGACCAATCGCAATCTCTTCGCCGCGCACGAAGCGATCGACAAAGCGGTGCTTGGCCCGGTGGCGCGCGGCTATCGCCGCGTCACCAACGAACCGATCCGCAGTGGCGTCTCCAATTTCCTGTTTAATCTTCGCTCGCCGGTCATTTTTGCCAACGATGTGCTGCAGGGCGAAGCTTCGCGCGCGGGCACGACGCTCGCGCGGTTCGGCGTGAATTCCACAATCGGCGTGCTTGGCATCTTCGATCCCGCCACGCGCATGGGCCTTGAGCGCCACGACGAGGATTTCGGCCAAACGCTCGCTGTGTGGGGCGTCGGCGAAGGCCCCTACATTTTCGTGCCGGTTTTGGGCCCGACAAATCTGCGTGACGGCGCGGGGCGCATCATCGATGTCGCGTTCGATCCGCTTACGTGGTCGCAATTCGACGGCGACGAGACTGCGCGTGGCGCGCGCGGCGCCGCAACGGGCATTTCCACCCGCGAGAGCTTGATCGAAACTATAGATGGCACGCGCGAAAACTCGGTGGATCCGTACGTCACGTTTCGTTCGAGTTATGCATTGTTGCGCGAAAGCGCGGTGCGAAATGGACAGATGGACGTCCAGGATTTGCCCGAATTCGACGCCATCGATGAGAGCGCTGATGAAGTCGCGCCGGAGGATACCCAGATAGAGCCGCCATCGCCGGCGCCAGAGCTTGAGCCGGTCCAGGAGCCGAGTGTCGATTCCCCCGATCACGCGTCGGGTCCGGCGGAAGTCGCCGCCACAAATCTAGGAGTTACATCGTGACGTCCCGCCCCATTACTCGCGCCGCCTTCCTCGCCTCGCTCACGGGCGCTGCGATCCTGGCCGCGGCGCCTGCGGCGTACGCCGCGCGCAACGAGAATGCGGAAAGCTATGTTCAGGAAAGCGCCAGCGGCGCGCTGAACGCGCTGCGCAGCCGTTCGTCTTCCGGCAGCCAACAGACGTTCTATCGCCTGATGTCGCAATTCGCTGATATGCCGCGCATCGCGAACTTCGTCCTCGGCCGCTACGGCGCGCAATTGCGCGCGAATGCAACGCTGCGCAGCGAATGGACGCGCACGTTCCAAGATTACGCCATCGCAGTCTACGAAGACCGGCTCGACGCCTATAGCTCCAGCACCCTGCGCGTTCTGGGCTCCACCGAGCGTGTGGCCGGGCGAGACGTCGTCGTGATCAGCGAAATGACCCCACGCGGCCAGAACCGGCCTTTGCGCGTGCAGTGGCGCGTGATGCGCTCCGGCGAGGTCTGGAAGGTTGTCGACGTCTCGCTGGTCTTCGAGGGCAACGAGATCTGGCTCGCCCAACAGCAGCAGCGGGATTTCCTGGCGGCCCTCGACCGCAACGGCGGTGACATTCAGGCGCTGATGTCGGACATTCGCAATCAGACCTCGTCGATGCGTCAGCGCATCATGGCGCGGCGCTAACGGCGCTGCGCGCAGGCCGCGCCGTCTCGATGTCGACGCCGACGGCGTCGGCGACCGAGTCGAAGCCCTCGGCGGCGAGAAATTGATCGAGATCGCCGGCGATGTCGCGCACCAAGCCCGGGCCCTCGTAAATCAGCGCCGAATAGAGCTGAACCGCGCTCGCGCCGGCTTTGATCTTGGCCAGCGCGGTTTCGCCGCTTTCAATTCCACCCACGCCGATCAGCGGCAGCCGCCCGTTCAGCACCCGCGCGAATTCGCGCAGCACGCGCGTCGATACCTGGAACAGCGGCTGTCCTGACAAGCCGCCGGTTTCATCCCGATTGTCCGACGTCAAATGCGGCGGACGCGCCAGCGTCGTGTTTGAAACGATCAGCGCATCAAGCCCGTACTCAAGCGCCAATTCGGCGATGTCGCGAATGGCGGCGTCATCGAGATCGGGGGCGACTTTCAGGAACAATGGCCGCGCGCCATGCGCCGCCTCCAGCAGAGCGCGCGCTTCCCGCATGCGGCCTAGTAGATCTTCGAGCGCGCCGCGCTCCTGCAAGCCGCGCAGGCCGGGCGTGTTGGGCGAGGAAATGTTCGCCGTGACGTAGGCGCAATGCTTCCAAACCCGCCCCATGCCTTTCACGTAGTCGGCGGCGCGGTCGGCGCTGTCTTTGTTGGCGCCGACATTGGCGCCGACAATCCCGCGCCGATGCGCGCGTGCGGCCAGCCGGTCGGCGAATAGGTCGAGACCTTCGTTGTTGAAGCCGAGGCGATTGACGATGGCGCGGTCCTCCGACAGCCGGAAGAGGCGCGGGCGCGGATTGCCGGGCTGCGGCAGCGGCGTGACGGTGCCACACTCGACGAAACCAAAACCGGCGCCGAGCAAGGCGTCTGCCGCTTGTGCGTTCTTGTCGAACCCCGCGGCCATGCCGATCGGATTGGGCAGATCGAGCCCCGCTAAGCGCGTCCGCAAGCGCGGCCAACGATCGTTGCGCGCGCGCGGGCCTACGCCCGCCCGCAGCGCCCAAAGCGCCGCATGATGAGCCATCTCCGGATCCAGCAGCCGCAGCCCCGCCGTGCCGACATCGTGGAGGATTGTCAGGTATATATTCCTATGATACGGCTCAAATTCCTTAGCCCAGGTTGAGGTTAAACCGGATCATGCAGCACGGCCAGATTTGGCGCGCCATCGATGCGCTCGCCGCCGCCAAGGGGTTGACGCCGTCG
>JBFWZB010000003.1:0-77287 GCA_050185805.1 Hyphomonadaceae bacterium
ACCGGCGGGATCGTGGTGGAGCCGCCGGAAAGCATCCGCGACGCTTACGAAACCGGACGCGGCGGGTTTCGCGTGCGCGCGCGCTGGCACACGGAGGATCTTGGGCGCGGCGCCTGGCGCATCATCGTCACCGAGATTCCGCACCTGGTGCAAAAGACCAAGCTAATCGAACAGCTTGCGGCAATTCTCGAAGAGAAGAAGGCGCCCATGCTCGGAGACGTGCATGACGAGAGCGCCGAAACCATTCGTCTCGTCATCGAGCCGAAATCGCGCGCTGTCGAACCCGCTGTCTTGATGGAGAGTCTGTTCAAGCTGACGGCGCTGGAGAGCCGCGCCTCGCTTAACATGAACGTGCTAGACGCGGATGGCGCGCCACGGGTGTTGAGCCTAAAGGAAGCGCTGAAAGCCTTCCTCGATCACCGCCGCGATGTGCTGCAGCGGCGCGCCGCGCACCGGCTGAGCAAAATCGCTGCGCGCCTCGACGTGCTCGCCGGTCTGCTGATCGTCTATCTCAATCTGGATGAGGTCATCCGCATCATCCGCAATGAAGATGAGCCGAAGCCAAAGCTCATTCAGCGTTTCCGGCTCAATGACGTTCAGGCGGAAGCGATCCTGAACACGCGTCTACGCCAGTTGCGGAAACTCGAAGAAATGGAAATTCGCCGCGAGGATGCGGGGCTGCGCGAAGAGCAGAAGGACCTGCAGGGCCTTCTGCAGGATACGCGCAAACAATGGCGCCGGATCGCGGGCGAGCTGAAAGATACGCGCAAGCTGTTTGGACCGGACACCGCCTGGGGTCGCCGCCGAACCGAACTCGGCAGGGCCGCCGAAGTGCCGACGGAGATCGATGTCGAGGCGTTCGTCGCGCGCGAGGCGATCACGGTGGTGCTGTCCGAGAAGGGGTGGATCAGGGCGATGAAGGGTCACCTCGCCGATCTCACCGAACTCAAGTTCAAGGAAGGCGACGGCGCCCACCACATCGTACAGTGCGAGACGACAGACAAGCTCCTGTTATTCGCATCCGACGGCCGCGCCTTCACGTTAGACGCCCACAAACTGCCCGGCGGCAGAGGGCATGGAGAGCCGATCCGTCTTAGTGTCGATCTTGGTGACATCGACGAGGCTGTGGCGCTGTTTGTCTATCAGGAGGGCGGCAAGCGTCTCGTCGCCAGCCACGAGGGCTATGGCTTCGTCGTTTCCGAGAGCGAAATGCTGGCGACGAAGCGCTCAGGAAAGCAGGTCCTCAACGGCCGCGCCATGCAAGCGGCGAAAGTCGAGGGGGATCAAGTCGCCGTCATCGGCGAACGCAAGAAGCTGCTGATCTTCCCGCTCTCGGAGCTCCCGGAAATGGCGCGCGGCAAGGGCGTCAAATTGCAATCCTATCACGATCGTGGGCTCGCCGACGTGAAGGTGTTCGCCAAGGACGAGGGACTGACTTGGGAAGACAGCGCGGGGCGCATCCGGCAGGTGCCTGAGTGGAAGGAGTATCGCGGCAAACGCGGCGGCGCGGGCAAGGTAGCGCCCAGGGGCTTTTCGCGCAGCGGCCGCTTCTCCGACGTTATCGGCTGAGAGGGCGTGCTTTTTGTCAGCGCTTGAGCTAGGTTCCCGTCCGAACCTGGAGAGGGATGCTTATGAGCCTTGGCTTGATCCTGCTGATTGTCGCGGTTGTCATCGCGATCTTCCTCATCGGCATTTACAACCGCCTCGTCGCGCTGCGGCAGAACACGAACCAAGCGTTCGCTGACATCGACGTGCAGTTGAAGCAGCGTCATGACCTCATCCCCAATCTGGTCGAGACCGTGAAAGGCTATGCCGCGCACGAGCGCGGCACGCTGGAAGCGGTGATCGCGGCGCGCAACGCTGCAGTGACCGCTGAGCGAACGGGCGATCCGAAGGCTATGGGCGCCGCTGAAGGCGTGCTGGGCGCAGCGCTCGGGCGCCTCATCGCGCTAAGCGAAGCCTACCCGGAGCTGAAGGCGGACGCGAACTTCCGCAAACTTCAGGACGAACTCTCGGACATCGAGAACAAGCTCGCGGCGGCGCGCCGCTTCTTCAACAACGCCGTTGGCGAGTACAATACGGCGCGCGAGCAATTCCCGGCCGTCCTGGTCGCGGGCCCGTTCGGCTTCGGCCCACGTGACTTCTTCGATGTCGGTGAAGAAAGCCGTGCGTCGATGGACGCCGCCCCTCCGCAGGTGAAGTTCAACTGAGGGGCGCGCGCTGATGGCCGCTTACGGCCTGCAGACGCACATCTGGAGCAACAATTGGAAATCCGTGCTGCTTATGGCCGGATTTCCGTTGCTGCTCATCCTGCTGACCTACGGGCTGTTTCTCCTTTTCGCGGGTTTGTCTGGCGCAACAGTTCCGGGCGTCGATCCGATGATGGGGCCGTTTGTCTGGGCGGCCGACGCTCTGGCGCAGGCGTGGCCCTACGCGTTGGTCGGTGCAGGCCTCTGGTTCGCCATCGCCTACGCTTTTTATCAGGGCATCATCGACGTCGCCACAGGCGCCAAGAAACTCGCCCGCAGCGAGGATCCGGAACTCTACAATCTGCTCGAGAATTTGTGCGTCTCCCGCGGCATCACCATGCCCGCTTTGCGCGTCATCGAAACAGAGGGACTGAACGCGTTCGCCACCGGCCTGCACGAGGGGCAATATTCCATCACCGTCACGCGGGGACTGCGCAACTCGCTAAAAAGGGACGAACTGGAGGCGGTCCTGGCGCACGAGCTGACCCATATCCAGAATCGCGACGTTCGCTTGCTGATCATCGCCGTGATCTTCGTCGGCATCTTTTCGTTTGTTGGCGAGATCGCCTTCCGCGGCCTCTGGCACTCTGGCGGCCGTTCTTCATCCTCGCGCTCATCGAGCCGCGATAGCGGCGGCGGCGCAATTCTCGCCATCATTGTCGCGCTCGTGCTGATCGGGATTGCCTACGCGCTAGCGATCGTTATCCGGTTCGCTCTGTCGCGCCGCCGTGAATACCTTGCCGATGCTGGCGCCGTCGAACTGACCAAGAACCCAGACGCCATGATTTCCGCGCTGCAGAAGATTTCCGGCAACGCGCACGTGGCCGCGCCATCGGAGGTTCGGGAGATGTTTATCGAAAATCCGCACTCGGAGTTCGCCAGCCTCTTCGCCACCCATCCGCCGATCGAAAAGCGGATCGACGCGTTGCTGCGGTTCGGGGGCGGTGCGGTTCGCGCACCCGCGGCGGCGGCGCCTGGGCCCTGGAGCTAGCCGGAGCGGGCCAGCTCGGCAGCCTCCGCGTAGCCGAATAGCGCCAGCGCCACGCGAATGGCCACACCTCGTTCGGTCTTGAGTTCGGGATCGCGTTCGATCGCCAAGCGCGCTTCCTTGTCGGCGGCGCCAAGCATGTCTCCATGCGCCTCCGCCTCGACAAGCCGAAACGGCGGCATGCCCGATTGCTGCGTGCCGAGCATGTCGCCGGCGCCGCGCATCTTGAAATCGATTTCGGCGATGGCGAAGCCGTCGTCGTTGCGGCGCACCGCGTCGAGGCGTTCTTTGGCCCCTTCGCCTAACGGCGGCTTCCATAGCAGAACGCATTTGCCCTGTTGCTCGCCGCGGCCAACGCGGCCGCGCAATTGGTGCAATTGCGCGAGCCCAAACCGCTCAGCATGCTCGATCACCATGATGGTCGCTTCCGGCACGTTGACGCCCACTTCGATCACCGTGGTGGCGACGAGCAGGAAGGCGTCGCCGGCGCGGAAGCGATCCATCGCCACTTCGCGCGATGTCGCAGACATGCGCCCATGCACAATTTCCACGCCGTCGCCGAAGCGCTCGCGCAACGCTTCGTAACGATCCTGCACGGCCGCGAGATCCACGGCCTCGCTTTCTTCGATCAGCGGACAGACCCAATAGGCGCGCTCCCCGCGCGCCGACGCCTCCGCAATGGCGTCGGCCACTTCGCCGGCGCGGGTGATCGGCATCGCTACGGTGCGGATCGGCTGCCGGCCCGGCGGCTTTTCGTCCAGCACGGAGAGGTCCATGTCGCCATGAATGGAGAGCGCCAGGGTGCGCGGAATGGGCGTGGCGCTCATCACCAGCACGTGCGGTGCGAACCCCTTCGCCACCATGCGCATACGATCGGACACGCCGAAGCGATGTTGTTCGTCAATGACGATGAGCCCGAGATCGTGGAACGCCACGTCATCCTGGAAAAGGGCGTGTGTGCCGATCACAACAATAAGGTCGCCGCTGGCCATCTGCTCCATGATCGCCTTACGCGATGCGCCCTTGTCGCGGCCCGTCAGAACCGCTGCCTTCACGCCCGCCGCTTCTAGGAGCGGCAGTATCGTAGCGCCGTGCTGACGCGCGAGCAGGTCCGTCGGCGCCATGAGCGCACTCTGCAATCCCGCCTCAGCGGCGCGCGCCATCGCCAAGGCGGCGATCAATGTCTTTCCGGAGCCGACATCGCCCTGCAGGAGACGCAGCATTGGCGAGGGCTCGCCCATGTCGGCGAAGATTTCCTCTGACGCGCGGACCTGCGCCTTGGTCGGCTTGAAGGGCAAGCTGCCAAGCAATTTCTGCGTCAACCGGCCGTCGCCCGTGATGGCGCGCCCGGTTTCGCGCCGGCGGTGGACGCGGCGCAAGCGCAAGGCGCACTGGCGTGCGAACAATTCGTCATAGGCCAGGCGCTTGCGCTGCACGCTTACCGGCGAAACATCGTCCGGCGTTTCAGGCTTGTGCATGCGGTCCAAAGCTGCGCGGAAATCAGGCCAATGGTGCGCAGCGACCGTTGTCGGCTCCAGCCATTCCGGGAGATCGGGTGCTGCGTCCAGCGCGCCCTGAATGGCGCGCGTGAGCGTCCGGCCCGGCAGCCCCGCCGTGAGGGGGTAAATCGGCTCCACCGCCGGTGGCGCTTCTCCGCGCGCGGGATCGACGACATGGTCGGGGTGCAGCATTTGCCGCATGCCGTCGTAAAACGTAACCGTCCCGCTCACGAGGCGCGTCTGCCCGATCGGCCACATCCGTTTCAGCATGTCCTCTTTGCCACGGAAGTACGCGACGGAGAGAAAGCCGCTCTCGTCCCGCAGCCGGATGCGGTAGGGCACGTTGCGATAGCCCGGCATGTGTGCGTCGATCTCGGCTTCGATAGTCGCGATCTCGCCTTCGCGCGCTTCGGCGATGGGAACCCGGTTGCGCCGGTCGATGGCGCTATGCGGCGCCAGAAACACGAGGTCGCGCACCAGCGCGCCGCCGGCCACCTTCGCCGCAAGCTCCATCGTCTCGCGCCGCGCTCCACGAGGGGCGCGCGCGGGCGCCAGGTAGGCGCGGAGCACACGGTCGAAAATGTCTTTCATGCCTCTCGCTCGACGGCGCTGACACGGCCGCCCATATGGGTTATAGCGCGGCCCCCTTCGACATGGCTGGCGCCGGATGCGGCCGCCAGAGCGGACCTGACCCTCGTATGGACGAGCGCCGCAAACGGCTGAAATTCCGGGCCTGGCGCCGGGGCTTCCGCGAGATTGACTTGATTCTAGGCGGATTTGCCGATCGCTATTTGGCGGAATTGGGCGAGGAGGACTTGGCTGCGTTCGAACGCCTGCTACAGACGCCCGATCCGGACGTCTATGATTGGATCACGGGAGCGGCAGAGGCGCCGCCGGCGTTTGAGACGCCGGTGCTGGAGCGTCTGCGCGCGTTCAGGTTGGAATTGAACGAACGTCGCTGATGAAAGAAACCGTCCTAACCGGGTCACAGCTGTCAACCTTGGCGCAAGCCAAGGGCGCGCTCAGCGTGGGCGGAGCGCCTGAGGGGTATGACGCCGCGGCGCTGGCGGAAGCGGCGCTCAAGCGCGGCGGCGTTACTCTGTTCGTCGCGCGCGACGAAACCCGCGCCAGCCGTTTCGAGGCCGCCGCCAATTTCTTTGCGCCCGGCTTGGCGACCCTGCGTCTGCCCGCTTGGGACACGCTGCCCTACGATCGCATTTCGCCTGACTCGGCTGTGGCGGCGCAACGTTGCGCCGCGCTGACAGCCCTGGCGCGCCGCGGCGAGAAGGATGCGCCGCTGCTCGTGATCGCCACCGCGTCCGCGGTCGCCCAGCGCACCCCGCCGCGCGTGCGCATGGGCCCGGCCGCTTACCTGGCCAAAGCGGGCGCTGAGGCCAGCATGGCCGACCTCGAAACGTATCTGCTCACCAACGGCTACAATCGTGCTTCAACCGTGCGTTCGGCCGGCGAGTTCGCCGTCCGCGGCGGGCTTATCGATGTTTATCCGCCGGGCGCCGCTGAGCCGTTGCGGTTCGATTTCTTCGGCGATGAATTGGAAACAATCCGCGCCTTCGATCCGGAAACGCAGATTTCGAAGCGCAGCATGGGCGACGCGCTGCTTACGCCGGTCAGTGAGATCCTTCTCGATGACGAGAGCGTGTTGCGCTTTCGCAAGAGCTTCACCCAAGCGTTTGGCGCGGTGACCGATGCGCTCTACGATGCCGTCAGCGCGCGTATGCGCCGGCAGGGCGTGGAGCAATTCCTTCCCTTCTTCTACGACAGGCTCGAAACTGTATTTGACTATGTTGGACCCGATGCGCTGATTGCGTTCGACACCCTGTCTGAAGAAGCGATGCGCGAACGCGTCGAGACGGCGCAGGACCATTACGAGGCGCGCAGGACCGCGCCGATGTCGCGCGGCGCGACACCGTTTCGCGCGCCGGCGCCTGAGGCGCTTTACCTAACGCCGGAGGCGCTCGCCACGGAATTGAAGGATCGCGCCGTGCGGCGCCTTACGCATTTTGACAGCGGCGAGAAAACGAAGCTGGACCTAGGCGCCCGTCCGGGGCGTGACTTCGCACCCGAACGCCAGACCGCCGACGCCAACGTGTTCGACGCCGCGGTGAAGCATGTCGCGGACTTGGTGAAGAAGAAGCGCCGTGTCGTCGTTGCGGCTTGGACAGAAGGTTCGGCTGAGCGTTTGGGCGGCGTGCTCGTCGATCATGGTCTTGAAGATGTTCGCCGGGCGGCGACGTGGCCGGAAGCCGCCGGGCTCGCACAAAAAGGGCCCGTGCTCGTCGTGCTGCCCCTTGAGCACGGGTTCGAGGCCGATGCCGCGACGTTGCTGGCCGAGCAGGACATTCTCGGCGACCGCCTCGCGCGCCAGCGCAAGCGGCGCAGGGCGTCCAGCGTCCTCAACGAGGCAGCGGCGCTCACCCCAGGCGATCTCATCGTCCATCAAGAACACGGCGTCGGCCGCTATGAGGGTCTGAAGACGCTGGATGTCGCCGGCGCACCGCACGATTGCCTCGACCTGTCGTACCAGGGTGGAGATAAGCTCTATCTCCCCGTTGAGAACATTGAATTGGTGACGCGTTACGGCAGCGAAGATGCTGAAGCGCAACTGGACAGGCTGGGCGGCGTCGCTTGGCAAAGCCGCAAAGCGCGCACCAAACAGCGGCTTCGCGACATGGCGGCCGAACTCATCAGTATCGCCGCGCAGCGGTCGGCGAAGACGGCCGAAGTGGTGCTGCCGCCAGAGGGCCTGTGGGACGAGTTCTGCGCGCGTTTCCCTTACGAAGAAACCGACGACCAGCTTGCGGCTATAGACGACGTAGTCGCCGACCTCGGATCGGGCCGTCCGATGGATCGCCTGATTTGCGGCGATGTAGGCTTCGGCAAAACCGAGGTCGCGCTGCGCGCCGCTTTCTTGGTGGCCATGACAGGCCGGCAAGTCGCTGTGGTGGCGCCGACAACACTGCTGGCGCGACAGCACTTCCGCACTTTCTCCGAACGCTTCCGGGGCCTGCCGGTGCGCGTGCGGCAGATTTCACGGCTCGTCGGCGCCAAGGAGGCGGCGGAGGCTCGGTCGGGATTGGCGGACGGCTCTATTGAAGTCGTGGTCGGCACGCACGCACTGCTCTCGAAGCAGGTCCAATTCCGCGATCTTGGCCTGATGATCATCGACGAGGAGCAGCACTTCGGCGTCAAGCACAAGGAACGGCTGAAGGAGATGCGCGCTGATGTGCACGCGCTGACCCTTTCGGCGACGCCCATTCCGCGCACGCTGCAGCTTGCGCTTGCCGGCATCCGCGAGATGAGCGTGATCGCCACGCCGCCGATCGACCGCATGGCGGTCCGGACCTATGTCACCGCGTTCGATGCGCTCACGGTGCGCGAAGCCCTGTTGCGTGAAAAATATCGCGGCGGGCAAAGCTTCTTCGTCACCCCGCGCATCGCCGATCTCGACGATGCCGCGCAATTTCTGCGCCAGAACGCGCCTGAAGTTACGTTTGCCGTTGCGCACGGCCAAATGGCGCCAGGCCAGCTCGATGAGCTGATGACGAGCTTCTACGACGGCGCCTACGATGTGCTTGTTTCCACCAGCATCGTCGAATCGGGTTTGGATATTCCGCGCGCCAACACGCTCATCATCTTTCGCGCCGACATGTTCGGCCTAGCGCAACTCTACCAGCTGCGCGGCCGCGTAGGGCGCTCGAAAGTGCGCGCTTACGCCTATCTCACCACCGCGGCGGATCAGGCGCTGACTCTGGGCGCCGAGAAGCGTCTCAAAGTGCTTTCCTCGCTCGATAATCTCGGCGCCGGGTTCACGCTGGCAAGCCACGATCTCGACATGCGCGGCGGCGGCAATCTTCTTGGGGAGGAGCAATCCGGCCATATTCGCGAAGTCGGCGTTGAGCTCTATCAGAGCATGCTGGAAGAGGCGGTCGCTGCGCTGCGCGAGGGGCGCGACGAGGGGGTCAGCGAACGTTCCTGGTCACCGCAGATCAATGTCGGCGCATCGGTGCTGATCCCGGAAGACTATGTCTCCGATCTAACGGTGCGGTTGGCGCTCTATCGTCGGTTGGCCGATCTCGACACCGATCAAGAGCGTGAAGCATTTGCCGCTGAGCTGATCGACCGCTTCGGACCGCTGCCTCCGGAAGCGGATCAGTTGATTGCCGTCGCTGCGCTCAAGGCGCTTTGCCGGCGTTGCAACATCGCCAAGCTCGATGCCGGCCCGAAGGGCGCCGTGCTGAGCTTCCGCGAAGAGGGCTTCGGTGACCCGATGGCGCTTGTGCGCTACGTGCAGGAGCGCCCGGACGATTTCCGCATGCGTCCCGACGGAAAGCTTGTGGTGCAGGGCGGTTGGCCGGATGCGCAAAAGCGTCTAAAGGCGCTTCGCGGCGTGCTGGAGCATCTGTCGCGCATTGCGCAGAAAAAGGCCGCCTAGGCCGAGGCGCTCTCGAAGTGGAACGCGCGCAGTGCGCGTGAGAGCAGGGCGGCGCCGCTTTCGCCTGGCTGCAACTCGACCACGCTTTGTTCGAACACGACTGGGCCCGATCCGCTCTCGCCCGATGCGAACGCCGTGCATTCCGCGACCGAGGCGATGCGTTCGGCTGAGCGCCGCACGCCGCGCAGTTCGGTGGCTGGCAAAGCGACAGCAATGTACTCGGTGCCGAGCGTCGCGCCGCAATCGGCGTCGCGAATGAGGCGAGCCGCGAGGCTTGCGATTTCGTTGAAGCCGCGCGACCAGACCTGTTCGCTGGGCTCGCGTGCGCCGTGCGCGGGCAACACCCGGAGCACGGCGAGACCGAGCGCGCGTCCGCTCGCCTGGTGGTCTGCCGCCAGCCGCGCCAGGTGCGTCTCGAACGCGCTGCAGCGGAACAGTCCTGTGCGCGCGTCTCCCATGATGTCGCGCAGCGCCCGCAATTCATGCTCGGCGGCGTTGCGCCGACGCTCGCGCCGGATGGCCTCGAACAGCCACCCCATGCCCGGCGCGCTCGGCGCGCTGACGGAAACCACAGCCGACGCGCCGCGATCGATGGCTGCTTTGCGCGTGCCGTCGTCGTCCGGCGCTGTAATCACCATGGTCGGCAGATGGTAGAGGCTCGCGTTGCGGCGCAGAGCGGCGCAAAGCGATATCGCCGTCATCGCATCCTGGGCGCCGTTCAAGACGACGGCGTCGAAGCTTTCATTGTGCAGATGGTCGAAGCCAGTGAACGACGAGAACGCCGCCGCGACAAGCCCGCCATGATCGCCGAGCATGGATTCCAGCGAGAGGAAAAGCGGCGAGGGCGCGCCGATGTAGAGCGCCTTGAGCGAGCGCGGCTCTTGCGTGGCCGGCAATGGTGCTTCGAGCGCCAATGCGGTGGCGCGCCGGCGCACGCGTTCCTCTTCGGCGACGCCGGCGCGAATGCAGGCCGCGAGTTGCGCGGCGAGCAACGCTGGGGGCGCATCGAGCGCTATGGCGCCATCGAACCAGGCGCTGCTCTCCAGTCCCGCAGCCGGTGGCGCCGTCGCGGAAAGTCCGGCGATGACGGCGAGCGGCGCTCGGCCGTCGCTGCGTGCGGCCTGGGCTAGCGTTTCAGACGCGCCCGTTTCGTAGGGCGTGACCACGATGTCTTCGCTCTCGGGCAGGCTGCGCAGCGGGACTGAATCCCCAGGCGCGGCGAGCGCTTCAACGCCGGCGCGCGCCAGAGCTTCCTGCGCCGTGCGCGCAGCGCGTGGATCCTGGCAACGCACGACGATGCGCAATCGGCTACTCCGCCCCTGAGCCAGTTGCATCTTCGGGCCCAAGCCGCCACCAAGCAACCAACAGGGTAAACAACGAGATAAGGACGCCTCCAAAATGGCTTCGGGACCGCTGAACGGCGTTAAGGTTTTGGAGTTCGCAGGCCTCGGTCCGGCCCCGTTCTGCGGCATGCTGCTCTCGGACATGGGGGCGGACGTGGTGCGTGTGGACCGCGCCGGGGGCCGCCTGCCTAAATTCGACTTTCTTGCCCGCGGCCGCCGTTCCGTTGCGTTCGACCTCAAGACCGAGGCAGGCAAGGCTGCCGCTCGAGGCCTGATGAGCAAGGCGGAAATTCTGATCGAGGGCTTCCGGCCCGGCGTCATGGAGCGGTTGGGTCTGGGACCGGACGAGGCCCTCGCCGCCAATCCGCGCCTGGTTTACGGCCGCATGACGGGTTGGGGGCAGGAGGGGCCGCTCTCCAAGGCCGCCGGGCACGACATCAACTACATTGCCCTGGCTGGGGCCCTGCATCCGCTAGGGCGCAAGGGAAGCCCGCCATCGCCGCCGCTTAACCTTGTCGGCGATTATGGCGGCGGGGGCGTTTACCTCGCCATGGGCGTGCTCGCCGCCTTCGTGGAGGCGCAGCGCTCCGGCAAGGGCCAGGTCGTTGATTGCGCCATGGTTGACGGTGCGGCGTCGCTGATGACGCTTTTCTACGGCCTCCGGCATGCCGGCGTCTGGACCGACGAACGCGATTCCAACCTCCTCGACGGCGGCGCGCATTTTTACGATGTTTACGAATGCGCCGACGGCAAATGGATCAGCATCGGTTCGATCGAACCGGAATTTTACGCTCTGCTTCTGGAGAAGCTGGAGCTTAAGGGCGATCACGCCTTCGCTGCGCACATGGATCGCAGCGCGTGGCCCGCTTTAAGCGAGAAAATCGCCGCCAAGGTGAAAACCAAGACCCGGGACGAATGGACAGCGCTGATGGAGGGCAGCGACGTCTGCTTCGCCCCGGTGCTCAGCATGACGGAAGCGCCCGCTCACCCCCACATGGCCGCCCGCGGAACCTTCGTCGCGCCGGACGGCGTGTTGCAGCCGGGGCCGGCGCCGCGCTTCCAGCGGACGCCCAGCGCCATCCAGGGGCCGCCCGCGCAGCCCGGCGCGCACACAGAGGAGGTGCTGGCTGATTGGGGCGTGTCCTCGTTGCAGTCTGATTAATCCGTTCAGACCGGGTTCAAGCGGGGTGGTGTTTAGTCATCCTCGGTTCTGGGCGATTTTTCGTCCCTCGCTCGCACCAGGGCCAACCAAGAAGCGCCGGCCGCAGGCTCAGCGGCCGGCGCAACCTTTTCCGGCCTCGGAATCAGCCGAACCCGTGTTGCGGCGCAGCGCGCGTCTCCCTAGTAGGGAGCGCAAGAGGCGCATTCATGGTCAACAAAGTTTATCCCGACGCCAAATCCGCGCTGGAAGGCATGGCCTTCGACGGCATGACCGTGATGAGCGGCGGCTTCGGACTGTGCGGCATCCCCGAAAACCTGATTATCGCCTTGCGCGACACCGGCGTTAAGAACATCACCGTGATTTCCAACAATGCGGGCGTCGATGGCTGGGGTCTTGGCCTGCTGCTGGAAACCAAACAGATCAAGAAAATGGTTTCGTCCTATGTCGGGGAGAACAAGGAATTCGCGCGCCAATTTTTAAGCGGCGAGTTGGAGCTGGAGTTTAATCCTCAAGGCACGCTCGCCGAACGTTGCCGGGCAGGGGGCGCGGGCATAGCCGGCTTCTACACCAAGACTGGCGTCGGCACGTTGGTGGCTGAAGGCAAAGAGACGAAAGTGTTTAACGGCGAAGAATACGTGCTCGAAACCGGGCTCGTCGCCGATCTCTCCATTGTCAAAGCGTGGAAAGGCGACAAGGAAGGCAACCTGATCTTCCGCAAGACCGCCCGTAACTTTAACCCGATGATGGCGACGGCCGGCAAGAAGTGCGTCGCTGAGGTCGAGATCTTGGTTGAGACTGGAGAACTTGATCCCGACGCCATCCACACGCCAGGGATTTACGTTGATCGCATTGTTAAAGGCAGCTTCGAGAAGCGCATTGAGCAGCGGACCGTGCGCCAGCGGGAGAACGCCTGATGCCGTGGTCTCGTGATCAGCTTGCGCAGCGCGCCGCCAAAGAATTGCGTGATGGATTCTACGTTAATCTCGGCATCGGCATCCCGACGCTGGTCGCGAACTACATCCCGCAAGGGATGGAGGTGACGCTTCAGTCGGAGAACGGGATGTTGGGGATGGGCCCATTCCCATTCGAAGATGAAGTCGACGCCGATCTGATTAACGCCGGTAAACAGACTATCACCGCGCTGGAGAAAACCTCGTATTTCTCGTCGTCGGACTCGTTCGCCATGATCCGCGGCGGCCATATCGATCTGTCGATCCTCGGCGCTATGGAAGTGACCGATCGCGGCGATCTCGCCAATTGGATGGTGCCCGGCAAGATGGTGAAAGGCATGGGCGGCGCGATGGATCTCGTCGCCGGCGTCAAACGCGTCGTGGTCGTCATGGAGCACACCTCGAAAGAGGGCGCTTCCAAACTATTGAACAAGTGCACGTTGCCGCTCACCGGCGTGAACGTGGTTGATTTAGTGATAACTGATCTCGGTGTTTTCGAAATCGATAAGCATGGTTCACAACCAATGAAGCTTATCGAACTGGCGGACGGCGTAACGCTTGACGAGATCACAGCGAAAACGGAAGCGTCGTTCGTCAACGCGATACGCTAAGATATATATTATATAGCGTCGGTTGATCGTGAAGGCGTGAACGCACTGGGCGTGTTCATTCATTTTAACGTGTGCCTTCACGGTTTTTCATCACCTCACGCGTAAAACTCTCCGGAACAGAACGTGCAGAAGAGGACGCCGATGAGTCCTCCGGACCGGGTTTGGTGATGCTTCGTATCGGAATGAAGCGAACAACGACACGCCGTGCATCCGCGCTTGCGGCCTGCGCGCTTGCGGCGTGCGTATTGGGATGGAACGCCGACGCACACGCGCAAACCGCCTCGCCTGCGGACTTGTCTCGCGTGCTCGCGCTGATCGAGCAGCAAGAAGATCGCCTTGACGCACAGGAGCGTCAGCTGCGTGAGCAGCAATCGCAGATCGAAGAGCAGCGCGTGCTTATCGATCGGCAGCGGCGAGAGATCGCCGCAATGACGGGCGTCGTTTCCGACGAGGAATTGGGTGAAGTGCGCGGCGCTGGCGCCCTTTCCAATGCTTTACCGTTTGCTGCGCTCGGCGTTGAGCAGCCGATCGCACTGAACCGGCGCTCGCCGGCCCGCGCCTTCGTCGCCGACGACGAGCAGGGCGGCGGAGCAGCGCCTGTGCAAGTGGCGCAAGCGGGTGCGCCGGGCGGCCCGGTGGGTGAAGCGCCGCCAGAGCAAGCGCCGGCGACGGTTGAAGCGCTCCCGGAAGGATCGACCGCGCTCATGGGCAGCGGACGGCTTGTTCTCGAAACGTCATTCGATTATTCGCGGAGCTCCTCCAACCGCCTCGTTTTCCGCGGCGTCGAAATCGTCACCGGCATCCAGGTCGGCCTGATTGAAGCCAACGACGCGGCGCGCGATACGATTTCGGGCGCCGTCACCGCCCGTTACGCTGTGACCGATCGTCTTGAGATCGAAGGGCGCGTGCCATACGTTCACCGTTCAGACCGGGTCACGACGCTGTCGCAGAACGACGAAGCCATGACGCGCACGTATGAACTCGACGGCTCGAACGTCGGCGACGTCGAAGTCTCCGCGCGCTATCAGTTGAACAATGGCGCGAGCGGCCTCCCGATCTTTGTCGCCGGCGCACGTTTGAAGTCGGACACCGGCCGCGGCCCGTTCGATCTCGCCCGCGACGCTGACGGCGTCGCCACTGAACTTGCCACGGGCTCGGGCTTCTGGGGTTTGCAAGGCAGCGTTTCGATGCTGTACCCGACCGACCCGGCGGTGCTATTCGCCAACGTCAGCTACCTGCACAATTTCGCCCGCGACATCGATCGCAACGTCGGCGCGGTGAATGTCGGCGAAGTATCGCCTGGCGGCTCGATCGGCCTGAGCTTCGGCTTCGGCTTCGCGCTCAACCCGCGCTTCTCCTATTCGCTGGGTTATTCGCACTCCTACGTCATGCCAACCGAGACCGAGCTGAACGGCACGCTTCAGCGTTCAACGGAATTGCAGGTCGGCACGCTGGGTCTGGGCATGAGCTTCCGCGCTACGGAGAACCTGACGCTCTCCACCAGCGTCGATGTCGGCGTCACGGAGGACGCCCCTGATGTCAGGGTGGGGATCAGGCTTCCGTACCGGTTCTAAAAAAAGGGGCGCCGCGAGGCGCCCCTTCTGCATTGAAGAACCGGTTTTCAGGGTAGGGGTGCGGCCGGTTCTGCAAGGTCGCCATTGGCGACAGGATCGGGCGTGCGTGGGCTAAACGCGTGCGCCCTGGCGATAGCAGCTTCAACTTGGAATGGCGTAAGGGTCGAACGAAGCGCCGCGACTTGGGCGGCGGCATCTTGATCGCCTTGATTGGCGGCGAGCGTGAACCAGAACAGCGCCTCCTCGCTGCTCCGATTAACGCCGCGTCCCTGCTCGTAGAGCCTGCCGAGATTGAATTGGCTTGCGGCCACGCCGTACTCGGCCGCCTGTCTGAACCATCGAAACGCAAGTACTGGGTCCATAGGCGCGCCTTCGCCGCGCGCGAAGAAGACGCCGAGATCATGCATGGCGCCGCGATGCCCGGCGAGCGCCGCGCGCTCGGTCCAATGCCGGGCGACAACTAGGTCGGCGCGGACGCCCTCGCCGAATTCATAGGCGCGCGCCAAGCGATATTGCGCGGGCGCGTATCCGCTCCCCGCGAGCGCTCTTAACGCTTCGACGCCACTCGTATCGCTCCTGTCCAAAAGGGCCGTCGCTGTGCGGAACGCTGCAAGTTCAGGCGGCGTTGGGGCGGCCGGTGTGGCGGGAGCAGGCATCACCGTGCCCGAGGCCGCTGCGGCGCTTGGCGCGAGTGCGATCGGCCTCGTCGCCGGCGGCATATCGGTGCTTTGCGCAACGCCCCAAACTGCGGCGGCCGCGAACGGCGCCATGAATCCGAAGCCTGCGGCCAGCAGGGCGGCCTTGCCGCGCTTTTTGCCCGGTCCGTGTTCGCGTTCGCGCCATTCTTCCTGGATAAGACGCGCGCGCGTGATGGGATCAGGCGCTGGATCGCGTTGCGGCTGATTTGGAACAGGCGGCGCCGTCGCGACCTCCAGCGGGTGACAGAGCTCCAGGACTGGCGGCGCCCCTGCAAACTCACGCGGCAAGCCTGTTAACGCCGTCGCGAAGGCGACAATATCTTCAGCCGCTTTGCACTGTGGAAACGCCTCCATCATGGTGCGGGCGGTAAATCCTGAAAGGTCGAAATGCTCAGGTGCGAAAGCGAACTCAGCTGCAGCCGGCGCGCGCACGGCTGACGCAAATTCGCCGACCGGGATTTCCGGCCGATCCGGGAGGCCGACTTGGTTGAGAACGAGAAGGGCCGGGCGATCGGCGGGCCGCTCGGTCTTCATCCGGCGCATCAGCGCCTCGGCGTTGCGCAGGCTAACCAGATCGGGCTCGGCGACGATGACCGTTCGGTCCGCCATCGCGAGCACATCGCGAATCCAGGGCCGCCATTCGTGCGGCAGATCGATCACGACAAAGCCGCTCAATCGCCGAGCGCCGGCGATGAGCGTCATGGTATCGTCGCTGTTTAAGCATGCGGCATCGGGCGCCGCGCGCCCGGCGAGTACCCGCAAATTGGGGGTGATCGTCGGGCAAAGAGCTTCGAACTCTTCGTCCGATCCGGATTCGACGGCCGCGCGCACGCGACCTTCACCGTGCTCAAGGTGAAAGGCGGCGGCCGCCGAACCAAAATGTTGATCGAGATCCAGTAAGGTCACAGTGGCGCCAAGCGATTCAGAAATCGCCCAGGCGATATTGTGCGCGATGCTCGACGCGCCCACGCCGCCACGTGCTCCATACACAGCGATCACGCGGGAGCGGTCTTCTTCAGCAAAAAGATTGCAAAGAGCTGTCGCAACGTCCTCGGGCGTGGCCGGCGGCGCGATGTATTCACTAACGCCGCGCTGGGCGAGCGCGCGGTAAAGGCTGATATCGTTTACCGCCCCAAGCACCGCGATCTTGGCGCCGGCGTTCACCAGCGGTGCAAGGCGCTGCAACCCGGCGAACAATTCCGGCCGCCGGAGTGTTGAATCCAACAGCAGCAGGCCGGGCGCCGGGCGATCGGAGAATCGATAGGCGGCGGCGTCGAGTCCGCCGCGTTCGATTTCAATTGTGGCGCGCGCCAGCCTCGGATCGCGCAAAGCCTGCAGCATCAACCGCCCGGCTTCGGGGCGGTCCCAGCTCGCGAAAACCTGTATTGGCGGCAGCCGTCGCGCCGCGGAAGGAACTCGCTCATCGGGGGCGTCGCGCGCGGACGGCGCCTCGAGATCGTGTGCTTCCGGGGTGATCTCGATTTCGGGCGCGCGGAGGTGCGTGTCGAACTCGTCTTCATCCGGTGGGTCGAACGGCGCGTCGCCCGCCTCGGCGAGAAGGGGCGCGGGCTGGGACGTTTCGCAGAGCAAATCGTCGTCATCGAATAATTCGGGCGGCCCGAATATGTCGCCTTCGTCCGGCGGATCGAACGGCGGGTCGGTGTCCGGGACGTTAAGACGCAAATCTCGTTGCGGCGGCGCGACCTCGCGCGGCGACGCGTCCCGCTTGCGATGACGCGCACGCCGCCGCTTCCGGCGCACGCTCGCGCGTTCTGCCTCGTTGTCGCTCTCGCTCACCGGTCCCAACCCTACCCAATGCTTTGATGGAACTGTCCGCGACAGCTGTTGCAAACCAATTAGCAAGTATCGCTAAAGCGCATTCACCGCTTTTGCGCGCTCACGCTGCGCACTGGCGGACAGGGTGGGATTCGAACCCACGGTACGCTTGCACGTACGGCGGTTTTCAAGACCGCTGCCTTCAACCACTCGGCCACCTGTCCGGCGGAGCGCCGCGTATCAGGGGCGGCGCGGTTCCGCAATATGTGCGGTGGTTATTGGCGATTATTGATTAAACTGAAAAAAGGATAAAAGCTTACGCGAGTTCAACACCCCTCCGCTAAAACATGCGCGTCTGGCGCTTCTGCGAGAGTGTGATTGAATGTCTGCGTATTCGGCTGTTTTGGCGGTTTGCGTTTCGGCACTGGCCTTCGCGGCAAGCGCTCATGCGCAGGCGCCGATCCAATATGCGGGCCAAGGCGTGCAGCAGAGCGGCGGCCCCGCGAATCTGCAACTGGCCTCCGTTGACGCGCGTCTGGCTGGCGGCGCCGAGAATTCCTACGGCTACGGCGCACGCGCGCCGGCTCAGCGCCAAGGCGCGGTAATCGACATCCGCCGCGGCGGCGGGCAGGGGGCGCTGGCCGAACCGGCCGCACCCCAACCGGCGCCAGCGCAATTGACCGAAGCCCGCACGACTGCGGAAGAGGGCGCCGCGCCATGGCTTGAACGCGAGCGCGTGGGCCCGCCTTACGAGGTTGATGGCCGCTGGTACGTTCCGACGCCCGAGCCTGGCTATGAACAGACTGGCATGGCGTCGTGGTACGGGCCGCAATTCCAGGGCCAAGCCACAGCGAGCGGGGAGGTGTTCGATCAAGAAGCGCTGACCGCCGCGCATCCAACCTTGCCTATTCCCAGCCTCGCGCAAGTGACCAATCTCGAGAACGGCCGCGAGATCATCGTCCGCATCAACGACCGTGGTCCTTTCGTGGGCGATCGCTTGATCGATCTGTCACGCCGTTCGGCTGAGGTGCTCGGCTTCGAGAGCGCCGGACAGGCGCGCGTTCATGTTCGTTACCTTGGCCCTGCTCCGCGGCAAATGAACGCCCAGACCCCTGCTCTGACGAGCCCTGCTCCGGTGCAAGCGCCCGCACCTGCCCCGTCGCACGCGCTGGCGCAGCAGGATGGCCCAATGCCGCTCACGCCCGCGGCTGATGACGACGAGCACGAGTTCGCCGGCGCACCGCTCGCGATGCCGCCTGCGACGCAACTTGCGCAGCCGCCTCATGCCCACCCATCAGGCGAGGGCTATTTCGTGCAGGTCGGCGCTTTCTCCGACCTGATGAACGCGCACCGCGTCCGCGCCGATATAGCGTCTGCTGGGCCTGTGGCTGTGGACACACGGCAGACCGCTTCGGGCGAACTGTTCCGCGTGCGGCTAGGCCCCTACACAAGCCGTTACGAGGCCGACGCCGCGCGCCAAAGCCTCGCCGGACTCGGCTATGGCGATGCGATTGTCGCAGCGCGCTGAGGCTTTGACGCAAAGTCGCCGCGCCAATCTGCTCTAATCCTCCGTAGTGGCGGCGATTCGGCGGATTAGGATTATGAAGGCTGCGCTCCTCGCGCTCTGTGGATTACTGGCGGCCGCGCCGATGGCGCGCGCGCAGGAAGGCTTCGCTACAGAAGCGGCGCACGTCACCATTATGGACGGCGCAAGCGGGGCGGTCCTGTTTTGCCAGGATTGCGAAGCACCGATGGCGCCAGCCTCGATGTCGAAGCTCATGACCGTGCTGATGGTGGCCGAGGCGATGCAAGCCGGCCGCATCAACATGGACACGCGGTTCAGCGTCAGCGAGAATGCGTGGCGTCACGGCGCCATGTCCGATGGCTCGCACATGTTTCTCGCGCTCAACAGCGAGGTGAGCGTCCGCGATCTCTTGAACGGACTGATCATCGTCTCCGCCAATGACGCAGGCATCGTGCTAGCGGAGGGAATCGCCGGATCGGAGGAAGCGTTTGTCGCGCAGATGAACCGGCGCGCGCAGGACCTTGGCTTACGCACCGCACGCTTTCGCAACACGACCGGATTACCGGACCCGGACCACGTCATCAGCTCTGCTGATTTGGCGCGCCTGGCGCGGCATTTGATCGTGACGTATCCCGATCTCTACCAGATCTATTCGCAGCGCAGCTTCAGTTACAACAATCGAACGCAAGAGAACCGCAATCCGCTGCTCGGCGCTTTCGACGGCGCCGACGGCGTCAAGACCGGACACACCAACGCGTCGGGTTATGGCTTGATCGGCTCGGCGGTCCTCAACGGCCAGCGCCGCATTATTGTCTTCAATGGCATGCCAACCATGGCCGATCGGCGTAGCGAGGCCCTGCGTCTGATGCGCGCCGCGTTCCATGATTTCTCTGTGACCCAATTGGCGGCTGCGGGCGATACAATTGGCGAAGCCCAAGTTCGCTTGGGCTCGCGCCGAGCGGCGCCGCTTGTGGCGCAATCAGACATCATTGTCGGCGGAACTCGCGCCGTTCAATCGGGCCTGAGCGCGTTCATCGTCTATGACGGCCCGCTGGAACCACCCATCGCCGAGGGCGCAGTGGTCGCGCGGCTCGTCGTTGAGGGGCCCGGGTTCCAGACCCAGGAATTTCCGCTGGCCGCTGGGCGGCGCATCGGGCGGGCCAATCCGTTCGCGCGCGCATGGGAAGGCTTGCGCCTGACCGTGTTCGGCCCTTCATAAGGGCAATGGCGCGAGGCTTTTTCATCACGCTGGAGGGCGGCGAAGGCGCGGGCAAATCCACGCTGGCGCGCGGCCTCGCCGAGGCTTTGGCGCCGCGTGGCCGAGAGATCGTACTCACGCGCGAACCCGGCGGCGCACCGGGTGGGGACGCCATCCGTACGCTCGTGGTCGAAGGCGAGCCTGGCCGTTGGAGCGCGATTGAGGAAGCGCTCTTGTTTGTAGCGGCGCGGGCCAATCACCTGCGCCACACCATCTCCCCAGCGCTTCAGCGTGGGGCCCTCGTCATCTGCGATCGCTACTACGACTCCACCCACGCCTATCAAGTGGCCGGTGGCGGCTTGACGCCGGAAGCGCTCGATGCGCTGAACGATTTGATCGGCGCGCCAGCGCCGGACTTGACCTTGGTGCTGGACGTCGCTCCTGACGCCGGATTGCAGCGATCGCGCGGCGCCGCGGCGGGCGAAGATCGCTTCGAAAAGAAGGGCGCGGAGTTTCACGCCCGCGTGCGTGAGGCGTTTCTCGCCATCGCGCAGGCGGCGCCATCGCGCTGCGTTATCGTCGACGCCACGCAGGACAAAAGCGACGTGCTTGCCCAAGCGCTGGCGGCGATCGAGGGCCGCCTGTGAAAACGGAAAAGCCCCCGCCGGAGACAGACAAAGAGCCCAATGCGCCGCACCCGCGCGAAACTTATGTTCTGTGCGGTCACGATGCCGAAGAGCGCGCGCTGGCCGACGCGCTGGGCGGGCGGCGGATGCACCACGCCTGGCTGCTGGCTGGTCCGCGTGGCTTGGGCAAAGCGACGTTGGCCTATCGCTTCGCGCGGCGTGCGCTTGGCGCACCACAAAGCGGGTCGCGTCCGCTCGATGTCGATGCGGAACATCCGGTTACGCGCAAGATCGCCGCTTCGGCGCATCCCGATCTGTTTGTGCTCCGGCGCGGCCACAACGAACGTGGCAAACCGCGGCGTGAAATCACCGTCGATGACGCAAGGGAACTTGGCCGCTTTTTCTCGCTGGCGCCGGCCGAAGGCGGCATGCGTATCGCCATCGTCGACGCGGTCGACGACCTCAATCGCAACGCCGCCAATGCGCTCTTGAAGACATTGGAGGAGCCGCCGGCGCGATCGGTGCTTTTGCTCGTGTGCCACGCACCGGGCGCCGCGCTCGCCACCATCCGCTCTCGCTGCCGGCGGCTTGCGCTTCGCCCGCAACCCGACGCGATCGTTCGCGAAGCGCTCGGCGGTGAAGGAGACGCAGCGCTGGTTGCTCTGGTGAAGGGCCGCCCAGGGCGCGCCGTCGCGCTCAAGGCGCAAGGGCTCGAAACCGCGGGCGTCGAACTCGACGACGCGTTGCGCGCATTGGATCGCGGCGATGCACGGGCGATTGTGACAACGCTCTACGAGCGTCTGGGAGGCGAGCCGTTCGAGCGTCTTGCGGCCGTCCTGGAACTTGCCGGTGAATGGGCGCGCGCCGCGGGCGTTGCGCGCGCAAGCGAAGCTTGGGCTGAAGCTTGGTCCGCGCTCGAGCAGGTGCGCACCGAGGCGGAAGACCTGGACATGGATCCCCGTCTGGGCCTGGCGCGGGCTATCGGCATCCTTGAGCGCGCCGCCGCGGTACGCCGATGAGCTTGCTGATCGACAGTCACGTCAATTTGCATCATCACGCCTTTGCGGAGGATCGCGAAGCCGTGATCGCTCGCGCGCGCGACGCTGGCGTGGTGCGGATGATCACTATCTGCGACAAGATCGAGAACTTTGGCGACGTCATCGCCATCGCCGAGGCGCACGACGATATCTATGCAAGTGTCGGCGCGCACCCGCACTACGCCAAGGATCACCTCGATCTCACCGGAGAGCGTCTGGTCGAACTCGGCCGCCACCCGAAAGTCGTCGGCGTAGGCGAAACCGGGCTCGACCAGCACTACAAATTCAGCTCGATCGAGGATCAGATTGCTGCCTATCGCGCGCACGCCGCCGCCGCGCGCGCATTGGACAAGACGCTTATCATCCATACGCGCGAAGCCGACGCCCTCATGGGTGACTTGCTGGAAGAAGAGGCGGCGAGGGGGCCGCTGCGCATTCTCCTGCATTGCTACACGTCGGGTCCGGAGCTGGCGCGCCGGGCGTTGAAACTCGGCTCCTACATTTCGTTTTCTGGCATTGTCACATTCAAGAACGCTGACGATGTGCGCGCGATTGCGATGGAAGCGCCGCTCGATCGCATCATCGTGGAAACGGATTGCCCCTACCTCGCCCCTGTTCCGTTTCGCGGCCAACGCTGTGAGCCCCTTCACGTGGCTTCGGTGCAGGCGGCGATCCTCAAGCTGAGAGGGATCGGCGAGGAGGAGGGCGCCGCCCTGCTCGCCGACAATTTCTTCCGAGTGTTTCCCAGCGTAGCGCGGCCGATCTGATGGGGACGTTGCGCGTCACCATTTTGGGCTGTGGGTCGTCAGGCGGCGTTCCACGCGCTACCGGCGATTGGGGCGTGTGCGATCCGAACGAACCGAGAAACAGGCGGACCCGGTGCGGGCTGCTGCTGCAGCAATGGCGCGATGCGGCGGGCGCCGCAGAGGAGGCGACGACTGTTCTAATCGATACGCCGCCCGAACTCCGCCAGCAATTGGCGGCGGCCGGCCTAGCCCACATCGATGCGGTCATCATCAGCCACGATCACGCCGATCAGACCCACGGCTTCGACGACATCCGCGCGTTCTTCATCAAGCAGCGCCGGCAGATTCCAACTTGGATAGACGCCGCCACGCGCGTGAGCTTCATGCAGCGCTTCGGCTATGCTTTCATGAGCGAGGGCGGCTATCCTGCGATTGCCCGTGACGCTGGCCGTATCACACCGCTCGTGCCCGTGACCGTCGACGGGCCTGGCGGCGCGATGGAGATTCTACCGCTCGACCAAGACCATGGCTTCTCGCGCTCGCTGGGTTTCCGCGTCGGCCCGATCGCGTATTCAAACGACCTTGTCGACATGCCCGAACAAAGCTTCGCCGCGCTTGACGGGTTGTCGCTTTGGATCGTCGATGCGCTGCGCGAGAAACCGCATCCGACCCACGCTCATTTGGCCAAGACGCTGGAATGGATCGCCCGGCTGAGCCCTGAACGCGCGGTGCTGACCAACATGCATATCGATCTGGACTATGAGACGTTGAAGGCGGTTCTGCCGGCGGGCGTGGAGCCGGGATTTGACGGCCTGAGTTTCGAGTTCAGTGTCTGATGATCTTATTTCCCATAATCTATCTTATGCGAGGCACGCATGCGGGCCCAAGTGAATGAAAATACGGAAGATATAACGCAGCGCCTCTCTCGCAACGCGGCCGCGGCTCAGGCCGTGCTGGACGTGATGGCACGCCTTAGGGATCGCGAGCGCGGGTGTCCGTGGGACGTAGAGCAGACCTTCGCCACCATCGCGCCCTACACGATTGAAGAGGCTTACGAGGTTGCAGATGCGATCGAGCGCGGCGACGTGCCGGCGCTGAAGGAAGAATTGGGCGATCTCCTATTCCAGGTCGTGTTCCACGCGCGCATGGCTGAAGAACAAGGCGCATTCGATTTCGCCGACGTCGCGCAGGCGCTGGCCGACAAGATGATCGAGCGTCATCCGCACGTGTTCAGCGAAAAGGTCGAGCGTACCGCCGAGGAGCAGACCCAAGCCTGGGAAGCGCTCAAGGCCGAGAAGCGCGCCGCCAAGGGCGCTTCGCTGCTCGACGACGTTGCGATGGCCCTCCCTGCCCTGATGCGTGCGGAGAAACTCACCAAGAGGGCGGCGCGCATCAATTTTGACTGGCCGAGTTCAAAAGAGGTGCTGGCGAAGCTCGACGAAGAATTGGCCGAGCTGAAAGCGGCTGAGGCGAGTGGAAATCAGGAGCACATTGCCGAAGAGATGGGCGACATTCTGTTTGTGATGGCCAACCTCGCCCGGAAACTCAAAGTGGATCCGGAGGAGGCCTTGCGCCAAGCCAACGCCAAATTCACGCGGCGCTTCCAGCACATAGAACGGCGTCTGGCTGAGCAAGGCCGCGGCGGGCCCCAGCCGCTGGATGAGATGGAAGCGCTTTGGGTCGAAGCAAAGGCCGTCGAACGCAAATAGGACGCGATCTCGTGAGACCGCGGATGTTCCTGCCATAACGGCCGAAACGGGTTTTCCGCGGGCGAGCTGTTCCGATATAGTCGGCATCGTGCGCACGATTTTGTTGACCCTGGCGGTAAGCGCCGCTCTGGCCACGCCCGCTCACGCGCAGCGGATGACGCTCGACTATGCGGGCGCTGCTTGGGGTCTGATCGGTGTCGGCGGTGCGCGTCTCGAGATCAACCTGGACGATAATTCCTATTCCGCCTCGGGCACTGTTCGCTCGGGCGGCATCGCCGCGCTGTTCCTGCGAACGCGCATCGAGGCGCGCTCGGGCGGTGCGATCGACCACGAAGGCGATGTACGTTGGCGGCGCTATTGGCTCGACCACATGTACGACGGCGTTCATCGTTACGTCACGATGCGGCCGACGGAAGCCAGCGTGCATGCCGACATCAGCCCCACCTATCCCGACGGATGGGGCGAGCCGCCGGCGACCGATCAGCAAAAGGCGGCCGCCCGCGATCCCTTGTCGTCGCTCATCGCTATGGCCGCCGATGTTGGCGACACACGCGTGTGCCGCGGCGATTATCTGACTTTCGACGGCCGATGGCTCTATCGCCTCGAAGTGCGCGGCGGCGAACAGCAAGCCATCGAGCGCGGGCCCTATATTGGTCCAGCGTTGCGGTGCCGCGTGAGCTACATTCCCGTCGCCGGTTTTACGCCTCAGGATCAGGGCTATCGCGATCCGCCGCCTCCAGGCAGCATCTGGTTTGCATTGCTGGAGGGCGAACGATTTGCGCCGCCGGTCCGTGCGGCGATGCCGCTGCCGCTTGGCACAGCGACGCTCACGCTGCGCAGCTGGGAAATCGAAGCGTCAGCGCTTTAGCGCGCCGAAGGGCACCACTTTGTTCTCGACATCGTGACCGATGTCGCAGCGGCCCAGATACGGAATCTCGGTGCGATCGCACCAATAGCGGACGATTTCTTCTTCGTTGGCGCCGAAAGACTTGTCGTTCTCGGGCACGAGTGAAATGCGCCCCAGCTTGATCCCCCTCGCCCGCCGCATCATCGGCGAGGCCGTGATCTGGAAGAGGGCGCGGTCAATCCGATAAAGATACTCGCCGACGTCTTCGAGCATGACAACATGGCCCGTGAGATCGGGTTCGAGCGGCGTGCCGAGCACGCTCTGCAGGATCATGATGTTGAAGGCCGCCGTGCGCATGTCCGGGGTGATCGTGAGTTCGAGCGATTCCGGAGCGCGCTCGATGAGCCAGGCCAAAGCCCGCTTGATCGCCGCCTCGCCGCCTTCGCGGGTCAGATCGACGGGCATCGGCCCGTGCGCCAGGTTGGTAAAGCCGGCGCGGTAAAGTCCAGCGAGCAGCGCGCCGCCGTCGCTATAACCTAGATACGCTTTGCTGCGCGCGCTCTCGTGGTAGCCGCCGAGGATGCGCTCGCCGATGCGGCACGCGCCATAGCCGCCGCGCGCGAACCACACGGCGTCGAATTTTGGGTCGTTGGCGTAGTCCAGAAACGCCACGGCGCGCGTGTCATCGTCGCCGGCGAAATGGCCGGCGCTGAGAAAGCATTGCGGATGAAAAACGATCTCCGGCGCAGCGTCGAGAAAGGCGTCCGCTGCGTAGGCCTTCACCCGCTCGGCGAGCGCCTGATCGATCCGCGTGCCGGGCGCTACGACGCCGATCCGAAACGTCTTTCCCGGCATGTGCGGCCATACTCCTTCGGCTTATTGCCCGCGCGCAGCTTTTGTCCTCATAACCCTCGGTCATGAGTCCGGCCAAATCCTATTTCTTTTCGGGCGTCGGCGGCTCGGGCATGCTGCCCCTGGCGCTCATCCTGCGCGGCAAAGGCGCGGTGGTGGCCGGCTCCGATCGCTCGCTTGATCAAGGCCGCCTGGCGGCGAAATTCGAATATCTGAAAGCGCAAGGCGTTGCACTGTTTCCGCAGGATGGATCAGGCGTCACCGGCGCCGACCAGATCCTCGTGCGCTCCGCCGCCGTAGAGGACACCGTTGGCGACGTCGTCGCCGCAAAGCGCGTTGGCGCGCGCGATATGAAGCGTCCGGAACTGCTGGCTGAGCTCTTCAACGCCGCCGGCGTGCGCATCGGCGTCGCCGGCACCAGTGGCAAGTCCACCACCACCGGCATGATCGCTTGGATGCTGCACCAAGCGGGCCGTGATCCCACGGTGATGAACGGCGCAGTGATGAAGAACTTCGTCAAGCCGGAAGCGCTTTTCGCATCGGCTCTGGTTGGGAAGGGCGATGCCTTCGTGGCGGAGGTCGATGAGAGCGATGGTTCGATCGCCCGCTACGAGCCGACAATCGCCGTCGTCAACAACATCGCGCTTGATCATAAGAGCATGGAAGAGCTGCGCGATTTGTTTCGCGATTTCGTCGCTAAGGCTGAAGTGGGGGTGCTCAATCTCGACAACGATGAAACCGCCGCACTGCTAATGACCAATGCGCGGCTGCGCAGCATAACCTACTCGTTGCGGTCTTCCCTGGCCGACCTGCGCGCCGAAAACATCGCCCCCGCTCCGGGCGCTATCGCATTCGAGGTCGTCGATCGCCATGATGGCGCTCGCGCGCGGCTTCGCCTGGATGTGCCAGGCGAGCACAACGTCTCCAATGCGCTGGCCGCGCTCGCGGCCGGCCGCGCGCTTGGCCTCTCGCTCAAGGACGCCGCGGCGGCGCTGGAAGGCTTCGCCGGAACCAAGCGGCGTCTTGAAGTCATTGGCGCCGCCGGCGGTGTGACGGTGTTCGACGATTTCGCCCACAACCCGGACAAGATCGCAGCGACGCTGAAGACGCTGCACGCCTTCCCCGGACGCTTGATCATCATCTTCCAACCGCACGGCTTCGGCCCGCTCAAGCTTATGCGTCAGGAATTCGTCGACGTGTTCGCCGCCAACATGACCGACGAGGACGTGCTGATCATGCCCGACCCGGTTTATTTTGGCGGGACGGTCGATCGCAGCGTCACCAGCGAGCACATCGTTGCAGGCGTGCGCGCCCGCGGCCTGCAGGCGCTGGCGTTCGCTGAGCGCAACGCCTGCGGGGACAAAGCGCTGGAACTGGCTGAGCCGGGCGATCGGATCATCGTCATGGGCGCGCGCGACGATACGCTGAGCGTCTTCGCCGCTGATTTGCTTGCGCGCTTGGCGGTCTAGAAGCGGTAAGCATTCTCCGCGTCGAAGCGCGCGTTCCAGAATGTGCGAACAGGCTCGGGCAGCGGCGCGAGCGGCGTAAACCCACCGCCGAGATCCATGAACACCGGCGCGTCGACATCGGCGCGGGGCCACAGCGCGCTGCCTGTGCCGTTCGGATCGCCGCGTTTCACGAAGTTCGCCCAATGATCGAGCATACGCTCCGAGATCGCGCGGTCCTCGTCGGTAAAGCCCCGCTCCGGCGCCGCATCGAGTGCGCCGAACATGTACATTACTTCAGAAGAATGGAAGGCGCGGTAGGTTGAGGCCTCTTCGCCTGGCGGCGCATGCCCCCAGAGGTAGAGATAAAGCGGCGCGCCGCCTTGCGTGGCTCTGGCCCAGCGTTCGAGCCCAACCATCGCGCGCTCCCGGTTCGCGCGCAGATAGGCATCTGCGCCGCTGACGTCGTCGTCTGCGCGATAGAGAGCGACGTAGCCATCACCATGCGTGTCCGCTTCGCGGCGATAGCGCGCCAAGTCCGGGCTGAGAAACGAGAGTTCGTCCGCCGTAATGCCGGCCATAATTGGAACGTCGTTCACGTAAGGCGGGGCCGCCAGAGTAGTGTTGCTGATGAGAACGCCGTCGACGTGGAGGTCGAGTCCGTCGTGTAAGCCGAGCAATTGCTCGGCGGGCGCTGCACGCAACGCTTGAGCGCTTTCCGCGTTTATGCTGGCCGCTGCTGCGCGCCCATTCTCCTCCGCCGTGGGGCGATCCGGAAGCGTGTGCGAGCCTGGGGGGAAGCTTTGCAGGATTGCTCCGGCGAAGAGGCCGCTGGCTTGCGGCGCGTCGAGCAAGGCGTAGGCGATCGCGCCGCCCGCCGATTGTCCGGCAATCGTCACGCGCTCCGGGTCGCCGCCGAATATTGCGATGTTGCGATTGACCCATCCGAGCGCGGCCAGCGCGTCTCTGAGCAGATAATTGCCGCGCGCGCCGTCGGCTTCCACTTCCAACGCCGGATGTGTGAGCAGGCCAAACGCATTGAGGCGATAATTGATGCTGACGACCACGATGCCGCGCCGCGCCAGCGCTTCGCCGTCATAAACACGCATCGCTTCGCCACCATCGGTGAAGCCGCCGCCTGGGATCCAAACCATGACGGGCAGCTGCTCGCCAGCGGCTTGCGCGGGCGTCCATACGCTCAGCGTGAGGCAATCCTCGCTGACGGGGCCGCTGGGGGCCAATGCGCCGGTCCATGGCCCCCAAGCGGCGCCCTCCGTGTTTTGTGTGCAAAGCGGGCCGGGCGCCGTCGCGTCGCGAACACCGTCCCAGTCCGGCGCCGGTTGCGGCGCGCGAAACCGCAGCGCGCCGACCGGCGCGGCGGCGTATGGCAGGCTGCGGAAAATGCGCACGCCGTCGCGCACGACGCCCTGCGCCTCACCCTGCTCGACGCGTATCCGCCCGGGATCTGCCTGCGCGCAGGCGACGGCCAGTGTAAGAAGTCCGAGAGCGAGGCATCGCATCATGTGCGCGAGCGTCGCCGATCGGACGCGGAAGACAGAGCTTGAAACGACGAACGCAAACCCCGCGTCGGCGGACGCCCCTACTCTGCCGCGGGGCGCAAGTCCTCAAGAGGGGGCTCAAGCGGGGAAAAGCGGGCGGCGTCTTCGATCAGCAGCTCCGCCGTCAGCGTTAGTGCGCCGTCGTCGTCGGTGCGTTCTGCGAGGATGCGTCCAGCGGCGGCGATCTGCGCGCGCACACGTCCGGAATCGTCAGCCGGCAAGGTGAGGGTGATGACGCGCGTAGCCGAGAAGGCGGCGCGGTCGATTGCACTGAGTAGGGCGTCCATGCCCTCCCCCGTCACCGCCGAGATCGCGACGGGGGGCAGGGCGCCCTCGCCCGCTTCCGCCGTGCGCGCCCTCGTCACACGCGCTTCGCGTCCGGCAGCGCCCAGCTGATCGATCTTATTCCAGACTTCCAGCACTGGCGGCGCCTTGCCGCCGGCGTCCTTAGCCAATTGCGCCAGCACAACCAGCACGTCGGCGCGCTGCTGTTCGCTGTCTTCATGTGCGATGTCGCGTACGTGCAGCAGCAGATCGGCCTCGGTCACGGCCTCAAGCGTCGCGCGGAACGCCTCCACCAATTCGTGCGGCAGGTCCGAGATAAAGCCCACCGTATCGCTCATGATCACGGCGCGGCCGCTCGGCAGCTTTACGTTCCGTGCCGTGGGATCGAGTGTGGCGAACAGCATGTCCTTCGCCAGAACGCCCGCTTGGGTCAGCCGGTTGAAGAGCGTCGACTTGCCGGCGTTGGTGTAGCCCACCAAAACCACCGCAGGCATGCCGGCACGCGCGCGGGCGCGCCGCTGCAGACCGCGGGTGCGGCGTACGTCGTCTAGATCGCGCTTCAGCTTGATGATGCGCTCAGCGATGATGCGGCGGTCGAGCTCAATCTGCGTTTCGCCGGGGCCGCCGGTTTTTCCCAGGCCGCCACGCTGGCGCTCCAGGTGGGTCCAGGTGCGGACGAGGCGCGAGCGCTCATAGCCCTGCCGCGCCAATTCAACCTGCAACTTGCCTTCCTTCGTGCGCGCACGCAGGCCGAATATCTCCAGGATGAGCCCTGTGCGGTCCATGACCTTGGCGCCGACATCGGTTTCGAGGTTGCGCTGCTGCACAGGCGAAAGCGGGGCATCCACAACAACAACGCCGGCGCCCAATTCTTCCGCTTGCATCTTCATCCGCTCGACACGGCCAGCGCCGAAATAGGTGCGTGGGCTGATGGCGCGCAGCGGCGCCGCCTCCGCAGCGGCGACGTCAAGACCGAGCGCCTGCGCGAGACCGACGGCTTCGAGCAAGCGCGCTTCGCCGTCACGCACGCCCTCGCTCGCGCTCGCTAGCGGGCGCAAGACAATGGCGCGGTTGATGTCCTTGATCGGCGTTTCAGCCGTCGGCTTCATCGGCCGCCTTATCGATCTCGTAAAGCTGGACCGGTTGGCCCGGCATGATTGTAGATATGGCGTGCTTGTAGACCAGCTGCACCTGGCCGTCGCGGCGCAGGAGCACACAGAAATTGTCGAACCAGGTCACGACACCCTGAAGTTTCACGCCGTTGACGAGGAAAATCGTGAGCGGCGTCTTGGCTTTGCGGACAGCGTTGAGGAAGGTGTCCTGCAGGTTCTGCTTCTTATCCATTGTCAGCCCTTGCCCAGTTTTATTGCACCGCGACGTCTGCGCGGCTGTTCCCCAGCTATAAGCGCGCCCGCCGACGGCGCCAACCGGATCGCTAGGGCGCTTGGGGCTATTCCGTGCGGGCGCCGAAATAGGCGTCACGTAGGGTGGCGGCCATCGGTCCTGGCTTACCGTCGCCAACCGGGGCGCCATCGATTTTGACGACCGGGACACAGACATTGCTTGCCGACGTTATGAAGGCCTCTTTGGCGTTTTGAGCTTCCGCAGGCGTAAAAGGCTCTTCCAGCAGCGCGATCTGCCGTTCGGCGGCGAGCTTCAGGACGTGCGCGCGCGTCACGCCGTGCAGGATGCGGTCGGATAAGGGCGGCGTGCGCAGACGGCCCTTGGCGTCGACGATCCAAGCGGTGGAGGCTGCGCCTTCTGTCACATAACCATCGCCATCGACGAACCAGGCCTCCAGAGCGCCTGCCGCCCGAGCGCCCTCTTTCGCCAGGACATTGGGAAGCAGGTTGACCGACTTGATGTCGCAGCGAGCCCAACGGACCTCAGGCGTCGTCACCACCGACACGCCGTTCGCATAGCGCTTCGAATAGGTCGCCGGATTGAGCGATTTCGCTGTCAACACCAACGTCGGTTTGACCGAAGGTTGCGGGAATGCGTGATCGCGCGCGGCCTGGCCACGGCTGACCTGCAAATAGACCAACCCATTGCGAACGCGGTTGCGGCGCATAATTTCACGCACGACCACCATCAACGGGCCGTCGCCCATGGGACGGGCGATCTTGAGTTCGCGGAGCGAACGATTGAGCCGCGCCAGATGGCCTTCGGTGTCGAGCAACCGCCCGTCACGCACGCCCCACACTTCATAGATCGCGTCGCCGAATTGGAAGCCGCGATCCTCTATGTGCACCGCTGCTTCGCTAAGCGGCCTGTAGGCGCCGTTCACATAGGCGACTGCGCTCATTCAGCGTCCGCTCCGTTGCGGCCAGGGGCTTCGACGCCCAGAGACTTGAGCTTCCGGTGCAGCGCCGAGCGTTCCATGCCGATGAAGGTCGCCGTGCGCGAGATGTTGCCGCCGAAGCGCGTTATCTGCACGTTTAGATATTCGCGCTCGAACCGTTCGCGCGCATCGCGCAGCGGCAGGCCGATCACTTCTTGCAGGCCGTCATGCTTGGAGAATGCCGCCGCTGGCCACGCTTCCGGCGGCAGCGCATCCACCGTCACCGGCGTGTTGGCGTCGCCCGGTGCAAGAATGAGGATGCGTTCAATGACATTGCGCAGCTGACGCACGTTGCCCGGCCAATCCGCCGCCTGCAGCGCCGCCAGCGCGTCTTCGCCGATCGGGCGTGCGTTGACGCCCGACATGCCCGCCAGCCGGCCAACGAAATAGCCCGCCAGCTCCGGAATATCTTCGCGCCGTTCGGCCAAGCTCGGCGCCCGCAACGGTACCACGTTCAGACGATGGAAAAGGTCTTCGCGGAATCGTCCCTGCTCGATGTCGCCGCGCAGTTCGCGCGAGGTGGAGGACACCACGCGCACGTTCACTTGGACGTCCGCTGAACCGCCAAGGCGGCGGAAACGCTGCTCCACCAGCACGCGCAAGATCTTCGATTGCGTCTCGGTCGGCATATCGCCGACCTCATCGAGGAAGAGGGTGCCGCCATGCGCCTGCTCGAACACGCCGATCTTGCGCGGGCGCCCGTCTGGCCCCTCTTCGCCGAAGATTTCGCTTTCCATGCGGTCGGGCGCGATCGACGCGGCGTTGATGGCCACAAATGGGCCTTCGCCGCGCGGGCTGCGCACGTGCAGCAGGCGCGCCACCAATTCCTTGCCTGATCCTGCAGGCCCGGTGATCAGCACCCGGGAATTGGTTTGCGCGACACGGTCTATGGCGCCGCGCAAGCTCGCCATGACCGGCGAGGACCCAATTAGATCGTCGCTCAGCGCCGAGCGCGCCCTGAGTGTCGTATTCTCGCGCTTAAGCCGCGCCGTTTCGATCGCGCGCTCGACCACCAGCAGCAGCCGGTCGGCCGTAAATGGCTTTTCGACGAAATCGTAGGCGCCTTTGCGGATGGCTGCGACGGCCGTTTCAATGGTGCCGTGGCCGGAAATGACGATCACCGGCATGTCCGGATCTATTTCCTTGAACATCGACAGGAGATCGAGGCCGTCAATGCGACTGCCCTGGAGCCAGATGTCCAGGATGACGAGCGCGGGTTTGCGCCGCCGCATCGCCTCGAGCGCTTCGTCGCTGTCGCGCGCGGCGCGCACCTGGTGGCCATCGTCCTGCAGAATGCCGGAGATCAGCTCACGGATATCGGCTTCGTCGTCGATGATGAGGATATCGGACGCCATTAGCGAACTCCTTCGCCGTGTTCTACGGATGCTTCGGGGGTGGGTTCTTCAACGCGCTTCGGCAGCACGAAGCGTACGACTGCGCCAGCGCCGCCCGGGGCGTCATCAAGCTCGATGATGCCGCCATGGTCTTCGACGATACGCGCAACGATGGCGAGGCCCAGGCCCGCGCCCTTTGCGCGCGTCGTCACATAAGGCTCGATCAAGCGGTGGCGTTCTTGCGAGGGAAAGCCAAGCCCGTTGTCGACAATTTCGAACTGAACGCCGTATTCGAGATCGCGCAGGCGCAGGATGACGAAACCGTCTTTTGGCTCGCCCTCGCGCACTCGCCTCGCCTGCACGCTTTCGGCTGCGTTTTTCACTAGGTTGAGCAGCGCCTGGCCGATCAAGCGCTCGTCGCACACCAGCGCAATCGGCTTGTCGAGGCCTTCGCCTTCGATGCGCACATCGGCGAACGAGATGCGCTGAGCGAACACGACGTTGCGCGCCGTGTCGGCGATGTCGGCGAAAGCCATACGCGGCGCCGGCATCCGCGCGAACGAGGAAAATTCATCCACCATGCGGCCGATATCCGCCACCTGCCGCAGGATGGTGTCGGTGCATTTCTGGAAGGTCTCGGGATCGGAGGTGATCTCGGCCGCGTATTTCCGGCGCAGGCGCTCGGCCGAAAGCTGAATCGGCGTCAGCGGGTTCTTGATCTCATGCGCAATCCGCCGCGCTACGTCCTTCCACGCCTCCTGCCGCTGCGCGGCGATGAGCTTGGTCATGTCGTCGAACGTCAACACTAGGCCGCCGGCGGCGTCAGGGCTCATACGCACGCTGAGATTGGCCGAGAACGCCTCGCGCACGACATCAATGCGCTGCGGCGGCGTTTCGCCCTGCGGCGCCGGTTGATTGAGAAGGTCGGCGAATTCCGGCGCCACGTCGATCAAGCGCCGCCCGACGATCGCGCCGTCGCCGTGCCCCAGCAAGTGCGCGGCGGAGCTGTTCGCCGCGCTGATGCGCCCGTCGCGATCAAGGCCCATGACGCCGGCGGACACCCCGCCGAGCACGGTCTCGATAAAGCGGCTGCGGGTCTCCGCTTCTTCCTGCGCCGTCACGATGTCGCGCCGCTGCGCGTCGAGCTGCGAGGTCATGCGATTGAACGCGCCCGCCAGAGCATCCACCTCGTCGCGCTCTTCGCCCACGGCGACGCGCACTTTAAGGTCGCCCGCGGCGACGCGGCGCGCGGCGTCGGCCAGCCGCCCAATCGGCTCCGCGACGCGGGTTGCGCTGGAAAGCCCGACCCAGATTGCGCCCAGCAAAACCAGCAACGCCGTCGAAAGATACGCGACGGCGAAAAGGACGCCGATCGAGCCGCGGCTCCGCTGCGCATTCCTATAATCCACCACGGACTGATCGAAGCGGCGCAATTGCGCCACAAGCCCGGGTTCTATCGAACGCGTCACCGCCAAATATGCGTTGTCGTACGCAGAGAGGCGGAAGAGCGCGCGGACCTGATCCTGGTTCTGATCGAAGCGCACCGACACCGCGCCGAGGTCGGCGCTGTCGAACGCTTCGCGCGAAGGCGCCACAAACTCAGGCGCGCCAATCTGTTCGGCGCCTGAGAGCACCGCGCCATCGCGCGCGATCACATAGGCCGCCGACAATTCCCGCCGTTCGGCCTGCGCCGCCAAGAAGGCTTGGTAACGCTCCGGATCGTCGGTCAAACCGCGCCGCGCGTTGTTGAGGTCTTCGGCCATGGCCTCGACCTCGCCGCCGAGACCGCCGGAGGCGAGTTCGACATAAGCGCGGCCGACTGCCGCGGCGTTTTCGATGGTGGTCTCGACGCGATCGCTGAACCAGCGCTCGACCCCTTGGCTGTAGGTGAGCCCGAGGAATGCCGCGACGATGATCGCCGGCGCCACCGCGGCCAAGCTGAACAACGCCACGAAGCGCACGTGAAGCCGAGCGCCAGTCGCTTCATTCGTCCAAGCTCGCGCGATGCGCATGATGCGCAGGGTGAGAATGCCCGCAAGGACGACCGATATCGCCAGGCTGCCGGCGAGCATGCCTGGAATGAGTGGGCTGGTTTCCCCGGTGCCCCCTTCCCGTAGGGCAAAAACGGTCGCGGTGGCGGTGAGGGCGGCTGCAAGGCAGAAGCCCACCACGAATCCGATCGCGCTGCGGCTGCGCCGCCGGTCTCGCCGGATACTGGCCTGCAAAGGCTCGCTCGTACTGAGCGGATGCGCCATGGCCGGGGGGCTCCATGTTGCTCCGAAGCAACATGGGTGTTGGCGCAAGATCACGCTGCCGTCAATCGCCACGCCCAGTTGGGATGCCCAGGGTCTGGATCTTCTTCCGCAGCGTATTCCGGTTGATCCCTAGAACGGCTGCGGCGCGAATTTGATTGCCCTTAGTCGCGCGTAGGGCGTGCTGGATCAGCGGGCGTTCGACTTCCTCCAGCACGCGGTCGTAGAGGCCCGCGGCAGGTAATCCCGGGCTGGCGGCGGCGAACACGCCGCCCAGCTGGCGCGATACAAGAATTTCGAGGCCGTCTTCGTCCTCCGCGCCTGTTGTGACGACGCTCGCTTCTTCCATCGCCAGCTCTCGATCGACTTCGTTGGCGCCGATCACTGCCTTGGACGTCAGCGTGATCAGGCGCTTCAGTAAGTTTTCGAGTTCACGAACATTGCCCGGCCAATCGTGCGCGCGCAGGCGCTCGATGGCGGCGGCGTCGAGCGCCTTGTCCGGCAGTCCGTCGCGCTTGGCGCGGATCAGAAATGCGCGCGCGAGATCGCCCACATCATCGAGCCGCTCCCGTAGCGGCGGCAATTGGATGCTGACGACATTGAGCCGGTAGAACAGGTCCTGGCGGAACAAGCCCTGCCGCGTCAGCGCACCGAGATTGCGTTGGGCGGACGCCACCAGGCGCACGCCGGGCTGCTCGCTCGCATGCAGGATCGCCATTAGCCGTGCTTGCGCCTCAAGCGGCATGTCGTCGATGTCTTCGAGGAACAGGGTGCCCCCCTTCGCTTGTGCAAACCTCTCCGCCAGCTCGGCGCTCAATTGCGCCGCATCGGCGCCGGCGAGACTGTACGACACGAACGGCGCGCTGGCGCGGCGGCTGAAATCGTGCAGAGCGCGCGCTACGCGGCCTTTGCCCGCGCCGCTTTCGCCCTCGATTAAAACGGTTAGGTCGCTGCCGGCGGCGCGCGCCACCGTTCGATACACCTCCTGCATCGCTGGAGAACGTCCGATCAGCGGTAGCTTTTCTTCCTTCTCCGCGCGATTGGCTTGGGCCCGCACTTGCGCATCAGGGCCGCCGGCGAGCGCGCTTTTCACGAGGGCAAGCAGCGCGTCGAGATCGAACGGCTTTGGAATGTAATCGTAGGCGCCCGCCGCCGAGGCCGAGAGCGCTGTGGCGACCGTCGATTGCGCGCTCATGACGATGATTGGCAGGGCCGGACGCCCAGCGCGGATCGCCGGCAGCGTGTCGAACACGCAATCGTCGCCGAGATAGACGTCGCTCAACACAAGATCGCCTTCGCCGTCGCGCGCCCATTTCGCCAGCGTGGCGGCGCTTGCCGAAGCGCGCACGACATAGCCTTCCTTCGTCAACGCCTGTGACAGAACGAAACGAAGCGAAGCATCGTCGTCGGCGAGAAGAATGGTGGCGCTCATTCGGCTTCATCCTCTGGATCGATCGGCAACAGGACTTTGAAAGCAGTGCGGCCTGGCGCGCTGTCGAGTTCGATGCGCCCGTCATGGCGGGCGATGATGTCGGCGGCGACCGTCAGGCCCAATCCCATGCCGCCTTGTTTGGTGGTGGCGAAAGCCTCGAACACGCGGTCGGCGACGGAGGGATCAAGTCCCGGCCCGTTGTCGACAATCTGAACTTCAAGCTGAGGCTTGGCGTTGCCGCCCGGCGCTACGCGCATGCGAACGCCGGGACGGTATGAGGTGATGAACGCGATCTCGGCGTCCTCGCGGTTGGCGAGCGCTTCCACGGCGTTCTTGCCGATATTGAGCAGCGCCTGAATGATCTGATCGAGATCGCCGCGCAGCGGCGGCAGGCTCGGGTCGTAGCGTTCACGCATCAGCACGTTCGGCGCGCTCGAAGCCAGTAACTGGCGCACGCGTCCCAGAGCTTCGTGAATGTTGAAACGCGCAAAGCGTGGCGGCTCAAGCGCGCCCAGGGGATCGATCCGCTCGGTCAAGCGATGCATGCGATCGACTTCGTCGCAGATCAGTTGCGTGAGCTCGGCCGTTTCCGCGTCCCCGCCCCGTGCGATCAATTGCGCCGCGGCGCGAATACCGGCGAGCGGATTGCGCACTTCGTGTGCAAGCGTCCGCGCCGCTGTGTTTGTGTGCGCCGGCGCTTGGGTCCGCGCACGCGGCGGCTGGCTCAAGACAAGCGCCACATGGCCTCCGTCGCCGACAGGCGCCGCCGCGACGATCGCCCGTCCGAGCGAGAAGCCAGGCCCCGACAGCGGTACTTCAGCTTCCGCAACGCGCTCGCCTTCACGCAGCGCGCGCCGGGTGAGCGCTACTAAAGGTGCGTCGGCGCCGAATACATCGTCCAACCGCCGCCCCAGCAAACCGCGGCCTACCCCAGCCAGCAGATCGGCGGCCGCCGCGTTCACGAAGCGGATGCGCTCGCCGGAATCCACACCTAGCACTGGCGATGGCAGCGCTTCGAGCCAACGCTCCGCATCCGGCGCTTGCTGGCGCGATGGCGCGGTGTGGGTGGCGCTGTCGCTCACGCCGCCACCCTTTCTTCGAACTCCGCGCTCAAAGCCGCTAGCGCCCGGCGCACCTGGTGGGCGTCCTCCAGTGTGCAAATCTGCCTGCGGCGCTCCCGTGCTGGCGCCCCAAACACCGCGTCCATCGTCCAGGCGACGTGCTTGCGCGCGACGCGCAGGCCAAGACGTGCGCCGTAGAAGCTAAGCGTGTCCTCGTAGAGTGCGCAAAGGCTCTCCATGCGCGCTGCGAGGCTCGGCGCCCGCGCTTCGCCGCCGTAGCGCAATGCGCACTCTATCGCGGCCGGGAGCCAGGGCTTTCCCTGCGCCGCGCGTCCAATCATAACGCCCGCAGCGCCCGAGAGGGCGACAGCGCGGCGCGCATCGGCGGCCGTTGCTATGTCGCCGTTGGCGATCACCGGAATGCGCACCGCCTCGACAACAGGTGCAATGGCGGACCAATCGGCCGCGCCTGTGAAGAATTGCTGCCGGGTGCGCCCGTGCACCACAATCATGCGCACGCCTGCTTCCTCGGCGCGGCGCGCGATCTCCGGCGCGTTCAGACTGTGCGCATCCCAACCCAACCGCATTTTCAGTGTTACAGGCAGCCTCGTCGCGCTGATTGTCGCATCGATCAACGCCAAGGCATGGTCGGGCTCGCGCATCAACGCCGAACCCGAATATCCAGTCGTCACGCTTTTGGCCGGGCAGCCCATATTGATGTCGATGACGTCAGCGCCGCATTGCTCCGCGAGTTGGGCGCCCTCGCGCATCCAGCGCGTTTCGCGACCAGCGAGTTGGATCACGAGCGGACTGAGTGCGCCCTGCCCCTGGGCCCGGCGCACCATGTCCGGGCGTGCGCGCGCGAGCGCGTCGGACGCCACCATCTCGGACACGCAATACGCACCGCCGAACGCTTTGACCTGGCGACGAAACGGGATGTCCGTCACGCCCGCCATGGGCGCGAGCGAGACAAGCGGTGGAAATTCGTCCAAACCGGCCATGGCCCCGTCCTTGGGACCAACGATAGGGCGCCCATTTTTCAGGCGCCAGGATTTTATGTTGCGATGCAGCATTTTTCCCGGAGCCGTGCGTGAAAGCCGCAGCCTTGATTGTGGCGGCAGGGGCTGGATCGCGCGCCGGTTGGGGTGTTCCGAAACAATACCGCCCGTTGGGCGGCCGCGCGGTGCTGTCCTGGTCGATTGAAGCCTTCGCGGCTGCGAACATCGCGCCCATCGCCGTCGCCATAGCGCCTGAGCACGCCGATGCGTTCGCCGCCGCCACCGCTGGCGGGCCGCCGGTGGAACGTGTCTTCGGCGGCGCGACGCGCACTGCGTCCGTCCGAGCCGGGCTGGACGCGCTCGCCGCCGCCGCCCCTGACCTGGTGCTGATCCATGACGCCGCGCGGCCCGGGCTCACGCCGGCGCTGATTCACGACCTGATCGAAACCATCGAAAACGGCGTCGACGGCGCAGCGCCGGCATTGCCGATCACGGACTCGCTCTATGCGGTCGACGGGCTTGGACGCGTCAATGGCGCGACCGACCGCAACGGGCTTTATCGCGTGCAGACGCCGCAAGCATTTCGCTTCCGCGCCATCTGCGACGCCTACGCGCGGACGCCCCCGGACCTTATTCTTGGGGACGACATCGCCGCCGCGGCGCGCGCGGGCCTGGAGGTGGTGCTTATCGCCGGCGCGTCGAGGCTGATGAAACTCACCTACCCGGAGGATGAAGCCGTGTTGGAGCGCCTGGTTACCGCTTCTGCGACCTGCGTCGGCAATGGTTTTGACGCGCATCGCTTCGGCCCTGGAGATCACGTCACGCTCTGCGGCGTCCGTATCGCGCATGACAAGGGCTTGCTGGGCCATTCCGACGCCGACGCCGGCTGGCACGCCTTGGTCGACGCCATTCTCGGCGCCCTTGGCGAAGGCGATATCGGGGCGCACTTCCCGCCGAGCGACCCGCAATGGAAGGGCGCAGACTCGGAGCAATTTCTCCGCCATGCAGTGAGCCTCGCGCAGCAAGCCGGCGCCCGTCTGGTCCATGTCGATGTCACGCTGGTTTGCGAACGCCCGAAGATTGGCCCGCACCGCGAAGCGATGCGCGCGCGCACTGCAGAGGTTATCGGACTCCCGCTCTCGCGCGTTAGCGTGAAAGCGACGACCACCGAACGCATGGGCTTCTTGGGCCGCGAAGAAGGTCTCGCCGCGCAAGCGACCGCGACTCTGGATCGCCCTGCCTAGTCGGTTGCAGGCGCCAATTCCGGCGCGGGCGGCGTCGCCGCTCCCTCAGGCAGGCAGCGTTCGACATACGGATAGACCAGACATTCCTCCGCGCCGGAGAAGGGCGGCGGCAGCGCTTCCCACAGCGCGCGCGGCAGATTGATGTAATCGTCCGTCCAGCCTCGCCCTGCCGGCGCCTCCAATTGCCGCCAATGGCTCGGCAGCGGCAACGCGCCCATCGCCGCCGGCGAACGCGAGAGCACCATGACGCTCGCCGGCAAGCCGCCATAGAAGCTTGCCTCTTCGGTGCGAACGCGGTCGCTGACATAGAACAACGCGGGCGCGTTGAGGTCGCGCGCGACGCGCGCTGCTTCGCTGACCAAAGCCAAGTTGCGGTTCGACAGGTGGAGGATGACGACGCCGCGCTCGGTCGTTTTCGAAAGATAAAGCGCGATCGCCTCGCGCGTCAGCAAGTGCGCTGGGATGGCGTCTGAACTGAAGGCGTCGACGACGATGACGTCAAAGGCGCCGTCGGGCGCCTCGGCGATGCGAAGCCGCGCGTCGCCGATCTCTATGCGTGCGTCCGGCTGGCATTCCGGCACATAGGTGAAATCGCCGCCAGGACGGGCTGAAAGCCGCACCACTGCGGGGTCGATCTCGTAGATCGTCAATTCATCGTCGGGCCGCAGCAAGCAGGCCGTCGATCCCGCGCCGAGGCCGATCAACGCCAAGTGCGATGTCTCGCCCGTCGCCAGGCCGGCGAGGATCGCTTCGCCCAGCGCCGTGCGCGGATGATAATAAGTGAGCGCTTGCCGCGTCATCCCGGGCGTCGTCAGTTGCGCGCCGTGGATGGTGGTGCCGTGCATGAGCACGCGCAGCGTCGGCACGCCCTCACTGCTCAGTTCGCGCGTTCTCAACACGCCGAAGAAACTCCGCTCCTGAGTCACGATGCGCCCGCCGCGGCGATCATCGAGAAAGACGATGACGAACGCCACCAGCACCAGCCCGGCCAGCACGAATGGCCGGCCGGTGTTGAACATGAGCGCAATGGCGCAGAAGCCCAGGCCGAACACGATCAGCGTGCGCGCATCGAGATTAGCCGGCCCAAGCGCCAGCAGAATCATCATCGCCAACGTCGGAATCGCCACTCCCATCGCCGCATTGCCGAGCAGGCCCGGCTGCTTCTGTGGCTGCACCGTTCCGTGCACGCAGAACACCAGGGTCAGGAAGCTGGAAGCGAGCGCGATCATGTTCCACGGTTCGCGCATACGGTCTTGCGGCGCGTTATCGACAATCACCTCGGTGAAAATCGCGTCGAGATTGAAGGCAAAGTAGATCATCAGCGCCGATTGCAGCGCCGCGGCGATCAGAAAAGCGTAACGCAGAGGCGCAGGCCTGCCCTCCCCGGTCCACCCGGCGGCGACAAGAGCGCCTGCCGCCCCGATGGCTGCGGCGGCGATGATCGCGTCCACGCTGTTGATGCGGAGCAGCACCAGCGCGACAAAGCCCATCATCACCGAGGCGGCGGCCGAGGCGTCGGCCAGGCGGGGCATGCCTGGATCGGCTTTGGGCCGGAACAGGCATGCGGCCGCCAGCGCCAGCGGATATTCGTAGACGTTGTTAAAGACGAGCGGCGCAACGAACGCCGTAAGCGCGCCGCCAATGACGCCCCCCAGCGAGACGAAGAGATAGAATTCCGTCAGGTGTTCTGCGCTGGGCCGCGTTCGCGCCAACGCGTAATGGCAAATGAGCGCGCTGAAGAAGAAGCCGACCAGAATCCCGCTCAGCGCGCCGGCCCAATTGTTGGCGGCGAAATACGAAATCACCAGCAGCACCAGCGCGGGCACGTGGAAAGTAAGCGCGGTCTTCTCGAACCGCTCCCCGCCACGCATGAAGGCAATTATGAACGTGGCCAGATAAAGCGCCAGCGGCACGACCCATAGCATCGGCGCTGAAGCGACGTCCGTCGTTATATGCTGGGTCACCCCAAGGATGAGGCTGGACGGGATCGCCGCGGCCGCGAGCCAATAAAGGCGCTGACGCCAGCTGATCGCCGCGGAGATGAAGGCGTGTCCGCCGCCGCCGCCTTCGCCGCGCGCCCCCAGCACGAGCGCGCCGCATAGCGCGATCATGGCGGTGATGGCGAGATAGCCTGCGCTCCAGCCAATGCTCTGCGCGTGGGCGCCGAAGAGAGGCTCGATCAGCGCAGGATAAGCGAGCAGTCCGACGAAGCTGCCGAGATTGCTCGCGGCATAGAGATAGTAAGGGTCTCCCGCGTCGGCGCGGCCGCTACGCGCGTACCACGCTTGCAGCAAGGGCGCCGTCGCCGACGCTGCCGCAAAAGGCGCGCCAACCGAAAGCGTCAGCACTCCGACAAGCCAGAGCGCCGGCTGATCGAAGCGCGGCGGCCCCAGCGCCTCGGTCACGTGCAACGGCAACACCAAGAACGCCGCGATGAGAACAGCCAGATGGATGACCGCTTGCAGCCGCAGATCTTTCAGCCGCGCCAGCAGGTGCGCGTAGAGATAGCCCGCGAGCAGCGCCGCCTGGAAAAACGCCATCGACGCATTCCACACCGCCGGCGATCCGCCCAGAAGCGGCGTCACCATGCGCCCAAACAGCGGCTGCAGCATGAAAATGAGCGCCGCGCTTGAGAACAGCGCGATCGCGAATGCCGGCGCGGCGGCGCGTTTTGCGATGGCTTGCATATTCTCTCCCCCGGGCGGCAGCGCCTTCTGCCATTGCGCCCGGCGCCTGGGAATGGACTTTTTCAGCCGTCGTGCGTTATCCCGCTATGATGGTGTCCGAGCCCGTAGCGCAGGCCGCGAAACATTTCCTCGTCGAAGCGACGAAGCGAAACTTGCTGTTCGCGACCGCCGAGAGTTGCACCGGCGGGCTGATTGCGGCCGCCATTTGCGAGATTCCAGGGTGCTCTGCCGTGCTGGAGCGCGGCTTCGTCACCTATTCCAATGACGCCAAGAGCGAAATGGTCGGCGTGGCGGCCGACCTCATCGCCAAGCACGGCGCTGTGAGCGCGCCGGTGGCGCGCGCGATGGCGGAGGGCGCGCTCGCGCACAGCCGCGCCGACATCACCGTCGCCGTCACCGGGATCGCCGGGCCCGACGGCGGCAGCGAGGCGAAGCCTGTGGGTCTTGTGCACATCGCGGCGGCGCGGCGCGGCGGCGAGACGCTGCATGAGGAGCATCGCTTCGGCGATCGCGGCCGCCACGCGGTGCAACAAGCCAGCGCTGAGGCCGCGTTCAAACTGGCGGCGCGCCTGCTCGGCTAACCGAACCGCCGCTTCGCTTCACGCTCGAACGCCTCCATGATGCGACGCGAAAGCCGATCGCGATTGGCCGAGACGGCAGCCTGCAGCAAGGGGTTCCGGAATTCGTAGGCGATCCAGTACTGCACCTTGGCGCCGCCTTGCCCGTAAGGCGCGAAGCGCCACTTGTTTTCCAGAGAGTGGAACGGTCCGGTGACGAGGGCGACATCGACTTCGCCTTTCGCCGGTTCGCACCGGACGGTGGTGGCGAAGCGCTCGGTGATCGCACGCCAGCCAACGATCGCTTCAGCGATGCCCTCCCAGCCGCCTTCGGCGCGTGGTTCTTCCCGGGTCACCCGCAGGCTTTTCAGCCACGGCACGAATTTAGGGTATTCGCGCACATCGCCGACAAGGCGGCAGAGGTCGCCGGGATCGTAGGGAAGAAAACGCTCGGCTTGAATGACGGCGCGCCGCTCGCTCACGAACCAGCTTTCTCGCGCGCGGCCTTGAGGTTGGCGAAATCCTCGCCGGCATGATGCGAAGATCGCGTCAGCGGTGAAGCGGAGACCATGAGGAAGCCCTTGGCGTAGGCGCTCGTCTCCAGCGCCTTGAACTCGTCGGGCGTCCAGAACTTGTCTACGGCCGCGTGTTTGCGCGTCGGCTGCAGATATTGGCCGATGGTGAGGAAATCGACGCCGGCGACGCGCAGATCGTCCATCACCTGCAGCACCTCGTCCCGGCTTTCGCCAAGCCCCACCATCAAGCCCGACTTCGTGAATTGCTTGGGGTCGCGTTGCTTCACGCTGTCGAGCAGGCGAAGGGATTGGTAATACCGCGCGCCCGGCCGGATCGAATGGTAGAGCCGCGGCACGGTTTCGAGATTGTGGTTGAACACGTCCGGCGCCGCATCGATGACGCGCTCGGCGGCGCCAGGCTTGCGCAGAAAGTCAGGCGTGAGGATTTCAACCGTCGTGCCCGGAGAAAGCTTTCGGATCGCGGCGATGGTTTGGACGAATTGTTCAGCGCCGCCGTCTTCAAGATCGTCGCGATCGACAGAGGTCACCACAACGTGCTTCAGGCCCATAGCTGCCGTGGCGCGGCCGACATTCTCGGGCTCCGCCGCATCGGGGGCTTGCGGCAATCCCGTGGCGACGTTGCAGAAGCTGCAGGCTCGGGTGCAGGTATCGCCCAGGATCATGAAGGTGGCGTGCTTCACCGCCCAGCATTCGCCGATGTTCGGGCACGCCGCTTCCTCGCATACCGTCACCAGGTTCAGCGAACGAACCAGATCCTTGGTGGCGTGATAGGCCGGGCTTGTCGGCGCACGGACCCGTATCCAATCCGGCTTGCGCGGCGAGGCAGCATCGGGCCGGCCCTGTTTTTCCGGGTGACGCGGCTTTGGCTGACCGTTCTGGCGAGTGTCGAGCAAGGTCGGCATAGGCTCAAAATGAGGCCGACAGCCTTGTCCCGCAACGCCCAATTCGGACCCCCTCCCCTGCAGGGGGAACCGGGCTGGGGCGCTCCCTTGCCAAATGCTTCCGCCTGGGTAGGGTCCCTGTTACAACACTGAAACAATAATCACGCGCCCCTCGTTGACTCTGGACCGGGCGCGATAGGGCGAAACACCGGAGGCAAACGTCACATGCCGCATAAACCGTTCGAGCTGGCGCGCACGCGCGTCACCTTGTTCGAGGCTTTGCTCCGTGCCCGCAACACGCACGGCGGCAAGCGGCCGATCTTGGAAGATCACGAGCGCCGCGTTCTCACCTATGACGACATCATCCGCGCCGCCTTTGCGCTCGGCGGCAAGATCGACACGCTGATCAAGAAGCGTGAGACCGCCGGCGTCATGCTGCCGACGGGCGTGGGCTGCACGGTCACCTTCTTCGCGCTGCATGCGATCGGCCGCACGCCGGCCATGCTCAATTTCACCGCCGGCGTCATGAATTTGAAGGCGGCGTGTGAGTCGGCGAACGTGCGCAAGATTCTGACGTCGCGCCGCTTCATAGAATTGGCGAAGCTTGAGCCGCTAGCGGCGGAACTCTCCAAGCATGCGCGGCTGATCTATCTCGAAGATGTCCGCAAGAGCATCGATCTCGGCGACAAGCTGATCGCACTCACCAAGAGCTTCTTCCCGCGTCTGTTCGCCGCCAAGGCCGACCCGGACGACACCGGCGTCATCCTCTTCACCTCAGGCTCATACGGCACGCCGAAGGGCGCGGTGCTGAGCCACGCCAACATCGTCGCCAATTGCGAGCAGGCCAACAGCCACGTCGAGTTCGACCCGCAATGGTCGTTTTTCTGCCCGCTGCCGATGTTCCATTGCTTCGGCCTGACCGGCGGCGTGATGCTGCCGCTTTTCACCGGCCACAAGACCTTCCTCTTTCCCTCGCCGCTCGCGGTGAAAGAGATTCCAAAACTGATCAAGGAAACCGGCGCCAACGTCTTTTTCGCTACCGACACGTTCGCGCAGCAATATGCGCGCAACGCCGCCGATGGCGACCTTTCCTGCATCCAGCTCATGGTGTGCGGGGCCGAGCGAGTGAAGCCGGAAACGCGCGAACTCTATATGGAGCGGTTCGGCGTCGAACTGCTCGAAGGCTATGGCGCAACCGAGGCCTCGCCCGTTATCGCCGTCAACATTCCCGGCGCCAACAAGCACGGTACGGTCGGCACCTTCCTTCCCGCCATGGAATGGCGGCTTGAGGCCGTGCCCGGAATCGAGGGCGGCCAGAAGCTGTTCGTGCGCGGACCGAACGTGATGCGCGGTTATCTCGATCCGACCAAGCCTTCGGGCATCGATCTCTTGCCAAACGGCTGGCACGACACCGGCGATATCGTCGATGTCGATGAGGACGGCTATGTCCGCATCCTCGGCCGCGTGAAGCGCTTCGCCAAAGTTGGCGGCGAGATGGTCTCCCTCAACGCCGTCGAGGCCTATGCCGCCACCGTTTGGCCGCACAACATGCATGCCGCTGTCGCCCTGCCGGATTCGCGCAAGGGCGAGCGCATCATCCTTTTCACCGACAATCCGCACGCGGTCGCCGAAGATTTGCTGGCCTGGGCCAAGGCCAATGGCGCGCCTGAACTCGCCATGCCCAAGCGCATCGTCAATATCGACGCGATCCCGGTCCTGGGCTCTGGCAAAACCGATTACGTCGTGCTGCAGCGCATGGCGGCGGAGCGTTTCGCTGAGGCGAAGGCGGCTTAGACGCCGCCTTCAAACGTGCAGCACCCGCCCGTACGCATCGAGCACGGCTTCGTGCATCATCTCTGACAATGTCGGGTGCGGGAACACCGTCTCCATCAGCTCGTGCTCAGTGATTTCGGCCTGCATGGCGATAGCGTAGCCCTGGATAAGCTCGGTGACTTCGGCGCCGATCATGTGCGCGCCTAGGAGTTCGCCGGTCTTGGCGTCGAACACGACCTTGACCATGCCCTGATCCTCGCCCAGTGCGATCGCCTTGCCGTTGCCGACGAAGGGAAAGCGCCCGACTTTCACCGTGCGGCCCGCTTCCTTCGCCTTCGCCTCTGTCAGGCCGACGCTCGCGACTTGCGGATGGGAGTAGGTGCAGCCTGGAATGCGCTCCTTGATCATTGCGTGCGGCTTTTGCCCGGCGATGGCTTCGACGCAGATAATCCCTTCATGCGACGCCTTGTGCGCCAACCATGGCGGCCCGGTGACGTCGCCGATGGCGTAAAGTCCGGCGACATTGGTCTTACCGTGCCCGTCCGTGACGATGTGGCCGCGCTCGACCTTCACGCCCAGACTTTCGAGGCCGATGTTCTCGACATTGCCGGTGATGCCTACAGCGACGATGGCGTGCGACGCCGTCAGCGTTTCCTCTTGGCCCTTAGCGAAGACAATCGCCTTGACGCCATTGGCGGTGGCCTTCAGCGACTTGGCTTCCGTGGAGGTGAGCAGTTTTAGTCCCTCCTTTTCGAAACGCTTCTTGGCGAACGCGGAGATTTCTTCGTCCTCGACCGGCAAAATCCGGTCGAGCAATTCCACCACCGTCACCTTCACGCCGAACGCAGCGTAGAAGCTGGCGAATTCAATGCCGATTGCGCCGGAGCCGAACACCAGCAGGCTCTCCGGCCATTCCGGCGGCGTCATTGCATCGCGATAGGTCCAGACGCGCTTGCCGTCGCTTTTCAAACCCGCCGCGGGGATCTCTCGTGCGCGGGCGCCAGTAGCGAGGATGACGTGCTTGGCGTCGTAGCTTGTGTCCTTGCCGTCCTTCTTCACCACGACCTTCGGCGCGGCACTTCCCTTCTCCAGCCGGGCATCGCCGGCGATGACGTCGATCTTGTTCTTCTTCATCAGAAACTGGACGCCCTTTTCCATGCGTCCGGCTACGCCGCGCGAACGCTTGACCACGGCTTCGGCGTTGAAGTTCACGCCATCGGCGGAAAGGCCGAACTCATTGGCGTGTTTGAAGTTGCGATAGACCTCAGCCGAGCGCAGGAGCGCCTTGGTGGGAATACACCCCCAGTTCAGGCAGATGCCGCCGAGCCTGTCGCGCTCGACGATGGCTGTTTTCATGCCCAATTGGGAAGCGCGGATCGCGGTCACGTAGCCGCCGGGCCCGGAACCGATGACGATGACGTCGTAGGATGTGCTCATGGACGCCTCTCTAGCAGAGGGAGCGCTCAAGCCAAACCGAACACGTTCTTGATGCCGTCAACGACGAATTGCGCCGCCAGCGCCGCAAGTAGAATGCCGAACACGCGCGTCAGCATCGATCCCACGGTCGGGCCCATGATACGCGCGATCGGCCCCGCCAGCAGAAATGCGAACAGGCAGAGCGCGAGGTTAGCGCCCGCGCCCAGCAGAACCATTGAGCGACTGGCGAGGTCTTCGTGCTCGGCGAAGAACAGCATGATCGAGGCGATTGCGCCCGGCCCGGCGATCAGCGGGATGGCGAGCGGGAAAACCGAGATATCGTCCTGCTGGCCGGGGTGGCTCGCCTGCTCGGCGGCGACCTTCTCCGCGCGCTCGTCGCGCCGCTCCGCCCGCTTCTCAAACAGCATGTCGACGGCGATGAGGAACAACAGCAAGCCCCCCGCGATGCGGAAGGCGTCGATTGAGACGTGAATTTGCTCCAACAGCCAGGCGCCGCCGAACGCGAAAGCCAGTAGGATGCCGGTGGCGATGGCGATGGATTTAAACGCCATGTAGCGGCGCCAATCCGCCGTCATCCGCTCCGTCATCGTGACGAACATCGGCGCCATCGCCACCGGGTCGATGGCCACGAAGAACGTCACGAACGAAGCAAGCAGGATAGAAAGCATCACGCTCCTCTAGCCGATTCACCGGCCCTTAACGATAAAAGGTTCCCGCGTTTAGCGTAAAATCAAGCAACGGACCTTAATGTCGCGTCCTGGTTGGGTGTGGGCATGAAGACTGGCGGCGAAAAAGCCATCCTCAAGGTGTTGGTGGTCGACGATCAGCCGTTTCAGCGACGGTTGATCGCCGATACCCTGCGCGCGATCGGCGCAGTGCGCATCGAACAAGCCGCCAGCGCTGACGAAGCCCTGCGTGCGCTCTCGCACTTCGCGCCCAATCTCATCATCACCGATTGGGACATGGCCGGTGGCGACGGGCTGGAACTGGCCCGCAAGCTGCGCAGCGGCGCCGCTGGCCCGCTCTACCGCAATATCCCGATCATCATGGCCGCCGATCGCAACAAAACCGGCGACATCGAAATCGCCCGCAATTCCGGCGTCGATGAATTCGTTTTAAAGCCGTTCACCACCAAAGTGATGGTCCAGCGCGTGCGGGCCGTGCAGGCCGCGCGCCGCGATTTCGTTGAGAGCGTCGTCTATACCGGCCCCTGCCGCCGCCGCAGGCGCGGCGAAGGCCAGCAAGGCCCGCGCCGACGCCTGTTCGACGCGCAAGACGCCAACGCCGACGCCCCCGAGGTGCAAATTCGCAAGGGCCTCGCGCGTATGTACGCTGAGCGCATTCAAGGTCTCGCCGCCGATGTCGGCTCTAACGCCCACGGTATGCGGGACGTCACCATCGCCTGCGCTCAACTCAATCAATTGTCAGCCGACATGGCCGATACGTTGCTGATGTCGGCGACATCCTCCCTCTTCTCCTATTGCAAGGGCGTCGGCGCCGAAGGCGCGCCGAATATGGATGTGCTCAAGGCCCATCTCGACGCCATTGTGCAATTGGCCGAGCTTCCGAACTCGCAATACGAAATTCGCGCCACCGTTACGCGCGAATTGGGCGTGCTCGTCACCAAGAAGCTCCGCGCCGCCGCCAACGCCGCCTAAAGCGCGGGCGCGCCGTTCTGAAGCATATCAATCAGCTGGTTGATGCTCGTGCGCGCCACGAAAACCGCGAGCCCAAACGCCGCCAAATTCAGCGGCAGCGAGAGCGCCCGCATGGCGCGCGAAACACCTTCGCCGCCGAAGAGGCCAGCCGCCATGCCGAGCAGCGCGCCGGCGACGACGGCGGCGATAACGCCGCCGATGGCCCAGATCCGCACTTGGTCGTGCACGTCCATCGTGGTCACGAATGCATGCGCTAGCAGCAGGCCTGGCGTCACTGTCGCCAGGATCATCAACACCATGGCGGCGAAGCCGGGGCGCGGCTTTTCTTCGCCCGCTTTGCGTACCCCGCCCGCCTGCTCGGCAAACACGGCGGCGAATTCGAGCCCAAGCGCAACGAGGAACAGCGACCCGGCGATTTCTGCGACGATCTCGATCATGCGCCCATGAAGGCGTGGTTTTGATCCGCGTCAATCGCGCGCGCCAGTCAGGCGTCGCAAGACGAGCGCTACATTGGCGCCGCGGGCATTAGAGCAGCATCGCCATCGGGTCTTCGAGGAAGCTCTTGAACGCCTTTAGGAAGGCCGCTCCCAGCGCGCCATCGACGACGCGGTGATCGCAAGTCACGGTCACGCTCATCACCGTGGCGATCGCAAGCGCGTCGTTGCGCACGACCGGTCGCTTTTCGCCGGCGCCGATCGACATGATCATGCCGTGCGGTTCGTTGATGATCGACGCGAAGCTCTTGATCCCCATCATTCCCATGTTGGAGATCGAGAAGGTGCCGCCCTGATATTCTTCTGGTTTGAGTTTCTTGGTGCGGGCGCGCTCGGCGAGATCGGCCATTTCGTGCGAAATCTGCGCCAAGCCCTTGGTCTCCGCCGCCCATATGATCGGCGTGATCAGGCCGCCCGGAATCGCTACCGCCACGGCGATGTCCGCGTGATGGTGCATGGCGATGCCGTCGGGCGTATAGCTGGCGTTCGCCTCCGGCACGATCTTCAGCGCGAGCGCAGCTGCCTTGATGCACATGTCGTTGACCGAAATCTTCACGCCCTGATCGGCGAAGCGCTTGTTGATGTCGCCACGCGCTTTCAGCAAGCCGTCGATCTCGATGTCGATGGTGAGTGGAAAGTGCGGCACGTCGCGGAACGATTCCGTCATGCGCTTGGCGATGGTTTTGCGCATCAGGTCGAGCGGTACGAGATCGTAGCTGCCCTGACGAATCCCCATCTGCTCGAGCGAACGGCGCTGTGCGGGCGTCTCTTGCGCGGTGGGGCGTGCGACTTCACGCGATTGTTGTTGCGGCGTTTGCGGACGGGCGCCCTTCGACACCGCCTCCACATCCGATTTGACGATGCGCCCGTTCGGGCCCGATCCCCGCAGGCCTGAAAGGTCGATGCCGCCCTGCTCGGCCAGGCGCCGCGCCAGAGGAGAGGCGGACACGCGGTTGCCGCCGTTCTGACGCACTGGCGATGGCGTGGATCTGGCTTCCTGCGGCTTCGACTGTTGAGCCGCCGGCTTCCCCGCCGCCTGAGGTTTCGCCTGCAGCGTCTCAGGCTCCTTAGGAGGCCGCGGCGCCTCCCCTTCCCCGGCGAGCACGGCGATGGGCGTGTTGACCTTCACGCCCTGGCTGCCCTCGGGCACGAGAATCTCTGCAATCACGCCCTCATCGACCGCTTCGACTTCCATCGTCGCCTTATCGGTTTCGATCTCCGCGATGACTTGGCCAGGCTCGATCTTGTCGCCTGCTTTCACATGCCATTTGGCGAGGTTTCCCTCTTCCATCGTCGGCGACAAGGCCGGCATGGTGATTTGGGTGGACATCAGGCCTTGTTCCTCGTGACCGAAACCGGAATGGCGTCGGGGCGCCAGCGATGCAAGAACGTCAGATAGGCGAGCGAGATGTAAACAAAAGCGAGCCCCGTCCACACGAACAATTGGATGACGCCGTCGACGCTGTATTGAGCGCCTGTTATCGGCCCCGTCATCGCCGGCGACGCATTCGCCAACGCGGCGCGGCCGGCGGCGGTGAGCTGGCCATCGCGCTCCAGTTCCTGGAGGCGCTCGATCAGCCCGCCATGCGTGGAAGCGGCCCCCATCAGGACGAACAGCAGCATCGCCAAAATCAGCGTCACGAACAGAAAGCTCAGCAGCCGCGCGAAGAAATTGGCCGAGCCAATAAAATAATTGAGCCCGACGACGTAAGCAGAGACCACGGTGAAGATCACCGAGACGCCGATAAGCAAAATGTTGGTGAACTCCACCAATTGCTCGATGACTTCCCCTTCGCTCATGCTGCGCCCTCCGTCAGCCGCATTGGCGTCCAGCGCGAGCGCCGTCGGGCGATGCGTTCGTCCGGCGTCTCGCCCTGCAAGTCAGACAGCGCCGCCGGCAGGTCCTTTAGGGCGGCGATCTGCAAGCCAACGACATTGATGACGCCAATTGGACCCGCATCCGTCTCCATCGAAGTGGCGACGTACGCGCCGCACACAGGACACAGGAGGAAATCGGCGCTGCGATGGCCGAAACGATAGCGCGTGAGCGCCACGCGGCTTTCGAGCGTTAGCGTTCCATTCGGATCGCTTGCCGATTTGACGCCGCGCGAAGCGCAGAAGGAACAGCCGTCTTGCCTCAGCGACACCGCGGCCGCCGTCTCATAGGCGACGCGCACAGCGCCGCAATGACAGGCGCCGTGATAGATCATGCCTTCGCGCTCGGGTCGGCCTGATGCAGGCCGAAAATGTTGCCGAACGGATCGATCACGTATGCGACCCAGCCGACCCCGGGTATCGCCATCTTCGGCAGCGCTTCTTGCCCGCCGGTTTTCAGCGCCGTGTCCAAATCTGCGTCAAGCGTTTCGGTGCCGATGGTGCAGACATAGCCCATGACCGGCGCGCCGGGCGCCGCCTTTGGCCCGTGCCGTCGCACCACGCCGCCATTGATTCCGGGTCCCTCGCCTGTGTTCAGCATCCAATAATTGAGCGCGGGAATCTCCTGCGCAGTCCAGCCGAACAATTGGCCGTACCAGCGCGCGCACGCCGCCGGATCGTCCGCATGGATCTCGAAATGCACCACCCGTTTCATGATCAATCCCGGTAGGTCACCGCTTTCACGGCTTCGACGATCTTTTCCACGCTCGGCAGCGCCATCGCTTCCAGATTGGCGGCATAAGCGAGAGGCGCATCGACCTGGTGCACCCGCGTGGGCGGCGCATCGAGGTGATCGAACGCCTCCGCCGTCACACGCGCAGCCACTTCGGCGCCCACGCCTGACTGGCCCCAGCCTTCTTCCACGGTCACGAGACGGTTGGTCTTTTTCACGCTCTCGACGATGGTGTCGATGTCGAGCGGGCGGATGGTGCGCAGATCGACGACTTCCGCTTCGATCCCGTCATTCGCCAGCGCGTCGGCCGCCTTGAGCGCGTGCCCCACCATGCGCGAATGCGCCGTGATGGTGACGTCGCCGCCGGCGCGGCGCACTTTCGCCTTGCCGATCGGCACGACCCAATCATCGACGGCGGGAATGTCGAACTCCGTGCCGTAGAGCATTTCGTGCTCGAGGAAGACAACAGGGTTCGGATTGCGGATCGCCGCTTTCAGAAGGCCCTTGGCGTCGGCTGCATCATAGGGCGCGATGACGATCAGGCCTGGCACGTGGCTATACCAAGACGAATAGTCCTGGCTGTGCTGCGCTGCGACCCGCGAGGCCGCGCCGTTCGGCCCGCGAAACACGATCGACGATTTGATCTGCCCGCCGGACATATAGAGCGTTTTGGCCGCCGAATTGATGATCTGGTCGATCGCCTGCATCGCGAAATTCCAGGTCATGAATTCCACGATCGGTTTGAGCCCCGCCATCGCTGCGCCGACGCCGAGCCCGGCGAAACCGTGCTCGGTGATCGGCGTATCGACCACGCGCGAGGGCCCGAATTCCTGCAGCAATTCGCGGCTTACTTTGTACGCCCCCTGATATTCTGCGACCTCCTCGCCCATCAGAAAAACGCGATCGTCGCGGCGCATTTCCTCGGCCATCGCGTCGCGCAACGCATCGCGCACCGTGATCTTCACCATCTGCACGCCAGCCGGAACCTCCGGATCGGACGCGATTGGCGCCGGCGGAGCGGGTTTCGCTTGCGCCGCCGCCTTGGCTTCCGCCGCCTCGGCCGGTTGCGGCTTCGCTTGCTGCGCCGGCGCCTGCGGTCTGGCTTCGCCCGCGCCGTCCAATTCCGCTATCGGCGTATTGACCTTCACGCCTTGCGCGCCTTCCGCGACCAGAAGCGCTGAGACCACGCCCTCGTCGACGGCTTCCACTTCCATCGTCGCCTTGTCGGTCTCGATCTCCGCGATCACTTGCCCCGGCTCGATTCGATCGCCGGGTTTCACATGCCACTTCGCAAGATTGCCCTCCTCCATCGTCGGTGAGAGCGCAGGCATTAGAATTTGCGTCATGGAGCGTCTTTCAGGCGTGCGGCGTCAAATTGGGAAAAGTACGCGCCATTCCAGATACGGATGCGCGTGAGGCCGCGCTGTTGGAGGCTTGCGATGACGTTAGCCGCCTCGGGCGCATCATAGAACTCCCCGGCAGGCGTGCGCGTTTCGCCCTCGAACACGCCGCGGATCGTGACGACTTCCTGCGTGCTTCTGCCGTCGTTCTCAACTTCCGCCACCACGATGCGGTTGGCGCCGAGGTCGAACTCCAATTCGGTGTAGTAGCGCCAGCCGGCGCTATAGCTGTCCGAGCCTTGGGTCGTATCCTCGACCTTGTCAGTCTCACGCACCAGCATCAGGCCAGCACTCCAAGCAGCGCGAGCAGCACAATAAACGTTCCAGCGAGGCCCACCGCCCACGCTAGCGGTCGCACCATCGGGACGCCGGCGATGTAGAGCACCGCGTGCACGAGCCGCGACCAGAAAAACAATTGCGCGCCGAGCACGGTCCAGTCGTTAGAAAGACCCACAGCGGCGGCGACGAGCACCAGCGGAGCGAACATCACCAGGCCTTCGCGGTGATTGTCGACCACGCGCAGCATGCGCGCATGGAAGCCGGCCGGCGCGGGTAATCCGTCGCGCGGCCCCGCCAGCGGCATCAGCCCCTGCGCGCGGACGCCGGAGAGGGCTTGTACCAGCACCAGCAAAATAAGCAGCGCGACCGCGTAGATCAGCATCGTCAGTTCAGTCGTCACCTCTCCCTCCCTAGAGATATACGTCTGTCATCAATTCGCTTGGGTCCGGCTCTGGGCTCTCCTGAGCGAATTGCGCGCTGTCGGTGACGACAGCGCGAATCTCGCGGTCGATCTCCTTCAACGCCTCTTCGCTGGCGTGGCCGCCTTCGGTGAGCAGCCGCTTCACGTGATCGATCGGATCGCGTTTGGCCTTCATCTCGTCGACTTCTTCCTTGGCGCGATATTTGGCCGGGTCCGACATCGAATGGCCGCGATAGCGGTACGTCTTCATTTCCAGCAGCATCGGGCCCTCGCCCGCGCGCGCACGATCGACCGCGCGCGTGCCTGCTTCCCGGACCGCGATCACGTCCATGCCATCCACTTCCTCGCCGGGGATGTTGAAGCTAACGCCCCGCTTGTGCAGATGCGTTTCCGACGACGAGCGCTGGATCGAGGTGCCCATCGCGTACTGATTGTTCTCGATGATGAACACGACAGGCAGCTTCCACAGCGCCGCCATGTTGAAGCTCTCATAGACTTGGCCCTGGTTGGCCGCGCCGTCGCCAAAATAAGTGAGGCAGACTTTGCCGTCCTGGCGATACTTGTTCGCGAAGGCGAGGCCGGCGCCGAGCGAAACCTGCGCGCCGACGATGCCGTGGCCGCCGTAAAACGCCTTCTCGATGCTGAACATATGCATCGAGCCGCCTTTGCCCTTTGAGTAGCCGCCGCTGCGGCCTGTGAGTTCGGCCATAACGCCGTTCGCCGTCATGCCGGCGGCGAGCATGTGCCCGTGGTCGCGATAGCCGGTGATGACTTGATCGCCATCCTTGAGCGCGGCCTGCATGCCGACAACCACGGCCTCCTGGCCGATATAGAGGTGGCAGAAGCCGCCGATGAGGCCCATGCCGTAGAGCTGGCCGGCGCGCTCTTCGAACCGGCGGATCAGCAGCATATCGCGATAATATTGCAGCAGCTCCGCGCCGCTCGCCTCCGCAGCGTGCGCGCCGTTCGGCTTGGTGGTGGCGTTCGCCATTCTCTGTCCTCCGCCGTTACGTAACGCTTGGCGCGCGCGCGGTGTCCACGCCGCGCGGAGCGTTTCTCTTATGCGGGAATGACTTGGCTCGCTAGAAAGCTTTGCGATGTTGCATCGCAGCACGCCCTTTATTGGTCGAGCGCGAAGACCAATTCTTCGGGGTCGCCGGCGGCTAAGGAGAGGCGGGCGCGCTCATCGAGATAGTCGAGATCCAACGTTTCCGGACGCAGCCGCGCCGCGCGCGCTTCCAGCGCCGCGCGCTGCGCGTCGAGGTCTGCCGCCTGGCGCTCAAGCGTGCGCTCCTGCGCCTGCAAATCGACATAGGCCACCAACCCCTGGCGGCCCGTCACAGCGTGCGCGCCCAGGTAGAGAATCGCTGCGCCTAAGCCGAGGCTGACCGCCGCGGACCCTGCCTTCGCCATCGTTCCGACCCCGAAAACGGGGGCAAGATGAGTCTCGATCCTTAATGAAATCTTTACGGAATCAAGAGCTTGCGGAACAAAACGAGTCCAGAGAATCTCATTGAATCAGATATTTAGCACTTGGGCCCAAGATGTGGTGGAGGTCCTTCCGGACGACTCCCACATCGAGTCCTTCGCATCTCGGAAAATATTTTTGCAGCTCAACCCGGACGCGGCGCGCTTTCCGCGTCCGGATCAGGCGCCGGCGCCCTGCAACCTCAGGCGGCCCCGTAAGCGTAGGGCGCGAGGATCAGCAGCGCCGAGGGCAGGCACAGCGCGATGGCGATAGTCACGCCGGCTATGCGAGCAAGCATCGAACCCTCCTCTGCTCACGCACCCCTCCAGTACGCAGGAGTGAAGCGCAGCGGCGGCTGAGCTGCCGTGACGATTGTCACCGCTAATGCACGCTTTCGAGCGGCTTCCATTCCGGCAGGGCCTGCAGCCGGGTCGGGAACGAGAGATTGAGCGTGCGGACGTCGTCGGCGCGGTCGATTACCAGGCTGCCCCGCAATTGTTCGGCGATAGCCGCCAGGAAATCCATCTTCGGCTCCGCCGCATGCTCGTCGAGCCCCTCGTCGGACACGCTGAAGACGCCGGTCTCGCCCTGTTGGGTGAGCGCAATGCGCATCACGCCGCGATTCTCGCGTGCTGCGCGCGCGTTGAAACATTCGATGAGCAGAAGGCCGAGCGAGGTCGCCTGCTCCAACGGCACCTGCACCCGTTCGCCCTCGATGATTACGGGAATCGCCGGCCGCTCCCGCGAGGCCATCGTCGCATCCGCCAAACGAGCGGCGAAAGCCTTAAAATCGATGGTTTCGTGCTCCGGCCGCGCGAAGGTGCGATGCATGCGTGAGATCAGCAGCGTGCGCGACGCCGCGTTGCGCAGCACGCGAGAGAGGTCGGGCTTGGCCTCGTCGCGCGCCTGCAATTGCAGCAGCGCCGAGATCAGCTGCATGTGGTTCGACACGCGCTCGGCGTGCTCACGGAACAGGCTCGCTTGGCTCTGCGTCAGCGCATCGATGCGCTCGTACTCGCTGGTCAGGAAGCGCAATTGGTGGCTCATGTGCGCCAACACGAAGACCGCAACGCCCGAGGACACGATGAAGGTGAAGAGCGCTACCGGGGGCTGCTGCGTGGCGCCCGCGCCAAAGAGCCATTGCGCCAGGACGGCGGAAGCGAAAATCGCGAACACGCCAGGCCATGCGCCAAGCAAGTAAGCCGACAGGATCACCGCCGGGTAATAGAGGTGAAAATAGACGCCTGTGCTGAACACCGATTCAAAAGCGGCGCGGAAGCCGATCGTCACCAGCACCAAAGCCAGCGCCGCCGCATAGCGCGCCAGCACGGATCGCCTCAGCAGATCCTGCGCACGCCGGATGAGTTTCGTTGCGAACCCCATCACTCTCCGTAGCACAGGTTTCACTGCCCCCTATCCGAATTGCGACCGGCCGGTGATCACAACCGCTTAACGGCCTCGGATCGTGCTGGCGCCGGCATAGGCCGCCTGGTCGTCCAACAATTCCGCGATGCGGATGAGCTGGTTGTACTTGGCCGTGCGGTCGGAGCGGGCGAGGGAACCGGTTTTGATCTGTCCGCAATTGGTCGCCACGGCGAGATCGGCGATGGTCGCATCCTCGGTTTCGCCGGAGCGATGGCTCATCACCGCTGAGTAGCGATTGCGATGGGCGAGATCGACCGTGTCCAAAGTCTCCGTGAGCGTGCCGATTTGGTTGACCTTGACCAGGATCGAATTGGCCAGCCCCTTCTCGATGCCCATGCCAAGGCGTTTGGAATTGGTCACGAAGAGGTCGTCGCCAACCAGCTGACATTTGCCGCCGATCAGATCGGTCAACGCCTTCCAGCCGTCGAAATCGTCCTCAGACATGCCGTCTTCGATGGATACGATTGGATAGCGCGAAACCAGATCAGCCAGATATTTCGCGTTCGCCTCGGGCGAAAGCGATTTGCCCTCACCTTCCAACTCGTACTTGCCCTTCTTGAAATATTCCGTCGCGGCGCAGTCGAGCGCGAGCACGATGTCCTTGCCGGGCTCATAGCCGGCCTTCTCGATCGACTTGAGAATGAAGCCCAGCGCCTCATCGGCGCTCTTCAGGTTCGGCGCGAAGCCGCCCTCGTCGCCGACATTGGTGGAATGGCCCGCATCCTTCAGCTGCTTCTTTAGCGTGTGGAACACTTCCGCGCCCATGCGTACGGCGTCGGCAATGCTCCCGGCGCCCACGGGCATGATCATGAATTCCTGAATGTCGATGGGATTGTCGGCGTGCGCGCCGCCATTGACGATGTTCATCATCGGCGTCGGCAGCACGCGCGCCTGCGTGCCGCCCACATAGCGGAACAGAGGCTGGCCTGAGCTCATCGCCGCGGCCTTCGCCAGCGCCAGCGACACGCCCAGGATGGCGTTCGCGCCAAGGCGGGCCTTATTGGGCGTGCCGTCGAGTTCGATCAGAATGGCGTCGATGCGCCGCTGGTCTTCCGCTTCCATGCCGACGATGGCATTGGCGATTTCGCCGTTCACGGCGTCGACCGCGTCGCGCACGCCTTTGCCGAGATAGCGGTCAGGTTCGTTATCGCGCTTTTCGTTGGCCTCATGCGCGCCGGTGGACGCCCCCGAAGGCACGGCAGCGCGGCCCATGGCGCCGTCTTCCAAGGTGACATCGACTTCGACAGTCGGATTGCCGCGGCTATCCAGAATCTCGCGGCCTCTGATGTCGGCGATGCCCGTCATTGTCTCACCTCACGCTGAATGGGAGCGTTTGGAGCGCGCAGCGCGGCAAAACACAAGAGCGCGCGCCGGCAAGGTGGTATGCGCCGGCTATCTGTTCGTGAGGTCGGCGGAGAGCGCGCGCTCCCGCCCCGCGCCTCAATCTTCCTTCGGCTTCAGGATTTGTTTCCCGCGATAGCGGCCGCTTTTCAGGTCGATGTGGTGCGGACGGCGCAAATCGCCGCTCTCGGCGTCCTCGACATAGGTGTTCTTCGGCAGCTTATCGTGGGAGCGGCGCATGCCCCGGCGGGACGGCGTGGTTTTTCGCTTCGGAACGGCCATAGCCGGAGATCTCCTGGCCCTACGGGGGCAAAGCGGGGCTGATAGAGGATCGGGACGTTTCCGGCAAGGCCGGAACGATGCGGCCAAGGCGGCGTTTCCAGCCCAGAAACCAGCATTTCCGCAAGGGAGCCCCGCCGATGCGCGTCAAAGACACGATGACCCCGGACGTTCGCACCATCGCCTCCGGCGCCACCTTACGCGAAGCCGCCCGCGCTATGGCCGACACTGACGTCGGCGCCCTCCCCGTTGCTGACGGCGATCGTCTCATCGGCATGATCACCGACCGCGACATCGCCATCCGTGGCGTGGCCGCCGGCAAGGGTCCGGACGTCACCGTTGGCGAGGTGATGTCGCCCAAAGTGCTCTACTGCTTCGACGACGAAGACGTCATCGACGTGGCCGAGAACATGTCGGACCAGCAGGTTCGCCGCTTACCGGTGCTTAATCGCGAGAAGCGGCTGATCGGCATTGTGTCCCTCGCGGACATCGCCGGCGCACGCACCGCCGAGGCAGGCGAAGCGCTCGAAGGCATCACCCGCCCGGGCGGCGCGCATTCCCAATCGGTTACCGATCGTTTGACCTGAAACCGCGGATCAGTCCGCCCGATCGAGCAGATCCCTTTCACCGGTCTCGCGCGCGCAATGCGCACAGCAATAGATTTTGCCTTCCGCCTCGACGCCATGGCCGACGATGCGGCACGCGCAATGGGCGCAGCGCGGCGCCAGTGCATGGATGGCGCATTCAAACGCATCGAACGTCATCGTCTTTCCAGCGGCGATAATTTGGAAACTTTTGTCGTAATCGTTGCCGCAGACATCACAACGCATCGGTTCCTCCTTGGCTTATAAAACCAACGGAGGCCCTTCCGCATCGTTCCTAAGCGTGTGCGCTTATTTGCGCCGGTTCGTGTTGCGGCGTCTTGCGTAATTGGAACTGCCGCTTTGCGGCGGTCGCAACCACCCCCTGCACAACATGCAGCACTTCGGTTTCGATAATGTCCGCCGCCGGCCGGCGGATCGCGGTGAAGGCGCACGGCTCGTGGCGCACCCGCCGCGACAGGGTTCCGCTCGATACCGACAACGCCCGTTGCCCGATCAGCCGCGACGAGGCGAAATGGAGGTGTCCGCTCAACAGCAATTCGACCCCGCCATCAACCGTTAGGCGCTCAAGCGCCTCCAAGCCGCCGATGGTGGCGCCGTGAATGGGCGCGTCGTTTGGCCAATCCAGCGGATGGTGGGTAATGACGATGCGCAAAGCGCCGGGCGCGCCCTTGTTTAGTTCGGCAATAGCGCGCCGGGTTTGTCCGGCGGAAATCGCGCCTTGCGCCCAGTTGAAACGAAGTTGCACCCCGCGCGCCGTGTTGATCGGGACGATGCTCCAATCTGGCGTATGCCATGGCTCGGTGCGAATGCCGCGGGCGGCGCGGCGATAGCGCGCCCAGGGATAGAACACGCGCCCGATCGGGTTGTAGTATGGCACATCGTGATTGCCCGGCGTCAGCATCGCCGGAGCGGCAAGCCCACGGATCCAGCCGCACGCTGCGTCCAACTCGCTCGCCAGCCCGTCACGCGAAATGTCGCCGGTGACGATCACCGCGTCGGGCTTGGCGTCCTCGATATATTTCGCCGCCGCCTTGAGCGCGCCCTCGTCCTCACAGCCGAAATGCAGGTCCGTCAGATGGATCAGTTGCACCGGCCCTAGGCCTCTTCGTCCTCGACCACGATGACGCGCGGCCCCTTCGGATCGTAGCTGATATGCACGCGCGAGACGAAGGTCTTGGGTTCGCCGTCAAGCACCGCGGGGATGACGCCTAACGAAACGATGTCGCCGTGCTTGCACTGGGCGATCTCGATTGTCTCGTCCTTCCGCCAGCCATCGCCCAAGGCGCGCAAACTGACCCGGGCCAGATCGACGAGGCTGCTGGCGTCAAGCCGCACCCATTCCAGCGTATCTCCTGCGACTTCGCCGGAGAAGCTGGGGCACAAAACCCCCACAGCGGCCGCCCTTTGCGCGCGGTCGCGGCCAGGACGCGCGCGCAGCGAGCGGGCGAATGCGCGTTGCGTGAAAAAGCGAAAGCGCCGGATCGCCGTCAGCCAACGGCCTTCGCGCGCCGCTTCCCGCGCGCGCGCAAACAGGGTGGGCGCCCCAAAAATAGCGGCGACGAAGAAAGGCGAGCCATCAGCCTTGCCGGCCGCCAAACGGCGCACGACGCCGCGTTCGAGCGCCGCTTTCAGCGCTTCCGGCCAGGGCCGCTCGCCGTAAAGCGCCCGCGGCAAGACGTTGAGCGTCCCGCCGGGGAGAAGGATCATCGGCGGGCCGTCCCGCGGCGCCAGCTCAGCAACCGAGCGCGCCGTGCCGTCGCCCCCGAGCACGATGATGACGTCGAAATCACGCGCGCGGCGCAACAATTTCTCGGTCAGCTTCTCGGGGCCCACGAGGGCGAATTTGTCGATGCCGGCGGCGCGCACCGCATCGATCAATTTCTCTTCGTCGCCTGGCGCGACGCTGCCGGCCTTGGCGTTGAAAATGATCAACGCCTTGGCGTCTGTGGCGGGGAGTGGCCGTCGCGTTTGCCCCCGCGCCGCGGGGGCGGCGTCAATCGCTAGCGGTTCCATGATCTGCCCAACGCCGCCCGGGAACCCGGGTTCCCTAAAAGCGTGAAGGGCGCGGGTTGGCTCCCGCGCCCTTGGTCTTCCCCCTGACAATCTGTTTTCGAGCGATGATTTGCGCGGCTTGGTTCAACGTGGCCATCGCAACCGGGGCGAACACGGCGCAGGCGGCGATCAAAGCGTAGAATTTCATCATGACTGGCTCCCCTTGGTCCGAAACTGGCGTCGCCGAAGCGATGAGTTGAACCTAAGGGCGCCCCTGCCCGCCCGCTGTGCCTTCGGTCACAGGCCCGCGCTGTCTTGATCCGGCTCCTGCAGCGCGCCCAGATAAAGCACGAGGCCATCATTGACCCGCTCGCTGCGCGCGCCGGCTTCTTCGGCCAATTCGCGTGAGGGCCAGACATAGCGGCCGCTGTGCTCGCCCGGGTCGTAACGATGACCGCTCGATGTGACGAACGGCTTCAGCACCTCGTAGCGATTGCGCCAGCGCCGGCTCGGCGGCTTGGGCCTCTGCGTCTTCGCTTCGGGTTGGTGCACGACATGCTGCATCAGGCGCTCCCTCGCGCCCCCGGCCCGCCGGCACTGTAACGCTTTAGCGGTTTTGATGCACGTCGGCGCCGGACGAAAGGTCCAGATTGCGTATGCTGGCGCCGCCATAGAGGCGCACATCCGCGCCGCTTGATCCATCAACATCGACGGAGCCGGTCAGAAACACCGAGGCGTCCGAGCCCGACGAGGCGTCGACGCTGCCGTCGGCGCAGCGCAATTCGCGCGCGTGCAGGTCTGCGCCGCTGGACACGTCGGCGGTCAGCCTGGCGCAGGCGCCGGAAACGTAGAGGTCGGCGCCGGAGGATGAATCGAGCGAGATCGCGTCGGCGCGAATATTCTCCGCACGCACGGTAGAACCGGCGGCGGCGCCGAGGCCGGTGATCGTTGGCAGCGTGACAGTCACCCTCCCTGGAGGATGCCCGCCGCCGAACAAGGACCAATTGTTGCGCATGTCGATTTCGAGCGTATCGCCATAAACCCGGGTCAAAACCCGATCCGCGCGCGCATCGTCGACAACGACGGAAAACCGCGCGCCCTGAATGACTTGGACCTCAACATTGCCTGCCGCTTCTACCGCCGTGAAACCGGCATGGTCGCGCGTTTCGGCAAAGGCCGCGGGCGCCGCTGTCGTGATGGCCGCCGCCGCCGCGGCGTAGAGAAGCTTGTTCATGTCGAAGTCCTCAATTGATTGAAATGGCGCCGCCCATGATGGCGCTGGTGTCGTTTCGTGTCGGATCGCCGCTGACATCGATCGCGCCGCCCATGGTGGCGTTTGCATCGACCGTCTCGCGTGCGAACACGCTGGCGACGCCGCCCATCGAAGCGGATACTTCCGCGCGCTCACATTCCACGCCTTCGGCATTGAGCGCCCCTCCCATGGAGGCATTGGCGCGGACGACGCCGCACTGGCCGCGCGCGTCGACGGCCCCGCCCTGCGAGGCGCGCGCATTCAGCTGATCGGCGCGCAGATCCTCGATCCGCAGCGCCCCGCCTTGGATGGCGGACAGCGACATCTCTTGCGCGCTCACCGGACCCTGCACCCGCATCTCGGCGCCCCGCTGCGCTGCGAAAGAATCGTAGCTCGGCGCGGTCACGTGAACGACGGCGTCGAGTTCAGGAGCACCGCCGAACCAATAGGTGCCGCGTTGAGAAATCCGGAGCGCGCCATCGTTGACGGTGGTGACGACATCGGCGGCGTCGCGCCCGTCGACCCGTACCGAATAGCTATCGCCGACGCTGGCCTCGACGCGAAACTTGCCGCTGGCCCAGATTGCGGAGAAGCCGGAGAGAGCGCGTTGATCGGCCGAGGCCGGCGCTGCGAGGCAAAGCGCCAGCACGAACGGCGCGAGAATTCGATGCATGTTCATTCTCCACAGCGGGCGCGCGCCTCTGCAGGCCTGCGCCTCGCTCCCAATGACCAGATGCCGCGATTGACTGACTTGGATGCAGGCCCATCCATTTCGCTGAGTTCGTCGTATGCTGAGCAATGCGCCGCAGAACTTTACTCGCCGGCTTGGCCGCCCTTGCCGGCGCCTGCGCCCCTACCCTCGGCAATTTCAACCGCTTAGCTCCCCAGGACCGGGCCGCCCGGCGGATCGCGCAGGGATTGGCCTACGGCAACGGTCCACGGCGCGCATTGGACATCTACGCTCCCGAGGGCGCGGGCCCGTGGCCGGTCCTGGCGTTCTTTTATGGCGGCTCCTGGAGCTGGGGCGCTAAGGAAGACTACGAATTCGTCGGCCGCGCCTTCGCCGCACAAGGCTTCCTGACCGTTGTGCCCGACTACCGGGTCGCGCCCGATGTCTTCCCGAGCTTCCTGGAAGATTGCGCCGCCGCCGTAGCCTGGACCCACGCGAACGTCGCCAGTTACGGCGGCGACGCAAACCACATCGTCCTCGCCGGCCATTCCGCGGGCGCCTACAACGCCATCATGCTGGCGCTCGACCGGCGCTACCTCGACGCCGCTGACGTTCCGGCCGCTGCCATAAAGGGGGCTGCGGGCCTCTCGGGGCCGTACGATTTTCTTCCGCTCGATGTCGACGCCACCCGCAACGCCTTTGGTCATGTGGATGATCTTGACCAAACCCAGCCGGTGCGCTTCGCGCGCGCGGACGCACCCCCGCTATGGCTTGGTTGGGGTGAGAAGGACGATCTCGTCGGCCGGCGCAGCATTGAAGGGCTCGCCGGCGCCATGCGCGCCGCTGGCGGTGAAGTCGAAGCCAAAATCTACCCGAACCTCGGCCACGCCGGCACGCTGCTCGCGCTGTCACGGCCCCTGCGCGGCCGCGCGCCGGTGCTCGCGGACGTCATCGCCTTTGCCCGCCGCGCAACCGGCGCGGCATACGTCAGAGCGATGTAAGCGCGACGCTATTGCGCGGACCCAGGAACGCGGCGTTGAACAATTGCCGCGCCGCGTTTGCGCCGCGGCGATCGCCGCGCATGCGCCGCGCCTCGGAGAGCCCCCAATACGCATAAGCGTCGTTGGGGCTTTCGATCAGCGTTTGCAGGAATTCCATCTCCGCCACCGCCGGCTGGCCGTTCATCAGATAAGCGGCCCCGAGCGTGCGGCGAACCGGATAGAAGACGTATGGAGGTTCGGTATAGGGAATGGCGCGCTGCCCGTCGGCGGCCGCCTGCAATTCGCGGATCGCGTCATCGTAATTGCGCTGCATCATGTGCGCCCGGCCGAGCACGATATGCCGGTACACCGCCAGCAAGGCCGGGGCCGGCACGCCGCTATTGGTCATGACGCTGAAATCGCCGTTGTCGATTAAATTCTGAATTTCCTGCGCCTCGGCTAACGCCGCATCGAACCGGCCCAAACGCGCATTGGCGATGCCGCGCGCGAAACGCCACGCACCGGTGACGTAGCTTACGCCCTCTTCCGGCGCGGCCGCCGCGAGCACGCTCTCGGGCGGCGCGAATTGCGCGCGCGCGAACCACGGCGCGGCCTTCACCGGCTGCGCCAGCGGCACCGCCGCCGCCATCTCGATCGGGATCGAAGCGTCGAGCCGTTCGGCGTAGTCGAGCGCCGTGCGCGCATCGCCGCCCATCAGCGCTGACGTCATGACGAAGTGCAGATTGTGCGGGTAATAGCCGTAGCGATAGATCGGCGACGGGCTGAAGGCGTCGATGTAGGATTCGTCGGCGTTCACGGCGTCGATATTGGTGCGGATCGATTCACGGAAGCGGCCGATGCGGTAGAAGATGTGCCCCGGCATGTGCACGAGGTGGCCGGCTTGCGGCGCCGCGCGCGCAAGCCGCTCCGCGCCCGGCTCCGCCCGCCACGGATCGAACGATGCTTCAACCAGGTGGATGTGGAGATGGATCGCGCCCGCATTGTTGGGGCTGCGCGCGAGCACGGTTTCCACGCGCTCGATGGCGTCTCCCGCGCGTCCCTTCGGCGTGCGCTGATCGGCCTCCCAATAATCCCAGGGCTGGGTGTCCATCACCGCTTCCGCGGCCAAAATCTGGACCAGATCGTTGTCGGGATGCGCCTCGGCGGCGGCGATCATCGCATCGGCGAAGGCGCTGTCGAGCGCGCTGCGATTGTCGCCCGGTGTTTCGACGTAGCGCGTCTGCAGCGCTTCGATCAGCGCGCGCTCGGCGGGCGATGCGTTCGATGCGCGCGCCTGCGCTGCGCGCATGGCCGCGTAGGCCGCCGGCGCATCCGTCATTTCCATTGGCGCATTGATGTTCGGTCCAAGCGCGAACGCTTCGCCCCAGAAACACATGCCGCAATCAGGATCGAGCCGTTGCGCCTGCTTGAACGCGCGCACCGCCTCTGCGTGGTTGAAGGCGTGCAGGAAGCGCACGCCTTGATCGAAATAGGCCTGCGCCTGCGGGTTTTGCGTGGTGATGGCCATGTGCGCATCGCCCAGTCCCTGCATCAGCGGCGGGGGCGCATCGGGCGAGCCGGGGAGCGTCTGGGCGTAAGCCTCAGCGACGCCGAGGAACGACGCCAGCAGCGCCTGCTGCGCCCGCGCGCCTGCTGGACTGCACAAATCCGAAGATACGAAGGCGAACAGCGACGCCGCGCTCCCGCTTTGCGGGGCCGGCGCCGTGCTACCAGCAACAAGCCAAGCAGAGGCCGCCGCCGCGGCCAGCCATTTTGCGCGCATGAGACCCTCCACCCTCATGAGCGGCGATGACGACAAGCGCCTCGCCTGTTCTTTGACGGAGGAAGCTTATGGCGCCGCCTGTGCGGCGCAAATCACGTTTGGCCCTAGACTAGCCGGCTCTGCTCCACCGCCGCGGCGATGAAGCTGGCGAACAGCGGGTGGGGTTCGAAGGGGCGGCTCTTGAGTTCGGGGTGGAATTGCACGCCGACGAACCAGGGATGGTCGCGCCGCTCAACGATCTCCGGCAGCACTCCATCCGGGCTCATGCCAGAGAAGATCAGCCCGACATCCTCGAGCTTTTCGCGATACTTGGTGTTGACCTCATAGCGGTGGCGATGGCGTTCGCTGATTTGGGTGTCGCCATAGATGGCCGCCACCTTGCTCTCCGGGTCGAGTGCGGCCGCATAGGCCCCCAGGCGCATGGTGCCGCCGAGATCGCCGTGGGCCTGTCGCTTCTCTAATTCGTTGCCCTTCAGCCATTCCGTCATCAGGCCGACGATCGGGTGCTTTGCCGCACCGAATTCGGTTGAGCTGGCGCCTTTCAGGCCGGCTTGATTGCGGGCCGCTTCGATGCAGGCCATCTGCATGCCGAAGCAAATGCCGAAGAACGGCGCGTTGTGCTCGCGCGCGAATGTGACGGCGGCGATTTTGCCTTCGCTGCCGCGCTCGCCGAAGCCGCCGGGCACCAGCACGCCGTGCACGCCATGCAGATCCTCGTGCCAGGCCGCGCCCTTCTCTTCGAACTTCTCGCTCTCAATCCAGCGGATGTTGACTTTGACGTTGTTAGCGACGCCGCCATGATGCAGCGCTTCGATCAACGATTTGTAGGCGTCCTTCAATTCTGTGTATTTGCCGACGACGCCGATTGTGACCTCGCCGTCCGGCGATTTGAGACGCTGAACGATCGTCTCCCATTTCGCCATGTCGGGCTGCGGCGCAACCGTTACACCGAAATGCTTCAGCAATTCCGTGTCGAGGCCCGCTTTGTGGTAAGCAAGCGGCGCCTCGTAAATGGTCTGCAGATCACGCGCTTCCACCACCGCGCTTTCGCGCACGTTGCAGAACAGCGCGATCTTGCGCTTCTCATCCTCGGGGATCGGTCTGTCGCAGCGGCAGAGCAGGATGTTCGGCTGAATGCCGATCGAGCGCAGCTCCTTCACCGAATGCTGCGTCGGCTTGGTCTTCATCTCGCCGGCGCTCGGAATGTAAGGCAGCAGCGTCAGATGTACGAAAGCCGCCTGTTGCGGATCGAGTTCCTGACCCAATTGGCGGATAGCCTCGAAGAACGGCAGCCCCTCGATATCGCCGACCGTTCCGCCAATTTCGCACAGCACGAAATCGGCGCCGCCGTGGTCGGAGAGAATGAATTCCTTGATCGCGTTGGTGACGTGCGGGATCACCTGCACCGTCGCGCCGAGATAATCGCCGCGCCGCTCCTTAGCGATGATCTCCTGGTAGATGCGGCCGGTGGTGATGTTGTCGGCCTGCAGCGCCGAGACGCCGGTGAAGCGCTCATAATGGCCGAGGTCGAGATCGGTCTCGGCGCCGTCGTCGGTGACGAACACTTCGCCGTGCTGGTACGGGCTCATCGTTCCCGGATCGACGTTCAGGTAGGGGTCGAGCTTGCGCAGCCGGACTTTGTAGCCTCTGGCCTGCAACAACGCGCCGAGGGCGGCGGAGGCGATGCCCTTCCCAAGGGAAGACACCACGCCGCCGGTAATGAACACGTAGCGCGCCATGCACTTTCCAAACGTCAGCCCGGCCGTTTCTCGACCGCGCGTGCTTCCGCCAACACTATCGGCGGTCGTCCTACTGGTCGGGACCGGCGCGTTCACGCCGGACAGCCTCCACGCCACCAGCGTCGCGCGATTCGGGGGTCAATTGCGCTACCGGCTCGTCATCACCGAGCGTCAAGGCGCCGCCGGACGTATTCGGCAACACCAATGGCGCGCGCGCCACGGGTTGGTCCGCGGCCGGAACATTCGTTGGCGTTTCCGTCGCCGCGGCTTGGCGCTGCGGCGCAGGCGTGCTGGCCTGCTGTGTCTGAGCCGGCGCCCGCTGCACGGGCGCGGGCGTGGGCCGGGATTGCGGCGGCGGCGTCGCCGCGGCCTGCCGCTGGGGCTCAACCGGGCCGGCGCGCGTGCTGGCTGCGGCGGCCGCCGGTGCGAGCGAAATGCGTGGGGTTTCGGCTTGCGGCGCAGGCGCGGAGGCGAGCTGGGTGTCGGCCGCTTCCGGCGCGCTGCTCTCAAGCGGATCGGGGCGCTCTTCGGGAGCGGATTCCGCCGGCGCCGCCGGTGGCGCAATCGCCGGCGCCTCGATCGGCGCGCGATCGAACACCGAACCGCCCTGGCTCGATTGCGCCGCGCCGGAGAGCACGGTCAGGCCGAGCGATGTCACGAGAAAGAAGCCGCCCGCGAAGGTCGTCATCTTCGCCAGCGCGTCCGCGGCGCCGCGGCCGCTCATCAGCGACCCGCCGCCGCCACCGCCAATGCCCAGCGCGCCGCCCTCCGATCGCTGCAATAAAACCAGTCCGATCAGACAGATGCACACAAGCAAGTGCAGGCTCAAAACGACGACAGCCATCGAACGGCTTTCTCCTGGTGCGGGCGCGAAACGCGGCTCTTAGCCGACGAGCGCGTTAATTTCCAGAGCGCAACGCTGCTTGCGCCTTCGGGTGGGCCAGGATGATGGCCGAAAAGTCGGCGGCTTTGAGGCTTGCTCTCCCGACAAGGGCGCCGTCGACGTCCTCCGTGGCGAAAATCTCACCCGCGTTCTTCGGGTTCACAGAGCCCCCATAAAGGATACGCACCGCCGCCGCGGCCTCCCCAAGCTTGTTGCGCAGCACCGTCCGCACGGCGCCGTGGATTTCGGCTATCTCCGCCGCTGTCGGGGTCCGGTCCCCGCCGATCGCCCATACCGGCTCGTAGGCCACAACCACGCCACCCTGGCCCGGCGTGCTGGCCTCCACCTGACCGCTGACGATTTCGACCGCGCGGCCGGCGGCGCGTTCCGCTTGGGTCTCGCCGACGCAGATGATTGGAACCAGCCCCGCAGCCAGCGCCGCGTCGGCCTTCTTTCGCACCAGCGCGTCGGATTCCCCGTGCTGGGCCCTCCGTTCCGAGTGGCCGACAATGACATAGCGGGCGCCGGCATCCGCCAGCATGGCCGCGCTCACCTCGCCGGTGCGTGCGGCGTCCTCGGCCGTGGCGCTGCAATCCTGCCCGCCGATGGCGAAGGCGCTCTCGCGCGCCGTCCAGACGGCGACCGGGATCAAGGGGGCCGGCGGACAAAACACCACATCTACCGCCGCAATGGACGCCCCCACCGCCGCGTGCGCCGCGCTGATTTCGCCAAGATCGGCCTTGCGGCCGTACATTTTCCAGTTTCCCGCGATTAGCGGCTTGCGCGTCATCTAGCCCTCCCTGCCCGCCGCGCTTGGTATTTGCTCCGCGCGGGGGGCCTCACTATGGTCCCGCGCTCACATATCGGACCTCGGCATGCTTCTCCAACTGCGAAACCTCACGCGCGGCTTTGTCGCCTTTCTGCTGCTCGGCCTCATCGCCATCGCCTTCGCGCTTTGGGGCGTGAACGATTTCTTCTCCGGCGTCGGCGCGCAAAACGTCGCCCGCGTCGGCAGCGAGAGCATCACCCCGCAGCAGCTGAACCGAGAACTTGAATTGACCCTGCGCGCACAGCGCCAGCAAGGCGTGAACCTCTCCCAGGCCGAGGCCGTGGAGGCTGGAATCCACCTGCAATTGCTCGAATCCATGATCGCGCGGCGCGCCATCGTCGCCTACAGCAAGCGCTTGGGCGTCAGCGCCAGCGACGCGCAGGTGGCGCAGAACATCCGCGAAATTCCCGCCGTCCGGAACCCGCTCACCGGCGCCTTCGATCAGTCCGCCTACGCGCAATTCCTGCAGGATTTCCGCTATGGCCAAGCCGAGTTTGAAGAAGAGATACGCAACGAGATCACCTCACAGATGGTGCGCGGCGCGCTGACGGCAGGCACGCGCGCGCCGTCGAGCTTCGGCGCCATGCTGCTTGCCTATGAAAGCGAACGGCGCACTGTGTCGGTCGCCGAGGCGCCGATGTCGCTGGCCGGGCAAATCCCGCAGCCCACCGAAGCGCAGGTGCAAGCGTTTTACGAAGAAAGCGCCGAGCAGCTGCAAGTGCCGGAATATCGAACGCTGACCCTGGTCTATGCGCGTCCGGACGATTTCGTCTCCCGCGTCACCGTGCCAGAGGATCGTTTGCAGGAAGAATTGGAGGCGCGTCAGGATTCGCTGCAGGAGCCTGAGCGGCGCACCTACGTCCGTTTCGCCGCGGCCAACGAGCAACAAGCGCGCGACGCCGCCGCCCGCCTTGAAGCTGGCGAAGCGCCAAACGCCGTCGCTCAGGCGCTCGGCATCCAAATGACTCGCGGCGAAGATCAAAGCCGCGATCAGGTGGCGGACAACGCCGTGCGCGACGCGGTTTTCGCGCTTGCAGCCGGCGGCGTGAGCGCGGTGTCGGCGACATTGTCGCCGTGGGCCGTGGTGCAGCTTGAATCGATCACCGAGGCGCGCGCTCCCGACCTTGCCGAGGCCCGCGAGACGCTCCGGCGCGAGCTCGCGCTCGAGGAAGCCAGCGAATTGCTCAATTCCGCGATCGGCGCTTTCGAGGACGCCCGCGCCGGCGGCGCCAGCGCGGCCGATGCTGCACGCACGGCCAATTTGCCGGTTGTGCGCATTGAAGCTGTGGACGCCGAAGGCCGTGGCCGCGACGGCGCGCCAGTCGAAGCGCTGGCCGAACAGGAAGATTTGCTCAGCGCAGCGTTTGAAACACCTGAAAGCGAAGCGACCGACTTCCTTCCCTTCGGCGGCGCCGATGTTCTGCTTTCAGTTGATAGCGTGGCGCCCGCATCGACACGCCCGCTTGAGGAAGTCCGCGCCGAATTGGTGCAAGCTTGGCTGGCCCGCGAACGCGCACGCCGGATGCAGGAACTCGCCGAAGCGGTTTCCACCGCCGTCGCCGGCGGAGAAGACTTCGCCGCCGCGGCCCGCGCGCAGCGTATGAACGTGGTGGTGACGTCGCAGCAGATCGATCGCCGCAACGCGCAGCAATTGCCGGCGCAGCGGTTGGGCGCGCTCCTTTTCAACGCCCGCATCGGCGACGTCGTGAGCGACGTCCGCATCGATGGCGGCGCTCTTATTCTCGCGCATGTCGAGGCCATCGAACGCGCCGACCCCGCGGAATCGCAACAAGCCGTCGAAGCCGGCCGCGTTCAGCTGCAACAGAGCCTTGGCCAGAGTCTCGACGAAGCCGTCACCGGCGAAGCCGTCACGCGCGGCCGCCCGCGGCGCAACGATCGCGTCATCGAGCAATTGTTCGGCGCTCAATCCGAAGAGCAGCAATAACGCCTGTCGCGCCGCGGCCCGCATGCGGCTTGACGCGTGCGCCAGAACGGATATAGAACGTAATCGTTCTCTTTTTGGTCTTCAGGCCGCCGCCCGGATCCAGTCTCATGCTCACCGCCAAGCAGAAAGAACTGCTGCTCTATATCCACGAGCGGATCAAAGAGACGGGTGTCTCGCCCTCCTTTGATGAAATGAAGGAAGCGCTTGATCTTGCTTCTAAATCTGGAATTCACCGGTTGATCACGGCGCTCGAGGAACGGGGGTTCCTTCGCCGTCTTCCGCACCGCGCCCGCGCATTGGAAGTGCTTAAGCTGCCCGATTCCGCCACGCCCGCCGTCTCCCCGCGTGGGCGGGCCGGTTTCCGGCCTAATCTGGTCGCCAACACCAACGGCGCCGAATCCGAGGGCTTGCCAATCTTGGGCAAGATCGCTGCAGGCGTGCCGATCGAGGCGCTTCAGAACGAAATCGGCCGCATCGCCGCGCCGGCGGATCTGATTGGCGCCGGCGATCATTTCGCGCTCGAAGTCAAAGGCGATTCCATGATCCAGGCGGGAATTTTGGACGGCGACGTCGTCATCATCCGCCGCGGCGAGACCGCCGATAGCGGCGACATCGTCGTCGCGCTGGTGGATGAGGAAGAAGCCACGCTGAAGCGTCTGCGCAAACGCGGCAATTCGATCGCGCTCGAAGCGGCGAACCCGGCTTACGAAACCCGCATTTTCGGCCCCGACCGTGTGCGCATTCAGGGCAAGCTCGTCGCCATGGTGCGGCGTTATTCCTGAGCCGCTCTGCTCCAGGCGCGGCTGACATCGTGGTAAGCCCAGCGTACCTGAATCGCGCCGTTCCGCAGTTCCGTTATGGCGGCGCCGCCGCGGCGCTGAAGCATCTCGGCATCGAGCGCTAACGCGGGCGCGCATTCCTCAGCGAAGCCCGCCGGCGCGGGCACGCTTGAGATAACCACGACGCCGGGCGTGCAGGCCTGCTGCCAATCCTGTGTCAACACGAACGTGCGGCCCGTCTTGGCGCTGCGCCACGCGCACATGGCTTCGCCGCATGTCTCCGGCGGCGCTAGACGTTCAATCTGCAGTGGCGCGAGGCCGACCGACGCGCCGAGGCGATCGCGCGCGAAGCTGGAGCGCCCCGCCCGGCTTACCAGCACCCATCGCGGCCCGGAGGGCTCGGCGGCCCTGGCGAGCAGCGCACGCAGGCCGCTGTCGAATACCACGCTCGGGCGCGGCTCGAACGCGTAAAGCGCGAGCGCGGCCGCAAACAGCGGCGCACCTGTCCAGCGCATCGCGTCACGCCACAGGCATGCACTCAGCAGCGCCGCGACGCACAGCAGAAACGCCAAGTCGGAAGGACGCGGCAGCGCCCGCACGGCTTCAGGGCGTGCGCCGAATGCTTCCCCGATCGCCACCACCAGATCGAGCGCTGCCGCCATGGCCTCCAGCGCGGGCCCGGCAAGGCCGAACGGCGCCAACACGGCAGCCAGCGCCGCCGCCGGCGCGACCATGAATGACATGATCGGCGCCACAGCAATGTTCGCGGCCAGCGCATAAATCGAGAAGCGCTGGAAGTGATAGATGGCGAACGGGTCGCTGGCTAAGCCGGCGACGAAGCTGATGAGTATCGTGGCGCCGATCGCGCGTGCGCTCCATTGCAGCGCGCCGATCAGCGGGCCGGGCGCCGGCAGTTCAGTTTCGTGCGGCGCGCGCCGCAGCACTTCGAAAAGCGCCACCAGCGCCGTCGTCGCCGCGAACGACATCTGGAAGCCCGGCTCGACCACGGATTCCGGAAACACCAGCACCACGATCGCGGCTGCGAGCGCCAATCCCCGCATCGAGATCGCTGGCCTGTCGAGCAGAATGGCGCCAAACGCCACGCCCGCCATGATGAAGGCGCGCAAGGCCGGCACGCTTGATCCGGAAACGACAAGATAGAGCGCAAGCGCGATCAGTGCGCCTGCCGCCGCGAGCTTCTTGACGGGCCAGCGCAGCGCGATCGGCGCAATCAGCGAAAACAGCCAGATCAACGCCACGAACACCAAGCCGCCGACCACGCCCATGTGCACGCCCGATACGGAGAGCAAGTGGCCCAACCCGGACGCCCACAGCGCGTCGTTGGTGGCTTCATCGATGCTGCTGCGATCGCCCGTAACCAGGGCCGCCGCGATCGCCCCGCCGCGGCCCGGCGCCGCGGCTTGAATCGACGCGGAGAGATCGGCGCGCAGCGCGCCGAGCAGAAGCATTTGCCGGTCGAGGAAATCTCGCGGCGGCGGCAGCGTGATGGGGCGGCAGCGTCCGTAGGCGAAGCCGGTCGCGCCGAGCTGCTCGAAATAGGCCCGGCGCGCGAAATCGTAACCGCCGGGGCTCAGCGGCGCCGCCGGCGGGCCGAGCACGCCGTAGCAGCGTGCGGCACGGCCCGGTGTCAGCAATCCCGCCGCCGGTGTCGAGAAGCGCACGTAGCGCGGCGGCGCCGCCGCCCCCTGGATGGCGCGCACCAGCAAGCGCAAGCGCGGCCCACGTTCGCTTGCATCCACCTCGGCCACCCAGCCCTCGACCGCGATCGGCGCGTCAGACGCCGCCAACGTCGGTTGCGCGACGCTGAATGCGCGGACCTGCGCCGCGCTCGCGCCAAGTCCAGCTGCCGCCGCCAGCGCAAACAGGCCCGCTGCGATCCGCCGGGTCAGCACAGCGACCCCAGACGGCGATGGGCTGGGCCATAATGCGAGCGCGATAGCGCAGATCAGGCCCGCCGCGAGCGCGGCGGGACCCGCCCAGAGCGGGGGATCACGCGCCGCCGTCAGCCAGAGCGCGGCCCCGGCCGTCATCGCCACCGACAGCCACAGAATCCAGCGATCGCGCTGAGCTGCCAAAGCGTGCTCCAGCGCGCGGCTAGGAGAGAACGCGCGGGCCGTGCTAGACCGCGCGCGCTTTGCGAGCCCTTCTTTCCCCGACATGACAGTCGTCACGCGTTTCGCCCCTTCGCCGACAGGCTACCTGCATATTGGCGGCGCGCGAACGGCGCTGTTCAATTGGCTGTTCGCCCGCAAGCACGGCGGCAAATACCTGCTGCGCATCGAAGACACCGACCGCGCCCGTTCCACCGATGCGGCGATCGCGGCGATCTTCGACGGCCTCGATTGGCTTGGTTTGGATCATGACGGCGAGGCGGTGTTCCAGTTCGCGCGCGCGCCACGCCATCGCGAAGCCGCGGAAGTCATGATCGCGCGCGGGACAGCCTTCCGCTGCTATTGCACCGGGGAAGAAGTCGAACAATTGCGCGCCGAGGCGCACGCCGAGGGACGCGCACTGCGCTCTCCCTGGCGCGACCGCCGCGACGACTCTGCGGATGTGCCATTCACGGTCCGCTTGCGCGCGCCAGACGAGGGCGAAATCGTCAACGCCGACCTCGTGCAGGGCGAGGTGCGCATCAAAGCGCGCGATCTCGACGACCTCGTCTTGCTGCGCGCGGACGGCAATCCCACTTATATGCTGTCGGTCGTCGTCGACGATCACGACATGGGCGTTACGCATGTGATCCGCGGCGATGATCACCTCACCAACGCCGCCCGTCAGATCGCCATCTATCGGGCGCTGGATTGGACGCCTCCATCCTTCGCGCACGTCCCGCTCATTCATGGGCCCGACGGCGCCAAACTCTCCAAGCGCCACGGCGCCCCCGAAGTGCAATCGTATCGCGACATGGGCTATTTGCCCGAGGCGCTTGCTTCGTACCTGATGCGCCTGGGCTGGAGCCCGGGCCACGACGATATTCTCTCAAAAGAGGAGGCTATCGCGCAGTTCGATCTCGCTCAGGTCGGTAAGGCGCCGGCGCGGCTCGACTTCGCCAAACTGGATTCCGTCAACGCTCATTTCTTGCGCATTGCCGATGATGCGCGCCTGGCCGCGTTGCTGACGGAACAAATCCAAACGCAAAAAAAATGGACGCTTTCGCCGCAGGCCGCGACGCGTGTCCAAAAAGCGGTCAGCGTGCTCAAAACGAGGGCGAAGACGCTCGCCGAGATGGCGGAGCAATGCAGGTTTCTGCTGGCAGAACGACCGATAACGCTTGACGAAAAATCCTCCGGGTTGCTCAAAGAACCGCAAGATTTGCTTCCGCGGCTGCAGCAAAAGCTCGTTGCGGTTGCGAATTGGGAAAGCGCAGCTCTCGCCGCGGCGATTAAGGAATTCGCGACCGCTGAAGGCGTTGGTATGGGCCAGATCGGTCCTTTGCTGCGCGCGGCCCTGACGGGCGGCCTGCCCGCGCCGGATTTGGGCCAGACATTGGAATTGCTGGGCCGCGACGAAGCCTTGGCGCGGATCGCGGACCAGATTTGAGGAAGTAGCCGATGCAAAGCAAAATCGAGAAGCGCGCGCCCGCCACGCTCATCGTCAACAACAAGCAGCTTGAATTGCCGGTCTATGGCGGCTCCGTCGGCCCAGACGTGGTGGACATCCGCAAGCTTTATTCCGACGGCCACGTCTTCACCTACGACCCCGGCTTCACCTCAACCGCGTCGTGCGAAAGCCAGATCACCTATATCGACGGCGACGAGGGCGTGCTGCTGTATCGCGGCTATCCCATCGATCAGCTTGCCGAGCATTCGAGCTTTCTTGAGGTCTGCTATCTGCTCGCCAATGGCGAATTGCCGAACGAGAGCGAGTTCAAGCGCTTCGACCGCGACATCACCTACCACACCATGCTGCACGCGCAGTTCGATCGCTTCTTCGAAGGTTTCCGCCGCGATGCGCATCCTATGGCGATCATGGTCGGCACCGTTGGCGCGCTGGCAGCGTTCTATCACGACTCCACTGACATCAACGACGCCAAGCAGCGCACCGTCGCCAGCCATCGCCTGATCGCGAAAATGCCGACCATCGCAGCACGCGCGTTCAAATATTCTATCGGTCAGCCCTTCGTCAGCCCGCGCAACGAATTGGATTATTCCTCGAACTTCCTGCGCCAATGCTTTGCGGTGCCGGCGGAGGACTACAAGGTCAATCCGGTGCTCGCGCGCGCAATGGACGTGTTCTTCATTCTGCACGCCGACCACGAGCAGAACGCCTCGACCTCGACTGTGCGGCTCGCCGGTTCCTCGGGCGCCAATCCATTCGCCTGCATTTCCTCTGGCATCGCCTGCTTGTGGGGCCCCGCGCATGGCGGCGCCAACGAAGCGGCGCTGAACATGCTGGAAGAGATCGGGACCGTCGACAACATCCCGGACTTCATCAAGCGCGTGAAGGATCCCGACGACGACGTGCGCCTGATGGGCTTCGGCCATCGCGTCTACAAGAATTATGATCCGCGCGCCAAAGCGATGCAGAAGCTCTGCCACCAGGTGCTGCAGGAAACTGGCGCCGAGGACAATCCGACACTTCGGGTCGCCATGGAGCTCGAAAAAATCGCCCTCAACGACGATTATTTCGTCAAGCGCAAGCTCTACCCGAACATCGATTTCTATTCCGGCATCACCCTGCGGGCGATGGGTTTCCCAACCTCGATGTTCACCGTGCTGTTCGCCGTGGCGCGCACCGTCGGCTGGATCGCGCAATGGACCGAGATGATGGA
>JBFWZB010000003.1:77387-100282 GCA_050185805.1 Hyphomonadaceae bacterium
GCCAAAATGTCGGGCCGAGCCGGCGCACCTCGGCTGCGCGGCTGCCCGGCAGCACCAGCAGCACGCGCTCTCCCTCGCCCACGCCATGGCGGCGTCGAAAAGCCTGCGCATCGCCGGGCCGATAGCGGCCAATCGCGGGATGGCCGCATACGGTGCACGGCAAGTTGAAGGGAGCGTAGAAGGGAACCTCGAAATCGTGGATGCAAATCAAGTGATCGACTGCCGCCGCTAGCGTTTTCGCGCGGCCGGGGCGCGTCGCCCACACTTGCGGTCCGATATATTTCACCAGTTTGATCGTCGGGTCGGCGGCGCGCACGCCTTGCGCCACGCGCAGCGTGAAGCCCCATGAATCGATCAGTACGACGACATCGGGCTCGGCGTTGATCACGGCGCGTACGGTGTCCGCCACCGCCGCTTTAACGCGCTTGTACGCCTTCAGCCCTTCCACAAAGCCGAGCACAGCGAGGCCGGATACGTCGGCGCGGCTGGCGACGCCCGCCTCCGCCATCATGGCGAGCCCGACGCCGCTTATATCCAGCGTAGGATCGCGCGCGCGCAAGGCGCGGACAAGATCGGCGCCCAGCGCGTCGCCCGACGCTTCGGCCGCAACCAGGAAGATACGCCCGCTCACGCTTCGCCGAGATCGGCCGCGGTAAAGCCGTAAACGAAAAGCCCGGCAGCATTCGCCGCTTCGACAATCGCCTCGCGCCGCACCAGCAGCGCCGCGCCCGCCTCCACCGCGATGCCGGCCAATCCGGCGGCCGCCGCGCTCTCAACCGTGCGCACGCCCACGACGGGCAAGTCGACGCGCCTTTCCTGGATCGTCTTCGGGCGCTTCAACAGCACGCCGCGCCGGGCCCCCTTGCTGCCCCGCACGGTGGATGGAAGTTCCGCCACGCGCCGGAGCAAATTGTCGGTGCCTTCCTGCGCTTCTACGCCAAGCGTAAGGCCAGCGCACGTCACCGCTGCTTGCCCGACATCGAGCGCACCGAGCGCGGCGACAACTTTGGCCGCCAGCGCTATGTCGCGCCTGTCCGCATCGCTTGGCGCATGCGCGCCCATCACGCCCGGCGGCGCCAACAAAGCCGCCATCACCTCGTCGGCGCCGACAATCGCAAATCCAGCTGCTGCGTGCGCCTCCAACAGCGCCCGCAGCAACGCATCGTCGCCGCGCGAGCCAGCCGCCGTCAGCGCGGGCGCCATCGCCTTCCCCTCAGGGTCCAGCTGCAACGTCGCGAAGTTCGGCCGCGGCGCCTGCCCCACGAACACCAGCGCATCGCAACCGGCCTGGCGCAACGCCTCGATGCGCGCGCCCATCGCGCCAAGATCGTGCGCTGCGCCTGGATGCGCCGCGAGTGCGTCTTCCGCAAACGGCGTCACCCGCGCAACGAAATAAGGCGCGCCCGTTGCGGCGCAATGCTCGGCCAGCGCGACAGGCAGTTCGCCGCCGCCTGCGATGATGCCGAGCTTCTTCCAGCGCATGCGCGCTCAATCCCGCGGCATGCAGAGCGGGCGCGCGGCGTCGACGCGGATGAAATCAATCATCTCCATCACCTGCGCGTTGCCGGCATAGGTCTGCGCCGCATCTTCCAGGCGCTCCTGAAAGGTGCCTTCTTCGGCGAACAGTAAGCGATATGCTGCACGCAAATCGTGGATTTGGTCGCGGGTGAAGCCGCGGCGCTTCAAGCCGACCACATTGAGCCCGTCGAGATGGGCGTGATTGCCGACCGCGGTGCCGTACGGAATGAGGTCCGTCGTCATCAGCGCCGACGCGCCGACCATGGCGTAACGACCGACGCGGCCATACTGATGCACGCCGGAAAGGCCGCCCAGAAACACGTAATCGCCGATCTGTACGTGGCCGCCGATCGTGGCGGTTTGCGCCATGATGACATGGTCGCCCACCACGCAATCGTGCGCGACGTGGCAATTGCCCATGATCAGACAATTGGAGCCCACCTTCGTCACCGAGCGCCCGCGCACCGTGCCACGGTGAATGGTGGCGTGCTCGCGGATCACGTTGGCGTCGCCGATTTCGAGGCGCGTCGGTTCATTCTTGTACGAAATGTCCTGTGGCGGGCCGCCCAGCGCTGCGAAGGGATGGATGGTGCAATCGGCGCCGACGCTGGTGAGAGAGTCGATCACCACGTGCGACAAGAGCCGCGTGCGCGCGCCGATCTGCACGTTGGGGCCGACCAGACAGCCCGGGCCGATCTCGACGTCGGGGCCGAGCTCCGCGCTTTTATCGACAACGGCGGTGGCGTGAATCTTTGCGCTCATGACGGCCGGTCCGCTTTCATCGCCGCGAACTCGCAATCGGTGTAGAGTTCGCCGCGCACTTCGACGCGGCCGCGGAATTTGAAGATGTTGCGGCGTTGAAAGAGCACCTCCACCGGCATCTCCATTGTGTCGCCCGGCATCACCGGCTTCTTGAAGCGTGCATTCTCGACCGACATGAAGAGGATGAGGTGCTTGCTGATGTCGGCTTCGAGCGTCTTCGACATTAGCAGCGCGCCGGTTTGCGCCAGTGCTTCGATCTGCAATACGCCGGGCATCACCGGCGCGCCGGGAAAATGCCCTGGAAAGAACGGCTCGTTGACGGTCACGTTCTTGATGCCGCGGATCGACGTGTTGGGGACGTAATCGACGGCGCGGTCCACCAATAGGAACGGATAGCGGTGCGGCAGCCGCCGCAGGATTTCGTCAATGCCGATGCTGACGCCGCTTTCGGGCTTGTGCTCACTCGCCATCACGACTTCCCACTTTGCGGCTGAGCCAGGCCTGTTCGCGCATCCATTGGCGGATAGGCTTGGCCGGATACCCTGTCCAAGTCTCTTTTGGCGGGATGTCCTTAAACACTGCGGAACCCCCGGCAAGCGTCGCGCCCGCGCCGATCTTGCGATGATCGCCGATGCCGACGCGCCCGCCCATGGTCACGCCGTCGCCGACGATCGTTGAGCCGGAAATGCCGGCGAAGGCGGCGATCAGCGCGCCGCGCCCGATCACCACATTATGCGCGATCTGGCAGAGATTATCGATCTTGGCGTCCTCGCCGATGAGGGTGTCGTCGAATACGCCCCGGTCGATCGTCGTATTGGCGCCGATGGTCGCCCGGTCCTGGATCACCACCCGGCCCAAATGCGGCACGTCCACCAGTCCGGCGGCGTCGCCTGCCACGCCAAATCCCTGCTCGCCGATAACGGCGCCCGAGAGGATGGTCACATCGTCGCCGATCAGGGAAAAGGCGATGCTGGCGTTGGCGCCTATCCGTGAGCGCCGTCCGATCCCCACGCCCGGGCCGATGACCGCGTTCGGACCGATCTCGGCGCCCGCGCCGATCTCTGCCCCTGCGCCGATGAGCGCGCCCGGCAACACGCGCACGCCCTCCTCGAGGCGCGCCTCGGGATGGATCGCCGGATCGCCGTGCGCAAACGAGCGCGGCCTGGCGATGGCGCCGACGATCTGCGCGAACGTATAGCGCGGCCGCTCTGCGAGAATGAGCGCGCCAGCATTGGGCGCCAGATGCGCGGCGTCCGCAGTGATGACGCAGGCGCCTGGCGCGCTTTCGAGTGGCTGATTGCGCTTAGGCTCGTAATAACAGAGGTCGTCGGGCCCAGCCCTGGCGGCGGGCGCTGCGCCCTTGATCAGCCGATCAGGGTCGCCGCCGATCTCGGCAAAAGGCGCAAGCGCCCGGACCGTCGCCGGCCCGAGCGCCTCGTAGAAACGGGGGTCGATCATGTCGCCGCCAAATTGGCGCCGCGAACGCCCGCTGTCACCGCCTCATTATTGCTGCGGCGGCGCCTGTTGTTGCTGCTGCGGCTGCGGCGCGCTCTGACGCGTCACGTTGATCGTGCGCAGGCGCTGGTTCAGCCGCTGCACCACGTCGTCGGTCGCATCCACGTTCGGCTGGATCAGCTGCGTGGTGCTTGCGTCGAGCACGACGCCGGCGTTGCGCTGCTCCATCACTTCACGCACGAACGGCGTGATCTGCTGGTTGAAGTCGTTGAGCGTGACCTGACGCGTGTATTCCAGGTCGCGCGAGAGCGTAACTTGCCGCTGGCGGAACTGGTTGTAGCGCACGGCGAACGCTTCCACGCGCTGCTGCAGCTGCGTGTTCCGGCGCACTTGCTCTTCGTTCATGCCTTGCGTGGCTTGCTGAATGCTTTGCTGCTCCTGCTCGATGGCCTGGGCCTCGGGCTGCAGTTCGCCTTGCACCTGCTGGGCGATCTGGCCCAGCTTCGTGGTCATGTCGCGGCCGACATCGCTGGCCTCGATCACGCGCTGATAATTGATCACCATGACGCCACTGGCGCCGCCGCGTTGCGCCATCGCGACCGGCGCGGCGCTGATCGCAGTCGTCAGAGCGACGGCCGCGATAAGGGGTTTGAGGAAACGCATACCTTGCGTCCTTTCCGTGGTTAGAAGCGGGTCCTTGTGGAGAACCGGAACGTCTCGCGCCGGTCGTATTCCTCGAATTGGAACGGATGTGCAAAGTCGAATTGCACAGGACCGAACGGCGACTCCCAGAAAACGGAAATGCCGGCCGAGGCGCGGAGGGCTAATTCGTCCTCCACAATCAAGCGGCTAGTGCCCGGCAGATCGACTGTGGCGCGGTTGGCCTCGTCGAGCAGTCCGAGCGTGCCGAACTCAAGGAAACCGGCCGCGCCGAGGCCGAACGATTCCGGCAGCCCGGTCGGGAAATCGAGCTGCAGCGTGCCGATGGCGTAAGCGTTGCCGCCCAGCGCATCGCCGCGGTTGAGGATCTCGCCGGTGGTGTCATCGACCAGCAATTGGCGCGGCCCGAGGCCTGCCACGTCGAAGCCGCGGAACGACGAGCCGCCCTTGAAGAAGCGGTCGTTGATGCGGATGTCGTCGCCGCCCCAGCCGAAAATGTAGCCGACCGTGCTGCGGAAGCTGGCGCGCCAATCCTGATTGAAGCCGTAATAGATGCCGCTCTCGAGTTCGGTGCGGAGATAATTCACCTCGCCGCCGAGACCCGCGACGTCCTGGCTGAGCGAAAGATCGAAGCCGCGCGTGGGCCGCAGCGGTTGATTGCGGCGATCCCAATTAAACGTGTAGCCGAGCACGGAGGTGAGGAACGAGCCCTCCTGCGCGCACAGCAGCGGACGGCTGATGTTGCGCACGTCGCACTGATCCACCAGCTCCGTGACGTTCGGATCCGGGTCGATGTCGACCGGGAAGTTGGCGATCTCGGTGTCGTCGAGGATCAAAGAATACGTGAGGCCGAGGCTGGTCCGCTCCGACAGCGGGAAGCTGGCGCGCAGGCCCATGCCCGTCGATTGGTTCTCGAACGACGATTGATCGAGGAAGTCCGTGCGCAGCGAATAGAGATCGAAGCCCGCCGCCAGATCGCGGCCGAGGAAGCGCGGCTCGGTGAAGCGGAGGTCGATCTGCTGGCGCTGCGAACTGGTCGAGGCGCGCAGGCGCAGGAATTGGCCGCGGCCCCGGAGATTGCGTTGCGTGATCGAGGCGTCGAACAGGAAGTTTTCGGTCGAGGAGAAACCCGCCGCGAACGCCAATTCGCCGGTCGATTCTTCTTCCACCGTCACCGTCACGACCGAGCGGTCGGGCAGCGAGCCTGGCGATTCTTCGACCGTCACATCGCCGAAGAAGCCGAGCGATTGGACGCGCTGGCGCGAACGATCGAGCAGCACGCGATTGAAGGCGTCGCCCTCCGTCACGCGCATTTCGCGGCGGATCACACGATCGACCGTGCGGGTATTGCCGACGATGTCGATGCGCTCGATGAAGACCCGCGGGCCCTCATTGACGTCGAACGTGATGTCCACCACGCGGTTTTCGAGATCGCGCTCCACCAACGGGCTGATGTCAATGTTGGCGTAGCCGCGCGTCCCGGCCACGTACGTCATGGCGTCGATGGCGTCTTCGATCTGGTCGCCGCGGAAGACTTCGCCTTCGCGGATCGGCACCGCGGCCAGCAGCAGATCAGCCGGCAGGCGGTCAAGCTGCGTATCGACGGAAATATCGCCGAAGCGATACTGCACGCCCTCATCGACGGTGAACGTGATGAAGAAGTCGCGTTGATCGGGCGTCAATTCCGCCACAGCCGAGACCACGCGGAAGTCGGCATAGCCGCGATTGTTGTAATATTGGCGCAGCTGTTCGCGGTCGTATTCGAGACGGTCCGGATCGTAATTGTCGTTCTTAGAGAAGAAATTCCACCAGCGCGATTCCGTGGTCACAATCGCGTCGCGCAAATTCCGGTCGGAATAGACTTCGTTGCCGATAAAATTGATGTCGCGGACGCCGGTGACCGGCCCTTCATCGACTTCGAAAATCAAATCCACCCGGTTTTGATCGAGCTCGCGCACTTGCGGCGTGACTTGTGCGGCGAAGCGGCCCGAGCGGCGGTACACTTCGATGATGCGCCCCACGTCGGCCTGAGCGCGCGCGGGCGTAAACACCGAACGCGGCCGTGCCTGCACTTCATTCTCGAGGTCGTCCTCGCCGAGCGAACGCAAACCCTCGAAGATCACGCGGTTGATGATCGGATTTTCGATCACCGAGACGACTAGGTCGGCTTCGCGTTGTTGAATCTGCACGTCCGCGAACAGGCCGGTCGCGAACAGCGTTTTCAGCGAAAGGTCGATCAGCTCGGGATCGAACGTGTCGCCCGGACGCACGAGCAAATACGACGTGATCGTCGAAGGCTCGATGCGTTGATTGCCCTCGACCAGAATACGGCGAATGGCCACGCCCGGCTGAGCCGCTTGCGCCGCCTCTTCCGCGCCCGCCTGAGCCTCGTTGCCCGGCGCAGCTGTTTGGTCGTCTTGGGCGAAGGCCGTGCCTAAGAGCGTTCCCGCCCCGGCGCCGACCGTGGCGACGCAACTGACCGCGCCGACCACGACATCCCGCAGTACCCGCTTCATTAAGCCCTCGACGCTTCGGCGCTCCCCAGCGCCGCGGTTTTTAATGACCCGATCCCAGAGTGAAACACAAGGATCAGGCGCCGTTACCCTTGCGACCCTGTCAGTTGCCGCGTGATGTCGTTCCAGGTGGCGAACAGAAACAGACTCACCATGACGGCGAATCCGGCGCGATAGGCCCATTCCTGGGCCATGGGTGGCAACGGACGCCCGCCCCGGACAGCCTCGATGGCGTAGAACATGAGGTGCCCCCCATCTAGGATCGGGATCGGCAGCAGGTTCACGATGCCGACCGCAACCGACAGCATGGCCGCGAGCCCCAGGAGGGACAGCGCGAGCAGCCCGACGCGCCCGCCAAGGCCGGAATCCTCCGGCGCTTCTAGGGCGTTGCTAGCCACCTGCCCCGACACGTTCAGGATGCCGAGCGGTCCAGCAATTTGATCGCCGGATTCTCGGCCGGCGAAAATGCTGGCGACGTAACCGAATGTCTGGGCGATCATGTCCCAGGTGCGCGTGGCGCCCTCAACGATCGCGTCCAGCGGCCCAATGCGTTCATAGCTTTCGAGCGTCGCCTGATGGCCGACGCCCAACATGCCCGTGCGCACGATTCCGTTGCGCGTCTCTACTTCGTTGACGCGCGGCGTCACCGCCAGCTGCATCTCTTCGCCGCCCCGTTGCAGGCGCAGCGTCAATTCTTGGCCCGGCGATACGGAAACGATCTGCTGCAGGTCGATGAAGTCGTCGATGGGCCGGCCATCCACGGCAAGCACGATATCGCCGGCCTGCAATCCAGCGGCGGCGGCGGCGGAATCCGGCTGCACGTTGTCGATACGCGCGATGTCGCGGCCGACAATGAAAGCGAGCAGCGCAAAGGCGAGGATGGAGAAGATGAAATTGGAGAGCGGCCCAGCCGCCACCACGAAGGAGCGTGTCGTCAAGGGCTGCGCATGGAAGAGGCCGCGGCGGCGCGCCTCCGCTTTGGCGACGGGATCATTGATCTGTTCAGTCGGCGCCGTCGACATCGCGTCGGCGTCGTCCTGAAACTTGACGTAACCGCCGAGCGGCAGCGCGCCGACTTTCCATTCCACACCGTGTTTGTCGCGCCAGCCAAACAGCTTTTTGCCGAAGCCGATGGAGAACGTATCGATGGCGACGCCGCGCCATCGCGCTGCTTGGAAATGGCCGTACTCGTGCACGAACACCACGAGGCTGAGGACGGCCACGAAGGAGCCGCCATAGATCAGGATATTCTGAAGCACTTCAGGCACGCGCGCGTTCCTCCGGCCCAGTTTCCGGGCGTTATCTTGGCTTTAGGCTGCCGCTAGCCTGACCGCAATCCGTTGCGCCGCACGCCGCGCGGCCTGATCCACCGCCTCGACTTCAGCCAAGGATGAGGGCGTTTTTGCGGTCAGGGCGGATTCTGAACCCTCCAGCGCGGCCAGGGTCTCCTCCACCACCCGGACGATGTCCAGGAAGCCGATCTGGCGTTGCAGGAACGCATCGACGGCCACCTCGTTGGCGCCGTTCAGCGCCGCCACCGGCGCCGGGCCCGCCTGCAGCGCCGCGCGGGACAAAGCAAGCGCCGGAAATCGCTCAGAATCCGGCGCCTCGAAGGTGAGATTCCCCAATGCGGCGAGGTCGAGCCTTGCGGTGGAGACTTTGGCGCGATCGGGCCAGGCCAGCGCGTAGGCGATCGGCGTCCGCATGTCCGGCTCGGACAGCTGCGCCAGCACCGAGCCATCACCGTAATGGACCAAGCTGTGCACGATCGATTGCGGGTGGATCAGCACCCCGATCCGATCCTCGCTCATGCCGAACAGGTAGGACGCCTCGATCAGCTCCAAGCCCTTGTTCATGAGCGTGGCGCTATCCACCGAGATTTTCGCGCCCATCGACCATTTGGGGTGAGCGCAGGCCTGTTCCGGCCCGGCCGATGCCATCTGCTCGCGGCTCCAGGTTCGAAACGGGCCGCCCGAAGCGGTCAGCGTGAGTCGCTCCGCCCGCTCGGGGTGGGTCATCACCTGGAAAATGGCGTTGTGCTCGGAATCCACCGGCAGCAGCTTCGCCCCTGTGCGGGCGGCGGCCTGCAGCATCAGCGGCCCGGCGCAAACCAGACATTCCTTGTTCGCCAGCGCAACCGTCGCGCCGCGCTCGACCGCGGCCATGGTGGGCGCCAGCCCTGCCGCGCCGACAATCGCCGACATCACCCAATCGGCCGGCGCGGCCGCCGCCTCCGTGAGAGCGCTGGGGCCAGCGCCCACTTCGATGTCGAGCCCTGACAGCGCCGCGCGCGCTTCCGCCAGCAAGCCAGGCTCGGCCACCGCTGCATAACGCGGCTTCAGGGTGCGGCAGGCGTCCGCCAGCACATCAACGCGCCGTCCGGCCGTGATCGCCTCGACAGCGATCTCGGCGCCCTGAGCACGCAATTCTTCGATCACGGCGATGGTTGAACTGCCGATCGAACCGGTCACCCCGAGGATGGAAACCGAGCGCTTCACAAGCCCGGCCCCACCAGCAAGGCGATCGCTTGGGGCGCCGCGGCAGCCACCGCGCCCGTAAGCAGCGTCGCCGCCATAAGGCCATCAATGCGGTCGAGCACGCCGCCATGACCGGGAATGAGACCGCTTGCGTCTTTCACGCCGAACCGCCGCTTCAAAAACGATTCAAACAGATCGCCCATCAAGCCGGTGAACGCCAGCCCCGCGCCCACGCCGAGCCACACTGCGCCCATGCTCTGCTGAACACCGAACAGCGCGCCCAACACATAGCCCGCGCTTGCGCCCGCAAGCGCCCCGGTGACGATGCCCGACCACGTCTTGTTGGGCGAGAGCTTGCCCGAGATTTTCGGCCCGCCGATTACCTTGCCGCCGAAATACGCGAAAACGTCCGCCGCCCAGATCACAACGAACAGCGTCAGCACCGTCTCCAGGCCCTCCGGCGCACGGTCGCGCAGCCAGAGGAAAGTGGCCGCCGGCAGCCCGATATACATGCCCCCTCCGGCGGTCTCGATCACGCCCGTCACGCTTCGCCGCCGCACAGCGGATAAGGCCGCGCAGGCGGCCAGCCAAAGCACGCCGTAATCGAGCCGGCCCCAGCTTGCGAACATCACCGCGCCCAGCGAACCGGCGAGGATTGAAAGGAACGCCGGCGTCACAGCCTCCGGCTCGCTCATGCGCGCCCATTCGTAGCTCATCGCCACCACGCACGCGCCTGCCGCCGCGGCCAGCCACGGGCCGCCGAGAAACGCGCCGCCAAGCCCGATCGGCGCCAGCACCAGGGAAGAGAGAATGCGCACGCCGAGGTCGGACCAATCGTGGCGCGCAGCGAAGTCGCCGCCGCGCTTCAGCGTGTGCGGCAGCTTGAACAATCAGCTCTGGCCCGGCTCGGCGCCGCCGAAACGGCGTTCGCGCCGGCGGAAGGTGTCGATCGCCTCCTCAAGCGGGGCGCGGCCGAAATCCGGCCACAGCACATCGACGAACACCAGTTCTGCGTAAGCCGCCTGCCAGAGCATGAAATTCGAGAGCCGCGCTTCGCCCGAGGTGCGGATCAGCAGATCCGGCGCCGGCAGATCAGCGGTGTCGAGATAATGCTCGAACAGATCGGCGCTGATGTCGGCCGCCTTCAGCTTTCCCGCTGCGACGTCCTCGGCCAGGCGCTTGGCTGCGCGCGCAATCTCGTTCTGACCGCCATAATTGAAGGCGATGGTCAGGTTGAGCTTGGTGTTTGCCCGCGTGCGCGCTTCCGCGTCGGCGATGATTTGAGCGATATCAGCTTGCAGGCCCTCGCGTTCGCCGATGATGCGAACGCGCACGCCTTCGCGCGCCAGCTTATCGAGATCGTGCACGACATAGAGACGCAGCAAATCGAACAGCGCGTTCACTTCTTCGGCCGGGCGTCGCCAATTCTCCGTCGAGAAGCCGAACACCGTCAGGTATTCGACGCCCAGTTCGCCCGCCGCCTCAACGGTACGCCGCAGCGCTTCCACGCCTTCGCCGTGGCCGAACGTGCGCGGGCGCCCGCGCTGCTTCGCCCAGCGGCCGTTGCCGTCCATGATGATGGCGATGTGCCTGGGCGTCGTCGCCGGCGCGGGTGAGGGTGAGGGCTGATTCATGGGCGGAGGCCCTAGACCTGCGTAATCTCTTCTTCCTTGTGACGCAGGGCTTCGTCGATCTTCTTGATGTGATCGTCGGTGGCTTTTTGGACTTGCTCACCGAACTTCTTGTGCTCGTCCTGGCTGATGGCGTGGTCCTTTTCGAGCTTCTTCAGATGCTCCATGGCGTCACGACGCACATTGCGCACGGCGACGCGCTGCTGTTCCGCGTATTTGCCGGCGAGCTTGGCCAATTCGGCGCGCCGCTCCCCGGTCAGCGGCGGGATCGGCACGCGCAACGTCTGTCCGTCCATGATCGGATTGAGCCCAAGGCCCGCCGCGCGGATTGCTTTGTCGACGGCGCCGACGACGCTCTTGTCCCAAACCGTCACCACCAGCATGCGTGGCTCCGGCACGGTAACGTTGGCGACCTGGTTCAACGGCGAACTGGCGCCATACGCATCGACATGCACCGGATCGAGCAGCGAGGCCGACGCCCGGCCCGTGCGCAGCCCGCCGAATTCGTGCTGCAGCGCCGTCAGCGCGCCATCCATGCGCTTGGAATAATCGTCGAGTTTAAAGGGACCGCTTGCCGCCATCGTTGGTTCGTCCTCAGTCGCTGATGGTAGTGCACACGCCGCGTCCGCTCAGCACGTCAGCCAAGCCGCCGCGCTCGCGGATTGAAAACACCACGATCGGCACGCTGTTGTCGCGCATGAGCGCGATCGCCGTGGCGTCCATGACCTTTAAATTGCGGTTCAGCACGTCGTTGTAGCTGAGCTTGTCGTAGCGCGTGGCCTTCGGATCCTGCTTGGGGTCGGCGGAATAGACGCCGTCGACCTGCGTGCCCTTGAGCAGCGCATCGCAACCCATTTCCGCTGCGCGCAGGGCGGCGGCGGTGTCGGTGGTGAAGAACGGATTGCCGGTGCCGGCGGCGAAAATGACGATGCGCCCCTTCTCCATGTGCCGCATCGCGCGGCGGCGGATGTAGGGCTCGCAGACCGTGGTCATTGGAATAGCCGAGAGCACCCGCGCTTCGCCGCCGAGCGCCTCGATGGCGTTCTGCATGGCGAGTGCGTTCATGACCGTCGCCAACATACCCATGTAATCGGCGCTGGCGCGCTCCATGCCCTTGGCTGCGCCCTGCATGCCGCGGAAAATGTTGCCGCCGCCGATGACCAGACAAATCTCGGTTCCGCCTTTGGCGGCCTCGACCACTTCGCCGGCGATACGGCTGCAGACGGCGATATCGATGCCATACTGGCCCTCGCCCATCAGCGCTTCGCCGGAAATCTTAAGCAGGACGCGGCGGAATCGGCGCGCGGGCGCGGAATCGGATTTTTCAGCCAGGCTCATGGGCCGGCAACATAACGCGTCCGCCGCGACCGGCGCAAAGCTTTCCGGCAACGGCGGACGCGCATGACGTCCAGGATTGGCCAGCGTTTAGGTCTGACCCGACATCGCCGCCACTTCGGCGGCGAAATCATCCTTCTTTTTCTCCACGCCTTCACCGACGGCGAAGCGCACGAAGCCCGAAATTTTCACCGGCGCACCGGCGCTTTTGGCTGCTTCGGCCACGGCGGCCTCCACGGTCTGATCCGGGTTAAACACGAACGCCTGCTTCAACAGCACGGATTCTTCGAAGAATTTGCGCATCCGGCCCTCGAGCATCTTCTCGAGCACTTGGGCCGGCTTGCCTTGGGCCTTCGGGTCTTCCTTGATCTGCTCGCCCAGCACCGTCTTTTCACGGGCGACGCGGTCGGCGGGAACATCGGTTTCCGACAGGGCGATCGGGTTCGTGGAGGCGATGTGCATCGCCACCTTCTTGCCGATCTCCATCAGCGCATTCTTGTCGCCGCTCGATTCCACGGCCACCAGCACGCCGATGCGGCCCATATTGTCGGCGACCTTGTTGTGCACGTAAGGCGCGATGACGCCGTTCGTGACCTTCAAAGTCGCCGAACGTCGGAGCGTGATGTTTTCGCCGATTGTCGCCACCAGGCTGGTGATCTGCTCGGCCACCGTACCGCCGCCGGGGATTTGCTTCTCCAGCAGCGCAGAATGATCGGCCGCGTCCAGCGCCAATTGCGCATAGACCACCGCCGCCTTCTGGAAGTCGGCGTTGCGGGCGACGAAATCGGTCTCCGAATTCAGCTCGATCAGCGCGGCGCGGTCACCGGCCGCTTCCACCGCGACCAGGCCTTCCGCGGCGGCGCGTTCGGCCTTCTTGGCCGCTTTCGACAACCCCTTCGCGCGCAGCCAATCGACTGCGGCTTCGAGATCGCCGTTGGTTTCGGCCAGCGCCTTCTTGCAATCCATCATGCCGACGCCGGTTCTTTCGCGCAGGTCCTTGACCAGCGCAGCGGTGATTTCCGCCATTTTGCGTACTCCTAGATTTTCTGCGTCAGGGTGCGATCAGTAGTTCGCGCCGGTGGGGCCATCGATCGGGCTTTCCACCGGCGTGCGCTCTCGTTCACGCTGACGATCGACCGCGGCGAGCGCGGCTTCACGCGGGGGCGCAGCGGCCGCGCCGATATCGACGCCGCCACGCACTTGGCCCTCGGTCAGGCCGTCGAGCACCGCATCGGCGATCAGCTCGCAATAGAGCTGGATCGCGCGCGCCGCATCGTCATTGCCCGGAATCGGGAACGTCACCTCGTCCGGATCGCAATTGCTGTCGACCACCGCGACCACCGGGATGCCGAGCTTCTTGGCTTCCTGGATCGCGATCGCTTCCTTGTTGGTGTCGATCACGAACATCAAGTCCGGAATGCCGCCCATGGCGGCGATGCCGCCGAGCGAACGGTCGAGCTTGTCACGTTCACGCGTCAGGTTGAGGATTTCCTTCTTGGTCAGGCCGGCCGGCGCGTCAGCGCCGATCAGCGTTTCCAATTCCCGCAGCCGCGCGATCGACTTCGACACCGTCTGCCAATTCGTCAGCGTGCCGCCGAGCCAACGCGAATTCACATAATATTGCGCGCAGCGCTGGGCCGCCGCCTTGATGTGATCCGCCGCCGCCCGCTTGGTGCCGACGAACAGCACGCGTCCGCCGCCAGCGGCGACTTCGCGCACCTTCAGCAGCGCCTGGTGCAAGAGCGGCACCGTCTGCGACAGGTCGATAATGTGGATGTTGGACTTCTCGCCGAAGATGTAACGATCCATCTTCGGGTTCCAGCGGTGGGTCTGGTGTCCGAAATGCGCGCCAGCTTCCAAGAGCTGACGCATGCTGAAGTCAGGCAGCGCCATAAGTTCGTTCCTTTTCCGGTTTGCCGCCACGGGAGAGACCAGGTTCCCTTTCGGGCTGCCCGGACCGGATGGAGGAAACGGCCGCTTTCAGACCGCCCCGCCGCTCCCGTGTGCGAAGTCGGGCGGGATATAGGCAAAGCGCCGAAAACACGCAAGACGATGGCGCGTGAACAGGAGCGATCCACTTCTGACGCGGCTGCTGGAGGCGGCGCGGCGCGGCCAGCCCCTGGACGCCTGGGCCGCAGACCCCGACGCCATGGCGCGCCTCGTCCGAAGCCCAGATTTTGGGGCCATTCTGGAGGCTGTGGCTGCCGAGACGCCGCCGCCGAGCCCAACGGCGCCGCCGGATCAGGTCGCAGCCGCCGCCGTGGACGGCGACGGCGCCATTGTCGTCGCGGACGAACGGTTCCGCGCCTGGCTGGGCGACGAGGGCCACGAGGCAGCTGTGGCTGCTTCAGTGGCGTCGCGGCGCGGCAGCTTGGTGCGCGCGGGCGTCGCCCGCGATGGTGCGCCGATCGCCCTCGCTTATGGAGCGGCGGCGGTGGCGCTCGGCTGGACACTGCCGGACGAGGTCCGGCGCGCACTCCAGCAGCACCGCGCCGCAGCCGCTATCCTCGCCGTCTGCCCGTCCCGCGCCACCGACGCACTGCTGCGCGCCGCGGCGGCGTACGGGCTCACCCCCGCGGAGGCGCGTCTCGCCGGGGCCCTGACGCAGCACGGCAATCTCGCCACCGCGGCTAAGGCGCTTGGCGTGCGCGAGGCGACGGCGCGGCGCACGCTGGCTGACGTGCTGCGCAAGGTGGGGGTCAATCGACAGGCCGCTTTGATCGAACGCATTACGCGTTTGGCGCTCGGCTATTGGCCGCGCGGCGGAAGCGATCCTGCGTTGCTCACCGACGCGTTCGGCCTCTCCCCACGCCAGGCCAAGCTCGCGCAGTCCATTGCAACTGGACGTCCCCGCGCCGAGGCGGCGCGCGCCGCCGCCGTTTCTGACGCGGTCGCCAAGGACGAGATTGAACGCATCTACGAGCTAACTGGCGTCAGTTCCGCCGCCGCGCTTAGTCGTCTTCTGGCCGAGACATCCGCACTCGGCGTGCTGGCGCGTGTGTCGAATGGCGCTCTCGCGCCCAGCTCGGAAGACGCCGAACCCCTGCGCTTCGCGCCGCGTCATGACGGCTCGCTTATCGCTTACAGCGATTACGGGCCGCGTGGCGGACGTCCGGTGTGCGTGCTGCACTCAAGCTCGACCACGCGCCACGTCTCACGCACCTTCGTCCGTCACCTGCAGGACGCCGGCTTTCGTCCGTTCGCAATCGACCGGCCGGGCTTTGGCATGACCGACACCGCGCCGGCCGACTATCCCGGCGACGCCTTCGAAGCAGCGGCGCGCGACATGCGCTTCGTGTTCGATGCACTGCGCGTGGAGCGCGCCGACATCGTCGCGAGAGGCGGCGGGCATGCCGCTTACGCCTTCGCCCGCGACAACGATGCGCGCGTGGGCGCCGTTGTGTGCCTCAATCCGGATGCGCTCCGTCGCACCGAAGACACCGGAGCGGGTATGCTCGGCGCCTTGTCTAGCGCGCTGCTACTCCACCAGCACCGGTTAAGCTATCTCGCCCGCATCATCATTGGTGAGGCCTCCCCCGCGCGCGTCAGCCATTTGTTGCGGCAAGCCCTGCAAGGCAGCGCGCCTGACCTCGCGGCGTTAGAGCAACCCGGCGCCATCGCCGATTATCAGCGCGCTGTTCGCCATTTCGCCGCCGGCCGTGTCGAGGGATTCATCGCTGAACAGCGTGCGTTGGCCACGCCGCGCGAGGAGATGCCGCTGGCCCGATCGATCAATTGGCGCGTGTTCTACGGCGTCCACGATCCGCTTTGCGACGCTGAAACCAGTCCCCAGCGCTGGCAAGCCCGGCTTCCCGGCGCCGGCTTCGAGCGTTTCGCGGACGGCGGACGTTTTCTCTTTCTGACGCATCCCGGAGCCATCATCTCGGCCCTTCGGTCCGCGGCGTAACAGGTTGATACCCACCATTTGGGGGCGCCCGCGACCCGACCCCGGCGGCAGCGTGCGGGAATCGTTCCGACCCGGGGGTTGTCATGAAATATATGAGTGTCGCCGCTTTCAGCGCGTCATTGCTGATTGCGAGTGTTGCAGCCGCGCAGGAAGCCGAGACCGCACCGGCGCCGGCCCCAGCGCCCGCCGCCGAAGCGCCTGCGCCTCCCGCTGAAGCCCAAGCCGCATCAGCGTCGGCCGTACAAATCGGTCCGCCGCTCCCCGTCGAAATGCGTCGCACCCGCGGCGGCGCTAATGTGCTTGCTGCGATGCCGCGCATCGCCCTCGCCGGCTACAATATCGGCGCCTTCATGACCACGCGCGTCAGCGCCCGCAGCGGCGGCAGTCTGCTCGGCAATTCGATGGGCGCGCGCGCGCGAATGGATTTCTCGCTAGTCGGCGTGGACCAAACGCTGCTGCAGCGCATCGCCGACGCAGCCCACGCCGATCTTGTCGCGCAGCTCGAGGCGGCTGGATACGAAGTGAGCGGCGCGCGTGAGGTGTTCGCCGATGGCCGCGGCGCCAACATGTTGGCGGGAGGCGGCACATACGAAGGCGAAGAGCCCGGCACGCAGAGCGAGATGCTGGTGGCCGGGCCAAGCGGCGTGGGCGCCGTCGCCTACCAGGGCGTCGGGCGTCTAGCGGTCGGCGGCGGAGGCGGCATGGGCGCCATCTCGCACGGCCTCAACGCCATCCTCGTCTTTCCAAACCTGGCGCTCGATTTCGCGGAAACTTCCGGTAGCGGCAATCGCTCCTTCGGCAACCGAGCCAATGTCGAAGGCGAAGCCCGCTTCGGAATCGACCCGATGTCCAAAGCGGAGGTGTTCTTCTCGCGCAGCGGGCGCGGCTTCTTCGATGGCTGGGGCACGCTGCAAGTGACCGAAGCAACGACCGTCGCAGATGAATTCGCCAGCACCGAACAAACCAGCCAGCGTAGCAATACCGGCATGGGGGTGGCTTCGGCCATCCTCGGCGCCGGCATGCAGCACAGCCGGCGCAGCGGCTACGAAGTGACGGCCGATCCCGCGGCTTACGAAGCCTTGGCGCTGCGTGCAGCCCGCGGCTTCAACGCTGCGCTTGTTGCGCAAATCCGCGCCGCGCGAGGCGGTTGATCGCAAACGTCGCGGCCAGGGAGACCCCGGGACGCCTCTCAAGAGTCTCGGGGTCTGCTTTACCTATTGTTCGGATTGTAGCGGTCGCGCAGGCGGGTCTGGCGCGAGACCAGCGGCTGTTCGACGCCGTCAATGAACACGGCCGTCGGCGCGCTCATCACCTCCAGCGGATCGCCGTCCCACACCACGACGTCGGCGCGATAGCCGGCGCGCAATTGCCCCAGTTCGCGCCCGACCCCGAAAATGTCGGCCGGGCCGCTGGAGATCGCCGCGAACGCGGCCTCCCAGGAGAGGCCGTTCGCCACTGCATTGCCGGCGAGCTGCAGCGAGAGCCGGGCCTGATGCGCATCGATCGTGCCCGGCTGCGGCGCTATGGCGATGCGCACGCCCGCCGCCTGCAGCAGCACCGCGTTGTCGAGCCGCGCCGACAGACGTTCGAAACGGTCCGGCAGGTTTGAGAGCGGATCGACGATCACTGGAATGTCCGCCGCCGCCAATTCCTCCGCCACCTGCCAAGCCTCGGCGCCGCCATGAACGGCGAAACGAAGCCGCGGATTGGCGCGCTTGAAGCGCATCAATTCGCGCAGATCGGATGCGCTTTCGGCGTGCACCAGGAAGAGCCCCTGTCCGCGTGCGAACGGCTGCAGGGCTTCGGCGTCGATTTCGTCGAGCACCGCGCCGCCTTGTCCGCTGCGATAGCGTCCCGGATATTCGCGCGCGTCGCGCAGCGCCGCTTCCAACGCCGGCCACAGCGCGGTGCGCGAGCTGCCGGTGCGCTCCGCCCCCTGCTCGCCCAATTCCAGCACCATGAAGGCGCGAGGTCCGAACACGCTGTCAGGGCGGCCGCCTAGCGCCACCAGCGCGCCGCGGCCTGAGAACATGGTCGCCGTTTCCGAAGGCGCAATCGCTGCGCGGGTGACGCCTTCCATACGCGTGACCGCGACGGCGGTGACCAGCGGATCGAAAGCGCGCGCCGCGTCCGCCGCGGCGGAAATGAGGTCGCCTTCCAAATCGGCGTCGTTGGGGGCGCCGGAGCCGGATATCTCCGACAAGCCGATTTCGCTCATCGCCGCAAACACGCCGGGCGTAACCCATTTGCCGGCGGCGTCGATGACGCGCGCGCCATTGGGGGCGGCCACGTTCTCGCCGACAGCGCGCACGCGCCCATCGACGATCAACACGTCGCCGTTTTCGATCACGCCGGCGTCGCCGTTGGTGACCACGCGGCCGTTCTGTATCAGCACGGTTTCAGCGGCGGCCGGCGCCGCGAAGAAGCACGCGGCGGCGAGACTGAGTGCAAGCGCTCTCATTGGGCCGCCTCCAGATAAGTTTGACCAAGCTCAAAATCGGAAGCCGGTGGGCGGGCGACGCCGCGCTCATAAGCCAAGGCGCCGTCAATATAGACGCGCTCGGCGACGGCGTAGGTCGAGAGCGGATCGCCCGACCACACCACGACGTCCGCGGCCTTGCCGGCCTCGAGCGTGCCAGTTTCATCGTCGATGCCCAACGCACGCGCAGGATTGCGCGAGAGCCACGTCCACGCCTCGCCACGCGAAATCTGCAAGCCGGCGCGGCGTCCATCGGAGAGCGCCTTCGCGGCTTCCTGGTTCAGACGCTGGATGCCGACCTCGCTGTCGGAATGCACCATGGCGCAGGCGCCGGCCGCGTGCACGAACGGAATGTTCTCGCGCACGCCGTCATAGGCTTCGATCTTGAAGCCCCACCAATCGGCCCACATCGCTGCGCAAACTTCGTTTTCAGCCAGCAGATCGCCGATCTTGTAGGCCTCCACCGCGTGGTGGAAGGCGCTGATCTGGAAATCGAACTCCTGGCTCAAGGCGATCGCCGTGGCCATTTCGTCGGCGCGATAGCAATGCCATTGCACGACGATGTCGCCGTCGAGCACAGCGCGCAGCGTATCCATCTCCAGATCGCGGTCCGGGGGATCGCCTTCGCCGTTCTCTTCGTAATTGTCCCAGCGCCGATCGTAGGCTTGCGCCTGAATGAAGGCTTGGCGCCAGCCGGCCACATTGCCCATGCCGGTCGCCGGCGAAGAATTGCGCTCGCCGTAAACCCGCGCCGGATTTTCCCCGCACGCCATCTTCAGCGAATGCGGCGCCTCGGGAAATTTCATCTCCTGCACCGTGCGCGCGCCCAGCACCGGGCGCAGCGTCACGCCGCGGCCGCCAAACAGATTACCGGAGCCCGGCAGGATGTGCAGCGTAGTGATGCCGCCGGCGACGGCGCGCGAGAAGCCTGGGTCCTGCGGCCACACGGAATGCTCGGCCCACACTTCCGCGGTGTTCGGCTGCGTCAATTCATTGCCGTCGGAGGTCGCGTCGATGCTCGGCGAGGGATAGACGCCCAAATGCGAGTGCGGATCGATGATGCCCGGCGTTACGAAGCGCCCCGCGCCGTCGACCACTTCAGCGCCGGCGGGCGCGGCAAGATTCTGCCCGATCGCCACGATGCGCCCGTCCTGGAACACGACGTCGCTGTTGGCGAACTCTCCGCCCAATCCGTCGAGCACCGTGGCGCCGCGAATGAGCACGGGCTGATAGGAGCGGCGTTCATAGGTCGACGCATATGGCGCCGACGCGTTGGCGTTCTCTTCGTCCTGCGCGGTTTCCGTTGTCGTCGCACACGCCGCCAGAGCGACGCTCAGCAACGCGGCCAGTCCCAATGCGGGCGCTCGCATCCTATCCCCTCCGAGTTCGGGGCGCATCCAAGCGGTGCGGGCTCCTCAAAACAAGCCCGTCACGCCTCTGAGGAGAAAACCTGCGACGAACGTCAGGCGACGCGCTCGACGCCGCGCGCCGCTTTCATCGCCGCGCGCGCCGCGGGCGACGCGGTAACCAATCGATTGGTCTCAATTTCGACCTCGCGGCCGTCTTTGAGGCGCAACACGAGGCGCAATGGCCGCGCTTCGCCAGGCTGCGCGCGCGGCAGCGCATCGAGCGTGCGCGCCAGAAGGTCGAGCGGCGCGCCTTCCTTCAGAATGATGCGCAAATCCTCAACCGTTCGCGCTTCCGCCGCTTCGACCGGCTCGAACGTGTCGGCGGCGAGCTTCAAATCGCCGTCGCGCCAGCGCACGCGGCCCCGGAATACGACCGGCTTGCCGACCTCCAGCCGCTCGCGCGCGACCGCGACATGCTCGGGCATCACCATCGCCTCGTAATCGCCGGTGGGATCGGAGAGCGATACGAACGCCAGCGTGCCGCCGGACATCGCCGGCCGGTACTGCACCCGCCGCACCACGCCCGCCATCGCATAAGCGCGCGGCTCGGTTTCGCCCTCCTCCAGGATGTCCGCGTAGGTGCGATAGCGGTCTTCGGAATCGGCGAAGAAATCCGACAGCGGGTGGCCGGAAAGATAAAAGCCCACGCTCTCGCGCTCGGCGTCGAGCCGATCCTGCGCCGACCAAGCCGGCGGCTTCGGAAATGACGGACGCGCGCTCGGCTCGTCCGACCCGAACAGGCTCGCTTGCGCGCTCAGCCGCTCTTCCGCCACGCGCTGCGCATAGGCCGCCAGCGTCTCCGCCGCCGCAAGGGCACGCGCGCGATCGGGCTCCATCGTATCGAATGCGCCAGCCTTGGCGAGGTTCTCCAGCTGGCGGCGATTGACCGATTTCGCGTCCAAGCGCTCCGCAAAATCGTGCAGCGATGCGAACACGCCGCGGGCTTTGCGCTCGGCGACGACGCTTTCCATGGCGGCCAGACCCACATTGCGGACGGCGCCGAGGCCGTAGCGAACGCCGACGCCCTCTTCGATCGGCTCCACGCTGAAATCCGCCTGCGACGCGTTCAAATCGGGCGGCAGCACCGCCACGCCCATTCGCCGCGCGTCCTGATGGAAACTCGCCAGCTTGTCGGAATTCGACAGATCCAAACTCATCGACGCGGCCAGAAAATCGACCGGGTAATGCGCCTTGAGATAGGCTGTCTGGTACGCGACCACGGCGTACGCGGCCGCGTGCGATTTGTTGAAGCCGTAGCCAGCGAATTCCTCGACCAGATCGAAGATGTGCGCGGCCAGCCCTTCCGAAACGCCGCGCTCCTTGGCCCCGTCGATGAAGCGCGATTTCTGCTTCGCCATTTCCGCCGGCTGCTTCTTGCCCATGGCGCGGCGCAAGAGATCGGCTTCGCCGAGCGAATAGCCCGAGAGCACCTGGGCGATCTGCATCACCTGTTCCTGGTAGACGATGACGCCGTACGTCTCTTCCAGGATCGGTTGCAGCGTCGGATGCAGATAATCGGCCTGTTCGCGCCCGTGCTTCACGTTGGCGAACAGGTCGATGTTCTTCATCGGGCCTGGCCGGTAAAGTGAGATCAGCGCGATCACGTCTTCGAGGCAGGTCGGCTTCACCTTGCGCAGCGTGTCGCGCATGCCCTGACCTTCGAGCTGGAACACCCCAAAGGTCTTGCCCGCCTGCATCAATTCATATGTGGCCGCATCGTCGTAGGCGGTGTCGGAGAGGTCGATCTCGATGCCGCGCGCGCGGATGAATTTCGCGGCGCGATCGATCACATCGAGCGTCTTGAGGCCGAGGAAGTCGAACTTCACCAGCCCCGCGGACTCCACCCACTTCATGTTGAACTGGGTGGCGGGCATATCCGAACGGGGATCGCGATAGAGCGCGACCAGTTCGACCAACGGCCTGTCTGCGATCACCACGCCGGCCGCGTGGGTGGAGGCGTTGCGATAAAGCCCCTCCAACTGCAGCGCCACGTCAAGCAGGGCGCCGACCTCCGGCTCCTTCTCACGCGACTCCTTCAGCCGCGGTTCGATCTCCAGCGCCTGTGCGAGCGTCACCGGATTGGCCGGATTGGCCGGGACCAGTTTGGCCAGCTTGTCGACTTGGCCGAACGGCAATTGCATCACCCGGCCGACATCGCGCAGCACCGCGCGCGCTTGCAGCGTCCCGAAGGTGATGATCTGCGCGACGCGATCTTCGCCATATTTGCGCTTCACGTAGTCGATGACTTCGCCGCGGCGTTCCTGACAAAAATCGATGTCGAAGTCCGGCATCGACACACGCTCGGGATTGAGGAAGCGCTCGAACAGCAAGCCAAAGCGCAGCGGATCGAGGTCGGTGATGGTCAGCGCGTAAGCGACCAGCGAGCCGGCGCCGGAGCCTCGCCCGGGCCCCACCGGGATGTCGTTCGACTTCGCCCATTTGATGAAGTCCGACACGATCAGGAAGTAGCCCGGAAACTGCATCTGCGTGATGACGCCGAGCTCGAAAGCGAGCCGCTTCCTGTATTCCTCTTCCGGCGCCGCGAGCCGATCGCCCAGCGACTTGAGCCGCGCCTTAAGCCCAGCTTCGGCTTGCGCCTTCAATTCCGCCGCTTCGTCGCGTCCGCGCTTGGTGTCGAACAGCGGCAAAATCGGCTTGCGCTTCTCCACGCGTACGGCGCAGCGGCGCGCGATTTCTACAGTGTTGGCGATCGCTTCCGGCAGATCGGCGAACACTGCCGCCATCTCCG
>JBFWZB010000003.1:100382-104925 GCA_050185805.1 Hyphomonadaceae bacterium
GGCTGGCTCATGCGAATCGCCCGTTAAAGATAGGCGTTCGGCGGCGATCCGTCATGCCGCCCCGGCGCCGCTCCTAGCTGCGGCGCACCAGCTTGCCGTGATCCAGTCCCATGGTGCGGTCCATGTATTTGGTCAGTTCGAGATTGTGGGTGGCGATCAGCGCCGCCGCACCCTCTTTGCGCACCAAGTCGGAGAGCGCCTGAAACACGATCGTCGAGGTGTCGGGGTCGAGATTGCCGGTCGGTTCATCCGCCAGGATCAGCACCGGCTTGTTGATCATCGCCCGGCAGATGGCGACGCGCTGCTGCTCGCCGCCGGAGAGTTGCGCCGGCTGGTGATGCAGCCGCCCGCTAAGACCCATCACGCTCAGGAGGCGTTCCGCTTCAGCCAACACCTCGCGCCGGGGCTTACCCGCAATCAGCGCCGGCACGGCGACATTATGGAGCGCGTCAAATTCCGGCAGCAGATGGTGGAATTGATAGACGAAGCCGATCTGGTTGCGCCGAATCTGCGTGCGCGCGGCGTCGTTCAAGGACCAGCCAGATTGGCCGGCGATCACGACGTCGCCGCCCGATGGCCGCTCCAGTAATCCCGCCGCATGCAGCAGCGAAGACTTGCCCGAACCGGACGGTCCGATCAGGCCGACAATCTCGCCCGGCATGATGTCGAGATCGACGCCGTTGAGGACGACAAGTTCGCCCTCGCCCGATTTGAAACGGCGTTCGAGCTGCGACAGGCGAAGCACAGGCGCGTTATTCATAGCGCAGCGCCTCCACCGGATCGAGCCGCGCCGCCCACCACGCCGTCACCGCCGTCGCAGTGAAGGTGACGATGACGGTGAAGAACGAGATCAGCGCCACCTCGTCCCATTCGACGCGCGCCGGCAGCGTCTCAAGCGAGTAGACCGAGCCCGGGAAAATATCGAAACCTGTGACGGCGGAGATGAAATTCTGAATCGGTTCTATGAACATGCAAAAGCCGATGCCAAGCACCAGGCCGCATACGAGCCCAATCACCCCCAACGACGCGCTCGCCATGAAGAAGACGCGCATAATGGCGCCTTTGTCGGCGCCGATGGTGCGGAGGATGGCGATATCGCGGCTCTTGTTCTTCACCAGCATGATAAGCCCGGTGACGATGTTGAGCGCCGCGATCGCCACCACCACCATCAGGATGAGGCGCATGACGTTGCGCTCGACAACCAGCGCATCCGAGAGCCCTTGGCTGCGCGCGCGCCAGTCGTGAATGGTGTATTGGGGCCCTAGCCTGTCGCGCAGCGCCATCATTGTCGGCAGCGTCTGATCCGGGTCGGTGACGCGGATCTCCAGTTCGTCCGCGCCGTCGCCGCGGCTGAACAGCACCTGCGCCTGTTCGAGTGGCATGTAGATCAGCCCAGAATCGAACTCCGCCATACCGATGTTGAAAATGGCGCCGACCATGAATGCCTTTCGCCGCGGCGTCAGACCGAACGGCGTGGCCGAGCCCTGCGGCGAAACGATCGAAATGGCCATGCCTTCGATCACGCCAAGCGCATTGGCCAGGCGTTCGCCGACAACCAGCGTCGGTGAATCGATGCCCTCGAAATATTGCAGCGAGCCGCCCGCGCGGATGCCGTCATGCACGATCGGCAATGCTTCCAGATCGGCGCGCGGCAGGCCGCGCACGATCACGCCCTGCGCCATGCCGTCCGACACGGCCAGCGCCTGCGCGTTGATGATTGGCGTCACTTGCGTGATGGTTTGCACTTGCCGCGCTTCCGCAATCAGGCGCTCCAAATCCGGTCCCGGCACGCCGCGGACATCGACGAACACGTGGCCGTTCACGCCCAAGATTCGCGACAACAGCGTTTCCCGGAAGCCGTTCATCACCGACATGATGATGATCAGCGCCGCCACCGCGAGCGTGATCGCCACCACGGAAATCACCGAGATGAGCGCTACGCCGCCATGCGCGCGGCGTGCGCGCAGATAGCGGCCGGCCAGCATGCGCTCGAATAGGCCAAAAGGCTTGGTTTGACCGGCCATCAATAAGAGCGCCCGATAAGAATTTCCTCAACGCCCTTGCCGCCGCCGAACACGCACGGCCCGAACGTGGCCGGCTGATCCAGAGGCGCGTTGCGAATGGTCAGCTTCAGCGCCTTCAATTGCTCCCCCACCTTGTCCAGCGCCGCGCCGCTCGGCCGCGACCAGGCCACACGCGCCCAGCCCTGGAAACCCTTGTCCTCTTCGCCGGTTCCATAATACCGCTCGACGTCGGCCCAAGTCTTGAGCGTGTCGGTCACGCCTGCGTCCAGCCGCGCCTTCGCTTCGGCGAACAAGGCGCGCTGCATGGCTTCGAGCATCGCCGGCGCCTGAACAATGAAATCGCCGCGCGAGAGCACTTGCGTCTTCACCTTGTCGCCCTCGCGCAGAGCGTTGCGCATCAGGAAGCTGACATTGCCGCCACTGGCGTCGCGCGGGCCGATCTCGCAGATGATCGGCGCGCCGCGGCGCACCCAATCCCAGCGTTTGTCGGTCGCTTTGGTGTCTTTCTGGTCAACGAAGGCACGCACCGGCGCGCCGAGAGCGGCGAGCGCGTTCAGCTCTTTCGCCAGCGCCACGCAATACTCGGTGACGGCGGCGTCTTCGGGCTTGCCGCGCAGCATCGGCACCAGGACGATCTGCTTCGGCGCGGCCGCGGGCGGCGCCCGCAAGCCATCGTCGTCGCCGTGCGTCATGATCAAGCCGCCGACCATGCGCGTAGACATGCCCCAACTCGTCGTATGCGCCAGCGCCATGCCGCCATCCTTGTCCTGAAAGCGGATGTTCTGCGCGCGCGCGAAGTTCGTTCCGAGATAATGCGAGGTGCCGGCCTGCAGCGCCTTGCCGTCCTGCATCATGGCTTCGATCGAATAGGTGCGCACGGCGCCCGGAAAGCGCTCGTTCTCCGGCTTCTCGCCCATGATCACAGGGATGGCGAGAAAGTCTTCGGCCAGGCTGCGGTAGAGTTCGAGCGCCAGCATCGTCTCGGCCATGGCGTCGGCTTCATCCACGTGCGCGGTGTGGCCCTCCTGCCAGAGGAATTCCGCCGTGCGCAGGAACAGCCGTGTGCGCATTTCCCAACGCATCACGTTGGCCCATTGGTTCAGCTTCAGCGGCAGATCGCGATACGATTTGATCCAGCGGCTGAATGCGTCGCCAATGATCGTTTCCGATGTGGGGCGAATGATGAGCGGCTCGGTCAGCTCGGCTTCCGGGTCTGGTTTCAGCTCGCCGCCGATCTGCTTCAGCCGATGATGGGTGACGACGGCCATCTCCTTGGCGAAGCCCTCAACGTGCTCGGCCTCCTTGGCGAAGAAGGAGAGCGGGATCAGCAGCGGGAAATAATAGTTGTCGTGGCCGGTCTCTTTGATGCGGCGGTCGAGCTCGCCCTGGATGCGCTCCCAAAGCCCCATGCCCCACGCCTTGATGATCATGCTGCCGCGCGTCGGCGAGTTTTCCGCAAGGTCGGCCTCGCGCACGACGGCCTGGTACCATTCGGGAAAATCTTCGGCGCGCGTGACGTTGAGCGCATGCATGGGAGGTCCTTTCGGCAGCCTGGATAGACTGCCCCGCCGGGACGGGCAACGCAGCGCTTAGCCGCGCATGTTGACCAGATCGACCGATATCGCCCAGGCCACGCCAAGCCACAAAACCGCCGCGATTGCAGCCGCGCCCAGCGCCTTCTTGCCCAGGCCGTGGACACGTGGCGCGCCACGCTCCGAACCGGCCGGCGCCTCTTCATCAGCCTCGTGCGCGCTCTGCGCGCCCACAGGCAGCAGCACGAAGAAGGCGAGCCACCAGAGGATCACGTAGATGGCGACGCCGAGAAACAGGCTCATGCGTGCGCGCCCGGCTTCGGCGTCTCCATCAATTCGATCAGCACGCCGTTCGAGTTCTTCGGGTGGATGAAGATAATCAGCGTTCCGTGCGCGCCGACGCGCGGCTCGTTTAGAACTTTGGCGCCACGTACGATCATCTCGTCCCGCGCGGCGTAGATGTCGGCCACTTCGAAGCAGACATGGTGCTGGCCGCCCTGCGGATTCTTCTGCAGGAAATTCTTGATCGGCGAATCCTCGCCCAGCGGTTCGATCAATTCGATCTGGCTGTTATCGACATTGACGAACGCGAACTTCACCCCTTGCGCCGGCAATTCGCGCGTCTCTGTGATGGCGCTTTCCGGAACGCCGTAGAGATCGCGATACACCGCCTTCGCCGCGTCAATGGACGGCACAGCAACGCCCACGTGATTCAATCTGCCGATCAATCCGGCCTCCCGCCTGACCTACCCGCACCGATTAAATACGCAGAATGGAGACATCTACCAGCGGACGTTTTGTCCAGAGGCGCTCGGCCGCCTTGCGCACCGCCCGCTGCACCGCCGCTTCGATCGCGTCGTCGTCGCCCCGTTCATGATGGCCGAGCTTCGTGAACGCCGCTTCCGCAGCATCTTCAAGCTCTTCCAGCGCTAATTCCATGTCTTCGCCGTCGCCGCCGGCGACGCCCCGCGCATTGACGTTCGGGCC
>JBFWZB010000003.1:105025-111817 GCA_050185805.1 Hyphomonadaceae bacterium
CGTCGCCCCGTTCATGATGGCCGAGCTTCGTGAACGCCGCTTCCGCAGCATCTTCAAGCTCTTCCAGCGCTAATTCCATGTCTTCGCCGTCGCCGCCGGCGACGCCCCGCGCATTGACGTTCGGGCCCGACAGTATCCGGTTCTGCTTCTCGCTTAGCGCCAGCGCCACCGTAATGACGCCTTCGGCGCCCAGCCGGCGGCGGTCGCGGAAGGCGTTGTCCTCGGGATCGGCGAGCACCAGGCCGTCGAGATAGAGCCGGCCCGCCGGGACTTCATCGATCACCGCGGCGGGCCCGGGCGCGAGGCGAATGAGATCGCCATTGCGCGGCGCGATCGCCTCCGGCGCCTGCAGCGCCAGCGCCAGTTTCACGTGTTCGAGGATATGCCGGCGTTCGCCGTGCACGGGAATGGCGATGCGCGGGCGCGCCCAGGCGTACATCTGCTTCAATTCCTCGCGCGCGGGATGGCCCGACACATGCACCGGCGCCTGGTCTGCTGTGATGACCTCCACGCCGCGCTCCTCCAATTGCTGATAGAGCGCGTGGATCGCTGTCTCGTTGCCCGGGATCATCCGCGAAGAAAAAATCACCGTGTCGCCATCGCCCAGGGAAACGTGGCGATGATCGCCGCGAGCGATGCGTGAAAGTGCGGCGCGCGGCTCGCCTTGGCTGCCCGTGCAGAGGTAGAGCACGCTCTCCTCCGGCAGCGAACCCGCCTGGTCTTCGTCGATCAGCTGCGGAATATCGACCAAGAGGCCCACGCTCTTTGCCGCGCCGACGATGCGGTGCATTGAGCGCCCCACGAGCGCCACCGTCCGCCCGCTCGCGTGCGCTGCCCGGATCACCGTCTCCACGCGCGCCACGTTCGAAGCAAACGCCGTGACCGCGACGCGCCCGCGGCATTTGGCGATCACCTCCTTCAGTTCGTCGCGCACATCGGCTTCGGAGCCGGCTTCGCCCTCGACGAACACATTGGTGCTGTCGCACACCATCGCCAGCACGCCTTCCTCGGCGAGCGCTTTGAGCCTCGTTTCGTCCGTCACTTCGCCGATCAGCGGATCCGGATCGATCTTCCAATCGCCGGTGTGCCAAACCAGCCCAAGCGGCGTGCGGATCGCGAGCCCATTCGGCTCCGGGATGGAATGCGTCAGCGTCACGAACTCGATTGCGAACGGCCCCAGCTTCAGATCACCCTTGAGCGGAATTTCCGTCAGCGGCACTTTGTCCAGCAGCGCGCGTTCGCGCAGTTTTTCGCGGATCAGCGCCGCCGTGAACGGCGTCGCATACACCGGCGCCTTTAAGCGCGGCCAAAGCCAAGGCAACGCGCCGATATGGTCCTCGTGTGCGTGCGTCAGCACGATGCCCAGCACGTTCTCGCGCTGGTCGGCCAGGTAGGTCGGATCAGGCAGAATGAGTTCGACGCCGGGCGTCAATTCCTCGCGGCCGAAGGTGACGCCGATATCGACGATGATCCATTTACGGTCGTCCGGCGGGCCGAAGCCGTAGGCATTCAGGTTCATGCCTATTTCGCCAGAGCCGCCGAGCGGCAGGAAGACCAGTTCGTCCGCGCTCAAAGCTTGCCGCCATTCCGGCGGAAAATTTCCAGCAGTCCGCGCGAGGTGAGGTCCTGGTCGAAATGGTCTACAGTCTGAAACGCGCCCTCGAATAAGGAAGCCACGCCGCCGGTGGCGATGGTTTTCATCGGTTGGCCGTATTCGTCGCGAATGCGCCGGCACAAACCTTCGATCATTTCGATCGATCCCCAATAGATGCCGGCTTGCATGGCGCTCACCGTGTCCTTGCCGATGATGCGTCCCGGATCGCGGATTTCCACGCGCGGCAGCCGGGCGGCTGCGTCGTGCAACGCCTGCAACGAAAGATTGATCCCCGGCAGGATGATGCCGCCTTCGAACGCGCCGTCGGCGGCGACGACATCGAACGTCGTCGCCGTGCCGCTATCGATGACGATAGCCGGGCCGCCATAGGCGATGAACGCGCCGACGGCATTGACCAACCGGTCCGCGCCCGCCTCGTTCGGCTTGTCGATGCGAATGTCGATGCCGAGCTTGAGCCCGTCCTCGCCGATCACCATCGGCTCCTTGCCGATATAGCGGCGCGAGAGGTTGCGTAGATTGAACAGCGCCTGCGGCACCACCGTCGAGACGATGCAATCGGAGATGTCGGCGAGGCCAAGGTTGCTGAGCGCCATCACCTGCCCCAGCCAGGGCGCGTATTCGTCCGCGGTGCGGGTGCTGTCGGTCGATGCGCGCCATTGCGCGCGCCAGCTCTGGCCGTCCCAGACCGCGAACTTTGTGTTGGTGTTGCCGACATCGATAGCGAGAAGCATGAGATTAAGCCGCGTTGGAAAAAAGAACGTCGCCTGCCGCGATCAGCTGGCGTCCGTTCGCTGTGTCGAATTCAAGCTCGCCGCGCGGCGAGAGCCCGGCGATGCGCCCCTCGATCGTGCGATCGCCTTGCACCACCTTGGCCTCGCGCCCCAGCCCGTGGGCGCGCTTCAGCCAAGCGTCCCGCACCGGCGCAAAGCCTTCGCGCGCAAGCACATCGTCCCAATGCGTGAGCCGCGTGCGCACGCTCGCCAGGAACGCCGCCGCCTCGGGCGCGGGCGCATCCGGCGGCAGATGGGCGCCCAGATGCGTCGTGGGCTGGTCGATCGCGCCGGGCGAATTGGTCAGGTTCACGCCGAACGCCAAGGCCAACCAAGTACAGCCCTGCGTAGCGCCGCTGTCGAGCAGGATACCAGCGCACTTCTCGCCGCTGATCAGCACGTCGTTCGGCCATTTGAGCGCCACGCGCACGCCGCTCAGCGCAGCTTCGATCGCCTCCGCGATGGCGAGACCCGTCGCGAAACCCAGTAGCGCGATTTCCCCCGGCGGCGCCGCAACGGGGCCAAGATAGGTCGCGAACAGATTGCCCTCTTGCGACTGCCACGTACGGCCGCGGCGTCCGCGCCCAGCGCTCTGCCGCTTGGCGATGAGCCACACCGGCGTCAGCGCGCCCGCATCGGCGCGGCGGCGCGCCTCCAAGAGCGTGGAGTCTATTTCGTCGAAGCTGACGACCGCAGCTGCGGCGTCGATCATGCCATCCTCAAAAACTTAGGCTCGCGCGCACCGCGGTTTCGGCCCAACGCTCGATCATGCCCAGCACGATCACCAGCACAGGGAAAGTCAGCAAAGCAGCCAACGACGCGGTCACCACGATCGCACCGCTGGCCGGCTGCAATTGCGCCGCCGCGGGCTTGAACCAGATCGACGACAGCAGGCGCAGATAATAGGCCGCCGCCACCACCGCTGCGATCGCGCCGACAATGGCTAGCCACACGAAGCCCGCGTCGATCGCTTCGCGGAACACCACCAGCTTGCCGATGAAGCCAACGAACGGCGGAATGCCTGCAATCGAGAACAGGAGCATCGTGAATGCGCCCGCCATCCACGGCCGCCGCTGCGCCATGCCGGCCAGATCGTCCACGGTTTCCGCCGGCTGATTGTCGCGGCGCATGGCCAGGATCAGCGCGAAAATGCCGATCGTCGCCGGCAGATAGAGTGTCAGATAAATCAGCGCCGCCGCCGCGCCTTCCGGTTCGCCCGCCGCCAGCCCCATCAGCGCGAAGCCCATATTGGCGATCGAAGAATAAGCCATCAGCCGCTTCAGGCTGGTTTGCAGCAGCGCCGCGAACGAGCCCCACACCATCGAGATCGCGGACAGCGCGGCCACAACCTGCTGCCATTGGAAGGCCATGTCGGCGAACGGTTCGTACAGCACGCGCGCCATCAGCGCGACCGCGGCGACTTTCGGCGCAGCCGCAAAGAAAGCCGTCATCGGCGTGGGCGCGCCCTCATAGACATCCGGCGTCCACATGTGGAACGGCGCCGCCGACATCTTGAAGCCGAGCGCGCACAACAGCAGCACCAGGCCGAAGATCAGCCCCAATCCGCCGGCGCCCTCGGCGACAGCCGCGGCGATGGCGTCGAAGCGCACCGAGCCGGTGAACCCGTAAATGAACGACGCGCCATAGAGCAGCAGCCCCGACGAGAGAGCGCTCAGCACGAAATATTTTAGCCCCGCTTCCGATGAGCGCGCATCGTCGCGCCGCCACGCGGCCAGCACATAGAGCGAGAGCGATTGCAGCTCGACGCCGACATAGAGCGTGATCAAATCCTGGGCCGACACCATCACGAACATGCCGAGCACGGCCAGGACCGCGAGGATCGGAAACTCGAACTTCCGCTCGCCCGTCATGCTGAAATGATCTGCGCCAATGGCGAGCGTCGCCGCGGCTGCCAAAGCCATCAGCACTTTGGCGTAGACGGCGACGCCGTCCGAGACCATCGCGCCCTGAAACAATTGCACCGGCGCGCCCGGCTGATCGATCAGCGCCAACGCGCCCGCGCCGATCAGCACCAACACGGATAGCCCGGAGATGAGACCAAAAGCCTTGTCCTTGAACCATGCGCCCAAAAGCGTCGCCAGCAAGGCCCAGCCAGCGAGCAAAAGCTCTGGCCGCGCATACGGCAGGCTATCCATTAGATCCTGCAAAGGCGCGTTCATGGCGCGATCCCCGCGAATGCGTCCACCACGGCGCGCGCCGAAGATTCCGTGAAGTCGAGCACGTAGCTCGGCGCCAGCCCCATCACCAACAGCGCGATGACAAGCGGCGCGAAAGTCACCCACTCGCGCGCGTCGAGATCAGCGATGCCGGCCAGCTTCGGGTTGGTGATCGTCCCAAATGCGACGCGCCGGTAAAGCGTGAGCGCGTACACGGCCGAGAGAATAACGCCGGTCGCCGCCGCCGCCGCAAACCAAGCGTTGACCTGGAACGCGCCGACCATGGTGAGGATTTCACCGGGGAACCCCGACGTGCCCGGCAAGCCGACATTGCCCATCGTGAACAGCATGAAGATCGCCGCATAGACCGGCATGCGTGTGGCGAGCCCGCCATAGAAGGCGATCTCGCGCGTATGCATGCGGTCGTAGACCACGCCGACGCACAAGAAGAGCGCTCCCGAAATGACGCCGTGCGAAAGCATCTGGAAGATCGCGCCCTGCATGCCCTGCATGTTGCCGGAAAAGATGCCGAGCGTGACGAAACCCATGTGCGCCACGGAGGAATACGCGATCAGCTTCTTCATATCGGCTTGGCGGAAAGCCACCAGCGACGCCCAGACGATAGCGATGCAGCTCAGCGCGAACATGAACGGCGTGAAGACAAGCGACGCGTCCGGAAACATCGGTAGCGAGAAACGCAGGAAGCCGTAGCCGCCCATCTTCAGCAGGATCGCCGCCAGCACCACCGAGCCCGCCGTTGGCGCCTCGACGTGCGCATCTGGCAACCAGGTGTGCACCGGCCACATCGGCAGCTTCACCGCGAACGAGGCGAAGAAGGCGAGCCAGAGCCAGATTTGCAGGTCCGGGTCGAAGCTGAATTGCGTCAGCTTTGGAATGCTGGTCGTCCCCGCCATCGAAATCATGGCGATGATCGCCACCAGCATCAGCAGCGAACCAAGCAGCGTGTAGAGGAAGAATTTGAACGCGGCGTAGACGCGCCGCTCGCCGCCCCAGACGCCGATGAGGATGAACATCGGAATCAGGCCGCCCTCGAAGAAGAGGTAGAACAGGATGATGTCCATTGCGCAAAAGACGCCGATCATCAGCGTCTCGAGCACGAGGAAGAGCACCATGTAGCTCGCCACCTGCTTCTGGATGTGCCAGCTGGCGAGGATGCAGAGCGGCGTGAGGAACGTTGTCAGCAGCACCAGCGACATCGCCAGCCCGTCGACGCCCACGTGATAGGCCGCGCCGAACGCCCATGGCAGGTATTCCACCAGCTGGAAGCCTTCGCGGCTGGGATCAAACGCGGCGAAGGCGAACAGCGAGGCGATGAAGGTGGCGATGGTGACGATCAGCGCGATCAGGCGCACGCCGCGGTCGAAGCCGGGATTGTCGCCGCGCAGCATCGAACGCGACGCCAGAATCCAGATCGCGCCCGCCGCCGGCAGGAAGGTGACGATGGACAGCAAGGGCCAGCCCTCGAAACTCATTCGGCCGCCCCTGCATTGATCCCGAGCCACAGCGCATAGGCGCCGAACGCCACCGCCGCGACGAGCATCAGGAAGCTGTAATGATAGACGAAGCCTGTCTGCAGCCGGCGTACTTGCCGCGCCGTGAAGCGCGAAGCCGCGGCGAAGCCGTTCGGCCCAAGCCCGTCAATCAGCCGCTGATCGCCGACCTTCCAGAACAGATCGCCCAGCGCGCGCGCGCCTTTGACGAAAATGAAGTCGTAGATCTCGTCGAAATACCATTTGTTGTAGAGGAACGCCCACACCGGCCCCTTCGCCATCGCTTTCGCCGCGCCCGTCTTCCAGAGATAGAAGATGACCGCGCCCAGGAAGCCGATCGCGGTGACGATGAACGGCGCCCACAACACCCACCCCGGGAAGTCGTGATGGCCGTGATGCAGCGGGATCGAATGGCGCCAGAACGCGTCCGCCTGTCCGCCCAGGAAATACGGATAGAACAGCGCGCCTGCCAGCACAGCGCCCGCGGCCAGCACGAACAACGGGATGAGCATCACCATCGGCGATTCATGCGCCGGCGCTGAACCGTCCGCCGGCGCGGGCGCATGATGCGCGTCGTGGCCGTGATCGTCGTGCGCGTGCGCGTCGCCATGACCGTGGCTGGCGCCGCGATACGTCCCTTCGAAGGTCATGAACATGAGCCGCCAAGAATAGAAGCTCGTCAGCAGGGCCGCCGTCACGCCGCACCAGAACGCGAATTG
>JBFWZB010000003.1:111917-139513 GCA_050185805.1 Hyphomonadaceae bacterium
GCGCGTGCGCGTCGCCATGACCGTGGCTGGCGCCGCGATACGTCCCTTCGAAGGTCATGAACATGAGCCGCCAAGAATAGAAGCTCGTCAGCAGGGCCGCCGTCACGCCGCACCAGAACGCGAATTGCGCGCCAATGCCGTGTGAGCCGTACGCGCTCTCGATAATGGCGTCCTTGGAATAGAAGCCGGCGAAACCGCCAAGCCCCGGGATGCCGAGCCCAATCAGCGCCATCGTGCCGATCAGCATCATCGCCCAGGTGATGGTCATCGGCTTACGCACGCCGCCCATGTGGCGCATGTCTTGCTCGTGATGCAGGCCGTGGATCACCGAACCCGCGCCCAGGAACAGAAGCGCCTTGAAGAAAGCGTGCGTGAAGAGGTGGAACATCGCAGCGTTGTAGGCGCCCACGCCCGCGGCGAAGAACATGTAGCCAAGCTGCGAGCAGGTCGAATACGCCACGACGCGTTTGATGTCGTTCTGCGCCAACCCGACGGTCGCCGCGAATAGCGCCGTGGTCGCGCCGATAATGGTGACAAAGCCGGACGCCAGCGGCGCCATTTCGAACAGCTCGCCGCAACGCGCCACCATGAAAACGCCCGCCGTCACCATGGTCGCGGCGTGGATGAGCGCCGAGACCGGGGTCGGGCCTTCCATTGCGTCCGGCAACCACACGTGCAGGAAGAATTGCGCGCTCTTGCCCATCGCACCGATGAAAAGAAGGAAGGTCACCGCTTCCACGGCGCGGAATTGCAGCGCGCCGATGCCGAGCATCAGGTCTGGCTGCGCGGCGGCGGCGTGGAAAACCTCGTCGTAGCGGATTGAGCCATAAGCGAAGAAGGCCGCCATGATGCCGAGGGCGAAACCGAAATCGCCGATCCGGTTGACGACGAACGCCTTGATGGCTGCGTCGTTGGGCGCCTTCTTGTCGAACCAGAAGCCGATCAGCAGGTAGGAGGCGACGCCCACGCCCTCCCAGCCGAAGAAGAGCTGCAGGAAATCGTTCGACGTCACCAGCGCCAGCATCGCGAAGGTGAAGAAGGAAAGGTAAGAGAAGAACCGCGCCCGGTGCGGGTCTTCGGCCATGTAGCCGATGGAATAGACGTGAACCAGGAACGAGACCGTGTTCACGACGATCAACATCACCACCGACATGGTGTCGATGCGCACGCTCCAGGTTGAGCTGAAGCCCGCGACGTCGATGAAGCGGAAGAGTTCGATGACGCGGGTGGCGCCCCCGCCCCAGGTGTAATCCGCGAACGTGTAGATTGAGAGCGCCAGCGCCAGGCCGACGGAGGCGGTGGTGACGCCCATGGCGGCGCGGTCGCCGATCTGCTTTTGCAGCAGGCCGGCGAACGCCGCTGCAAACAGCGGCGCCAGAACCAGGAGTGCTTCGTAGGAGAACGCCACCGCCTAGCCCCGCATCTGATTGATGTCTTCCACGGCGATGCCGCCGCGGTTGCGGAAATACGTCACCAGGATAGCGAGGCCGACCGCCGCCTCCGCCGCCGCCACCGTCAGCACCAGCATGGCGAACACCTGGCCCTGAATGTTCTGAAGGAATGCCGAGAACGCCACGAGGTTGATGTTCACAGCGAGCAGCACGAGCTCGATCGACATCAGGATGATGATGACGTTCTTACGGTTCACGAAAATGCCGAACACGCCGATCGTAAACAGCGCGGCCGCAACGAACAGGTAATGGGAAAGTCCGATTTCCATCAGCCCAATCCCTGCCCTGGCCGGATATCCTTCAACTCGACGCCTTCGGAGCGCCGGCGGCCCACCTGCTTGTGAATGTCCTGCTTGCGGACGCCAGGGCGGTGGCGAAGCGTCAGCACGATGGCGCCGATCATGGCGACGAACAGAACCAGGCCCGCGAGTTGGAAGATCAGCAGATACTCTGTGTAGAGCACCTGCCCGATCGCTTCGGCGTTGGTGATCGTGCTCTCGCCCTCCGGCGCCAGCCCAATCGGCGCGCCATTGGCGGAAACCGCCGCGCTGCCCACGATCGCCAGTTCAGCCAGGAGCGCCACCGCAACCAGGGCGCCGATCGGCAGATACGCCAGGAAGCCTTGCTTCAACTCGACGAAATCGACGTCGAGCATCATCACCACGAACAGAAACAAGACGGCGACGGCGCCGACATAGACCACCACCAGCAGCATCGCCAGAAACTCGGCGCCCAGCAGTACGAAAAGCCCCGCCGAGGTGAAGAAGGTCAGGATCAGGAAAAGCACCGAGTGCACTGGATTGCGCGCGGCGATAACCGCGAACGCCGAAACGATCGCGATGGCCGCAAGCACGTAGAAGGCGATCCCCGCCAGCATCCGTTACGCTCTCCCAAACTCGAAGGGCGCCTGGCGTTTTGCCGGGCGCCTTGAGAACACGCGCCTCACCGGTAAGGCGCGTCCAGTTCCAAATTCTTGGCGATCTCGCGCTCCCAGCGGTCGCCGTTCGCGAGCAGACGTTCCTTGTCGTAGTACAGCTCTTCCCGCGTTTCGGTGGCGAACTCGAAGTTCGGACCCTCGACGATCGCATCCACTGGGCAAGCCTCCTGGCAATAGCCGCAATAGATGCATTTCACCATGTCGATGTCGTAGCGCGTCGTGCGCCGCGAGCCGTCCTCGCGCGGCTCCGCTTCGATGGTGATCGCCTGGGCGGGGCAGATCGCCTCGCACAACTTGCAGGCGATGCAGCGCTCTTCGCCGTTGGCGTAGCGGCGCAAGGCGTGCTCGCCGCGGAAACGCGGGCTGAGCGGCCCCTTCTCGAACGGATAATTCACCGTCGCCTTACGGCGCACGAAGTATTTCATGCCCAGCATGAAGCCGCCGAGCATATCGAGCATGAGCGCGCCGCGCGCAGCTTGCAGAATGCGAGACATCAGCGATCACCCAAACGGTTGGGACAGCGGTAGGAGCGATACGCGAAGCCGTCGTAACGCTGGCCTTCGCCCGTCAGCACCGCGCCCGGGCACCGCGCTTGCGCCTGCTCATCGATGGCCGGCGCATTGGACACGGTGTTGTCGTAGCGAATGTCGAAATCGTGCGAACCGCGCACCACGATCTGGGGCAGCGGCGTCGCGCAGGCGCTGAGCGCTGCGAGCGCGGAGAGAAGCAGCGTCCGCATCAGCCCCCCGCCACCGCTTGCGCCTGCGGCGCCGCCCAGAACGTAACGAAAGCCGCAATCGCCGCCACGGCGACAAGCGACGTCGGCAGGAAAATCTTCCAGCCGAGGCGCATCAGCTGATCGTAGCGATAGCGCGGCACAATCGCCTTCACCATCGCGAACAGGAAGAACACCACCCAAATCTTCACGTAAAAGATCAGCATGGCCAGCGCAGCTGTCCAGAAGCCGTTTAGACCCAAACCCTCGATCGGCCCCCACGGCGGATGCCAACCGCCCAGAAACAGGATGTTGATCATCGCGCACATCAGCACGATGTTCAGATATTCCCCGATCATGAACAGCAGGTACGGCGTCGAGCTGTATTCGACCTGATAACCGGCGACGAGTTCGGATTCCGCTTCCGGGAGATCGAACGGCGGCCGGTTGGTTTCCGCCAGCGCCGAGATGAAGAAGATCACCAGCATCGGAAACATGACGAAGATGGTCGGCCAGGCAAACGCATGCCAGGCCCAGATCCCGGAATTCTGATTGTTCACGATGGTGGTGAGATTGAGCGAACCCACCAACAACAGCACGGTGATGATCACAAACCCGATCGAGACTTCGTAACTCACCATTTGCGCGGCGGAGCGGAGCCCGCCGAGGAACGGATACTTCGAATTCGAAGCCCAGCCGCCCATGATGATGCCGTAAACGCCGAGCGAGCTGATCGCGAAAATGTAGAGGATGCCGACGTTCAAATCGGCGATCACCACGCCCGGTCCCCATGGCACCACCGCCCAGGCGATGAACGCGACCACGAGCGTCAACAGCGGCGCCAGAATGAAGACGGTCTTGTTCGCGCCCGCTGGAATGACAATTTCCTTGAACACGAACTTGAAGAAATCGGCGAAGCTTTGCAGCAGGCCGAACGGACCCACGACGTTCGGCCCCTTGCGCATCTGCACGGCTGCCCAGACCTTGCGGTCGAACAGCAGAATGAACGCCAGCGTGAGCAGCAGCAGAATGCAGATCGCCAGCACCTGCCCGGTCTTCATCAGGGTCCATTCGACCTCGACCGGCCAATTGACCAGCGGCACGTAATCGGCGGCCGGATTCATTCCGCGGCCACCTGCAGCGCCGCGCCAGTTCTGTATCGCGCGCATTCCGCCATCGTCTTGGAGGCGCGCGCGATCGGATTGGTCATGTAGAAATCCGTCACCGGCGTCGCCAGCGCGGCTTCATCCACCGCCCCCTCCGCGCCCAGCGTGCCCAGATCGAAGCTGGCGGCGTCGGCGGCGCCCGGCGCGTAGTCGACCTGCCCGAAGCTCGGGTGATCGGCGATCATCTTCGCCCGCAATTGCGGCAGTGAATCGTATGGCAGCGTCTTCCCCATAACGGCCGAGAGCGCGCGCAGGATGGTCCAATCCTCTTTCGCCTCGCCCTTCGGGAAGACCGCGCGGCGGCCGTATTGGACCCGGCCTTCCGTATTGACCCAGGTCGCGTCTTTCTCGGTATAGGCCGCGCCCGGCAGGATGATGTCGGCGCGATGGGCGCCGCGGTCGCCGTGCGTGCCGAGATAAATCACCGTGCCCGCGCCCGGCAGCTCGACTTCATCGACGCCGAGCAGCAGCAGCGTCTCCATGCCGCCTGAGAGCATTTCCTTGGCGCTCTTACCGCCCGCGCCCGGCAGGAAGCCCAGGTCGAGCCCGCCGACGCGCGCGGCGGCCGTATGCAGCACGCTGAAGCCGTTCCAGCCTTCGCGCACGGCCCCGGCGCGCTGCGCCAGCGCTCCGGCTTTACGCATCACCGCAGGCGAAGCGCCGGCGCCAACGATAACCACCGGCTTTTGCGCATCCTTCAGCACGTCGGCGCGATCGAAGCTCGCGCGCTCCGTCGGATAGGTCAGATCGTCGGCGGCGCCGATCATGCCGACGCGGGCGCCGCGCAGCCATGCCTTACGGATGCGCGCGTTGAGCACCGGCGCTTCGAGACGCGGATTGGTCGCGACCAGCAGGATCGCGTCGGCTTCGTCGAGCCCGGCGATGGTGGCGTTGAAGAGATAGCTTTGCCGCGGGCCTCCGCCGAGCGTTGAGCCATCGGGCCGGCAATCGGTGTTGGGCGAACCGAGCGCGCGGAAAAGATCGAGCGTCGCCTTCATGCTTTCGGCGCAAGCCAAATCGCCGGCGATGGCGCCGATCTTCTTGGCGTCGCCCGCGAGCGCGCGGGCCGTCGCATTGAGCGCTTCCTCCCAGGAAGCTTCACGCAGCTTGCCGTTTTCGCGGACATAGGGCTGGTCGAGCCGTTGGCGGCTCAGCCCATCCTCGGCATAGCGCGTTTTGTCGGAAATCCATTCCTCGTTGACGCCGTCATTGACGCGCGGGAGCACCCGCAGCACGGCGTCGCCGCGGGCGTCGACGCGGATGTTCGAGCCAAGCGCATCCATCACGTCGATGCTCTCGGTTTTGCTCAATTCCCAGGGGCGCGCGTTGAACGCATAGGGCTTCGAGGTTAGCGCGCCGACCGGGCAAAGATCGATCACGTTGGCGGAGAGTTCGCTTCTCAGCGCCTGCTCCAGATAGGTGGTGATTTCCATGTCCTCGCCGCGACCCGTGGCGCCGAGTTCGGGCACGCCGGCCACCTCGGTGGCGAAGCGGATGCAGCGTGTGCATTGAATGCAGCGCGTCATCACCGTCTTCACCAACGGGCCCATGAATTTCTCTTCGACGGCGCGCTTGTTGTCGTCGAAACGCGAGCCGCCGCGCCCATAAGCCAGCGATTGATCCTGCAAATCGCACTCCCCGCCCTGGTCGCAAATCGGGCAATCGAGCGGATGATTGATCAGCAGAAACTCCATCACCCCCTCGCGCGCCTTCTTCACGGTCGCGCTTTTGGTGACGAGTTCGTTGAGCATGTCTTCTTTCGGCGGCGGCAGATCCTTTACCTGCTGCGCGCACGACGCGATCGGCTTCGGGCCAGAGCGACCGCCCACCTTCACTTCGATCAGACACATGCGGCAATTGCCGGCGATGGAGAGCCGCTCGTGGTAGCAGAAGCGCGGAATCTCGGCGCCCGCGGCCTCGCAGGCCTGCAGCAACGTATAGTCCGGAGGGACGTCGACTTCAGCGCCGTCGACGAGGATTTTCGTCATCGCAAATGTCCGCTTCGCTCGCGTGCGCATGGACGATTTATTGCGTCGCGGCAAGGGGGTGCGAGGGCGCAGGCCGGGGCCTGGATTAACTGCGAATGGCTCGCAAAGTGTGGTAACGGAACAGGAACGCAGCCTCTCACGAAGCGTTGATCACATGGCGGGGAAACTAAGAGAGGTTTCTGAACCAATGGCCAACCAACAAACCCCCAATCAGCCGAACCAGCAGCCGGGTCGTGAAAATCAGCAGCCGGGCCGCGAACAACAGCAACAACAGCAGCCGGGCCGGCAAAATCAGGACCAAGAGCGTCCCGAGCGCAAAGAGGACCAGCGCCGCTAAACGGCGCCTTTCACGAAGACGAAGCGCTGAAGAAGGCGCCTGGACGGAGCGGCGAAAGCCGCTCCGTTTCGTTTCGGCGTTTAAACTTTGGTGAGCGCGCCCTCGCCGACCACCGTTATCCACTCGCACACGCGCCAAGCGCTCACTACGCCGCCGCTGACATACGGATCGGCGTTTGCGAACGCCTCCGCCGTTTCGGGAGCCGCGGCCTTGAACAGCAACAGCCCGAATGGCGGCTGCCCGCCCGGCGCCGCCCCGCCCAGCACCAATTCTCCGCGCGCTACATATTCGTTCGCCAACGCCAGGTGCGCGGGCCGCAGCGGCCCGCGCTTTTCCATGAAGTCTGGCGCGTAATCGTAGATCAGCAGAAAATGCTTCATCGCTCAGCCTCGTACCGGCGCGAGCGCCAAGCGCCCGTTGCGCCGCACTTGCATCAGACGTGGCCCAAAATTCAAGTTCCGTCCGCTGGTGAGCGTAATCAAATCCTGCAGCGGCTCAGCCGCAACCTCGGCTTCCGGCCGTGAGACGAACAATTCCGCCAGCAACAGCCCTTCCGATTCGAGGCCAGTGGGATCGACGCCACGCTGGTTCAGGATGCCCAGCACGTCGGAAGCCTCCGCCTCGTCACGGAAACGGCGCTGCACGAACGTCGCCGACGCCAGCTTCTCAGTCACCAAGCCCACGCGCGCCAATTGCCTGGCCACCGGCTCGTAATCGAACATCCGCAGGCAGAACGAGACCACCCAAGGCGGCTCGCTGGTCTGATTGAGAATGGTGGCGAAGGTCTTCTCGGTGACATACCCCACGCAGCCGGTCGACATGACGATGTCTACGCCGGCGAGTTCGCGTGCGACGCCGTCATCGACAACCCCCGTCTCCAGATCGGCGGCGACGCCGGCGTCCGCGATGCCGACTTGCACCGCGTAATCGATGGCGTTGGCGGAAGTGTCGGCCACGACGATGCGTTCGGCCTGCGCGCGCGGCCAGGATTGAAAATAGTATCTGTCAAGCTCGCGCAGCTCGCGCGGCGACAGCGCCATCATCTCGCGCCGCGTATAGCGCCGCCGCAGCATGTCGAAGGTAAGCGGAAAGCGAAACAGCGCCGCGTTGATGCCATAGGACGAGCCCAGATCGAGGATTGTCGCCGCGCGCCCGCGCGTGCGTTTCCACGCGGCGCTCAATTGCCGGAAGATCGGCTTGGCCAAAGTTGGGATTGAGTAATCCAGCGATCCCAGCACCGCATAATAATCGCGCGGATCGGGCATGACGTAGATGTCGTCGAACGACGCCTTGGCGGCGTTCGCTGCGTTCAATGGCATGTGCAATACTCCTTGCGGGCGGCGCGCGGCGACAAGCCGATGCGCAGCACGGGGCGGGCGCGCCCGAAATCAGACGCCCAGGGCCTCCTCTGATGGAAACGCGCGGAGTTTAGACCCCGCGCTCCGATCGTGCAAATTTGGTAATTATTCCGCCGCGACGGGCGCGCGCACTTGATGCACGCCTTTGGCTGCGCGGTAACGATCGATGCGCTGCTCGATCTCCGGGCGGAAATGCCGGATCAAGCCTTGGATCGGCCACGCCGCCGCGTCGCCCAGCGCACAAATCGTGTGCCCTTCGACTTGGCCCGCAACGTCGAGCAATTTGTCGATGTCGCTGTGTTCTGCTTCGCCCTTCGCCATCTTCTCCAGCGTCCGCCACATCCAGCCGGTGCCTTCACGGCACGGCGTGCATTGGCCACAGCTCTCATGCTTGTAGAAATAGGCGATGCGCGCGATGGCGCGGATGAGATCGGTGGATTGATCCATGACGATCACCGCAGCGGTGCCGAGGCCGCTCTTCAGCGCCACCAGCGAGTCGAAATCCATCAGCGCAGTTTCGGCTTCGTGCGCCGGAATCATCCGCACCGACGAACCGCCCGGGATCACCGCCTTCAGATTGCCCCAGCCGCCGCGCACCCCGCCGCAATGCTCTTCGAGCAAAGTCTTCAGCGGAATGCTCATCGCCTCTTCGATGTTGCACGGCTTGTTCACGTGGCCTGACACGCAGAACACCTTGGTTCCGGTGTTGTTGGCGCGGCCGAAGCCAGCGAACCATTTCGCGCCGCGGCGCAGGATCGTCGGCACCACCGCGATGCTCTCGACATTGTTGACGGTCGTCGGGCAGCCATAGAGGCCGATATTGGCCGGGAACGGCGGCTTTAGCCGCGGCTGACCCTTCTTGCCTTCGAGGCTTTCCAGCAGCGCTGTCTCTTCGCCGCAAATGTAAGCGCCCGCGCCATGGTGCATGTAGATGTCGAAATCCCAGCCATGCAAATTGTTCTTGCCGACGAGCTTTGCCTCATAGGCTTCCTTGATCGCGCGCTCCATCGCCTCGCGCTCGGCGACGTATTCGCCGCGCACATAGATGTAGCAGGCGTGCGCCTGCATCGCGAACGAAGCCACCAAGCAGCCTTCGATCAGGAGGTGCGGATCGTGCCGCATCATGTCCCGGTCCTTGCATGTGCCGGGTTCGGATTCGTCGGCGTTGACGACGAGATAGTGCGGCCGGTCCTTCACCTCTTTCGGCATGAACGACCATTTGAGCCCGGTCGGAAAACCCGCGCCGCCGCGCCCGCGCAGACCGGAATCCTTCACTTGCTGAATGACCCAATCGCGGCCAGCCGCGATCATGTCGGCTGTGCCGTTCCAGGCGCCGCGCTTTTTTGCGCTCTCCAGGTCCGCGCCATGCGTCCCATAGAGGTTCAGGAAGATGCGGTCTTTGTCGGCGAGCATCGTTTTAATTCTCTCCGGCCATGCGGCGCAGGTGATAGCGCGTGCGCTGAAACAGGCCAATCAGCAACAACGCCACGCCCACGACGCAGCAAATCAACGCCACGCCCCGCAGCCAATAGGGCCACGGATCCATGAAAAAACGGGTGAGCCCGGTCAGCACGCCGGCAATCGTCAGCGTGAAACCCGCGAGCCGCAGCGGCCGCGCCACGTTGGCCAGCTCGCGCCGGTACGCCGCGCGCCCCTCGGGCGTGGTGAAATCGAGCTGGCTCAAGCGCGCGGCGCCAGCGTCATGAACAGGCGCAACGCAAACCACGCCGCGCCTACAGCCGGCCCCGCGACATAGGGACTCGTCAGCGGATGGCGTTCGATCGCGCCCATATAGAACGCCATCCCGGCCAGCATGAGCACCAGGATCGCGTAAATCACGACGCCGGTGCGGCGCACATTGCTGCCGGCGCCGATACGCTGCGTTTCGATCGGCAGGCGCTTGCGCGGCCGGTACGCCGGCGGCGGCACAGGAGGCGGCGTCTCGCTCACACTTTCTCCGGCAGGTTCGGCAACGTGATCTTTTTTGCCAGCGAGCCGTCATAGAGCGATGGGTCGGTCAGCACCGCCGGCCCGCCGTCCGGCGCCGAGGTCTGCCTGCCCGCCGCCGAGCCAGGCGCAACCGCTTCACCACGCGCCAGCGCGTCCAGGCGCTCTTCCAGCGCCGCGGCCGTCAGGTCTTCGTGATAATAATCGTCGATCGCCACCACCGGCGCATTCACGCAAGCGCCGACGCATTCGACCTCTTCCCACGAGAACATGCCGTCGGCGCTCGGCTTGTGCGCAGGCCCGATGCGCCGCTTACACACCTCTTTCAGCGCTTCGGCGCCGCGCAGCATGCAAGGCGTCGTGCCGCACAGCTGGAAATGGTGCTTCCCGACCGGATGCAGGTGAAACATCGTGTAGAAGGTCGCCACTTCCAGCACCCGGATCGGCGCCATCTCAAGCATCGTAGCGATCGCGCGGATGGCCGGCTCGCTCACCCAGCCCTCCTGCTTCTGCACCAGCCACATGATCGGGATAACAGCGGAGGCCTTGCGCTCGGGCGGATATTTGCTGAGCCACCAGCGCGCTTCTTTCATCGTCGCGTCGCTGAACGCAAACGAGTCGGGCTGCTGTTCGGCCAGGCGGCGCACGGACATTCTATGACCTCACGAAATCGCAGCGGGCGATCCGCCCGTTCTTTATTGTGTAAATGGCGATGGCCTCGAACGAGAGATCGGCCGAGCGGTGCACGCGCTCATGGTCGATCACCACATCGCCCATCACCATGCGATGAATGATCTCCGCCTGGTTCTGCGGATATTGCGCAAACATCGCGCCATAGCGCGCGCGCAGATCGCTCTGGCCCCGTTGTGTCACCGCGCCGTTCAGATCGGCGATGACGCAATCCTCGGCGAAAAGCGCGCAGAAGGCGTCGAGGTCCTGGGCATTGTAAGTGTCCAGTTGCGCCTGCACGATCTCAGCGGGGCTCATGCGCGGCCTCCGTTTCGCGCAGCGCGGAGGTCTTGCGTTCGCTGCGCGCCGCCGCCTTCGCCGCCCGCCGTCCCTCGATCTCGTCCAGCTTGGCGAGCTGCTTTTCGGCTTCGTCGCGCGTCTTCAGCAGGCTGGCGCGGCGATAGGCGCGTAGATACGTCTTCACCACCGGCGCCTTCAACAGCGCGCCGCGCCTGATGACGATGAGCAAAATCAGCGCCGGTAAGAAAGACAACGAAGACCAGCCCGCCGGCATGTCGGCGCCGCGAAATTCCATATAGCCCATGCGCAGCGGCACGATCACGAAGCCGACCAGCAACCCAAGCGTCAGCCCCTGGATCAACGCGCCGATCCGCACACGCGCGGGGTGATGCTCGACGTGCTCCGGCTTGAACGCCAAAAACGCGTGCAGCAGAAACGCTGCGGCGAAGCCGAGCGCCACCAAGCCCTCGATCCACAGCATCAGCGGTGGATGGGCGCCGTTCACCGATCGATTTCCCCAAACACGATGTCGAGTGAGCCGAGCACGGCGGAGACGTCCGCGATCATGTGGCCTTTGCAGAGATAATCCATCGCCGCCAGGTGCGGGAAACCAGGCGCGCGGATTTTCAACCGGTACGGTTTATTGCCGCCATCGGCGACGAGATAGACGCCAAACTCGCCCTTCGGCGCTTCCACTGCCGCGTAGGCTTCGCCAGCCGGCACGTGAAAGCCTTCGGTGTAGAGCTTGAAGTGATGGATGAGCGCCTCCATCGAGGTCTTCATCTCGGCCCGGCGCGGCGGCGCGAATTTGGAATGCTCCGGCAGCACCGGCCCCGGATTTTGCCGCAACAGCTTCACGCATTGCTGCATGATCTTGGTCGACTCGTACATTTCCTCGACGCGGCAGAGGTAGCGGTCGTAGCAATCGCCGTTCTTGCCGACGGGAATCTTGAACTCGAGTTCGTTGTAGATTTCGTAGGGCTGCGCGCGCCGCAAATCCCACGCCATGCCCGAGCCGCGCACCATGACGCCCGAGAACCCCCAATCCAGCGCGTCCTGCTGGCTAACGATGCCGATATCGACGTTGCGCTGCTTGAAGATGCGGTTGTCCGTCAGCAGGCCCTCGATGTCGTGCACTTTTGGCGGGAATTGCTCGCACCACGCTTCGATGTCGTCGATCAGCTGCGGCGTCAGGTCCTGGTGCACGCCCCCCGGGCGCACATAATTGGCGTGCATGCGCGAGCCTGAAGCGCGCTCATAAAACACCATCAGCTTTTCGCGTTCTTCGAAGCCCCAGAGCGGGGGCGTCAGCGCGCCCACATCCATCGCCTGCGTGGTCACGTTCAGCAAATGGTTGAGGATGCGCCCGATCTCGCAATAAAGCACGCGGATGATCTGCGCCCGGCGCGGCACTTCGATTCCTGCCAGCTTTTCGATCGCCAGGCAGAACGCATGCTCCTGATTGATCGGCGCGACGTAATCGAGCCGGTCGAAGTACGGGATCGCCTGCAGATAGGTCTTGTACTCGATCAGCTTCTCGGTGCCGCGGTGCAGCAGGCCGATATGCGGATCGACACGCTCGACAACTTCGCCGTCGAGCTCCAGCACCAAGCGTAGCACGCCGTGCGCGGCCGGATGCTGCGGGCCGAAATTGATCGTGAAGGTGCGCTTCTCTTCAGTCGGCGCATTGGAGAGATCGTCAGCCATTTGCTTTCTCATCTCCCGGCAGTTCGCGCGGCATGCCTTCCCACGGGCTGAGGAAATCGAAATTGCGGAACGCCTGCGTCAGCTTCACCGGCTCATAGACGACGCGCTGCTGTTCGGGGTCGTAGCGCACCTCGACATGCCCCGAGAGCGGGAATTCCTTGCGCAGCGGGAATCCTTGAAAGCCGTAATCGGTGAGAATGCGCCGCAGATCGGGATGGCCCGAAAACAGGATGCCGTACATGTCGAAGGCTTCGCGCTCGAACCAGTCCGCGCATGGGAAAATGCCGCTGATGGAGGGAATGGCGGTTTCCTCGTCCGTCAACACGCGCAGCCGGATGCGATGGTTCAGCGGCATCGACAGCAAATGATAGACGACGTCGAAGCGCTGCGCGCGCTCGGGATAATCGACACCGCAAATATCGATCAGGCTGGTGAACCTGCAGCGCGGATCGTCGCGCAGGAAGGTCACCACCGCCGCGATCTGCTCGCCGCGCACCGTGACGTTCAACTCGCCGTAGCGAACTTCGTGCGCCTCGATCGCGCTCGTCATTGACGACGCAACGTGCGCGCCCAGATCCTGCAACGCTTGGCTCATCGGACGATGGTCCCTTCGCGGCGGATTTTCCGCTGCAGCTGCAACACGCCGTACACGAGCGCCTCTGCTGTCGGCGGGCAGCCCGGCACGTAAATATCGACGGGCACGACGCGGTCGCAGCCGCGCACGACCGCGTAGCTGTAATGATAATAGCCGCCGCCATTGGCGCACGAGCCCATCGAGATAACGTAGCGCGGCTCCGGCATTTGGTCGTAAACCTTGCGCAGCGCCGGGGCCATTTTGTTGGTCAGCGTGCCAGCCACGATCATCACGTCGGATTGCCGCGGGCTGGCGCGCGGCGCGAAGCCGAAGCGCTCGAGATCGTAGCGCGGCATCGACGCCTGCATCATTTCGACGGCGCAGCAGGCGAGCCCGAACGTCATCCACATCAGCGAGCCGGTGCGCGCCCACGTGATAAGGTCATCCGCCGCCGCGACCAGGAAGCCCTTGTCGGCAAGCTGGTTCGAAAGCCCCGTGTAAAACGGATCGTCTTCCCTGACTGGATAGCCGCCTTCAACCAGTGCGCGGCCCGCGTCGCCGTAGAGAACCTTGTCGTTCATTCCCACTCCAGCGCGCCCTTCTTCCACTCGTACGCGAAGCCCACCGTGAGCACGCCGAGGAAAGCCATCATCGACCAGAAGCCGAATGCGCCCAGCTCGCCGAGCGTCAACGCCCACGGAAACAGGAAGGCGACCTCGAGGTCGAAGATGATGAACAGGATCGAGACCAGGTAGAAGCGGACGTCAAACTTCATCCGCGCATCGTCGAACGCGTTGAAGCCGCACTCATACGCCGACACCTTCTCCTTGTCGGGGTGTTTCGGCGCGATCACCCACGCCCCGATCAGGAACGCAGAGCCGAGCGCTGTCGCAATCGCGAAGAAGATGAGGATCGGCGCGTAATCAAGAAGATCGAGGCCCATGCATCGTCCTTTTGGGCTTCACCTAAGCCGCATCGCGCCGCCAAGCTAGAGGCCGGGGCGCCGCAAGCGCGAAACGGCGAAGCTCTAGGGGCGCCCGCAGCCCGACGCAACACGAGCGGCAGTGCGAACCCCTCGCAACTAGACCCGCCTTCCGCGTGCGCGCGGCCCGCGTATTGCATCGCATTCTGTGCGCTTGACCGGGGAAACGGCATGGCCTAACCCCCTGCCTCTCGCGCCAAACGCGGGTGTAGCTCAGTTGGTTAGAGCGCCGGCCTGTCACGCCGGAGGTCGCGGGTTCGAGCCCCGTCACTCGCGCCATCGCTTCCAAAAAATCTTAACGCGGCGGCGTCTCAGGGCTCGGGCGGATCGTTGGCCCACGCCTCGGGATCGGCCCAGCGATTGGCCGGCGAAGTCGCCTCGATCAGCGCTTCCAGCCGCGGATTGGCCACCAGGATCGCCTGCCCGGCCGCGTCGCGGACCGCCGCGAAGGGCGCGCCTGTCGCCCGGTCGACCGCGACGATCCCGGCCGCCGCTGCGCAATCCGTTTCGGCGCAGCCAACGAAAACCAGCGCCTCCGCGCCGCCGCCCTCGATGTTGAAGGCAGGCGCGCTGACGCCCATCGCCCGCGCCAAGCGTGCGCGCGAGGCGTCGGAAATGTTCAGCGATTGCGGGGCGTAATTGGCGCCCGCCGCGCTGATGAATTCCGCGAAAGAGGTTCCTTCGTAAGCCGCCAGGTCGGACGGCGCGGCCGCCGCCTCCGCGGGCGCGGCGGTCACCGGATTGGGGGCCGCCGCCTGCTCGCAGCCGGCGACGCCTGCCGCCACGGCCCCGGCGGCCAACAGAATCCAATGCCTCATGGCCGGACGCTAGCATTTCCAGAGGCTTGGCCGGAAGCGCCGCTGCGACCGGCGGCTTGCGGCCCCTCGAATGGTGGGCGGTGAGGGGATCGAACCCCCGACCCTCTCCGTGTAAAGGAGACGCTCTACCGCTGAGCTAACCGCCCTCTGCGCCCCCCTCTGGCGCGCACCGGCCTCTGGCGCAAGCTGAGGTCCAGCTTTTCGCCGCAGCCCTTGCAATATTTGGCGTCGGGATCGTGACGATCGACGCCGCAGGCCGAGCAGCGGAAAATCTTGCCCTGCGGCGCGAACGCCTTTTGCGCGATCGAGAAGAAGAGGCTGATGCCGGCGATCATCAGGCCGATGGAGAACAGCCGGCCTGTCGCCGTATCGATGGTGATGTCGCCATAGCCGGTCGTGGTCAGCGAGGTGACCACGAAATACATCGCATCGACGAAATTGTTGAGCTTCGGATGCTGGCCGAGAAAGAACGCCTGCGTGACGCCCGCGGCGATGAAAACGAATACGATCAGCGTCACCACCGCGCGCGTCAGGTCTTCCACATACGTATCGTCCCAACGCCCGCCGCCGAGCACGTTCCAGAAGCGCTCGCGATGCACAACGGTCCACAAGCGCAAAATGCGCAGGAAGCCCAGATTGCCCAAAGCCGGCACAATCAGCGTTCCCAGCACGATCAGATCGGCCCAGGTCGACGGATAGATGATCCAGCGCCGCACCGTGCCCAACGCATAAAGCCGCGCCAGCATGTCGGCCGCGAGGAAAATCGCCACGCCGATATCGACGCCCAAATACCAGCCCTGATGCGTAATGAACTGGCTGAAAATGAAAAAGCCGATGACGGCGAAATCCAGCACCAGCAGCACGCCCTGGAAGCGCACCGAGTTCGGCTCGTGGCCATAATAGAGTTCGCGCAGTTTGGAGCGCAGCGGACGCTCGGCGGCTTCGCTCACGCCTGCTTGCTTTCCATCGTCGCGAAAAACGCGGCCGCCTTTGGATCTTCGCCGGTCTTTTCCGTCTTCACGTCGTCGCAGAATTTGACCCAGCCGACCCGGCTTTCGACGCCGTATTGCATCACGATCGGCGCCGCATCCGGCTCATCGAGCGAGCCGGTGGTGACGTAGAAGCGCGCTTCCGGCGTGTCGTACGCAAACGAAAGCGGCGTACCGCAATCGCGGCAATAGCCGCGTTGCGCCAGATTGGAGCTGCGGAAGAACGCCGGCTCGCCTTTGGTCCAGGCGAATTGATCCTTCGGCGCGCCCGCCAGCGCAGCGAACACATTACCCACAGCGCGCTGGCACATGCGGCAATGGCAGACGTGGCTGTTCTGCGGCTCGACATAAAGCGCGTAGCGCACCGCCCCGCACTGGCAGCCGCCTGTGGCCTTTGGCGTTTTGACTTCACTCATGGCGCCGCTCTAACCATCGCGCTGAACAAGCGCAAGCAGCGCGGAAAGACTGGCCCATGACCCAAGCTCAATCGCTCGCCGGCGTGCGCGTTCTGGATCTCGCCCGCGTGCTTGCGGGCCCCTGGGCCACGCAAGTCCTGGGCGATCTCGGCGCCGAGGTGATCAAGATCGAAAAGCCCGGCGCCGGCGACGACACGCGCGGCTGGGGCCCGCCCTTCACCACCCGGCCCGATGGCGGCCAGGGCGATGCCGCCTATTATCTCGCCGCCAACCGCAACAAGCGCTCCGTCACCATCGACTTCGCCAAACCCGAAGGCGCCGAAATCGTCCGCCGCCTGGTTCCGCATTGCCACATCGTGGTCGAGAATTTCAAAACCGGCGGCCTGGCGAAGTACGGATTGGATTATGCGCGCCTCGCCGCGATCAATCCCGCGCTGGTGTATTGCTCGATCACCGGCTTCGGCCAGACCGGCCCGTACCGCAAGCGCGCCGGCTACGATTACATGATCCAGGCGATGGGCGGGCTCATGAGCCTCACCGGCGAGCCCGAGGGCGAGCCGATGAAATCCGCCGTCGCGGTCGCCGACCTCTTCACCGGCATGTACGCCGTCTCCGCGACGCTCGCGGCGCTGCGCCACGCCGAGCGCACGGGTCAGGGCCAGCACATCGACGTGTCGCTGCTCGACTGCCAGATCGCCATGCTCGCCAATCTCGGCATGAACTACCTGGTTTCCGGCGAAACGCCGCAGCGCCTCGGCAACGCGCATGCTTCCATCGCGCCCTATCAGGTGTTCGCCACCGCCGACGGCCACCTCGTTCTCGCTGTCGGCAATGACGGCCAATTTCGCGAGTTCTGCCGCGCCGCCGGCGCCGCCTTGGCGGACGATCCGCGCTTTGCCCATAACGCCGCGCGCGTCGCCAACCGCACCGCGCTCACCGAAGCGCTCAGCGCGATCATGCGGACGAAAACCACGGCGGCATGGATCGCCGCGCTGGAAGCAGCCGAAGTCCCGTGCGGGCCGATCAACACGCTGCCGCAAGTCTATGCCGATCCGCATGTCGTCGCGCGCGGCGCGGTCGAGGAGATGACGCGCAGCGACGGCGCGCGCGTGCAACTCGCCGCCAGCCCTTTGCGCATGAGCGTGACGCCGCCGCAGCCGCGACGCGCGCCGCCCTTGTTGGGCGAAGACACCGATCGCGTGCTGAGCGAATTGATCGGCGCCGATGCAACGCAATGCGCGCTCTGGCGTGCGGCGGGCGTGCTTTAATGACTGTGACGCGCCCGTAATGATGGAGCGATGCTCATTCAGCGCCGCGATTCACGCGCGGTTCAGCCGCGCTTTCGCCTGATCGGCCCGGAACCCTCGCCACGTCAGAACGTTTTGCTCGACTGAGGGATTTTTGAGGAGTTCGGGATGAAGCATCTCATCATCGCGTCGGCGATGGCCTTGGCGGCCGCGGCCTGCACGCAATCCGGCAACATGGAGCGCGGCGCCGTTGGCGGCGCGCTGCTCGGCGGCGCCGCCGGCGCCATTATCGGCAACAATACCGGCAGCGGCGACGCAGCCCAAGGCGCGGCCATCGGCGCAGCCGTCGGCGCGGCTGGCGGCGCGTATGCTGGCTGTGTTCAAGACGGACGCTGCGGCGGCGGCAATAACGTCAATCGCCGCGAATTCTACGATCAGCGCTCGGGCCGCTATTATTTCCGCGACGCGCGCTCCGGCCAGTATTTCTACGAGAACGGCCAGCCTTATCCGTAAGGCCACGCCGATAACGCAGAAAAAGCGCCGCGCTTCTCCGGAGGCGCGGCGTCTTTTTTTCGCACTCCGGAACGGCTGGCGCCGCCCCCGCGTTGCCTCATCATCCAGCAAACGGAGATGTGACAATGCGTACGGCTTCTATGGCAATGGCTTCAGCGGCGATGCTCGCGCTCGCTTCATGCGCGGGAATGACGCCTTCTGAGCGCAACGCCGCGATCGGCGCGGGCGTCGGCGCAGCCGCCGGCGGCTTGATCGGCGAAGACGCCGGCAGCGCAGCACTCGGCGCCGTGGTCGGCGGGGCGGCCGGTTGGTATCTCGGCTGCCGTCAGGAAGGCCGCTGCGGCGCGGTCGACAACCGGCGCCAGCACTACGATCAGCGCACCGGCCGCTACTATTTCCAAGACCAACAATCGGGCCGCTATTTCTACGAGAACGGCGAGCCCTATTACGGCTAAGCACGCGCCGGGCCGCGTTCCTTCGGGGCGCGGCCCGCCTCCTGCTCCGCTATCGGCTTGCGCGCCCACGCGAGCGCCTCTATATGGCCCGTTCCTGCGACGCGGGCCCTTCGTCTATCGGTTAGGACGTCAGGTTTTCAACCTGAAAAGAGGGGTTCGATTCCCCTAGGGCCTGCCATCGCCTTAATCCCTAGCCAGCGTCCGTGCTAACCGTCGAACCGTTCTAAGCGGGATTGTACTCATGCGCGTGTTGGGAGTGTTCGGCGCTGGTCTAGTTCTGGCGATCGCCGCGTGCGCACAGCCTGCCGCCACCGCGCAGCCCGCCGCGCCCGCACCGCAAGCACAGGCGCAATACGAAACGGTGATCGTCGACACCCAGGGCGGTCCCGTCTCGTTCGAGGTCGAAATCGCCGACACCAGCGCCGAACGCGCGCGCGGGCTCATGTTCCGCGAAACCATGCCGTCCTACCGCGGCATGCTGTTCGATTTTCAGAACCCGCAACCGGTGAGCTTCTGGATGCGCAACACTATCCTCTCGCTCGACATCATCTTCATCGGCACGGACGGACGCATTCTCAACATCGCCGAGCGCACCACGCCTTATTCCGAAGCGGGCATCCCGTCCGACGGTCCGGTACGCGGCGTACTCGAGATCGGCGCAGGCCGGGCCGAGGAGTTCGGCATCCGCCCGGGCGACCGCGTGCGGCATCGCATCTTCCCAGCCGACTAGAAACCAAGCCGCGCGCGTGGCATGGACAGCGCGCAAACGGGGTGTAGCTCAGCCTGGTAGAGCATTAGCTTTGGGAGCTAAGGGTCGCGAGTTCGAATCCCGCCGCCCCGACCATCACCAGAACGCCGCGCTCTTTGGGGCGCGGCGTTTTTTTCGCCTATCCGGCAAGTGCTGCCTCGAAGCCCGGGCGCAGCAAGGCGCGCGCGGAAATCTATCCGCCCCTAGCTGCAGCGGCCGCATAATGCGCGCTCGTGCAAAGTGCAGTCCGCCTCCCCATCGATGTCCCCGGCATCCTCGCCTTCATGGCCCAGATGCGTCTCTGGCTGGCCGAGGCGCTCGCCTGGACCGGCTCCTCCGCATGGCTACGCGAGGAACTTGCGATCGCCGCAATCAATGTGCGCCAATTGTTGTTTCTACGCGCGGTGGCGCGGGTGACGCTCACGCCGCGCGCCATGCCGGCGCGGCGGCCGCATCAGCCGCATGTCGCACGCACACAGCGGGCCCAATTGCGCGCGCTCATCGGCCCCGCGCTGCGCGGCCTCTGCCGCGGCGCTTACGCCGCGCGCCTCGCGCGCATCCGCGCCATTCTCGACGACCCCGAGCCTGTCGTTGCGCGCATCGTGAACCGGCTCGTGCGCCTTGCCGGGCGCATGCGTGCGTTGCGCATCATCCCAACGCTTGCGCCACGCGTCGTGGGCGCGGTGCGCGCCGCTCATGCCGGGGCGTTCGCAACCGACACCTCCTAGCCCACACCCCGCGTCCTGACATGCAATCACGCCGCGTCGCGCCCGACGCCGGCGCCCTTCGCGCTGCGCGCTATTTCGCTTCCGCGAGATCGACGATCTCGACCTCCGCCGAAACCGAACCGTTCCACTCATTGCGCTTCACGCGCACGGCCGCATGCACTTGGCCTTCTCGCTTCAAAAGCGCCTCGCCAATGCCGCTTTTCATGGCGCGGAACGCGATCCCGCCGACACGGCCGCCGCGTGCATCTTCAAGCACGAAGCGCACGTGCTCGTCCTTCACCAGCTTCGAGAAATGCACGCGCACATCCGGCAGCGCGAAAACCGGCTCCGGGTGGCCCTGCCCGTAAGGTCCGATGCGGTCGAGCGCCGCGATCAAATCCAAATTCATCGCCGACGCCGCACCAGCCGCATCGATCGAGAGCGAACGCGCTTCCGCCTCGTTGGCTTCAATGTCGGAGGCCAGCCGATCGGAAAGAAATTCCTTCAATGGATCGACGTTCGCCCATTCCACCGTGAGCCCGGCCGCCGCCGCGTGGCCGCCGCCATTGATGAGAATGCCTTCCTGCTTCGCCGCCGCCACCGCCGCGCCGAGATTGACGCCAGGAATTGACCGGCCCGAGCCTTTGGCCGGCTCGTCCTCGTTCACGCCGCCCAGCACGATCACAGGCTTACGCAAGCGATCCTTCAGCCGCCCAGCGGCGATGCCGATGACGCCTGGATGCCATTTGTGCGAACCGACAATCACGACCGGACGGATTTCGCCTTCGTTCAGCGCATAGGCTTCCGCTTCCGCCAGCATCTCCGCTTCGCGCGCGCGCCGCTCCTGGTTCAGCGCCTCCAGCGTCGCCGCCAATTCGCGCGCCTCCGCGGGATCGTCGGTAGAAAGGAGCTTGGTCGCCAGCGAGGCGTCGCCCACCCGCCCGCCCGCATTGATGCGCGGGCCCAGCACGAAACCGAAATCATAGACGCTGTTGCATTCCTTGCGGCCTGCGCTCTCGCCCAACGCCGCGAGGCCGATATTCTTGCCGTTGCGCAGGATCTTCAGGCCCTGGGCGACGATGGCGCGATTGAAGCCCGTCAGCGGCGCCACATCGCAAACCGTGCCGATAGCGGCCAGATCGAGCATCTGGATCAGATCGGGCAGATTGTTCGCGCCGATCGAGCCGCGTTTGCGCGCTTCGCGGTTCACCGCCGCCAGCGCGACCAGCACCACGCCCGCCGCGGTGAGATGGCCTTGGCCCGACGTGTCGTCGAGCCGGTTCGGGTTCACCACCGCCGCGGCGCGCGGCGGCGGCCCGGCCATCAAATGATGGTCGAGCACGATGACATCGAGCCCGAGTGCGGCCGCCGCTTCCAGCGGACCTTCCGCCGCTGCGCCGCAATCGACGGTGATGACCAATTCGACGCCGTCGGCCTTCAAGCGCTCGAACGCCAGTGCCGAAGGCCCGTAACCTTCGGTCATGCGATCCGGCACGTAGATTTGCAGCGCGCGTCCGCGGGCGCGAAAGTAACGCACCAATTGCGCCGCCGACGATCCGCCATCGACATCGTAATCGGCCAGCACCGCGCAGCGCCGCCCCGCGACGATCGCGTCCTCGATTAGCGCGGCGGCGCGATCCATGTCCTGAAAGCGCGAGGGGTCTGGAAACAGCGCTTTCAACGTCGGTTCGAGAAAAGTCGGCGCCTCGTCCATCGAGACGCCGCGCGCCGCCATCAACCTGGCCGCGATCTCGGGAACGTTGAAACGGCGGCGGAATGCTTCGGTTAGCGCGGTATCGCCTTCGCGCGCGCGCCAGCGCCGGCCCGTCAGCGAGCGCGCCACGCCCAGGAACGCCGCCTCTTCGCCGAGCTTGCGCGCCGCGTTGCTCATGGGGCGGAGAACGAATCGGTCTGGGTCACGGGGCCAGCATGGCAGACGCCGCGCGGGTCGCCCAACCGCTCGTCGCAGCTTCCCGCCGCGAAATCACCCGCCCCTTGCCAAGCCGCCGCGTCTCGCGGGAAATGCCCTGCCTCAGGGGACCTCCATGACCAAGCTCAAGCCGATCCTGCTCACACTGGCGCTGCTCGTCTTTGCGCCGTTCGCCAGCGCGCAGACGCCCGCCGCCGAATTGGCGCAGCCGCCGGCGGACGCCGAGACCTGGGCCATTGTGTCGACGGCCGGCCAGCACGGGACCTCCAGGCGCTGGACCGCGCCGGACGGCGTGCGCTGGGCGCGAGAGAACATCGTGCTGCGCGGCTTCGTCACCGACATCGATCAGCAAATGCGCCTTGGCGAGGATGGGTCGCTGCTAGCCCTGACGATCAGAGGCGTCACCCCCTCCGGCGATGCGGCGGAATCCTTCGCGCTCGCTGACGGCCAGTATCGCTTTCAATCGCCGGTCGATCGCGGCGAAGGCGCCATGCCCGCCGGCGCCATCTATGGATCTTTCGGCGGCGCCATCGACGGCACCATCGCCTTCGTCGACGCGCTTCGCCGCGCGCCCAACCAAACCTTAGCGCTGTTGCCGTCAGGCCAGGCGCAATTGCAGCAGCTCACGACGCACCAAGTGAGCGCCAACGGCGAAACCAAAACTCTCACCGCCTACGCCATCACCGGCCTTGGCCTGCAACCTTTCCCGGTCTGGTACGATGGCGATCGCTTCTTCGCTTCCGTCGGCTTCCTGTCCTGGATTCCGGCCGGCTGGGAAGGCGTCGTGGAAGAATTGAGCGCAGCGCAAACGGCTGCGCTCTCCACCCGCGGCGAAGCGCTGGTTGGGCGCATCGCGCCGCCGCTGACGCAAGCGGTCGTATTTCAGAACGTGCGCATTTTCGACGCCGCCAATCGCGCATTCCGGGACGGCATTAGCGTCGTGGTCGAAGACGGCCGCATCACCCGCGTCGGCCGCGCGCGCTCCGTGCGCGCGCCGCGCGGCGCCCGCATCGTTCCCGGCGAAGGCCGCACGCTCGTGCCCGGTCTGTGGGACGCCCACATGCATTTTGGCAGCGACAACACCGGTCCGCTTTTGCTGTCGCTCGGCGTTACATCGGTCCGCGATCCCGGCAACCGCGCCGCGCAAATTCTCGACCGTCGCGCCCGCATCAATAGTGGCCGCTTGCTCGGCCCCCGCGTCGTCGCTTCGCAATTGATCGATGGCGAAGGCCCGAACATGGCGCAGATGGCCGAGATCGTCCGCAATCTCGACGAAGGCCTAGCCGCGATCCGCCGAGCCGATGAGCGTGGCTTCTTCGGCGTCAAGCTCTACGGCACGCTCGATCCGGCCTTGGTGGCGCCGATGGCGGCGGAAGCGCATCGCCTCGGCCTGCGCGTGCACGGCCACATTCCGCAAGGTCTCCGCCCGCTCGACGCCGTGCGCGCGGGCTATGACGAAATCACCCACATTAATTGGGTGATGATGCAGGCCGCGCCGGACGCCATCATCAACAACAATAACGGGCTGGAGCGCTTCTACGGCCCGGCGCGCTTCGGCCCCGAAGCGAATTTCAGCAGCGGTGAACTGGCGGCCTTCATCGCCGAATTGGCCGAACGCGGCATCACCGTCGATCCCACCGTCTCCACCTTCGAAGCGCTTTACGTTCCGCTCGCCGGGGAGATGCCGGCGGCTTATGCGCCCTACGCCGGCACGCTGCCTTCGCAACTTGAGCGCGGCATGCGCGCTGGCGGCTTACTGCCGACAGAAGGCGTCTCGCGCGAGCGCATGCGCGAGGCGCAAGCGGCGCTGGTTCGTCTCGTCGGCACGCTACACGCCGCCAATGTGCCGATCGTCGCCGGCACTGACGGCATCGGGCTCGAATTGGTGCGCGAGTTGGAGCTCTATGTCGAAGCTGGCCTGACCCCAGCCGAAGCACTGGCGACAGCCACCATCATCCCGGCGCGCATCTTCGCCGCCGACGCCAACACCGGCGCCATCGCCGTCGGCGCCGCCGCCGAACTCGCGCTGGTCGAAGGCGATCCAAGCCAGGACATCGGCGAGCTGCGTAATGTGGTGATGGTGATGCGCGACAATAGGCTTATGGACGCGGCCGAGCTGCGCAGCGCCGTCGGCATTTCCGGCCCGCCGCAGCGTTAGCCGCCGGCGGTCGCTGGCTGGCGCACCCGCAATTCGGCGTTCAATTGCGTCGCCGAATTCAGAATTAGCGTATGCGTGTGGATCAGACCTTCGCGCACGCGCACGCCGTCCAGCAGCGAGCCATTGGTGACGCCGGTAGCGACGAAGATGGCGTGATCTGAGACCAATTCGTCGAGCGTGTAGCGGCGCTTAAAATCGGTGACGCCGGTGCGTTCGGCGCGCTGGCGTTCGTCGTCATTGCGGAAAACCAGCCTGCCCTGGAATTGGCCGCCGACGCATTTCAACGCCGCAGCCGCCAGCACGCCCTCCGGCGCGCCGCCCTGCCCGACATACATGTCGATGCCGGTTTCGGGCTTGGTGCAATTGATGACGCCGGCGACATCGCCGTCCGTGATCAGGTGCACGCGCGCGCCGACCGAACGCAGTGCGCTGATGATCTTCTCGTGCCGCGGGCGATCGAGCACGCATACGCCGATCTCCTCCGGCCTCACGCCCTTGGCTTTCGCCAGCGCACGCACGTTTTCATCCGGCGTTGCGTCGAGATCGACGACGCCGGCGTCGAACCCTGCGCCCACGGCCAATTTGTCCATGTATGTATCGGGCGCGTGCAAAAGCCCGCCGCGCGGGGCGAACGCGATCACGGCGAGCGCATTGGCCATGGCTTTGGCGGTGAGCGTCGTGCCTTCGAGCGGATCGAGCGCGATATCGATGGCCTCGCCCGATCCCGTACCGACCTCTTCGCCGATATAAAGCATCGGCGCTTCATCGCGCTCGCCTTCGCCGATGACGATGCGTCCTTTCATCGGCATGGCGTTGAGCGCGGTGCGCATGGCGTCGACGGCGGCCTGGTCGGCGGCCTTTTCATCGCCGCGCCCCGCCAGCTTTGCGGCGGCGATGGCGGCGGCGATGCCGACGCGCGCCGCAGCGAACGACAAATCGTCGGTGATGATCGAAGTCTTTGGCATGATGAGCTCCAGCCGATCGCCTGTGCTTTGGCGCGGCGTCAATGCGAATCGCGGGTCGCCTCGAGGTCCTCGCGCGCTTCGGCGAGGAATTCCGCCGGGTCCTCCGGCGGCGGGCCATATTCGGCGCGCGGGTTCGCCTGCAATTCGGCGCGGGCGGCCATGAGTTCGTTCTCGACGCCGCTCCAATAAGCCGGGTTCGTGTTGGCGTCGATCGCGGTGGGCACGGCGCTGAAATCGGGGTAGCCCGGGGCGCTTCCGGCCGCGCCCTCAAGCGCCCATTCGGGCGTGTTCTCGGTGTTGGCGCAGGCCGCTGCGGCCAGACTGAGGGCGGCGGAAGCCACAAGCACGCTCAACTTCACCGGCGCCCTCCTTTGGCTCTCCCCGCCGCCGAACGCTCCTATACTAGGCCGCACCTTTGCGCCACCACGAGAGTCCGCCCTAGATAAGGGTGAAAGCAGAGGGTCTTGAGGCCCCGTGAGGGAGCGCCCGCATGGCGGATAGTGAAGGCGGCAAGGGCCAAGGCGCGCCACGCCGCGCCCGGAAAAAAGCGGCCCCGGCCGACGCCGGCGAAGGCAAGCGCGCGCGCCGCCGCCGCGCCGCCAAGGCCAAGGCCGCCGAAACCGCGGAGGCGCCAAAGCCAGCGCTCGCGCCAGAACCAGCGCCCGTCGCGGCGAAGCCCACGCCTGCGCCGGCGCGCACATCCCCCAGCCTTGCTGAAATCATGATGGAGCAGACTGCGGAAAGCCTTGCAGCGCTCTCCATGAACCTCACCGGCGCGATGACGCGCGCCAACCAGGTTTTCTCCACAGCGTTCCTCGATCAAAGCAGCAAGCCTGCTGCCGCGAACGCCGATCCGTTCGGCGTGCAGGATGCGTTGAACAGCGTCTGGTCTAGCCTAGCAACGCAGCCGGAAACGCTGCGCGACGCGCATGCGCAGCTGTGGCAGCGTTACGCGCAGATCTGGGAGAAGCACGCCGCCTACATGATGACGGGCCAAACGCCCGCCGACGACAGCAGCGCGCGCGACAAGCGCTTCCGCGATCCGGAATGGCGTTCAAATCCCGCGTTCTCGATGCTGCGCGAGACTTATCTGGCGACCGCCGATTTCATCAACAATCTGGTCGATAAGGCCCAGGACGTCGACGAGCAGACCAAGCGCAAGGCGGCGTTTTTCATCAAGCAGGCAGTGGACGCCGCATCGCCCTCGAATTTCCTGATGACCAATCCGACCGCGCTGCGTGCGCTGATCGAGACGCACGGCGAGAGCCTGAAGCATGGCGTCGACAATCTTGCCGCCGACATCAAGCGCGGCAAAGGCATGCTGGCGATTACGCAGGCGGATCTCGAGGCCTTCAAGATCGGCGAGAATGTCGCCACTACGCCGGGCGCTGTCGTGTTTCGCAACGCGCTGTTCGAACTCATCCAATACAACCCGACCACAGACATGGTGCACAAGGCGCCGCTGCTGATCTTCCCGCCTTGGATCAACAAATTCTACATCCTCGACCTGCAGCCAAAGAATTCGATGATCCGCTGGCTGACGGCGCAAGGCCACACCGTGTTTCTCGTCTCCTGGGTCAATCCCGACGAGAAGATGGCGGAGCGCACGTTCGAGGATTACATGCGCGACGGCATTTACGCGGCGGTGCAGGCGGTTCAAGACGCCACCGGCGAAGAGCGCATTAACACCGTCGGCTATTGCATCGGCGGCACGCTGTTGGCGGCCACACTGGCGCATATGGCCAAGAGCGGCGACCAACGCATCCAGAGCGCGACCTTCTTCGCCAGCCAGGCCGACTTCAAGTTTGCGGGCGATCTCTTAGTGTTCGCCGACGACGCCGGCATCAAATATCTCGAAGAGCGAATGGACCAGCATGGCGGCCTGCTCGACGCGCAAGCCATGGCCGACACCTTCAATTCGCTGCGCGCCAACGACCTGATCTGGAATTACGTGGTCGACAATTATTATCTCGGCAAGGAGCCGCCGCCGTTCGACCTGCTCTATTGGAACTCCGACCAGACGCGGATGCCGAAGGCGCTGCATCTTTTCTATCTACGCACCTTTTATCGCGACAACGCGCTCACCAGCGGCAAACTCAATCTGCTGGGCGAACAGCTTTCGCTCGGCGACGTGACCATCCCGATTTTTCTGCAATCCTCGAAGGAAGATCACATCGCGCCGTGCGCCAGCGTCTATCGCACCGCGAGCTATTTCGGCGGGCCGGTGGAATTCATCGTCGCAGGCTCCGGCCACATCGCCGGCGTCATCAACCACCCGGACGCGCACAAATATCAATATTGGACCAATTCCAACCTCAAAGGCGCGGTCGAGGATTGGCTCGCCTTCGCGCACGAACACAAAGGCTCGTGGTGGCCCTATTGGGACAAATGGCTGAAGAGCCTTTCGAGCGGTGAGGCGCCCGCGCGCACGCCTGGCGACGGCAAACTCAAACCGCTCGGGCCCGCGCCTGGGGAGTATGTAAAGGTGCGCTCAGGCGGCTGACGAGCGGCTGCATCTG
>JBFWZB010000004.1:0-12453 GCA_050185805.1 Hyphomonadaceae bacterium
ACACCGAACTGTTCACGTTCGAGTCCGCCATCAACGCATGGATTCTGCTTTCGCCCGATCAAGTGAACGGCCCGCTTGGTCTACTCGACGACATCAATCGCGACGAGCAGCGTTATTATCACAGCGTCGCCATCGAGGGCGACGACGCCACCTTCCGCAATTATCGCAACGGCAAGTCAGAGAAGCGCTCGCTGGCGGATATGGAAGCGAGCCAGAAGCGCACGCCGCAGATCAATCTCGGCGACATTCTGGCGATCAACCCGAAGCTCTTCCACCGCACCACGATCGACGCGCCCAAGCACGCCTTCGCGCTGAAATTCATTTACGGCGCGCAGGAGAAGAAGTGCCTGTCCTCGAAGCAGGTGCCGTCGATGTTCTGGCCGGAGGTGAAAACCTTCAACGACGTGATCAAGGCGGCGCCGACCTGGGACCATTTCGTCGACGGCTTGCGCGAGCAGCTGAAGACCGAGGACGGCCGCATCAAACTCAGCTCCGGCTTCTACCCGGACAAGTTCGGCCTCTACCGCGAGAAGGTGCAGGCGCTTTAAGCGCGCGGGTCGGTCTGCATGAAGCGCCCGAGCGAGGGCGCATAAGCGCGGGCGCGATAAGTCAGGCGGACCGCGAAAAGTGTGTGTCACTCTTTCGGATTGTTGGCGACGTAGGTGTAGAGATTGGGCCCGCCGGCATAGGAGATCGGATCGGTCTGCATGAAGCGCCCCAGCGAAGGCGCATAAGCGCGGGCGCGATAATTCATGCGGCCTGCGAAAGGTGTGTGTCACTCTTTCGGGCTGCTAAAAGTGTGTGTCACTCTTTCCCGCAAAAAGTGTGTGTCACTCTCTCACAGACGTGAGTGTCACTCTTTCTGTGTCACTCTTTCAAACTCAAAGTGCGCCTCTCGAATCGGAATGAAGCGCCACAGAAGGCGCTTGGTGCTGGCGCGACAATCCATGCGGGCTTCCAAGAGTTTATGTCACGCTTTGATGAAATATCGCACCTACGAAGCGACCGACACTGTACGCTCAAGGTGGTTCACCCTTGCCAGTCAAGACTATCGCGAGCAAGGCGAGCGTCGCCGCCAACAGCGCAACTGAGGCGACCCGGACGGACAAAGCATATCTGCTCCAGGTTCTTTCTACCTCGGCGATATTGCGGGTGGGCTCGTACATTGTTCCTGTCCAACGCGCGATCGCCTTTGCCCGAAAGAATGACCAGCACGCTACAACCGCAGTGGCAGAGAGAGTGGCGACCACGATAATCAACTGCCAGGACATCCTGGACTCCTTCAGCAGTCAAAGTCTAACAGCGGTGGGAATAGCACGCCGCCTTGGTAGGTCACGCCGGGGGTGCCTGCACCAAGTGACCAAGCCCCCTGATACGCAGAGTTGCGAACAAAACCGCCTTGTGCGCCAGCCAACCCAACGGTCAGTTGTGAAGCTGGTCCGACCAGGAACGATCTGATTGAATCGGAACTGGGCGAGGCCACCCAGTTCGCCAATACGCTCACGGAAAACCCAGTTGGAAGACCTAGTGCGAATGTCGGGCCTACATAAATCCGGCCGTAACGATCGTAAACGATCTGCGCCCCAAACCCCGTTACCGGAGCGTCGGGTATTGGAAGCGTGAACTGTACTTCCAAAAAGTCCGCATCGCCTGGAAGCCACGAAAGGCAGCGGCCATTTGCTGCTGTGCCAAGCGGATTAATCCCTCCGCCCGCAGAGCGGCGAAATCCAGTTACCACCACGGCGTTCGGGTCGTTCAGATCATCGCGCACAACTTCGTCGGGCGCGTTAGATAGCTCGCGGCCGCCAAGCGGCCCTCCTCCGCCCAATGCTCCTCCAAATGAACCGAGACCAATCGGCCCGTTCGGCAGCGCGCCATTCTGCAAGCCGCAGACCACCAGCGTTCCGTTCTTGGCGAGCCCACAAAGCCCCCACGGATCGACCGCATTCACCGGATCGTTGGCGACGTAGGTGTAGAGGTTGGGCCCGCCGGCATAGGAGATCGGATCGGTCTGCATATTCGTCGTAGCAATCGCGCGGCGAAGACGGCATTGTCGCCGGGCGTCGGAATAGCCGATCACGCTGCGCGGTCAGACGTGTGTGTCACTCTTTCTGTGTCACTCTTTCAAAGTGTATGTCACGCTTTCCAAGCGCTCGAAAGTTGGTGTCATAGATCGTGGCCATTCCGAAAAGTGTGCGTCACTCTTTCACGAGATCGGATCGGTCTGCATGAAGCGCCCCAGCGAGGGCTGTCGCCGCGTCTGTCTTGCTCAGTCGCCATTATCCTGAGGCAAATGACAGCACCGTGCGCCACTATGCTTGGCGCGAGCAAAACCAGAATCGAAACTGAGAAGAAGTAGTTTATGGCGATCACACAGAGGAACACCACGATCGCCGATGCACGAACCAATGGGTCGAATAAACTAATCCGGACAAATCGGGATACTGGACCGATGTGACCTCGTTCGTGTGAGTCCGCCATAAGCACCTCCGCCAATGCTGAGACCAGCTGCACTCCCAATTACCCGGGCATTTCCTTGCCGCGGATCGGAAAACAAAAACGACCCCCCGAGCCCCGGTAAGCCTGGATACTCAAAATCAACCTTCGCACCGCGTCCAAGGAAGTCTCCCAAGTTATCGAACTCTCCGTACATGCCCGCTATGGAGGCTCCGAACCCGGCTTGACCGGCGCCGGAAACCACCCAACCGTGAGCCCTTGCATTTGGTATTGTAGCGATAAAGCCCAATGCCCGGCCCAATAATGGGCACAAAAAATTGAGGCTTACTCCAAAAAAGGTTCCTCCGCGTCTCTTGCTATGCAGTTCGGCGCGACTTGGGACGGTTGATCATCGACCTCCAGTGCATCAACGCGATCGCTAGCGCGTCCCAAACGAAATTCTCTGTTTGGATTTCCCACCGCGCCACCCAGCCAACCGCCCATCCCGAAGTCTCTCACGCCGACGACTTGAATGTCACCCGACCCGTCGCCGGGGCCGTCTTGCCAGGCGCAGATGTTTGCGCTGACCCACTCTCGAAGTCCCCACGGATCGATCGCGTTCACCGGATCGTTGGCGACGTAGGTGTAGAGATTGGGCCCGCCGGCATAGGAGATCGGGTCGGTCTGCATGAAGCGCCCCAGCGAAGGCGCATAAGCGCGGGCGCGATAAGTCAGGCGGACTGCGAAAAGTGTGTGTCACTCTCTCACCACTCTCCGCCGGTCACTCTCTCACTCTCTCGGGCGTCGAAAGGTGTGTGTCACTCTTTCCGGGGGTTTCTAAGACGGCAGTGCCTCACTGCATTATGCAAGCTCGAAAAACAAGAATTGCGGCGAGCAGCACCAGCGCTACAAGAGAAGGGCCGTTAAACGCCCATCTAAAGTCAGGATCGCGCTGCATCACCACTAACCCTCGCCCCTTTGAGGCCGCGAAAGATGTGTGTCACTCTTTCGGGGCGCATAAGCGCGGGCGCAATAATCCATGCAAAAGTGTGAGTCACTCTTTCAAGTGTGTCACTCTTTCGGTGTCACACTTCGGTGTCACTCTTTCCCGGATATCCTCTGACCAAAGCCACTCGCCCATTGAGCAGCCAGACACCGAGAATCGGAACGAGCCCCGCAAAGAAAAGTGGAATAAAGTTCGCTAGGGTCCGCGGGTTTGACCATCGAGCCAGTTCAACCGACGTGACTTGAGCGCACCAGAAGTAGCTTAGTATCGCGACGAGAAAACCCGCCATTCTGATCCATTCCGATAACCCGGAAGTGGCTTGCCAAGTGAGAATCGGAAGCGTGAGAGCACAAATGGCGAAAGGGAACACGAGTGGCGTGCGATGAAGCGGCTTCTGGTCCGGCATCGCACTTGATCGGACGACGCTGCTGACGGCGAAATGCCAGACAACCATCGCCTCGAAAACCAATAAGCCAAACGCTGCGGAAACATCCCTAAGCCCAGCCCTCTGCGCCCAAACACCCGCCAACCAGCAAGCCACCATTATTGCTGAGATGGCGTAGGGCCTGCCGACGATGGTTCTCGCAATGCTCAGCACGACTCGTTCCCAACTCTGACATTTCCCCCGAGGCCGGCGGCCCCGCCAATATCTATGCCTATGAAGTTTTCAGGCCCGCCAGAGCCAATGGGGTACCAGTCGTTGGGAGTAAGCATGCGCGCTTCTCTTCCGGAGGTCATGCCAATGCTTCCGCCGAAGTTGGTTTCTGGGACGACTGCGGTCAGTGACCAAGACGCACTCGTTGACTGGACAGTCTCAAAAACAATCGATCCGCGTTGATATCCCAGACGAGTGCGAACTGATGCCAAGTCGACACCGGCGCTTGCACCAATGACATTCCGCACAACATTTGCATTCAATGCGAGTTGAAGCCCAAAGCTGCCTTCAATCATCCAATGGAAGCAACGTCGCAGATCAGGTGGAACTTCTATTGGCCGCACCGGTCCAGGCGGTGGAAGGCCTGACATTTGATTCGCCCGCTCCATCCACCTCTCATCCTCATTGATCCGAGCGCGCGGAAACAAGCTCATCAGCATGTTGTGTGGATCGTTCTGGCCCTGCCAGCCGGCGAGGAATCCCGCGCCGCCTGCGCCAAAATCCTCCCTGGACGCGCGCGGATTGCTGCACTTGGTGTCGGGCACGTTCTGCCCTGCGACAGTGCCGCCGCATTGGATCAATCCCCACGGATCGACCGCGTTCACCGGATCGTTGGCGACGTAGGTGTAGAGATTGGGCCCGCCGGCATAGGAGATCGGGTCGGTCTGCATGAAGCGCCCGAACGAGGGCGCATAGGCACGGGCGCGATAATGAAAGCGGGCGTCACTCCTTCTTATCAATCAGGTTCTTCAATGCGCGACGACGCCTCGTGTTTGCGAAGCCATCGATGCACCCAAGTTGCGAAGATGACGCCGCCGACAAATACGAAGATAAATATAAATGCTTGGCCTTGGCGAACCGGCAGGCCTAGCGTCTCAAGTATCGCTGGAGAGGCAAAGTACAACACAATGCCGAGTGCAAGAATTGCAGCTGAGAATCGCATGGCGCGTGGAGTTTTCATCCTGTTTCCTTAGCATCCGTAGCGATTTGGTGATGGCAGCAACCCGAGCACGCTATCGACGCCGCCGCCTGCAATCGCCGTCCCATTTTGTGAGAACTGTTGGACGTGGCGTTCTCGCACGCTGAGCGCCATGCGCGACCCATAGGGTCGCGCCAATTGACCAAATGCGCCACCAAAGGCCAACGCCGCGCCACCGCTTACAGCATTGTCCCAGCCGGCTCCTCCAGCGCCTTGGAGCAATCCGCCGGCAGCTAGGCTAACGCCCGACGCAACGCCAAATGCGCCGGCCACTCCAGCCACCGCGACTCCAGCGGTAAACGCAGCTGCAATTGCTGGGCCGCCAATGAGGACACCCGTGACGATCACAGCACCAGCGGCTGCGTACGTTACGGCATCTCCAAGAAACACAGACGCGTCAACAGCAAGATTTCCCGCTTGTATGAGTGCGCAGTGAAAGGAGTTTGCCGCGAGCGCAGCTTCCGTATTGCCCAACCCCGGCCTGGTCGGCCTGAACCCGATCACGGCCACTGTAGTCGCGTCGTTCAGATCATCGCGCACAACTTCGTCGGGCGCGTTAGATAGCTCGCGGCCGCCAAGCGGCCCTCCTCCGCCCAATGCTCCTCCAAATGAACCGAGACCAATCGGCCCGTTCGGCAGCGCGCCATTCTGCAAGCCGCAGACCACCAGCGTTCCGTTCTTGGCGAGCCCACAAAGCCCCCACGGATCGACCGCGTTCACCGGATCGTTGGCGACGTAGGTGTAGAGATTGGGCCCGCCGGCATAGGAGATCGGGTCGGTCTGCATGAAGCGCCCCAGCGAAGGCGCATAAGCGCGGGCGCGATAATTCTGGCGAAAAGTGTGTGTCACTCTTCTCGCCGCCGGGCGCGTCACGCCATTGTCGTACTGTGAATCCCTGAAGCCACGCCTGCAACCCCCACGGGTCGACCCCATTCACCGGATTGTTGGCGACGTAGGTGTAGAGATTGGGCCCGCCGGCATAGGAGATCGGGTCGGTCTGCATGAAGCGCCCCAACGAAGGCGCATAAGCGCGGGCGCGATAATTCAGGCGGGCGGCGGAAGGTGTGTGTCACTCTTTCAGGTGTGTGTCACTCTTTCTGTGTCACTCTTTCCATGCGGGCTGCGAAAAGTGTGTGTCACTCTTTCAGAGTGTTCCGATCGAGCTTCTCCGACTCACGTCGCAGCGCTTCAAGCCTGCCATTCAGCCACCAGACACCAACGAACAGATAAAGCGCGCCGAGAAACGTCACAAGCCGATGGGCTTGAACACTGCCGAACACCGATACTTCCGCATCGCCCAGAGCAGCGCTGCTAAGCATGCAGCAGAGAGTGTATGCAATGGCCGCAAGTACTAGCGAAGTTCCCACTGTAGGTGTCGCTCCCCAAACCAGAGCGCTAAGGATGGCAGCAGGGACAGCGACAAGTGTGACCAAAAAGGCGACTTGTGTCGCTTGCCCATCCTCCAGCCGCCGCATTCTCGCACGCGTCACACGTGTAAGGCTCCAAAGCCAGCATACATTGAGCGCTCCAGCGCCAGCCGCAGTGGCAACGGACAGCCACAAGTAATGCCTGTCGTTCGGCCATCGCAACGCGGACTCGTACAAAAGGAAGGCCAACATGTGACTTCCCGTTACTATCGCGGGCGGAAGCTTAACGAGAGCAAGCGTCATTGGTGGCGCCGAGTTGGGCAAACACCCGGCGCCATCGCCGGTTCGACGCCAATGCGAGCCGCGCCTGAAGGAAAGAGCGGGGCCGCATAGAAACCGCCAACCTGACCGAACATCACACTGCCGTTCCATCCGTTCACCGGATTGGGACCTTGCGGACCCTGTCCACTGTGGCCCCCACCCACGGTCAGCCCTCGCAGCGTAATTTCACCGGTGATGCCTGAGGTGGCGGCAGAAGCAAAGTATGGCCCGTATCGATTGACACCGGCATACCAACGATGTGTGTACTCATCCGCCACTACTCCAACGCCGCCAAGCGGAGTAGCAAAACCGCCGCCTAGCTGCATCCCAAAGCTCCCCTCAAATTCTGCGACCGGACAAATTGTTAAGCCGAGCGTATCGAGCACTTCTAAGGGCGGTACCTCATTGGCTTCCCGCATAAAGTCGGCCCAGTCTTCAAACCGTCGCGGAACACGGTACTCACGCCCAGGGTCGCCATGGCTGCCCAAAAAGTACGAAAGGTAGTTAGGCTGCGACCAATCTGATTGCCATGTTTGCAAGCTGCTCCATGACCACGGTGCATTGCCGCCGCACTCAACAAACTGTGGCTGCTCCTCTTCCAAGTTGATCGCGCATCGTCTTAACCCCCACGGATCGACCCCGTTCACCGGATCGTTGGCGACGTAGGTGTAGAGATTGGGCCCGCCGGCATAGGAGATCGGGTCGGTCTGCATGAAGCGCCCGAACGAGGGCGCATAGGCACGGGCGCGATAATCGTAGAGCCCAATCTCAGGCAGCCAGACTTGGCCGGTATATTGCGGACGCCCCACATTGGCGGGATCAGGGCGGCCATATTCGTCGTAGCGATTGCGCGCCTTTATCCCGATAAATTTCGGGTGCGTGGCGCAAAAATCCGTCGCCGTGCCGCGGGCGCGCTATTCCGTTTGGCCGCGGCATCGTCCATGCGTGGAACCATGCATGACGTCATCATCATCGGCGGCGGCCATAATGGCCTAGTCTGCGCGGCCTATTTGGCCGAGGCGGGCCGCAGCGTACTAGTGCTCGAACGCCAGGACGTGGTCGGCGGCGCAGCGGTGACGGAAGAGTTTCACCCCGGCTTCCGCAATTCGGTCGCCTCCTACACCGTCTCGCTGCTCAACCCGAAGGTTATCGCCGATCTCGGCCTGCATCGCCACGGCCTGCGCATCGTCGAGCGCAAAGTGTCGAACTTCCTGCCGCTGTCGGACGGGCAATATTTCATGTCCGGCCCCGGCATCACCCAGAGCGAAGTTGCGCGCTTCTCCAATCGCGACGCCATGCGCCTGCCCGAGTACGAGCAGCGGCTCGAAACCATCGCCGACGTCTTGCGCGACCTCATCCTCGAAGCGCCGCCCAACCTGGTCGAGCACGGCGTCATCCCGGCCTTGGAAGAAGCACTGCGCGCGGCGCAGCTGGCCGGCAAACTGAACAAGCTCGACATCACCGCCAAGCGCGACCTGCTCGATCTGTTCGGCAAGTCCGCCGGCGAATGGCTCGATTACTGGTTCGAGAGCGCGGCGGTTAAGGCGCTGTTCGGGTTCGACAGCATCGTCGGCAATTATGCGAGCCCCTACACACCGGGTTCGGCCTACGTGCTGCTGCATCACGTGTTCGGCGAAGTGAACGGCAAGAAGGGCCAATGGGGCCACGCCATCGGCGGCATGGGTGCGATCACCCAGGCGATGGCCGCGTGCTGCCGCGAGCGCGGCGTCGAAATCCGCACCGGCGCCGCGGTGCGCCAAGTGCTGATCGAGGACGGCAAGGCCGCGGGCGTCGTCACCGAGCACGGCGAGACGCTGCGCGCGCGCATGGTCGCCTCCAATCTCAACCCGAAGCTCCTGTTCCAGCGGCTGGTGGACGCCGAACACGTGCCGGCGGATTTTCGCGAACGGATCGATCGCTATCGCTGTGGCTCGGGCACACTGCGGATGAACGTGGCGCTCTCGGAATTGCCGCGCTTCACCGCCAAGCCCGAACCGGGCGATCATCTCACCGGCGGCATCATCATCGCGCCGACTTTGGATTACATGGATCGCGCTTATTTGGATGCGCGCGCGTACGGCTGGTCGCGCGAGCCGATCGTGGAGCTGCTCATCCCCTCGACACTCGACGATACGCTGGCGCCGCCGGGCCAGCACGTGGCTTCGCTGTTCTGCCAGCAGGTGCAGCCCGAGCTTTCTGGCGGGCGCTCATGGGACGACCACAAGGAAGAAGTCGCCGACCTCATGATCGCGACCGTCGACAAGCACGCGCCCGGCTTCGCCAAGAGCGTGCTCGGCCGGCAGGTGCTTTCACCGCTCGATCTCGAGCGCCGCTTCGGCCTCGTGAACGGCGACATCATGCACGGCGCGCTCTCGCTCGACCAATTGTTCAGCGCGCGTCCCGTGCTCGGCTACGGCGATTATCGCACGCCGGTGAAATGGCTTTATCAGTGCGGCGCGGGCACCCATCCCGGCGGCGGCGTGACCGGCGCGCCCGGACATAACGCTGCCAAAGTGATGGCGCGAGATTTCAGCCTGGGCCGCTGATCACGGCGCCGAGGCCTGCACCCGCACAACGGCGCGGCGGCGCATCGGACGCTGCAAGCCTTCTTCATTGGTGGCGCCCTCTTCGCCGCGCGCAATCAGTTCGAAACGCGAGCGCGGCCAATCTGTGTTTTGCTCGAGATAATCGGCAACGATCTCCGCGCGCTGCTGGGATAACTCCTCGTTTTCCTCGACATCGCCCGGCGCCCCGGCGAGGCCGACAATGCGCACATGGGTGATGCGGCACCCGCGCAGGGAGTTCTCGACGGCGTCGACGGCTTCCTGCGCTTCTGGGCTCATCTCCTGCTGCATGCTCTCGAAATAGACCGAGAAGATGCGCTGGTAGCAGGCGGCCGGATCGAAATTCGGATCGCGCGCGGCCGTGCTCTCTCCCGTTATCGAGGCGCAGCCGCTCAACGCAAACGCCGCCAGAGGCCCCGCCAGCCAATACAGTTTCATGAAGCCCTCGCCTGCCAATTCCCGACCCGGAGAGGATGGCGCCGCTGTCAAATCGTCAAGATGATTCCGGACACAACCTATTCGGCCGCGGCGGCCTGCGGCTCTTCAGCTTGGCGCCGCCACAGCCCAGCGTAGAGCCCGTCCTGCGCAATAAGCTCGGCGTGCGCGCCACGCTCCACCAAGCGGCCTTCGTCCAGAACGACGATCTGATCGGCGTCGGCGATGGTGGAAAGGCGATGCGCCACAACGATGGTGGTTCGGCCGCGGCTTGCTTCCTCGAGCGCGGCCTGCACTTCGGCTTCGGTGCCGCTATCGAGCGATGAGGTCGCTTCGTCCAGAATCAAAATGCAGGGGTCCTTGAGGACAACCCGGGCGATGCCGACGCGCTGCTTCTCGCCGCCGCTGAGCTTCAGCCCGCGTTCACCGACGCGAGTGTCCCAGCCCTGCGGCAGACTCTCGATGAAATGCAACAATTGCGCGCGGCGGGCCGCCTCTTCCAACTCACGCTGCGTGGCGTCGGGACGCCCGTAAGCAATGTTGTAGCGGATGGTGTCGTTGAACAACACGACGTCCTGGGGCACGAGGCCAAGCGCGCTGCGCAGGCTCGCCTGCGTCACCGCGCGGAGATCCTGCCCATCGATCAGGACGCGCCCGGCGCTGGGATCATAGAAGCGGAACAGAAGCTTCAGCACGGTGGATTTTCCGGCGCCGGACGGGCCGACGATGGCCGTGGTCTTTCCCGCAGGCGCGACGAACGACACGTCCTCCAGGCCGCGATCGCGGCCCTCATGGGCGAAGCCGACATGCTCGAAGCGCACCTCGCCCCGCTCTGGCTTCAGGTCGACTGCACCCGGCGCATCGGCGACATCCGGCGCTTCATCGAGCAGCACGAACATATTCTCCATGTCGATGGAGGTCTGTTTGATCTCACGATAGGCGAAGCCGAGAATGTTCAGCGGCGCGTAGAGATTGGTCATGATGAGGATGACGGCGGTGATGTCGCCGGGGCCCATGTCGCCGCGCGCCGTGACCAGGCCTGCCGCGATCACCATGGCGACGAGACCGATATTCATGATCGCGCCCTGCACCACGTTCAGCAGCACAAGCGAGGTGTTCGAACGCACGGCCGCCTCGGCGTATGAGGCGAGCGCCCTGTCATAGCGCTCGCTTTCGCGCGATTCCGCGGCGAAGCTCTTCACCGTCTCGAAATTGAGCAGGGAATCCACCGCCCGCCCGGCGGCCTCGGTATCGCGCTCGTTCATGTCGCGGCGATATTTCAAGCGCCATTCGGTGACGCCGAAGGTAAGCCAGGCGTAGAGAAACACCGTCGCCGCCGCGATGAGCGCGAAAACCGGTCCGTAACGCCAAGCCAAGACGCCGGCGGCAAGCGCAAGTTCGATCACAGTAGGCGCGATGTTGAAGGCGAGGAAGCGCAGCAGGAAATCGATCGCGCGCACGCCACGCTCGATCACACGATAGACGGCCCCGGTGCGCTTGGATTGATGGAAGCGCACCGACAGCCCGTGCACATGCGAGAACACGCGCGCGCCGGCGCGGCGCTGCGCTTCTTCGCTCACCGGCTGGAAGATGGCGTCACGGATTTGCGGGCCGGCGGTTGAGGCGAAGCGCAAAGCGGCCCAGAAACCCGCCAGGCCTATGAACAGCGACAGCGCGCCCTGCGTGCGCCCGGCGGCCAGCGCGTTAATCCCATCCGCCAGCACCAGCGGCGAAAGCACAGCGAGAACTTTGCCAAACAGCGTCAGCAGGAAGGCGAGCGCCAGACGCCAGCGAAAGCCGGGCGCAGCCAGGCTGCCGATAAGCCCCGCCAAACGCATGATGGTGCGCCCAATCGGCGGCGAGGCGTCGGCCTTGCCGGGCTCCGGCTTTTGTACTGTGCGGCCCTCGCCACGCGCCATGGAACAATCCTTGAAGGGCACGATCTAGGCGCCCTGGTTTTCGCCTGCAATGCGCCTTAATGCCTAGGTTCGATGCACAACATGGCCGACACCAGCATCCTTAAACCCCAAATCCGCGCGGTTTGCGTCTATTGCGGCTCGTCGGAAACGACGAAGCCGGAATATCTCGATCTGGCGTCGCGTTTCGGCGCCGAACTCGCGCGGCGCGGCCTGCGCATGGTTTATGGCGGCGGCTCGATCGGGCTCATGGGCCGCTGCGCCAAGGCCGCCTTCGCCGGCGGAGGCGACGTGCTCGGCGTGATGCCGCGGTTTCTCGAACGCCGCGAGATCGTGCTGGATGAGGTGCCGCATCGCATGGTCGACACCATGCACGAGCGCAAGCACATCATGTTCGATGAGAGCGACGCGTTCGTGGTGCTGCCAGGCGGCATCGGCACGCTCGAAGAAGCGGTGGAGACGCTCTCATGGGCGCGGCTCAATCTGCATGCGAAGCCAGTGGTGTTCTTAAGCGAAGATGATTTCTGGGCGCCATTTTTCCATCTGATTAAGCATACGGTCGAGGCCAATTTGACGCCTGCGCCCTTCGCGTCATCGATTCAAAACGCCAGAAGCATCGACGAGTGCTTCGATTTGATGGGTCTTCCCGTCTCCGCTTGAACTTCGTCTTAAGCGCGTGCCGCTAAACTTCCCGACGCATTGGGCTTCGGGAGTGGTGGAATGGCGTTTGGCAAACGACCCGTTAGCGCAGCCAAAACGCAGCCGCCGAGCGAA
>JBFWZB010000004.1:12553-50485 GCA_050185805.1 Hyphomonadaceae bacterium
GCTGGCCGGGCCTGAACCGGCTTGCATCCGGACGCGCTTCGCGCACGTACTAGCTGGCATGAGCGTCCAAATCTCCCGCCGCGCCTTGTTCCTGGGCGTGGCAGCCGTGCCGATCGCCGCCTGCACCTCCGCGGAAGGCCGCGACATCCCCACCCAGGCCAATGAGGCGCGTTATGCCGGATCGGCATGGCGCCGGCTTACCGATGCGCAATGGCGCGAGCGTCTTTCCCCATTGGCCTACCGCGTGCTGCGCGAGGAAGCGACCGAACGCGCGGGAACAAGCGCGCTCAACGATGAGCACCGGCGCGGCACGTTCGTCTGCGCCGGCTGCGGCTTGGAGCTGTTCCGCTCGCAATGGAAATTCGATTCCGGCACCGGTTGGCCAAGCTTCTCGCGCGTGATCGAAACCAATGTCGGCACTAAGCAGGATTTCCTGCTGCTGCAGCCACGCACGGAATATCATTGCGCACGTTGCCTCGGCCACCAGGGACACGTTTTCCCCGACGGACCGAACCCGACAGGACTACGCTATTGCAATAACGGCGTCGCGCTGCGCTTCGTACCCGCCTAAGCCGCCTTGCCTTCGAGGCGTTTGCGCGCGCGCTCTTCACCGATCAAAGGGAAGAGCGAGGCCATGTCGGGGCCGTGATCCATGCCGGTCAACGCTTGGCGTAACGGCATGAAGAGCGCTTTGCCCTTGGCGCCGGTTTTCTCTTTCACGGCGTTGGTGAAGGCCTGCCAGCTCTCTGCAGTGTAGGGACCAGCAGGAAGCACGCCGGCTGCGGCTGCGGCGAAGCTTGCATCGGCGATCACCGGCTCAAGCGGGCCTTCGATCACGCGCACCCATTCCCGCACATCCGGCAATAGCGTGAGATTGGCCCGCACGGCGTTCCAGAAGCCTTCGCCTTTGTCGGCGCCAAGGGCGGCGAGGCGCCCCTTCACCATCGCGTATTCGGTCTGGTGCAGCAGCGCGGCGTTGACGCGCTTCAGCTCTTCGGGATCGAAGCGCGCGGGCGCGCGGCCGATCTTTTCAAACGAGAACTCGGCCGCGAGCTGATCGAATAGAAGCCGCGCTTCAACCGGATCGGACGTGCCGATCTTGGCGAGATGCGAGAGCACCGCCATCGGCTCGTAGCTCTGCTCGCGCAGATCGCCGACCGCCAGCGAGCCGATGCGCTTGGAGAGCGCCTCGCCGTCAGCGCCTACCAACAGCGGGAAGTGGCCGAAAGCGGGTACCGGTCCGCCGAGCGCTTCGAAGATTTCGATCTGCACGCCGGAATTGGTGACGTGATCTTCGCCGCGCACAATATGCGTGATCTTGAAATCGATGTCGTCGACCACCGACGGAAGCGTGTAGAGGAACGCGCCATCCTCCCGGATCAGCACCGGGTCGCTCAACGACGCCGTATCGATCGATTGCGCGCCACGCACCATATCGACCCATTCCTTGCGCCCGCCGGAAAGCTTGAAGCGCCAATGCGGGCGCCGGCCTTCTGTTTCGAATGCAGCGCGCTCTTCCGCGGTCAATTTTAACGCGGCGCGATCGTAGATCGGCGGACGCCCGCGCGATTGCGCGATCTTGCGCTTGCGGTCGATCTCCTCCTCGGTCTCGTAGGCCGGATAAAGCAGGCCCGCCGCCTTGAGCTTCTCCGCAGCCTTCTCGTAGGCGTCGAAGCGCGCGGATTGGTTGGCGCGCTCATCCCAATGCAAACCGAGCCAGGTTAGGTCGTCCTCGATGCCCTGCTCGAACGCCTTGGTTGAACGGGCGAGGTCCGTGTCGTCGATGCGCAAAAGCACCTGCCCGCCTTGGCCACGCGCGTAGAGCCAATTCATCAGCGCGGTGCGGACATTGCCGACATGCAGCCGCCCTGTGGGCGAGGGCGCGAAACGTAAACGAACGGACATGAATCTCTCTGAGAAGGACGCGGTTTATGGCGCTGGCGCGCCCGCCCTGTCCAGCCTCGGCCGATCTTCTATTCCTTGGATAAGCCGGGCTCAGCGGCTAGGTTTGGCGAAAATTCCGGAGGAAAACGCCCATGGCCCTCACATCGCGCGAAATCCGCCTGAAAAGCCGCCCGGATGGAATGCCGGCGGCTGAGAATTTCGAGTTGAGCGCGGTGGATGTCCCCGCGCCCGCCGCCGGCGAAGTGCTGGTGCGGAATTTATGGATGTCGGTCGACCCATACATGCGGGGCCGCATGTACGACCGGCCAAGCTATGTGCCGCCGTTCGAATTGGGCAAGGCGCTGATGGGCGGCGCGGTTGGCCGCGTGGAGGCGTCGAATGATCCGGACTTTGCGCCGGGCGATCTCGTCGAAAGCATGAATGGTTGGCGCGAGGCGTTCGTCACGGTCGGCGCGGCGCTACAGAAACTGCCGCAGAGCGGCGTACCGGAGCAGGCTTATCTTGGCGTGCTCGGCATGCCCGGCATGACCGCCTACACCAGCTTTCATCGCATCGGCGAGCCGAAGGTGGGCGAGACCGTGTTCGTGTCAGGCGCGGGCGGCGCGGTGGGCTCGGCGGTGTGCCAGATCGCCAAGCTCCGCAATTGTAAAGTGGTGGCGTCGGCGGGATCCGACGCCAAGCTGGCCTGGCTCAAAGGCCGCGGCGTCGACGCCACGGTGAATTACAAGACCTGCGGCAATCTTTTGAAGGCGGTACGCGAAGCGGCGCCGAACGGCATCGACATTTATTTCGACAATGTCGGCGGCGAGCACCTCGAAGTGGCGATGGAGGTCGCCCGCCCTTGGGCCCGCTTCATCGAATGCGGCATGATCTCGATCTACAACAATGCCGAGCCTTCGCCCGGTCCGCGCAACATGGCGTACATTGTTGGCAAGCGGCTGCGCCTGCAGGGCTTCATCGTCAGCGACTTCATGGACATGCGCGAACAATTCCGCACCGACATGACGCAATGGGTCAAGGACGGCGCGGTGCAATGGGAGGAAACCGTCGAGAACGGGATCGAGAACGCGCCAAAGGCGTTCCTCAACCTGTTCACCGGCGCCAATGCTGGCAAAATGCTGGTGAAGCTCGGCTGAGATGGCGCGCCTCTTCCAAGCCTATGTGATGGTGGATTGGAGTGCGGCGGCGAAGCCCGCCACCGGCGCCGATTCCATTTGGATCGGCGTGCTGAAGCGCAATGTGCGCTTTCAGATGGCTTTCGAATCGCACAATCCGGCTACGCGCGCGGAAGCCGAAAAGCTGCTGAACGGCTTGCTCGAAGAATTGCGCCGCAAAAGCGAGCGCGTGCTTTTGGGATTCGATTTTCCGCTTGGCTTTCCCAAGGGGACTGCCGCTGCCTTGAAACTCGAAGGCGCGCCGTGGCGGGCGCTGATCGACTACGTGGCGGCCGACATGAAGGACAAGCCCGACAATTCAAACAATCGCTTCCAAGTCGGCGCCAAGATGAATCGGCTGATGACGGGTGAAGCATTTCCGTTCTGGGGCGCGCCTGCGCGCGATGCGCAAACGATGCTGTCGGTGAAGCGTCCACGCGAGCACGGCGCCGATGACCTGCCCGAGTTTCGGATGGCGGAGCAGGCTTGCAAGGCCGCCTCCTCAATCTGGAAACTCTATTACCAAGGTTCAGTCGGCGGCCAGGCGCTCACTGGCTTACCGGTCGTGCGCCGGTTGCGAGACGCGCGCGCCGAAGCCGCGCGGCTCTGGCCGTTTGAGACCGGCTGGCGCCCGCTGGCGCCGTTCGATCTCGACGGCGTCGACGTAGTGTTCGCCGAAATTTATCCGAGCATGCTGGGCGTCAAACCCAAGCCAGGCGAGACCAAGGACGAAGCGCAGGTGCGCGCAGTGGTCGAGCATTTCAATGCGCTCGACGAAAAGGGACAGCTCGCTGGCCTGTTCGGTCCGGCGAAGGCGGACGCGCGCAGCGACATCGTCGAGAACGAAGAAGGCTGGATCCTGGGCGCGAAAGCTTAGTTCTCGGGTAACGCCACGCCTTTGCGCGCCAATAGCGACCAGCGCGCCAACAGAACCGCCGCGGAGAGCACGCTCGACCAGAAGATGGCGAAGAAGAGCCCCGCTACGCCCATGCCCTGCACTTCGCCCAGCCAATAACCGAGCGCCGGCATAACGACAGCGTAAGCGAGGATGTGGCTGAAGGTCGGAAACCAATTGTCGCCGCGCGCGCGCAGCGCCGACGCCGTCACCACCTGCCCGCCATCCGGGATGAGCACGATCGCCGCGACCCAGATCAAAGATGCGATCAGCGCCGACAATGCCAAGTCTGCTGTGTAGAGCTGGCCGATTGGGACGGCGAACACGACGATCAGCACGCCGAGAATCGCCATGGCGATGGTGTTGAGGCCAATGCCGGTCCAGCCCGCGCGCGCAGCGTCCTGCGGCGCGCGCCGGCCGATGGCTTCGGATACAAGCACGGCGCTGGCGGCGCCCAAGCCAAGCGCCACCATGAACATGAGCGCGGTGAGGTTGAGCAGGATTTGGTAGGCGGAGACGACGTCCTCGCCCAGGCGCCCTGCGATCACCGTCATCCCGGAGAATGCACCGGCTTCCACCGCTTGGCTGACCATAGCGGCGAAGCCGACGGCGAGCAGCGAGCGATAGCTCGGCCCCTCGGCGCCGAATGCGCGCACGCCATAATGATCGCGATCACGCAAGAACCAAATGCAGGCGAGAATCGCGGCGGCGAGAAACAGGCGCGCTCCGAATGTCGCCCATGCCGAACCAATAGCGCCGAAATCGGGCACCCAAAGCCAATTCAGCGCTAGGTTCACAACATTGGCGAGCCACATCACCGCCGTTGAGATGCCGGGCTTCTTGATCGCTTCGAGGAAATAGGTGCCGGCGATGTAGAAGAGATGAAACGGCACCGAAAGCGCGAGCACGGTCATCACACGCGCGGACGGCTCGGCCAAACGCGCATCGATGCCGAAGAAAGTGAAGAGGTCTGCGCCCGCGGCCCACATTGCAATCGCGGAAAACACGCCGGCGATGGCGGCGATAACGAGCCCGCGATGCAGAGCAACACCGGCTGCGCGCGGATTCTTTTCGCCGAGCACGCGCGCGGCCAGCACCTGCACGCCCTGCAGTAAGCCGATGGCGGCGACCAGAAACACCGCCGTCGGCGCCCAGCCAAGCGCCTGATGCGGCAGTTCGTCAGCGGCGAGTTGGCCAACCATCACGACGTCGACAATGGCCATGCCGATAATGCCAAGGCGCGCCAGCGCAACAGGGCCGGCCAGCCGCAGGAGGTCGGTCACATAGGGGCGCGATGCGGTCATGCGTGCGGGATAGCGGCGCGGGCTGAGTCGGTCGAGGGATCAGGCCGGCGGCGCAGAATCGGCCGGCTTAAGCCCCTGATAGAGATAAGCCGACAGCCCCGCCTCCAGCGATCGATAGACGAAAATCTGCAAAGACGCGCTGAGGAATGAGAACGCGACAAAGCCCGGCAGATTGTTCTGCGCCAGCGAGACGAGGCTCGTGGGGTCCAACACATCCACGCCAAGCGCCGCCGCCAAGATGTAGCTGACGGCCGCCACGAGCACGTATGCCGGCGCCAGCAACATCAGCCGCGCCACCGTAATGCGGAGCATCGACCCTTTGGTCCACGACCAGGTTTCGAAGGTCAGAATGCGGCGCTGATCGACGCTCGCCGGGGCGGAAAGATAAAGGCGCGATGTGAGCATGAGCCAGATCGCGCCATAGACCAGGCAGAATCCGAGCACGACGCCAGGGTTCTCCGTCAGGATACGCTGCATCAGCGCAAGTGTGGCGGCCTCGTCGCCGCTGACCTGCTCCAATTCCGCGCCATAACGAGGCGCGATCATGCCGGCGAATATGATGACTCCGGGGATGCCAAGCACGACGAACACGATCAGCAGGAAGAATGCCACGACCGCCATCGCCGCCCAGACGCGGCCGCCGTCAGGCAGCCAGCGTTGCGATCCGCCGGCGCCCAAGGCCGAGCCGATGAAGGCGGCGTAGATCACAGCCGACACGAAGGTCGACGCCAGCGAGAGCGGCATGCTCAAGGCGGGCGAAAGCGTCGCCGCCACGCCCGTCAAAGTCAGAAGCAGGCCGCCGACGATCGCCAACGTGGCGCTCGTGCGCAAATCTGCGCGCAGGAATTGCAGCGCCGCCCCCACGCTCTCCTTGACCGGAACCCTGCCAGCGTCCGCCATCGCATCCCTCGTTCTGTTCCACTGCTTTATGCACGATTTGGTCGCCGCCCGCGAGGCTTGAAGCGCGCGCGCTGGCGCGCCATGAGAGGCGGGTGACAAAGCTCCATCCTGTCGATGTCGTCGGCGGCGGCCTCGCCGGATCCGAAGCGGCCTGGGCGCTGGCGCAGGCGGGCGTGCCGGTGAGGCTGCACGAGATGCGGCCGGTGCGGATGACCGATGCCCATCACACCGGCAAGTTCGCTGAACTGGTCTGCTCCAATTCGTTTCGCTCCGACGATTGGGAAGGCAACGCCGTAGGCTTGCTGCACGCGGAAATGCGGCGCGCTGGATCCCTGGTGATGCAGGCGGCAGCCGAAGCGCAGGTGCCGGCAGGCTCGGCGCTCGCGGTGGATCGCGACGTTTTCTCCGCCGCCGTGACTGCGGCGATCGAAGCGCATCCGCTGATCGAGATCGTGCGCGCCGAAGTGGGCGCGCTCGACGCGCTGCTGACGTCCGATGCGTCGAGCGTTATTTTCGCCACCGGCCCGCTCACCGCGCCGGCGCTGGCACAATCCATTCGCGCCATCACGGGCGAAGACAGCCTCGCCTTCTTCGACGCCATCGCGCCGATCGTGCACGCCGACACAATCAATTTCGAGGTCGCCTGGAAACAATCGCGCTACGACAAGGAAGGGCCCGGCGGCGACAAGGCCGCGTATGTGAACTGCCCGATGGACGCCGCACAATATGACGCGTTCATCGCCGCCCTCAACGCGGCGCCGAAGGCCGAATTCAAGGATTGGGAGAAGGACACGCCCTATTTCGAGGGTTGCCTGCCGATCGAGGTGATGGCGGAGCGCGGGCCGGAGACCTTGCGCTTCGGGCCGATGAAACCGGTGGGGCTAACCGATCCGCGCACCGGCAAGCGCCCGCACGCAGTCGTACAGCTGCGGCAAGACAACAAGCTCGGCACCTTGTTCAACATCGTCGGTTTCCAAACCAAACTGAAACACGGCGCACAGACCGAGATTTTTCGCACCATTCCTGGCCTGGAGGGCGCAGTTTTCGCGCGCCTCGGCGGCGTGCATCGCAACACCTTCATCAATTCACCGAAGCTGCTCGATCAAACGCTGCGCCTCAAGCAAGCGCCGCGCGTGCGTTTCGCCGGCCAAGTGACCGGCGTCGAAGGCTATGTCGAAAGCGCGGCAATGGGCATGCTGGCAGGGCGCTTCGCGGCGGCGGAGCGCTACGGACAGACCGCCGAGGCGCCCCCGCCCACGACGGCGTTCGGCGCGCTGCTGGCGCATGTCACCGGCGGTCACATTGAAGCCGGCGCCGGCTCGTTTCAGCCGATGAATGTGAATTTCGGGCTTTTTCCGCCGATCGAAACGCCCACCCACGGCGCCGACGGCAAGAAGCTCAAGGGCGAAGCGCGCGCTCGCGCTCGCAAACGCGCGATGAGCGACCGGGCGCTGCGCGACCTCGACGCGTGGCTGGGCGGCGCGGCGCGCGCGGCGGCGGAATAGATTAGAGCCGTCCGCTCGCGGCCGCGCGCAGCAAGCGCCATTGACGCGAGAACAACGGGGCGGGCCCGGCGCGATCGAGACGGCGTAGATAGAACGGCGCGAGTGCGACGTAGCCGATAGCGGGAAAGGCGCGCTCGGGCGCGGCCTTGGTAGAAGCACGCGCAGCGGCGTGCGCGCTCCATGCACGTTGCAGAAAATCAGCGTCGGTCGCGCCGGGCGGCGGGGCGCTGCGCCCGCGCGCACGCCATGCTGGCCGCGCGCGCAGGAGCCCAGAATAACCCCAAGCCAAGGCGGCGTCCCGCGCATACGGCCCCGCTTCCATCCCGCACAATGCCAGCGCCAAACGCATGAGGTTGCCGGCGGTCGCATCGACGTAGGCCTCGAGCGCGGCCCAGTCGGCGAACGGCTGAGGCTCTGCATCGCTGAGACGGGCCTCGATCAGAGCTTCGACCAATTGCGTATCGATGCCGTCGATGAGCGGCGCCAACGCCTGTAGCGTTGGGTGGCCCCGCGGCGGCCCGCCTTGCTTCATTTCGGCAATCGCCTCGCGCCACCATGAAAGGCGAATGGCGGCCAAGCCGGACTGCCCAGCCGCCTCGGCGGCGTGCGCGATCTCGTAATTCAGGGCGTAGAGCGCGATGAGATTGCGGCGCGTTTCGCCATTCGCAAAACGCGCCGCAAGCCAGCGATCTTCGTCGACGCGCCGGACGAGAGCGTCGAGGCCGTCGTCCACTAGCCGAGCGTCTGCGCGCCGGTCATCGCCACGAGCATCGGCACGGAAAGGAACGTGTTCGTGCGTGAGAACAACATCGCCGTGCGCCCCGCTTTGGCTTTGAGGTCGGCGGCGAGGTCGGGATATTTGTTATCGATGTTGAGCGCCTTCTGCTGGTTCGGCCAGATGATGAACCAGACATTGAACCACATGATCAGCGCCAGCCACATGCCGAAGCCGATGAAGATGTGCTTGGAGACGGCGAAGCCCTCCGACGCACCCAGCGTCAGCGCCTGCAGCAAATAGCCCTGGTTGAACGCAAGCAACAGACCGGTGATCGCCGTCAGCATCGCGCCCCAGCGAAACCAGTAGAGAGCCGCAGGCGCGATCACCTTGGCGATGGCCGGCCCACGGTGCTCTTCCGGAATCTTCGGCATGTTCGGGATTTGCGTGAAATTGAAATAGTAGAGATGGCCAATCCACATGATGCCAACCAGCACGTGGCTCCAGCGCAAGGCCACTTCCCAGAAACGCGCGTCATCAAGCGGAATGCCCTTCACGCCCATGGCGTAATAGATCAGGAATAGAACGCCGAGCGCCAACGTGGTCCAGGCCACGTAGCGAATATTGCTTAGAAAACCAGCCATGCCTTCGCCTCCAACAGCGTGCGGATTATAGCCCGCTTCGCGCTGGCGGTCAGCCTGCCTGTTCCGCCGCCTTTGTCTTGCCCCCCTGTTCGCCTTCGCGTCCGCGCTTCACACCCCACAGCAGAATCGCAGGAGCGGCCACATAGATCGACGAATAGGTGCCGGTGATAATGCCGAAAATCATCGCGATAGCGAAACCAGAAAGCGCCGCGCCGCCGAAATAAAGCAGCCCGGTCAACGCCAGCAACGCGGTGCAGCCGGTGATGATCGTGCGCGACAGCGTCTCATTGAGGGACAATTCCACTACTTCGCTGAGGGGCATCTTTTTGTACTTGCGCAGGTTCTCGCGCAGGCGATCGAACACCACCACGGTGTCATTGATGCCGTAGCCGATGATGGTGAGCAGCGCCGCGATGATGGTGAGCGTGAACTCGATGCGGAAGATCGAAAACATGCCCAACGTCAGGATCACATCGTGGAAGAGACCAAGAATAGCGCCGACACCGAACTGCCATTCGAACCGGAACCAGATGTAGATCAGCATGAGCAGGATCGCGAGACCAAGCGCGATCAGGCCGCCCGTGAACAATTCATCCGATACCTTCGGCCCGACGACCTCACGGGCGAGGAAATTCACGCCGGGCACATTCTCGCTGATGACGTTCTCGACGCGCTGGGCCGTTTCGGCAGCGTCCTGTGCGGGGCTCTCATAACGAATCTGCGCACGGCGCGGGTCGGAGAACGCCTGCACCTGCACGTCGCCAAGTTCGAGATTCTCGACCGCCGCGCGCACAGCACCGATGTCGATATCGCTTGGCGCTTCGAACTCGAGCATCGTGCCGCCGCGGAAATCGATCCCGAGATTGAATCCGCGCTCCAACACCTGACCGATGCGATGCATCGGCGGTCCTTCGGCGGCGTTGTAGATCTCAATCGGATTCTCGCGCAGACCGCCGGTCAGCATCGATGCAAACGATAGGAGGATGCCGGCAATCGACACGAAGGCCGCGAAAGTGGCGAACTTCACGAACCGAAGATTGGTTCGCACCGGCAAATTGCGGATGAGAGGCCAAGCCATCGGCGTATCCCTAAATCGGCAGCTTTTTGGGCCGCGTGGTGCGGAACCAGAATGCAACGAGAATTTGCGTGACCAGCACGGCGGTGAAGACCGAGGTGATGACGCCGATGGACAGGGTCCAGGCGAAACCGCGCACGGGTCCCGCGCCGAACTGGAACAGGATCATCGCCGCCAGGATGGTCGTCAGGTTGGCGTCGATAATGGTCACCATCGCGCGACTGAAGCCGCCGTCTATCGCGAGCGCCGGCGACCTGCCGGCGGCAACCTCATCGCGCATACGCTCGTAGATGAGCACGTTGGCGTCGACCGCCATGGCCAGCGTCAAAATCAAACCGGCGATCCCGGGCAAGGTCAACGTGGCCCCGATAAGCGACATCGCCGCGACGATCAGCACGCCGTTGACGAGCAGCGCCGTGACGGAGATGCCGCCGAAGAGAAAGCCGTAAGCCAGGAGCATGAAGACGAGCGTCGCCAGCCCGGCGACGATGCCTGCGAATATACCGGAATCGATGGCGTCCTGCCCAAGTTCGGCGCCGACGCTGCGTTGCTCAATTACGCTCAGCGGCGCTGGCAGCGCACCCGCGCGGAGCATAATCGCCAGTTCGCTTGCGCTTTCGGCGGTGAAGTTGCCGGATATCTGCCCCGAACCGCCGCAGATCGGTTCGTTGATGCGCGGCGCGGTCAGCACTTGGTTGTCGAGGAGAATGGCGAAGCGCCGGCCGGTGTACTCACGCGAGATACGGCAAAACAGGCGCGATCCCTCGCCGTCGAGCCGAAAGCTTAACACAAACTCCCCGGTCTGTGGGTCGGTCGTGGCCATCGCATTCGTCAACCGCTCGCCGGTGAAGCGCGGGCGGCGCTCGACGATCTCGGCGCTGTCGCCGATTGTCGGATAAGGCTGCGCAATGAGCGAACCGGGCGGCGCCCGTCCGCTGGCGAGCGCCTCTGAGTCCACATTGTCGCGCACCATATGAAAAGTCATCAACGCCGTCTGGCCGATGCGCTCGCGTAATTGCTGCGGATCGGCGACGCCAGGGGCCTGCACCACGATGCGATCGTCGCCCTGGCGCACGATGCTCACTTCGCTGACGCCTTCCGGGTCGACGCGGCGGCGGATGACCTCGATTGATTGTTGCGCGGCCTGACGGCTAACCGCGCGGACGTGATCCTCAGTCATCCGGGCTTCGAGCAGCCCGTCCGCGCCCTCGCTGATTTCGACAATGGTTTCGCCGTTTGCGGGATCGACCGCTATCTGGCGCAGTTGCCGGAGCGCACGTTGCGCGTCGGCGGCGTTGATCAAGCGAACGCGGGCGGCGTCGCCGACGACGCCGCGCCCAGTGTAGCGAATTGCCGGCTCGGCGTCGCGTAGCGTCGTCGCCATTTGGTCGGCGATATTGTCCAATTGCTGGCGACGCAGCGCATTGACATCGACCTCAAGCAACAAGTGCGAACCGCCCTGAAGATCGAGCCCGAGGTTGACCGTCTGGCGCGGCATGAATGCCGGCAGCGCCTCCCTGGCGCTCTGCGGCAAGGCGTTCGGCAACGCCGCGAAAACGCCGATGACCGCAACGACAGCGACGAGGATAATGCGCCAGCGCGCGACTTGCAGCATGGTCAGTCGGCCGACGCTTTGGTGTCGTTAGCGGGCGCGGGATCGGATTTCGACCGCACTTCCGCGATGGTTCCGCGCACCACGCGCACTTCGACGTTGGGGTTCAATTCGACACGCACTTCGTCATCGGCGACGGACTTGACCTTGCCGATCAGACCGCCGGAGGTGACGACCACATCGCCGCGCTTCAAATTGGCAATCATTTCCATGTGCCGCTTGCGCGCCTGCTGCTGCGGACGGATCAGCAGAAAATAGAACACCACCAGGATCGCGATCAGCGGCAGCATCTGCATGAAGACGCCCGCCATGGGGTCGCCCGCGGGTGCGCCGGCGGCTGCGTATGCATCGGTAATGAACATTGATCCTCAGTGTGGAATGGCTGGCGGCCGCTTCGGGCCAAAAGAAGGCCGGGACTATAAAGGCGGCGCCCGTCAATTCAATCGCCGCCGGGCGCGGCCGAAACGGGGCGCCCGCGCCTACGCGCGGTTTCGCCGCAGGGCGTTAGCGGCCGCCCAAAAGCGGCATCGGGTCGACCGCGTCGCGCCCGCGGCGCACTTGAAACAAAATCTTGGCGGTCCCGCCCGCCTCGGCCACGGGCTGGCCCGCCGCCACGCTTTGGCCTTCCTGCACCAGCGCCCGCCGCCCATAGCCATAGGCGGTGACGTAGCCGTCCTCGTGGCGCACCAGGACCAGGGCGCCGTAGCCCGGCAAATCCTCGCCCGCGTACACAACCTCGCCAGCCGCTGCAGCGGTGACGGGGTCGCCCTCGCGGGCTGCGATCTCGATGCCGTCGAGACGACGCCCGCCGGGTTGTGCGCCAAATGCCGAGATGAGTTCGCCGCGTACGGGCCACGCGAAACGGCCGTCGCCGGCTATTGCGTGCGGCGGTGCGGCAGGCGGCGTGTGATCGGGCGCGGCTTGCACGTGTTCGCGCGCCACGGCTGGAAGGACGATGCTGTCGCCCTGCCGAACGCGATAAGGCGGCTGCATGCGGTTGAGCAGCGCAAGCGAGCGCAGATCAACATTGTAAGAGCGCGCTACGTCCTCGAAGCTCTCGCCACGGCGCACTTCATGTGTGCGCGGCGGCGGCAATTCGATCTCGCGCCCCGGCGCCAACGCATAAGGCGGTTCGAGCCGGTTCTGATCGATCAGCGCGCGCAACGGAATCTGATAGGCGGTGGCTATATCGTAGAGAGATTCATTCTCGCCGACGCGATGACGGCGCGGCGTTCGCGCCGGATCGTACGGCTGCACGTCGCCCGGCTGCAGAGCAAAATCCGCAAGCGAGCGCCCATCGGACGCCGCCCAATCCGGCTCGGCCGGCGGCGCCTGGGTGGGACGCTGCGCGGTCGCCTGGGCCGGGGCCTGCCGGCTCGCCTGCTGTTGGCGCTGCGGCGCCGGCGTGGCGCCGCCATAGGAAATGGGGGCGCCACCCTGCGCCGACGCGCAAGCGGAGGCTGCAAAGGCAAGCAGGAGAGCGGCGCGGCGCATGCGCGGATGTTCACGCCGAATCGCAGCGCGAGCAATGCAAGCGCTCAGCCCTCGATCACCCCGCGCTCGAGCGGGGCGAACTTGGCGGGGCCAAGATCGTCGCGGCGGCCATTGCTGTAGCGCACCAGACGCTGCCCCTCGGCGTCTCCGAGCGGGGCAATGAGCACGCCGCCAGGCTTGAGCTGATCGAGCAGCGGCGGCGGCAGCTCCAGCACGGCGGCGTTGACAATGATGCGGTCATACGGGCCCTCGTCGGCCCAGCCCTCGAAACCATCGGCGCAATGCACGAACACGCGCATGAGCCGCGCCGCGCCGATGCGTTCGCGTGCGGCGGCGGCGAGGTCGCGCCAGCGCTCTAGCGTGACAACGCGGTGCGCGAGCGTCGCGATCGCGGCAGCTTGAAAGCCTGAGCCGGTTCCCAGCTCCAGCACGCTATCGCCCGGCTGCGGCCCCAGCGCCTCGACCATGCGGCCCACGATGGAGGGCTTGGTCATGGTTTGGCCGTGCGCAAGGGGCAGTCCGACATCGTCGAGCGCCAAAGCATCCAGATGCTCAGGCGCGTAATGCGTCCTCGGCGTGCGCTCCAGCGCAGAGAGCGTGCGCGCGTCGGTCAGGCCGCCCTGGCGCATCTCCAGAACGAAGCGCATCAAGCGCGCGGGATCGGGTTCGCTCATGTCACGCTTTCGGCGGCGCGCCGCCGAGCACGCCTTTCAAGTCGTGCAGCGTCGGCATGTGCGTGAGGTCGATGTGCAACGGAGTCACCGAAATGCGATTCTCGTAGATGGCGCGCAGATCGGTGCCCTCCGGCGGATTTGAGCGCAAGCCGCGGAAGCCGAGCCAAAAATAGGCGCCGCCGCGCAAATCCGTGCGTTTGTCGGCGAAGACGATATGCTGGTCGCGGCGCCCCTGCACGGTCACCTCGACCTCCTTTACGTCCTGCGGCAGCGCATCGGGAAAGTTGACGTTCATCAGCACGTCCTTGGGCCAGCCCTGCTTCAAGAGCGCGCCGACGACGCCGGGACCAAACGCCTCCGCCGTCTCCCACGGAATGGGCGCTTCCTCGCCGCGCAAACCGCGCGTTTGACTCAAGGCGATAGCGGGAATGCCGAGCTGCATGCCCTGCATGGCGCCGGCGATGGTGCCGGAGAAGGTCACGTCCTCGGCGATGTTTTGGCCGCGATTGACGCCGGAGAGCACAAGATCGGGCGCACCACCTTCGATCAGGTGCTCGACGCCCAACAGCACGCAATCTGTGGGCGTACCCGCGATTGCGAAGCGCTTGTCGCCGGCTTTGCGCACGCGGATCGGCGCCGTCAGCGTCAGCGCCCGCGACGCGCCCGATTGTTCCGCTTCCGGCGCGATGACCCACACATCGTCGGAAAATGTCTGCGCGATACGCTCCAGCACAGCCAGGCCGGTGGCGTGAATGCCGTCATCATTGGTGCAGAGAATGCGCATGGCCGAACGGAGTAAGGCAAAGAGGCGGCAAGGCAAGGGGCGCTATGTGCGCCATCCGGCCTACCGCCTCGCCGCTTGGTCCGTTGGCCTATTTCCACGCGCCGAGAATTGCGCCGCCGACGATGCAGCCCGCGAATGTGTGCAGCGCATCGATCGCCAACAGCGTCTCGCCGCCGGCCGGGCTGTAGACATAACCGTAGAGGAATTGCGGAAAGGTTAGAAACAGCGCCACCAGCGCGCCGGTAACGACGCCGCCCATCCAGCCGGGCTGGTTGCGCCACTTCACGGCCAGCGACAGACCGATGGCGAGCAAAATTGGAATGACGAATCCAATCGGCATTTTCGACATGCCGCTTTCCAATTGCTCCTTCGTGTAGCCGGTAGCCGCGACCCAGGCATCGCTCAGCAGCAGACCAAAGATCAGGAAGCCGACAGCATAAATCGCGATCGCGGCGACAATGATCGCCAACGCGTTGTGACCCATGACGCGCATGACGCGCTCCTTTCCTCCCCGCGGCTCGCCGCCGCGGCGCGGAACCTAGGCTGAGTCCGTTTGATGGTCCGATCAATTCGCCGTGCAAACGAATTCAGTCAGCGCCTGATCGTTTCGACGCCGCCCATGTAAGGAGCAAGCGCCCGCGGCACTGCGATAGAGCCATCGGCGTTTTGATAATTCTCCATCACCGCAACCAGAGTGCGGCCCACGGCCAAGCCCGATCCGTTGAGCGTGTGCACGAATTCCGGTTTGCCGCCTCCGGCCGGTCGATAGCGCGCGTCCATGCGGCGGGCTTGGAAGTCGCCGCAATTCGAGCATGAGCTGATCTCGCGATACTTGCCTTGGCTCGGCAGCCAGACTTCGAGATCGTACGTGCGCTTGGCCGTGAACCCCATATCGCCTGCGCATAACAGCATGACGCGATACGGCAGTTCGAGCCGCTTCAGCACTTCCTCGGCGCAAGCCGTCATACGCTCGTGCTCTTCCTGGCTCTTCTCCGGCGTCGTGATCGACACCAATTCGACCTTGCGAAATTGGTGCATGCGGATCATGCCGCGGGTATCCTTGCCAGCAGCGCCCGCTTCCGCGCGAAAGCAAGGCGTGTCCGCGGTCATGCGCAGAGGCAGCACCGCCTCTTCCAGGATTTGCTCGCGCACAAGATTGGTGAGCGCGACCTCCGCAGTGGGAATGAGCCAGAAATCCTCGCGCGTTGGCGCCGCCGCGATCATCTCCTTCATCAGCTCGGAAGGTTTGATTTCGCCGCCCCGGCGTTCGAACTCCTCGTCGAAACGATCGAGCGCCGTGAACAACAATTCCTCGCGGCTCACCGTGCGCGCCGCGGTAAACTGATCGTCGACGAATTTCGGCAATTGACCGGTGCCGAACATGGCGTGGTCGCGCACCAGAACCGGCGGCGCCACCTCGGCATAGCCGTTGGTCTCCGTGTGCAGATCGAGCATGAAGGCGGCAAGTGCGCGCTCAAGGCGCGCGAGCCCGCCTTTCAGCGCCACGAAGCGCGAGCCGGACATGCGCGCAGCCGCCTCGAAATCCATCATGCCGAGCGCTTCGCCCAGCGTAACATGATCTGCGGTGAGATCGAGCGCCGGCGGATCGCCAGCGTCCGACTTGTACCAGCGGCGCACCTCAACATTGCCGTGCTCGTCGGCGCCGTCGGGCGTTTCCGGTTCGGGGATGTTCGGCAGGCTGGACAGGATGTCGTGCAGGGCGGCGCCTTTCTCCGCTTCGTACCCGCCTTCTTCCTCGATGCGTTGCTTCAACTCGGCGACTTGCGCCATCAGACGCTGCGCCTCAGCTTCGTTCTTCTGCGCCTTAGCCGCGCCGATCTGCTTCGAGGCGGCATTGCGAGCGGCCTCCGCCTCCTGCTTCGCCGTCGTTGCACGCCGCAGGTCGCTATCGAGCGTGAGTACGTTCTCGATCTGCGCCTTCTGCTCGCTCGAGAGATTGCGGCGGCTGAGCCCTTGCTTGAAAGCGTTGAAGTCGTCGCGAATAGCCTTGATGTCGTGCATGCCCGTTTCCGCCATTCCGAGGCGCTCGTGCGCTTCGGCCCGATGGAAGTAGTTTAATGCGTTGAGCGGAGCAACTAGGCGGGGCTTTCCGCGCCTTCAGCGGCTTCGCGCTTGGCGCGCGCCTTTTCGATCGACCAGACGATCCAGATCGAAATCTCGTAGAGCAGATAAACCGGCACGGCCATGACGAACATGGAGAAGACGTCGTTCGGCGTCACGAGCGCCGAAAAGCCGGCGATGCCGACGATGGCGTAGCGGCGCCCCTTGCGCAGCATGGGCGCTGAGACAACGCCCACGCGGCCAAGCAGCGACAGCACGACAGGCAATTGGAACATAAGACCGAAGGCGATCACCAGCGTGGTGACGAGACCCATATATTCCTCGACCTTCGGCAGGTAGCGCACGCGCACCGGCCCTTCCGTCACTTCCTGGCTGAGGGCGAAATTCAGTGCGAACGGCATGGCGACGTAAAACACGAACGCCGCGCCGAGCAGAAACATGAGCGGCGCCGCGATCAAAAACGGCGCGGCCGCCACGCGCTCCCGCTTGTAGAGGCCGGGTGCAATGAAGGCGTAGGCCTGCCAGGCGATAATCGGAAACGTAAGCACAATGGCGGCGAACAGCGCGATCTGCATCTTCACCGAGAAAAAGCCGAACGCGCCCGTGTTGATGAGATCGACGCCCTGGCCGGCGCGATCGGGATAAACGCGCGCCATCGCCGTTTCGAACGGCTCAACCAAGTACAGGAAGATCGGCTCGACGAACATGAAGCAAACGATGAAGCCAATTACGATGGCGACGCTTGCTGTGATGAGGCGCGAGCGCAGTTCGCTCAGATGGTCCAACAGCGGCGCGCGGGAAGCTTCGATTTCGTCGTCTTCGGATTTGACGGCGTCGGTCATGGCGCCATCCGCGCAACCGGCTTGCGTTCATCGGGATCAACCGGAGGCTCTATCGGCGGCGCCGGCTGAGGTTCGGGTTCGGCCGCCGCGGCCGGGGGCGCGGTTTCGGCGGCCGGCGGCGCCGGCTTGTTCACGCCAGCATAATCCTCGAGCGTCGGCAGCGGCTTGTTGAGTTCACGGCGGATATCGCCCAGCGCCGTGGTGCGACGCAGCGCATCGACCTCCTTGCGCAATTCGTCCAGCTCGGCCTGGCGCGCCAATTCATCGAAGCCGGTGCGGAATTCCTGCGCCATGCCGCGCAGCTTGGCGGTCCACCGGCCCAACTTGCGCAGCATAAGCGGCAAGTCTTTCGGGCCGACCACCAGCAGAGCCAGCACGGCAAGGATCACAATCTCATTGAAGCCGAGACCCGGCATCATGGGCGTGGCCCTTCAGCAGCGATCAGCTCTGCGCGCGATCCTGCTCGCGGGTTGTGGTTTGATCCGGCACCTGACGCGGCGGATCGGCGGGCGGCTGCTGCGCGTCGTTGTCGCCCAAGCCCTTGCGGAAGCCTTTGATCCCCTTGCCGAGGTCTTCCATCAGACCGCTCAAACGCCCCGGGCGGCCGAACAGGAGGAAGGCCAGGAACAGGACGATGAGAAGCGGGATCAGTCCTGGGAAATGCATTGATAACTCCTTAGGGACCAGGGCGCGGCAGGCGCGCTACTCGTCCTGATCCAGATGATCCACGAAAAAGCTTGCAGAGTCCTCGCCCGGCGCCAGTGGTTCTTCGTCGCTGGCCAAATCTTCGCCGGGACGAGGCACCTTGATCTGGGCCGCCGCGCGCGGGTCAAGCAGGCCGAGACCCTTGAGATCGTCCTTCCCCGGAAGGGCGTCAAGCGAAGCCAGGCCGAACTGGCTGAGAAATGCGTCGGTCGTGCCGAATGTCAGCGGGCGGCCCGGCGTGCGCCGCCGGCCGCGCGGGCGGATCCAGCCGATCTCCAGCAAGAGCTCCATTGAGCCCCGCGACAGCGACACGCCGCGTATGTCCTCGATCTCAGCCCGGGTCACCGGCTGATGGTATGCAATTACCGCAAGCGTCTCCATGGCCGCCTTCGGCAGCTTGCGCGGCGCCTCCCGCGTCTCGGCAAACAGGCTGGAGAGGTCCGGCGCAGATTGGAACCGCCAGCCCCCGCCGGCCTCCACAAGTTCGACGCCACGCCCGGCGTAATCTCGCTTAAGCCGCATCAGCACCGCAGCGATGTCGACCTCTGGCCCAAGCTTCTCGGCCAGGCCCCGCGCGCTGATCGGCTCGCCGCCGGCGAACAAGATCGCCTCCGCGGCGCGAATAGCGTCAGTGGACGGTTCCGCACGGCGGCTATCGCCGCCTTCGGCGAAGGCGTCCTCTATGCGCCGCATTGCGTCAGCGATCGGCGCGCTTGGGCCTGGTTCGTCAGCCGGGCTCATGGGCCGCATTCTGCTCGGTTTTGGCGCGCACGAATAGCGGTGCGAACGCCTCCGCCTGGCGCATTTCCATCTTGCCCTCACGCGCCAGTTCCAGCGCCGCGCCAAACGTCGACGCGAGGTAGGATTGCGGCGGCGGCGCATCGGGCTCTGCACCGACAGGCGGCGTGACGGCGTCGATCGCGCGCCATTCCTCAAGCTTCGCCAGCGCCTGCTCCAAACGCCGGCGGGCGGTTTCCAGCGGGTAAGCACGGCGCACTTGCGTGCGGTAGGCGCGTTTGCGCACGCTCTTGGCGCGCTCAGCGCAATAGGCGGCAAGCAATTCGTAGAGATCGGCCTTCCACACCGCCGTTTTCGTCAGGCGGATCGCCTGGGGCTGGCCGTTGAGGAAAATGTCCCGCCCGAGCTGGGGCATGGCATCGAGCCGCTTGGCGGCGGCGCGCGCAAGCTCGAGACGCATCAGTTTCAGCTTCAGCGCCGCTGCCAGCTGATCGGGATCGGGCTCGTCGGCTTCCAGCTGTGGCTTCGGGATCAACATGCGCGACTTCAACAGCGCAAGCCACGCCGCCATCACCAGGTAGTCGCCTGCGATTTCCATGTTAGCGGCGCGCGCTTCGGCGATGAAATCGAGATATTGGTCGGCGATCTCGCCGATGCTCACCTTGGCGACATCCAGCTTCTTCGCGCGCGCCAGCTCAAGCAAGAGATGCAGAGGCCCCTCGAAAACGTCGAGCGCCAGCACAAACGCATCAGCGCCTTCAGCCTCTTCCGCCGCGGCGAGGTCGAGTTCGATCTGGTCTTCGTCTGCGCTCACAATGCACCGGTCAGTTCGCGAAACCGCGCCCAACCCGCCTCTGCGTCGAAGGGCGCTGGGGCCGCCTTGGCGAAGCGCTCCGCGGCCTCAGCGCGCGACAGCGCAGCGCCCTCGAGCGTCCCGCAGCCCTTGGCGGTCTCGGCCATATCGGCCAACGCGCCCGAGCACTGCAACACGACATCGCAGCCGGCTGCGAGCGCGGCCTCCGCCCGCTGCGCAAGGCCGCCCTTAATGGCGAATTGGAGCGCCTTCATATCGAGGTCGTCGCTCATCAGCAGACCCTGAAAACGGATGCGGCCGCGGATGATCTCACGGATCACCGTCGGCGAGCACGTCGCTGGGCGGTCCTTGTCCCAGGCTTCGTAAACGATATGCGCCGTCATCGCCGCCTCCGCATCGGCGAGCGCCGCGAAGGGGAAAAGATCGCGCTGCAATTCGCTCTCCGCCGCGGCGACGCGCGGCAGGGCGAGGTGACTGTCCGCCTCGGCCCGGCCGTGGCCGGGCATATGCTTGATGCAACCGGTGACGCCGCCCGCGTGCAGTCCGCGCAAGGCAGCGCGGCCCAGCGTGGCGATGCCCTCGCCGTACTTGGCGAAAGCCCGGTCTCCTATGATCGGATCGGCGCCGGCGACGGGCGTATCCAGCACTGGCGCGTAATCGCCATCGACGCCGATGGCGCGCAATTCGTGCGCGATGAGGCGGTAGCCCAGTTCAGCAGCTTCAACGCCGGCGGCGTCGTCGCCCATGTAGATGGCGCCATAGCGCGCGGCTGGCGGCCAGACCGGCCATTCAGGCGGCTTCAGCCGTGCGACGCGTCCGCCTTCCTGATCGATGTAGATGACGGCGTCGTGGCCGGCAGCCTCGCGCAAATCCGCGCATAACACTTGCGCCTGCGCCCGGGAAACACACGCCTCACGGAACAGGATGAATGCCCACGGGCGCGCATCGCGGAAGAACGCGCGCGCCTTGTCGTCCAGCTTGGCCTGACGAATGCCGAACGCGACCGAGAGCAGGCTCACCGCGCCACCACGATGCAATCCTGACCCATTTGACGAATGCGGTCACAAAACCGCGTCGCGTTGTCACGATTGGCGAAATAGCCGGCGCGAACGCGGAAATAGATTCCGCGCGCGCCGAGATCGGCGCGCTCCACATCGAGGCGCGCGCGAGCGAACAATTCCGGTGCGCGTGATGACAAACGCCGCCAGGCCGGATCGACAGCCGCTTCCGATTGCAGCGCGGCCACCTGCGCGACGAACGGTCCGTTGGACGTGAATTGCGGCATCGGCGAAAGCTGCGGCGGGCCCGCGCCCGGCGGCGGCTCTTCCGCCGGCGCCTCCGGCTCAGGACGGGGCGTCGCCTCCGCACCGGCGTCGCGACCCTCGAGGCTTTCATAGAGCGCGTTCTGTTCGACCGGATCAGGCGCGTTCATGTCTTCCGGCGGCGCAACCTTGTAGGCGCCGGCGGGCGCGCGAATGATCGGGGTTTCGCCGCCATTGTACCAATTCCAAACAAAACCGGCGAAGGCGCCCGCGATCACCAGCATCAGCACGTACATGAACAGCCGATATGGCGGCTGCGGCGCGTCGTCATAGGCGGAGTGATGATAACGAGCCAAGGAACTCTCCGACGGAATCGCAAGCAGTGTAGCACTGGCGGCGCGCTCGGCTTTGCAGCGCTGCAGGCCGATTTCGCTACCGCTCCAGAACGAACAGGCGGCGGTGCTCGTCGATCGCGTAATCGTCCGTCATGCCGGCGATGTAATCGCAGACACGCCGCGCCGTGCGCACGCCCCCGGCGCCATCGCCGCCCTTTTGCCAATTGGGCGGCAACAATTCCGGGTCCGAAAGAAATAGATCAAACAAATCCTTGAGAATTCGTTTGGCGTGACTGCGCGAGCGGTTCACCCGCCAATGGCGATACATGCGCTGCATCAGGAACCGCCGCAGGATCGCTTCATCCTCACGCAATGCATCGGAGAAGCCGACCAGCGGACGCCCGGCGGCGCGCACATCCTCAGCGCTTTGAGGCCGGATATCGGCCGCGCGGCGCTCTGTTTCGGCGACGAGGTCATCCACCCATTGGCCGATCAGGCGGCGCACCAATTCCGCCACCAGGCGGTCCTCTTCAATATCCGGATAGTCGCGCGCGATCTGATCGGCCGCGCGCGCCACCATCGGCACGTCCTCTCGTAACTCTGCCAGCGTGAACAGGCCGGCGCGGAGGCCGTCGTCGATGTCATGATTGTTGTAAGCGACGTCGTCGGCGTGGGCCGCCACCTGGGCCTCCGCGCCCGGCCAAGTGGCCAGTTCGAGGTCGTGGGTGGCGATATATTCCTGAATCGCCACGGGCAGATCGGCGAGCGCCCGGCCATGGCGAATAAGCGGGCCATTGTGCTTGACCACGCCTTCCAGCGTCTCCCACGCCAGGTTGAGGCCATCGAACGCGGGATAGCGGCGCTCAAGCTTGGTCAGCACGCGGAGGGTCTGCGCGTTGTGATCGAAGCCGCCATACGCTTCCATGCACTCGTCGAGCACATCTTCGCCGGTGTGGCCGAACGGAGGGTGGCCCAGGTCGTGCGCCAGCCCCAGCGCCTCGGCCAGATCGTCATCGAGGCCAAGCCGTCGGGCCACAGCACGGGCGATCTGGGCCACTTCAAGCGAGTGGGTGAGACGGGTACGGTAATGATCGCCCTCATGAGCGACGAATACCTGCGTCTTGCCCTTCAGGCGGCGGAACGCGCTGGCGTGCACAATGCGGTCGCGGTCGCGTTCGAACGGGGTGCGGGTGCGGCTTTCGGGCTCGGCGTGGAGCCGCCCCCGCGAGCGGGCGGGATCGGTGGCGTAGGCCGCCCTCGGGCCGGCGCCGGCCTGAGAGGCGCGGGGCCGCGCGCGCCGTACAGGCGCGGAACGCTGACCGTCCGCCATGAAAAACTCCTCAAAAACCCGAACCGACCATATATGGAGGGGCAGGTCTGAAAAACCGCCGAAGGAAGAGGCTTAATCATGGCCAGCGTCGCCCTCTCCGCCGCCGCGGCTCAGAAAATTAAGGCGATCGCCGCGGACGAGCCGACGGGCGCAGGCCTGCGCGTGGCGGTGGAGGGCGGGGGCTGCTCGGGGTTCCAGTACGAAATCGCCATCGCCCCTAGGGCGAATGCCGACGATCTGGTTATCGAGCGTGACGGCGCGCGCCTGTTCGTCGATCCGGTGTCGCTACCGTTTCTACTGGGTTCGGAGGTCGATTGGGTCGATGAGCTTATCGGCGCCTCGTTCAAGGTGAAGAACCCGAACGCAAAGACCAGTTGCGGCTGCGGCGTCAGCTTCTCGCTTTGAGCCATGTTCGGGCTGGGCAAATCCGATCTCGACAAGGGGCTGGAGGCGTTCGCCCAACGCAATTGGAAGCGCGCGCGCAAACACCTTGAAGACGCGGGCGCCGACGGCGCCGATGCCGCGCGCGACTACCATCTCGGTCTGCTCTATTGGCGCGGCCTCGGCGGCGAACGCGACGCGCGCGCGGCCGTGCAATGCTTCGAGCGCGCCGCCAAGGAGGGACATGTCGCGGCGCAGACGGCCTTCGGCGCGGCGCTGCGCGCGGGGGTGGGCGTCCGTAAAGATCCTGGCGAAGCAAAGAAGCTGTTTCGCGCAGCGGCGGGCGGCGACGACATTGAAGCCATGCTGAACCTCGCCGACATGGGCGATGCCGAAGAGGCCAAGCATTGGCTCGAGCGCGCGTCGCACCTCGGCCATGCCGGCGCGATGCGCGCGCTGGGCGACATCTTGGTCGATGAATCGCCGGTGCAAGCGCTAAGCTGGCTTTACGCCAGCGCGGCAATCAGCGCCAATGACGCCACGCGCAAGCGCGCCGCCCTGCTGGCGCGCGAGATGAGCGCAGAAGAAATCGAGACCGCACAGCGCGCCGGACGGGCGCTTGTACGCGATCTACAACGCAAGCGAGGTTAAGCGATGGACGTCGCCGAGGCGTTGAAGCGCCGCATCTCCATTCGCGCGTTCACATCGGCGCCGGTTTCAGAAACGCTGTTGCGCGAAATCCTGGAGGTCGCGCGCTTTGCCCCGTCGGGCGGCAATTTGCAGCCATGGCGCGTGATCGCCGTCGCCGGCGCGGCGCGCGACGCTGTCATCGCCGTGGCCAAGGCCAACCTGCCGGGCGCCGAAGACGACCGTCCGGTCTATCCCGCCAACCTTTGGGAGCCCTATCGGTCGCGCCGCTACAAGGTCGGCGAAGATATGTATGCGCTGCTTGGCATCGGCCGCGACGACAAACCCGCCCGCCACATGCATCTGGCGAAGAATTTCGAATTCTTCGGCGCGCCCGCGGGCCTCTTCTTCGTCATCGACAAGGGCATGGGCCATGGCCAATGGGCCCATCTCGGCATGTTCATGCAATCGATAACGCTGGCGGCGACAGAGCGCGGCCTCGCCACCTGCATGCAGGAGGCATGGGCGCGCATGCGCGCGCCACTCGCAGCTCATTTCGGGCTGGGCGCGCAGGAAATGATCTATTGCGGCATGGCGCTCGGCCACGCGGACATGACCAACCCCGTCAACACGCTGCGCAGCGAACGCGCCAGCGTCGATGAGATTGCGGAGTTTCGCGGGTTCTAGTCCCTGCTACGGGTATTGCCGAGGATGCCGTCCTCGGCAAAATCGACGATGGCGAAGATGAGGCCCATGATCAGGAGCCAACTGATCGGCGCCAGCATGATCGGGAATGCGTGGTGGCCGCCGGCATTGAACACGCGCCACGCCCACGCCCCGGCGCCAAACGCGAGCGCGGGATAGACCCAGCAAATCGCCTCCGCCACAAGCAAAGCGCGCTTCGAGCGCCAGTGCGCGCGCTCCGTTGGCGCAAGCAACCGCACCGCCAGCGCCAAGCTCGCAAGGCCGGCCGCCAGATGGAAAATCGTGAACGCCGTCATCAAGATCAGCATGAGGGAACCTTACCCGCCTCTTCGCGCGTTTACAGCCAATACTTCAAGGCTTCTTGGCAGAGGCAGTTATGGAAAAGCATGGCGATCACGTTGAGGTCACGGCGGAAGAGGCCAGCAGCGGCCAAAAAGGCTTCGGCGTCCGTTACATTCTGATGGCGTCAGTGGTCTTGGTCGTCATCGGCTTCATTCTGGCGGCCGTGTTCGGCTTGATTTGATCTCCGGCGCGGCTAAGCCGTGCGGATGCTGAAGATCGCGACCTGGAACGTCAATTCCATCCTGGCCCGCCTGCCGACGGCGCTCTCCGTCTTTAAGGAGATCGACGCCGATGTGTGGTGTCTGCAGGAGATCAAATGCGAAGACCCACGATTCCCGCGCATGGAGATCGAGGATCTCGGCTATAACGTCGAGACCTTTGGACAGAAAAGCTATAACGGCGTCGCGCTGCTTTCCAAGCATCGCCTCGAAGAAGTGACGCGCGGCATACCCGGCCTGGATCACGAACAATCGCGCTACATCGAAGCGCTTATCTCGGCGCCAAGCGGCCCGATCCGTGTAGCGTCAGTCTACGCGCCGAACGGCAATCCAGTGGCGACGGAGAAATTCACTTTCAAGCTGCACTTCATGGACGCTTTGTGCGCGCACATGAAGGAATTGCTGGCGCAGGAAATCCCAACCGCCATCGCCGGCGATTACAATGTCATCCCGCGTGACGAAGACGCGGATGATCCGCCCTCGTGGCTCGGCGATGCGTTGATGACGCCGGAGGCGCGCTCCAAATACCGTGCGCTGCAAAATTTAGGCTATGCCGACGCATTCATGCAAACGGACGGGCGCGCGCGTCAGTTCACCTTCTGGGATTATCAGGCCGGGGCCTGGCGGCGCGACCACGGCATCCGCATCGACGCGGTGCTGCTCTCGCCGCACGCCGCCGATCGGCTCACCGAAGTACGCCACCATCGCGACGCGCGGGGCATGGAAAAAGCCTCCGACCACGTGCCCGTGATCGCCTCTCTTGATCTTTGAGCAAGGCTGGCGCTTAGCTCCGCCCATGTCGCTGCCGCGCATCAGCCGCCGCCGCCGCCGTTGGCTCAACGCCAATCTGCCGGCAGGCGCCAAGCATTGGGTTGAACAGCGCGACCCATTCTATCTGATCGCCGAAAGCCCTGACATCATCGCGCGTTCGATCGAGATCGCGCGCGCCCGGCCAAGGCTGCGAGCGGCGAAGGACCGGGTGTTTGTCGATCTCGGATTCAACAATCGCCGTGTGTTTGACCAATTCTACGCCGCCCTCGGCGCAGATTATCGCTGGTTCGGTTTCGAGATCCAAAAGCCGCTCTACGAGCAGGCGATCGCCGATCAGGGTCGCTACGTGACAGGTCCGGCTGAGTTCGTGCACGGCGCAGCTGCGGAAGCGGACGGCTCGATCGAAATCGCCATCGAAGGCAAGGCCGACGGCCACTACACCTACGACGGCTCAACCACCGTTGCATCGTTGGTGCGCGACAAAGCCAACGCACCGCGCGTGAGGGTGCCTGCGTACGATCTGGCGCATTTCCTCGCCGCCCGCACGAGCGAGGAAACCGCCATCGTCGTCAAAATGGACATCGAAGGCGGCGAGTACGCATTGCTCCCTCATCTGCTGCAGAGCGAAATCGCGCCGCGCATCGACCTGGTGTTCTGCGAGTTTCACTGGCGGCGTTTCCCGCTCGGCGAACGCGCCAAGCGCTTGTTCCAGACCGAACGCCTCATCGCCGATTATCGTGATCGCGGCGCCTTATTGCTGTCGTGGCGTTAGCCGCCTTGGCGGATGGTGCGGCTCTCTCCCGCACGCAGACCTGAGATCGCCTGCCGTTCGCCGTCAGGCCATCGGATTTCCCCGCTCACGACACGCGCCCCGGCCGGGACGCTGAACAGGAAATGCGATCCACTTTGGCTACGCAGCCCTGACTGGCCAGACGCCTCGCGCACATGAAGGCGCTCAGAACCGTACTGGCGCAGAACCAGCGTAACGCGAGCGCCGATTGGGTCGGGCGCGCCATTTCTGTCACGCAAATCCAAGCGCAAGGGACGTCCGCATGAGACGCCTTCATTGCGCAGCAGCGTGATGTAGTCGCCTTCCGTCGTTTCGCCCCAATTCCCCACCACCGCATCCAAATCGCCATCGCCGTCGATATCGCCCGTGGCCGCGCCTGAATAGGTCGAGGTGCGCGAAAGCAAAGCGGCGTCGCCGATCGTGAATGCGCCGGTCCCATCGTTCACCCAAAGCGCGATGCCGGCCTGGTAGCCCGCGCTAAGCAGATCGAGATCGCCGTCACCGTCAAAGTCCGCGAACGCGGCGGAGGTCGCCCATTGTTCGTGCACAGGCGCCACGAAGCGGGCGTCGCGCGAGAAGCGCCCAGCGCCATCATTGAGGAAGATGTGATCGGCGCCGCGATACATGCCGAGATAGATGTCTAGATCGCCGTCATTGTCGATATCGCCCGCCGCGGCGGCAGCGCTGGCATAAGCGATGTCGCTGAAGCCTTGGCCTTCGATGCGCTCAAAGCGCCAGCCGCCGTCGTTGCGATAGAGCTGTGGAGATTCATGTTCCGCAGGATCGATGTCGTTCAAGCGCAGGATATTGCTGTTTGCGGCGAACAAGTCCGGATCGCCGTCATTGTCGAAATCGGCCCAAATGATCGCGCCCGGATTCGAGGCGCCGTTATCGATCGGCAAGCCTTCCACGCGGACGAAGCGGCCGTCATCGTTGCGGTAGTGCTGTAGCGTCGCAGCCAATTCCAACGTCGGCCCACCCGAACTCAAGTCGAGGTCGCCGTCTTGATCAATGTCTGCCCACGTCGACGAAAAATTGCTGCCCTGCGTTTCGGTCGCTGCGCTGAGCGCCTCGCGCGCGAAGCGGCCGCCGCCGAGATTGCGATAGAACACGTCCGGTCGGCGATGCTGCGTCGAGACGAAGGCGTCAAGGTCGCCGTCGCCGTCCGCGTCGCCCCAAGCGCTGCCGGAGAAAGGATTGTCCGCCGTCTCCCACGCCGGATCGTTGGCGTGCGTGAAAGTTCCCCCGCCATCGTTGAGATAGAGCACGTTGCGGCGATAGCTCAGCGGACGCGTGACCGGACTGTAGCCGCCAGTCGCCATGAGATCGAGATCGCCGTCTCCGTCGACATCGGCGAGGCTGACGCCGCCAGGAAAGCCGCGGTCGAGCGCGCCGTCGCCGACGATAAGTGGCGAAGCGGTGAGGCTGGGCGCAGGGCACGCCGCGTTGGGCTCGGGCGATGCGGCGCACGCCGCGAGCAGTGTGACTGCGGCGGCGGAGAGGAGAAGGGTCTTCATGCCCCCTCTGTGCGCCAGGGGCGATGCGCTGGCAGGCGCCATTGCGATGAAGCCGCCCTGACCTGCGACGCCTAGTCGTCCTGCTCCGGCGTTTCCTGCGTCGGTGGATCGGGCTCTTCGGCGGCGATGGCATATCCGCCGGAAAACCATCGCTGCAGATCCACGTCAGCGCAGCGCTTCGAACAGAACGGCCTGAAGCGCGGTTCCACTGGCTTGCCGCAAATGGCGCATTTCGGCTGAGCGCTCACAGCGCCCTCGCATCGATTTTCTCTCGCGGGCCGGCGGCGGCGTCTATCGCCCAGCGCATGCCAATGCGCCCCGATAAATCCGAACGCCAGTCTATCTCGGCGGCGTCCAGCCAAGCCTTAACATCGGGCGCCACGGTGCACGCGATTTGACGCCCCGTTTGCGCGCGAGCCTCGCGTTCAATCGCGCGCAGGGCGGTCAGCGCAAGCGTTTCGAGGCTCAGACGGCCGTCAGGATCGCGCATTTGTTCGTGCAACGGCGTTCGCAGCTGCGCGCGGGCCAGTTCATACACGCCGAATTTGGAGAGCCCCCCGAACTGCACGCTCCAGGGATCGCCGGCGAACGCTGCACGTACGGCGGCGTCAAGCTGACCGAGATGCGTCTTGCTGCGGAGTGATACGAAATCGATGGCGATGACGCCGGCGAGATTGCGCAACCGGATTTGACGCGCTGCTTCGTGAGCGGCGGCCAGATTGAGGTCCAAAGCGAACCGCTCGGCATCGCCTGCCCCTGGCCGTGATCCGGAATCGACGTCGATCGCCACGAGTGCGGCCGCAGGTTCTATTGTCAGCACACCGCCGCCTGGGATCGGCGCGGTGCGCGCCAGTGCATCCTCGATGACGCCGTCTATCCTTGCCCTCGTCGCCGCATCGGCTGGGCGCGCGGCGGTGAGCGCATCGTCGCATTCATGCTGCTCGATCCTGTGCGGCGCCTCGCCATCGTGACCGGTTTCATACACTTCAACCACCGGCGATTTTCCACGCGCGGCTTCGCGTGCGACGCCGACGATCAGGCCCTGGCCCTCGTGCAAACGCGCGCGCTCGCGCCGCGACGTGCGGGCGCGGCCGTCACGGTCGAGCGGCAGGAAGCCCAGCTGTTGCAATAAACCCAGATCGAGAAAGGCGCCGCGGCGATGTTGGTCAACCTTGGTGACCCGCGCGCAATAGAGTTCGCCCCAGCGTGCGCGCCTTCCGGTATCGCTGGCGCGCGCGACGCGCAACGCGACCGCTCGCCCGCCGCGCACAAGCACTTCGCGCGTCTCGCCGATGGCGGCGTCGATCCAGGTCTCAAGCGCTTCGCTCATGCAGAAGCGATGCTCTCCAGCAGATTAGCCGTTTCATACAACGGCAAGCCGACAATAGCGCTGTAGGAACCGCTTATCGTGGTGACGAAGCGTCCAGCCAGACCTTGTATGGCATAGCCGCCCGCCTTGCCGCGCCATTCGTCCGAAGCAATGTAGCGGTCGATCTCGGCGCCCGTGAGGCGCTTAAACGTAACGCGCGCCTCGCCGAGGCGTTCGCGAACGTCACCCGCCGGCGAGCGGATTGCGACGCCGGTGTAAACGCGATGCGCGCGCCCGGAGAGCAATGCGAGGCACTGGCGCGCCTCGGCTTCGGTTTCGGCCTTCGGCAGAATACGGCGGCCGACACCAACGACTGTGTCGGCGCCGAGCACGATGGCGCCAGCCACAGCCGCAGCGCCCGCTTTCGCCCGCGCCAGCCGCTGCGCCAGATGGCGTGGCAATTCCTTAGGCAGTGGGGTTTCGTCAATGTCAGCGGCGCGGACTTCGTCGGGCGTCACGCCGATCTGCGCCAGTAACGCCAGCCTGCGCGGCGAAGCGCTCGCCAGCACCAATTTCGCCTTCATCGGCCGACCGGAAAGCCCAGGCGCCTGGCGATGATGCGGTCGACCATGCGTTTCGGCAGCACCCGCGGCAAGGTGCGGTCCATAAACGGCCGGCGCAGGATGGCGTAGCGCACGTTCGGGTCGTCCTCAGTCAGAACCTGCCAGATCAGGTCGCCGACCTGCTCGGCCGGCAGGCCTTCGCGGCCTTGCTTGATCATGTAATCTGCGACCCGCGAGACCATCGGCGCGTATTCGGTATCCTCGAATTGCTGCAGGTCGCTTTGCTCGGCCTTCTCCCAAATCGGCGTGGCGATCGCGCCGGGGCCGATGATGATGACATCAATGCCGTAGAGCATGAGTTCGCGCCGCAACGACTCGGAATAGCCCTCCATCGCAAACTTGGACGCCGAATACGGTCCAACGAACGGTGACGCGTTCTGGCCTCCGACGGAGGAGATCATGACGATTCGGCCGGGCTTGCCGTCGCGCTGCCTATCGGTTCCGAGCAGTGGCGCGAACGCGCGCGTCGCGTTGTGAACGCCGAACAGATTGACTTTGAATTGGCGCTCCAGATCTTCCGTCGGAATGTGCAGCAATGGCCCGGGCACGGCGATGCCGGCATTGTTGACGAGACCGAACAGGCGGCGGCGCCCGAGCGCCGCGGCGACTTGCGATGCGCCCGCGCGCACGCCCGTTTCTTGCGTGACATCAAACAAGAGCGGCGTCACGCCCTCGCCAAATTCGGCAACCAAGCCGTCAGCATCTTCCTGTTTGCGCACGCTGCCGAAGGCATGCCCGCCGCCGCGCACGATACTCGCGACGGCAGCCCGGCCAATGCCAGTGGACGCGCCGGTGACGACAACGGCTTTATCGAAGCGATCGGTCATTTGAATCTGTACGTGATCCGGCCCTTGGTCAGATCATAAGGCGTCATCTCGACCAGCACTTTGTCGCCGGCGAGCACGCGAATGCGATTCTTCCGCATTTTGCCGGCGGTGTGCGCGATGATCTCGTGCTCGTTCTCCAGCTTCACGCGAAAAGTCGCGTTCGGCAGCAATTCGACCACCGTTCCCGCGAACTCCAACAATTCTTCCTTCGGCATTCTCTCTCCATGATTTGCGGGGCCCTCTATAGAGGCCCAGCCTCACCCCGTCGACGGGCGTGGGAAACGCTCGGCGATCCGCCGATCGAGCCCATCCCGGACGGCGCGGTACTCCATAAGCCTCTGTTCGCGTGAGCCTTCCGCCAGGGAGGGGTCGAACGTGGGCCAATATTCCGCGGCCAGCCCAAGCCTCGGGACCAGTTCCAGGGCGCGGTGATGCGCTTCGGGGCTCAGGCTTACGATCAGGTCGAAGGGCTGCTCCTCCCAATCGTCGAGATCGGGCAATCGCTTAGCCGAATGGCCGCTGAGATCCGCACCGGCCTCATCCATTACGGCGATGGCGAGATAATCCGGCTCCTCGCCCGGCCGAATGCCCGCGCTATCCACCCGCATAAGTGGCCCGAACCGCAATTGCGTCAGCGCCGCCGCCATCGGCGAGCGAATGCGGTTGTGCGTGCAGAGATAGAGCACAGAGCCCGGACTTTCAGCCCCCGCGGCCATGCTCAGCCTCGCGTGTGCAAGGCGCAAACCAGCGTGAATAAGCGACGCGCGGTTTCGTGGTCGACCACGAACTTGCCTTCAAGCGCTTTCGCCAAGGCTTCCGCAGCTTCGTTGTGCAGGCCGCGGCGGCCCATGTCGATCGCCTCGATTTGGCTCGGCGTCGCGTCGCGGATTGCCGCGTAATAAGAATCGCAGATCAAGAAATAATCCTTGATCAGCTTGCGCACTGGCGAGAGCGAGATGATGTGCGTCATCACCGCGCCCGCCTCCGCGTCCGCGACCTGCATCGCCAGACGCCCTTCGCGCATGCCGAGTTCAAGCACGTAGGGCCCGCGGTCGTGGCCGACGACGCCGAAGCAATTGCTTTCCATCAGATCGAACAAGGCGATGCGGCGCTCGTGATCGATGTTCGAATTGGCCGGCGCGAGCGACGATTCGTCGAGCCGTACGTCAGCGAGGCGGTCGCGCTCGCTGGTCATCACGCTTTCTCATGGTCGGGCCGGCGTGGCGTCAGCCAAGGCGCGCCCATATCGATCAGCAGCGCATCAAGCGCTTCGACGCTGAGCGCGATATCGCCGCCGCCGGCCAAGGTGATGGTGACGACGCCGCCGGGCGGCTCCTCAGCCGGCGTGAAAACGATGGAAAGAACCGACGCAAGCGCTTCCGGCGCGTCCTGGCGCAGATTGCGGGTTTTGACGCCTAGGACGCCGTCGAAGGAGAGGCCAGACTGGATGCGTTCGTAGGGGCCCCGCGCGCCTGCGGCTTCCCAGCGAAAGCGATTGAGCACCGCAGCGAAGCGGCGCGCGCGGCGATCGAAACTCATGTCGCGAACGCGCACCAGCGCATCCTGCGCCGCCGCCGCGATCACCTCCAAATCCGCGGCATCTTCAGCTTGCAAGCGCAGCGGCGCGCTCATGCTTCGCCCCGCAGCCGCTCGACCTGCGCGCCGCAGGCGGAGAGCTTGGCCTCAAGCTTTTCGAAGCCACGGTCGAGGTGATAAACGCGGTTCACCTCCGTCACGCCTTCCGCAGCGAGGCCAGCGATCACGAGGCTGACCGACGCCCGCAGGTCCGTCGCCATGACAGGCGCGCCGAGCAGACGTTCCACACCGGTGACCACCGCTTCGTTGCCTTGCACCGCGATTTGCGCGCCCAGACGCGCGAGCTCCGGCGCGTGCATGAAGCGATTCTCGAAGATGGTTTCCCGGATGCGCGAGCGCCCATCGGCTAAGCACATCAACGCCATAGTTTGCGCCTGAAGGTCAGTCGGAAAGCCGGGAAATGGCTCAGTCTCGAAATCGACGGGCTGCAGGCGATCGCCCGCCTTGCGGTGAATGCGCAAGCCCTTGCCCTCAGCCGTCACATCGACACCGGCGGCGCGCATCACCTTGATCATGGCGCCTAGATGATCGAAGCGCGCGCCAGCCAGCATGACATTACCGCCCGCGGCGGCCGCGGCCATGGCGTAGGTGCCTGCCTCGATCCGGTCCGCCACCACTCGGTGCGTGGCGCCGCTCAGTTTGGCGACGCCAGTGATGCGAATTTCGCTCGTGCCGGCGCCTTCGACCTTGGCGCCCATGGCGTTGAGGCAGTCGGCGAGGTCGGCGATTTCGGGCTCTTGCGCGGCGTTCTTGAGCACCGTATCGCCCTTCGCGAGCACCGCGGCCAGCATGGCGTGCTCAGTCGCGCCGACAGAGACGAACGGAAATGCGATCTCAGCGCCCTTCAGTCCGCGCAGCGCCGCAGCCTTGACGTAACCCTGCTCGATGTGGATGTCGGCGCCCATCGCTTCGAACGCCTTCAGATGCAGGTCCACCGGCCGCGCGCCGATAGCGCAGCCGCCGGGTAGCGACACTGTCGCGTGTCCGGCGCGCGCAAGCAGCGGGCCGAGGACATTGAAGGTGGCGCGCATCTTCCGCACCAGATCGTAGGGCGCGATGGTCGAACCGATGTCGGCGGCGTGCAGCCGCAGCGTCCGCGCTTCCTTGATCCAGGCCACCTCGACGCCGAGCGACGCCAAGAGCTGCGCCATGAAGCGCGTGTCCGCGAGATCGGGCATGTTTTCGAGGACTAGCGGCTCCGCCGACAGCAGCGCTGCTGCTTGCAGTTTCAAAGCCGAATTCTTGGCCCCGAAGATCGGGATGGTCCCGTGGAGCGGTGAGCCGCCCGTAATGGCGATACGATCCATAAGTCTCTTTCGCGCGCCCCCGCACCGCTTCGCGCGGACTTATGGGGTGGGCTTTGGCCGTAGGCAAGGCGATGCTGCGACCGAGCCGTGGAAGCCTCTGTCGGCGCTTATTTTTTCCCGGATTTGGCGGGTTTCGACGCCTTCCGTCGCGCTAGGTTGGCCTTTAATGCCGCAGCCAGCCGCTGGCTGCGGGGATCGGGCTGCGGCGGCGGCTTTTTCGTGCTCATCTGGCGAATGCTGGGGTTGGGGAGACCATGACCACCGAAACGGCCACGCCGATAGCTTTCACGCACACGGGCTCGCTACGCAACATAATCGGGCTGGCGGCGAAGAATGCGATCCTCGGCATCGTCACGCTGACACTTTATCGCTTCTGGGCGCGCACTTCGGTGCGGCGCCGCGTTTGGTCGCGCGCGTGGGTCATGGGCGATCCGTTCGAATATACCGGCGCGGGCTGGGAGCTCTTTCGCGGCTTCCTGATCTCGCTGCCGACCTTTTTCCTCCCGGCGATCTTCGTTTTCTACATTGCGCCCTTCGCTCTAGAGCCCGTTTACGCGGTGTGGCTCACGCTGGGCTTCTACGTGCTGGTGGTGCCGCTAATCGCGGCCGCCCGCTATTGGATGCGCCGCTACCAGCTCTCACGCACGCGTTGGCGCGGCATCCAGCTGGGATTGGCGGGCTCGGCGTGGGGTTTCGCCTTCGCCTCTTGGGGCTGGTCAGTGCTGCAATTGCTGACGCTAGGCTGGTACACGCCGGTAGCGCGTATGAACCGGGCGCGCATGCTGTGGGAAAACGCCCGCTTCGGGGACCAACCGTTTGAGTTCGCGCGCGACCCGGAGGGCGATGCGCGTGGCTTGTGGTGGCCGTTCGCGCTGGGTTGGTTCGGCTTTCCAATCGCCATGGTGGCGGGATGGATTGCTGCAGTGGCGACTATCGTTCCGTTCGCAGCCGCCATGGCTGGGACCACATCAACGGCAAATCCCGCCGCCATGGGCGCAATCGGCATCGTCGTCGTGGCGTTGTGGCTAATTTTTACATTGGCGGCTTGGCTGTTCACCTGGATGCCCTATCGCGCCGCCGCCATGAACCGCATTGCGTCAATGATCTCGATTGACGGCGCCCGCTTTAAACTGCGCGCCAATACCTGGAGCCTGTTCGGCATTTCCCTGCTGGGCTGGCTCATCACCATCTTCTCGCTCACCTTGTTGGCGCCGCTCGCGGGATTGTTGCAGGTGCGCTACATCGTCAACCGGCTTGAGATCACCCACCCGCCGCGCTTCGCTGAGATTGGACAAGCGATCGCGCAGGGTCCGCGCTCCGGTGAAAGCTTCGCCGATGCGTTCGATCTCGACCTCGGCGTGGGCATGATCTGATGCAGGCGCGCTATGCAGACGGCCGCAGCGCCACCATCACCGACGCCGAGGCGGCGATTGAAGCCGATGCAATTGCGTTCGCCATCCAAGGGGTCGTGCATCGCTGGCGTTACGCCGAGCTGGTGCGGGCGGACGACGGCAATGGCCGCATCATACTCAAGCGCCTCCCTGACACGGGCGAACGCCTCTCGCTCGAGGCCGCTGCCGAGCCGTTGATGCGGGCGCAAGCGCCGGCGCTTTTCACGCGGCGCGCGCACGGCGATGAATCGTGGCGCCTTGTCGGCGGCCTTGCCGGCGCCGCACTGGGTCTGGCGACGATCTTCCTTGTCGCCGTGCCCTTGGCCGCGGGTCCGCTGGCGCGCGTCATGCCGGCGCAATACCGCGCACAGATCGGCGAAATCGCCTGGTCCCAGGTCGAGGCTCTGAGCGAACCTTGCGCGGGAGGACGCAGCGCCGAGGCCGAGTCGATTCTGCAGGGCATGGCGTTGCGTTTTCTCGACGCGGGCGCCGCCGCCGAGCCGGCGCTGCGCAACGAACTGACCATTTCGATCGTCGACGCAGGCTTTCCCAACGCGTTCGCGCTGCCGGACAATTCCATTGTCGTCACTGACGATTTGATTGCGGAAGCCCGCCACCCCGACGAACTGGCCGGCGTCATCGCGCATGAATTGGCCCACCTCTCACGCCATCACGTCATGGAAAACGTGATCCGCAATGTCGGCGCCGGCGTTTTCTTCGACATTGTCTTCGGCGGCGCAGGGCTCGGTCAGGCTGTCGCCGTCGCTTCGGTCAATTTGGCGGCGCTCAGCTACAGCCGCCACCACGAAACCGAAGCCGATGGCGTCGGCCTCGACTATCTCGAAGCCGCGGGAGTCGATCCCGCGGCACTGGCGCGCTTCTTCGAACGCATCCAGCAGATCACCGGCGGCGAGGGCGACGTGCCGACATTCCTTTCCAGCCATCCCGCCACACCCGCACGCATCGCCGCGGCGCGCGCTCGCGCCCAGCCGGGGCGCGCGCCCTCGCTCAGCGCCGCCGATTGGAGCATTGTACAGAATGCGTGCGCGGGCGCGCTGGCGCCGGCGCAGCAGGTTGCGCCCGCGGCTAAAGCGCCTGAAGCCGAACCGCCGGTGAATAAGGATAAGCCGCTCTAGGCGCGTGGTGCCACGGGAGAGGATTGAACTCTCGACCTCACCCTTACCAAGGGTGCGCTCTACCACTGAGCTACCGCGGCGCCGGAGACGGGGGCGTATAGCCCGGTCGGTCCGGCGATGGAAGCCCGGCTAACCGCCCAAACGGGCAAGAGCTGCCTGATAATTCGCCAATTGCTGGGTGTAATATTCAGGAGCCTGCCCGGCTGCCTGGCGACGCGCTTCGAGCGCCTTTTCTTCCTCTGTCAGCGCCTTCGCGTTGGGATAGAGCAGCGTGTCGTAGGCCTGCTTCACCAGCGAAATGGCCGCCGAGAGTTCCGCCTTCGTCTTCGCCAGGCTCGCCGCGTTGTCGAGCTTCAAGTCAGCCGCCAACAGCCCCAAGCCGAAGGTTTTGAGGCCGCCGCGTGCTTGGGTGTTGGCGGCGATAATGCCCGTAGTGAGACCGAGCGCGGAAAGCGCGTCGCGATCAGCGCGCCCCGCCTCGATGCGCACGGCGCGCCCGTCTGACGCGGTGATGCGAAGACGCTCGACGCCGTCCTCACGCAGGATGGTAGCGCGACCGGCGGAGCCGATCGCTCGATTGATCGCCGATGCGAGGGACGACATCGTATCGCGCTCGCTGACGCGGATCGTGGTCAGGCGCCGCCCATCGGCGCCAATGCTGAATTCATCGCCGACGCGCAATGCGCTCCGGGACGCGAGCGCGGTCGAGTCCGCGGCGGCGACAATTCCGCTTGGTAGACCCAGCACATCCAGGGGCGAGGCGCTGTTTTCAACGGCGACAATGCCGTTCGGCGTCACAGCGCCGCCGCCGGAGGCGAAGGTTCGCAACCAGGCGAGCACGCCCTCGTCAGAAAGCCGTGCGACAAAGGCGGAGGGCGACGAGAGATTGCCCTGACCGCCGATCAGACCGCCGCTGACGCCAGTCGCGTAGATTTCGCCGTCTGCAAGCGCCAGCCCGCGCACGGAATCATCGAGAGAGGACCCTATGTAGCTGGCGCGATCGAGCGCCGTTGAAGTGAGATCGGCGTCGAGCCGGGAGACGAAACCTTCTTGCGCCGCGACCGCGGCATGCGCCGTCGCGCCGACAGCAAGGCGATCGGCGCCAATAGCGCCGCCGACATAAAGCGCCCCGCCGTCGACAATCAGGGCATTGAGCGCGCCCTGGTGAAAATTGCCGAGATCGCGCGTCGCACCCGCCACGACGCCGGTGGCGGAAGCGTAGGTGAAGCTGCGCAGAACGCCGCGATTGTCCTCCACGCCGCCGGTGAAGATTTCAACGCCGCCGGCGCCGTCATCGCGCACAGCGAGCGCGGTCACCGCGTCGTCGCGCCCCGCGCCAAACTGGCGGGTGAACAATTCCGCGCCGCCCGCCGAATAAGCGCGCAAATATCCATCCGATCCGCCGAGCGCCAACGCCGGACCAAGCGCGGACTCGGTTTCTCCAGCGACGATCACGCTCCCATCCGGGGCGAAAGCGATCGCGTTGACCTGATCGTTGGCAGTTGCGCCGCGGCGCACAGTCCATTCCTGGTCGCCATCGGCGTCATAGAGCGCGACGAAGCTGTCTGCGCCGCCACGCTCGGCGCCTGCGCCGGAGAGGCCGCCTTCCACCGCGCCGCCGAT
>JBFWZB010000004.1:50585-114007 GCA_050185805.1 Hyphomonadaceae bacterium
TGGCAGTTGCGCCGCGGCGCACAGTCCATTCCTGGTCGCCATCGGCGTCATAGAGCGCGACGAAGCTGTCTGCGCCGCCACGCTCGGCGCCTGCGCCGGAGAGGCCGCCTTCCACCGCGCCGCCGATGGCGACTTTGCCGTCGCTCGACACCGCCATGGCGAAGCCGCTCGCGCTCTGCGCTGCGCCGAGGATACGCGAGAACGCAAGCTTACCGGCTGAATCATATTTGAGCAGGGCGACGTCGCGTACGCCCTTGATCGCCACCGTTGCGGAATCGCCGCCGAGGTCGGCCAGCACATAGACCGATCCATCAGGCCCAGCCGCCACCGCACGCGCCGTGGCGACCGACATGCCCGCGCCGATGGCGACGTCAAAAGCGCGCCCAGGAAACCAGCCGGAGGCGTTGACGCCCGGCGCCATGTAGGTGGCGCTCCCGCCGGAGGTTTCGGACACAGTGGCGCCGCGCGCCGCGCGTTCGGCCACACGCGCCGCACCCACCGGATCATCCGCCGCACTCAAGGAATCGATGGGATCGAGCGTCACCGCCGCCTCGACGCCGCCCATCTCAACGCTAACGTCGCCGCGAATGCTGTGCGAGGCGCCGGAAACTATGCGCAAACCGGCGCCGCCGCCGGCAAGGGCGACAGCGGCGACGCCAAGATCATAACCCTGCGCCGCAAGCTCTTCGTTGAGCCGCAAGGCAACGCTTTCCAGCGTGCGCGGATCGCCGGGCTGCAACGAAACCGCGAAGCTGCGCTCGCCCCAGACCGTCGCGAACGTGAGCGACGCCGTGGGATCGGCCAGCAGCGCGGCGCTTTCTTCGCTAACGCCGGCGGCCGCCTGCGCGCTGGTGAAGCTACGCGCCGCGGAATATGCGCCGCCCAGCATGAACGCCGGCGCGCTTGCACTGAAATCAAGAGCGTCGCCATTGATGCTGATGCCCGCGATGCGATGGCCCGCTGCTTCAGCGGCGGTGAAGCTGGAGAGATCGGCGCTGGCGCTGACATAGACACCCGCCGCATTAAGCGCTGCATTCAACCGGTCACGGAATTGCTGCGCCCAGGCGCCGCCGCTGTCGGGATCGCCCGCGCGCTCCAGCGCGCCGATGGCGACGGAGACCGTTTTCTGGCCAGCCGGCGTATCGACAACAATGTCGAGGTTGATCGCGCCCGGATAAGCACTCAGCGGCGAGCCGCCATCGAGCGAGAATTGGCGCAGCGCATCGCCAAAGGGCTGACCTGCGCTCGCTACCGGCAGCCCGCCGGCCGCCCAGGTCCCAGGCGCCTGAAGCGCGGCCTCGTAGGTCTCTTCGTTCAGGGCGGCTTCAACGCCGACCAGATCATGCAAGCCGTCGACCCGCAGGGTCAACGCGCCGCCGACATCCACCAACGCCGCCGATGCGCGGAGGCCAGCGTCGCGGATCTTCTGATTGAGCGCGGCTTCCAAAGCCGCAGCATCCATGCCGTCCTCGCCGGCGTCCACAGTGACGGCAATGGCGCGCGCGCCGGTGGTGAAGGTGAAACTCTGCTTGCCGGTGAACGTTTCGCTGGAGGCCGCCACCGCGGCCGCCTCGAAGCGACGCGCGAACACCCCGTCACGCAGGCCGCCGACCATGCCGGCGGGATCGATCGTTTCCAATGCCGGCGCCCGGCCGCTGATGGTGAAATTGCTCACGCGCGCCAAATCGCCGGTGAAGATCGACAAGCCGGCATCGTCGCCATCAGCCCAAACATCGACGCCCGCCGCGACGCCCTGTTCATGCAACAATTGTGTCAAGCGCTCGGCGAGATCGTTGAGACGGCCAACATCGGCGTCTTCGCCATCAAGGACGCGCCAAGCCTCCTGATCGCCGGTGCGCCAAGACGTCGATACCGACAGCGTGCGCCCATCGGCCAGTTCGAGCTTGAGCACCGCCTCGCCCGCTGCGTCGAGGCGATCTTCGTATGTGTTGTCGCCAAGTGAAACGAGCGCGCTGGTGCGCTGTTCGAACGCTTGCGCAGGCGGCGCGCCATAAGGTGCGCCCGGCCCAAGCCACCCGTGCGACACGTACGCGCCAGTGGGATCTGCGGTTGCGCCGGGCCGCAGCAGGAGAGCCGGCAAGCCGACCGCGCCGTCAGTATCTTCAAGCTTGATCAGTCGCGCGCCGCCGCTCGTGCTTCCCAGCACATAAAGCGCCGCATCCGCATCAATCGGCTCAAACGCGACGCGCTCGCTGGCGCGGACATCGACCTTCAGCGCGTATTGCTTCGGACCTGTGTATTTCGACTCGATGGTGCGCCCGCCGATGACGAGAGTGTTCGTCTTTGGCGTCTGATCCACGGTTTCCAGGCGCGACGCCGCCCCGGCGGCGGAAAGCTTGCTGTTGATGAAGCTCACCACTGCGCCAAGCGAACGCGGCATCGCACCCATTTCGGAGAGGTCGATGGCGACCCGCCGCTCCGTGCCGCCGAGCGAGGTGGCGACGATGTCAAAACGCGCGCTCTTGTCCAGACCAGCTACGACGTCCGTCAGCCCGCCGCGATGGACCAACCCGGTCAGGTAATCCTCAGACGCGATCGGCATCGCAAAAGTGGTTTGCGCAGCATCGACCCGATCGCCTTGTACGAGGCGGACATCGTCGAACGTCTGCGAGCCGAAGAATTGCTGCAGTTCGCTCATACCGCGCGCAAATTGCGCTTCGGCCTGTTTGCGCAGAGCCTGCGACAGCGTCGTGTCTTCGAGGCCGGACGCGAGCGCCTGCATGGTCGAGAGGCCGGTGTGCAGGGCGAACAGCCGCCGGTAATCACCCGATGCGCCGAGATCGGAATAGAGCTTGGCCTCCAGATCAAAAAATTCTTTGCCGCTGAAGGCGCGGCTGCGAAGGATGTCGTCACCGGGCGTGTAGCCGGGCGTCCACACCGGCGCCGCCGGGGCGTTCGGATCAGCGCCAAGCGTGGTGGGATCTAGAGCGCCGACGCCGGCGCGCGCGCTGGCCCACGCCGTCAGCAGGTCAGCGCCAATGCCGAGTCCACCCGCACTCGAACTCTGGTTTAGCCAGACGGCCGCCGCCGCGGAATTGATCGAACTGACCACGCCCTCGCCCACATCCCGGATTCGCGGTGAGGATGCGTCAAGGAATGTAAACGTGGAGTATGCGCGCCTGAATCGTTAATGCACGCTAACCATATGCGCCAATTGCGCGGTGATCGGATATTCCAGGAGGTCCGGCCACAATTGGATGCCCTGCCAAATCGAAATCCCAATCACGAGAAAGCCTGCTGCGCCGAGCAGCAGGCGCGCCGGAACGATCTTGGTCACGTAGCCCGCCAGCGGCGCGGCGATGACGCCGCCGAGCACCAGTCCAGCTAGCGCCGCCAAGCCCTGCGCTAAGCCGCCTTCGAGCACGAACCGGCCGGTGAAAAGCGTCCAGATGAAGGTCGCCGAAATCGCCAGCGTGATGAAGAACTCAGCCGAATTGACGCTGCCGATGACGTAACGCGGCGTGTGTCCGCGTCCGAGCAACGTGGACGTCACGACCGGCCCCCAGCCGCCGCCGCCGGTCGCGTCGAGAAAACCCCCGGCGACGCCCAGAGGCACGACATGCTTCAGGCGCGGAGGCTCTTCCTTTAGGCCGCGGATGGCGCGCCCGAGCATGAACAGGCCCAGAATAGCCAGGTAGACGAAGACGAGCGCTTTGATGAAGGTGGGGTCGAAGCCCGTGAGCAGATAAGCGCCTGCGACGCCGCCGACGACGCCGGCCGGCGCCAGGCGCCAAAACAGGCGCCAATCGATGTTCTTGTGACTGATGTGCGAAGCGCTGGACGCGCCGGTCGTGAAGCATTCCGCAGCGTGGATGGTGGCGGAGGCCTGCGCCGGCGGCACGCCGAACGCCAGCAGTACGCTCGACGAAATGACGCCATAAGCCATGCCGATCGCGCCATCGACCAATTGCGCGAAAAATCCGACCGCAAAAAACAGCAGCAGAGTTGGCGCGAGAACGGACCAATTTTGGAGGATGAAATCGATCAAACGTGGTCGCCCTGCGCGGCCCGAGGCGCTGCGGAACGCGCAGCACGCTATTCCTAGGAAGGCGGAACCCTTGCCCAATGGCAAGAGTTCCGCTGCTTTCCTAAGGAAAATGTAAGCCGCGTCCGAGACTTAGAAAGATCGGACCACCTGTTTATTTACTAACGCGAGGGACGCGAGGCCACCCGGGCGGCGCGGAATTCGGCATCAGGACGCCATTCCGGCCAGCGCTCGCCATCAGCCAGTTCGCGGCCGATAGCGTAATAGAGCGCCACGTCCTCAGCCCCGCCTGTCATGTCCCAATCCGGCGTCAATTCGTCGGTGGGCTTGTGGTAGCGATTGGCGACGTAATCTTCGTTAAGCGCGCGCCCACGCTCTTCGCCACCCTCCAGCATATCGATGCCGTTGGACGTGTAGAGCACCGGGATGCCGATGCGCGCCAAGTGCAGATGGTCGGAGCGATAGAAATAGCCTGCCTCCGGATTCGAATCCGGAGCGACGCGCCGCCCTTGCGCCTCAGCGGCGGCGACGATCATGTCGTCCATTTCGCTCTTGCCGAAACCGACGACTTCGATGTCGCGAGTGCGGCCCATATTGTTGATGCCGTCCATATTGATGCCGGCGACGGTTTGGCCCGGCTCGAACAGGGGGTTTTGCGAATAATAGAGCGCGCCAAGCAGGCCTTGCTCTTCGGCAGTCAGAGCGATGAACGCCACCGAGCGTTCGCCCGCGCCGTCTTCCGCGAAGCGGCGTGCGAGTTCGATCAACGCGGCAGTACCGGTGGCGTTGTCGAGCGCGCCGTTGCAGATGTCGTCGCCGTCGATCGGTGTGCAGCGGCCGAGATGATCCCAGTGCGCCGTGTAGAGGATGGTCTCGTCCGGCCGCTCCGTTCCGGGCAGAACCGCCACGACATTGTTCGACGACGTTTCCTCGGTGGCGATGTTGAACGCGACTGAGCCACGCAGATCGCCCATCGATACCGGACGGAAGCCCTGCCGCTGCGCCTGCGCGCGCATTTCCGCCAGATCGAGACCGGCGCGCTGCATCAGTTCGCGGCCGACATCTTCGGTAACCCAACCTTCGAAAGCAGTGCGGCTCATGCCGCCATCCTCGGTGACGACGTTGAACTGGGTGCCGGTGTTCGATGATTCCACCACAGCCCACGGGTAGGACGCGCCCGCAGTGTCGTGAATGATGATTGCGCCGGCGGCGCCCTGGCGAGCAGCCTCCTCGTATTTGTACGTCCAGCGGCCATAATAGGTCATCGCTTGTCCACCGAAGCCGCCGTCCGCGCCGGTCCCGAAATCAGGATCGTTGATGAACATGACGGCGATCTTGCCGCGCATGTCGACGCCGGCGTAGTCGTTCCAATTCTGCTCAGGCGCGACCACGCCATAGCCGACAAAAACCAGTTCCGCGTTTTCAACGGATATCTGCGGAACGACGCGGCGGCTCCAGACCACCTGCTGCGGGCCGAACGCATATTCCCGCGCGCCGTCGCCGCCGCTGATCGTGAGCGCGGGCGCGTCCTGCACAGTGGATGAAATCAGCGGCACGCGCTGCACCCAAGACGCAGCGCCGTCCTCGCCGCGCGCGCCCGGCTGCAGACCTGCGGCTTCGAACGCGCGCTGCAGATAGTCGACTGTCAATTCTTCACCGCGCGTAGCAGGCGCGCGGCCTTCGAACTCGTCAGACGCCAGCACTTCAACGTGACCGACGAGAGCCTCAGCCGAAAGCGCGGGCGCCGAGAATGCAGCGATCGGTGCGGAATCCTGCGCGGTCGGCGCGCAAGCGGCGAGGCCGACAAGCAGAGCCGGCGTCAACAATCGTAACATGAGCGTCCCCTAACCAATGAGGCGGCTGTTCTAGGCTGTGCGGGCAACATGCAAAAGCGCCAATCGGCCGCATGCGGGATTATTGCACCGCAGCGGGAACCGCATCAGGTCAGCCAAGGTGGCGTCGGCAATCCCTTCGATCGCAGAAAATCCGGATTGAACAACCGTGATTGATAGCGGTTGGCGTAGTCGCAGAGCACGGTGACGACTGTTTTTCCGGGGCCCAGCGTCTTCGCCAAACGCATTGCGCCGAGCACGTTGAGCGCAGACGAACCGCCGACGCACAAGCCTTCCTCCTGGATCAGCGCGTAGAGCACCGGCAGCCAGTCCTGATCTTCAATGCGATACGCCTCGTCAACGCTGACGCCTTCGAGATTGGCGGTGATGCGTCCCTGGCCGATGCCCTCGGTGATCGATGAGCCTTCGGCCTTCAACTCGCCGTGCTTGTAAAATTCATAGAGCGCGGCGCCCGCCGGATCGGCGATGCCGATGACCACGTCAGTGTTACGGTCCTTAAGCCCAAGGCTTACGCCGCCGAGCGTGCCGCCTGAACCAACCGCGCAAATGAAGCCGTCGACTTTTCCGTCCGTGTCGCGCCAGATTTCGGGCGCCGTCGTCTCGATGTGGCCCTGCCTGTTTGCTGTGTTGTCGAATTGATTGGCCCAGATGGCGCCATATGGCTCGGTCTTCGCTTTTTCCTCTGCGATGCGGCGCGCGACCTTCGGATAATGATTGTCATCAGAGGCTTTAACGGCGTCGACTTCGATCAGCTCGGCGCCCAAAGCGATGACGGCGTCCTTCTTTTCTTGGCTCTGCGTGCGCGGCATCACGACGATGACGCGATAGCCTTTCGCCGCGCCGATCAGCGCCAGACCGATGCCGGTGTTTCCGGCCGTGCCCTCAACAATGACGCCGCCGGGCTGCAACATTCCCTTCGCCTCGGCGTCCTTCACGATCGCCAGCGCCGCGCGGTCCTTCACGCTTTGTCCAGGATTTAGAAACTCGGCCTTGCCCAGAATGGTGCAACCCGTCAGTTCGGATGCGCGGCGCAACTTGATAAGCGGCGTGTCGCCAATGGCGTCGAGTACGTTGGCGTGAAAGCGCATCAGGCGTTCTTGTCCGCGTAGTGGTCCGCGCCAAGAAAGTGGAGCGAGACATAGGGTTCGTCGCCCACAACCCAGGAATCGTGGGGGTCGGGCGGAATATAGAAGACGTCGCCCGGCTTCATCTCGATGATTGCGCCGTTCTGCATCGCCGCGGTGGCGCGTCCGGAGATCACCATGCCGACATGCTCGACATGACAATGCGTCGCGCCCATTCCGGGACCAATATGCCGAGACCAGCGCCAGCCGGGCTCATAGGTCGCGCGCCCGATCGTCATGCCGCCGACACGCACTATCTCGAAGCGGCCCTTCTCGAAGGTTCGCACCTCGTCTGGCGCATCGAAACGCTTCAGGATCACCGGATCGGCTTTCATCGGACGCCCTCCGCCGAATGACCTAGGCAGCGATGCTGCGGATTTGAAGGCCGGCTTTTCACTTCTTGTTCCAGTTGGCGATCGCCGCCAAAATGACGATTGGCCCAGCCGCGAGCGCCGTCAGCAGCATGCCGATGTCGCTGGTGGCGCCACGAATGCGTCCATGACTGAAGCCAGAGGCGCCGCCATCTTGGGCGACAGCCAGAAAGAACAGCGCAAGACATCCGAGATACGCCGCAACGCCAAGCACGATTGTGGCGCGCCGTGACACGCGCATCACGCGACGCCGAGCTTTTTCTGAAGATCGGTCGACGACGTCGTATAGAGAAACACAAGCCGTTCGCCCGGCCGGCAGATGCGGAACGCGGCCTGACTCATCAGCGCCGCTTCATGGAAGCCGCAAAGGATAAGTTTGAGCTTGCCCGGATAGGTGTTGATGTCGCCGATTGCGAAGATGCCGGGCTCAGAAGTTTGGAACTTCTCAGTATCGACCGGGATCAGGTTTTCGTTGAGGTTGAGCCCAAAATTCGCGATCGGCCCCAGCTTCATGGTGAGGCCGTAGAAGGCCAAGAGCGTATCGCAGGCAACGTCGTAGCGGCCCTTGTCCTTGGTTTCGCACACTACGCTGGAAAGCTGGCCATCAGCGCCGCTGAGGGCCTTGAGGTCGGCGATCTCGAGACGCACTTTTCCTTCGGCGACCAGGGCGCGCATTTTCGCGACGGAATGCGGCGCTGCGCGGAAATCGTCACGCCGGTGCAGCAACGTCACCGACTTCGCGACGGGTTGGAGATTGAGCACCCAATCGAGGGCGCTGTCGCCGCCGCCGGCGATCACGAGATCCTTGCCGCGAAACGCCTCCATCTTGCGGACGGCGTAGTGCACCGATTTGCCCTCATAGGCTTCGAGCCCGTCCAATTTGGGTTTCCGCGGAACGAACGATCCGCCGCCTGCCGCGATTACAAGAACCGGCGCCGTTATCGACGAACCTAATTCCGTTGTGAGCTTGAAGCGCCCGTCCGGGAGGCGTTCCAATTGCTCGGCCATCTGATTGAGATGAAAGGTCGGCTCGAACGGCTTGATCTGCTCCATCAAGCGGTCTGTCAGCTCTTGTCCGGTAACGATCGGAAGCCCGGGAATGTCGTAGATCGGCTTCTCCGGATATAGCTCGGCGCACTGACCGCCCGGCTTGTCGAGGACGTCGATCAAATGAGCTTTCAAATCCAGGAGGCCAAGTTCGAAGACAGCGAACAGCCCAACCGGCCCCGCGCCCACAATAATGACGTCCGTTTCGAAGGCTCGTCCCGCTTCAGCCGCTTGCACGCTCGCTCTCTCCAGGGGGATTGTCGCCCCGTCTATCTACGAGCAAAGCGCGTGAACCGAAAGGCCGCGCCGGTGCGGCGCGGCAATGGGTCCGCACGCTAGCGTTCGATCCCCACGGGATAGAGCAAATAGCGGGCGTCGTAATAGGGAGAGCGCTCATAGAACCAGGCAAGCCGCGCGTCTGGGTTGCCCGCGAAATCGGCGTCAGCGGCGAGCCGCGCCTCGAAAGCTGAGCGCAGCGCCGGATCGGCCGCGAGCATCGCCTCCGCCATCGGCGCAATCACATAGCCCTCCATATATTCCGTGCGCTGGAGGATCTCGTTGAAGAAACCCCACTGAAAAAAGGAATCCTCGCTCTCGGGTTCAAGCAGCGTCATGACCAATAGACCCAAACGCTGATCGGTGGGCACGCGCACCGAACCCGCCGGGAACCATTCCTCGCGCCGCTCGACAATTGGCTCACCCGCCGACGCGCGCTGCCGGCCCTCCGACACGCCGGCCGCGGGCGCAGCGGCGTTAAGGCGCACCATTTCCACGCTCAGCGCGCGGGGCGCGTCAAGCGTCTCCATCTCAATCCCATGCGCACGCAGGCGCTCGATGACGTCGGGCTTGGTCGCAGGCACCCAGTAAGCGACGGGACGGCGCAATGAGACGGTCGATTCTGGCGTGTGCTGCGGCACGTCTTGTGCGCCGGCAGATTGCCCTGTCCAGCGCAACTCGCGCCCGCCTGAGGCAGGCGACTCGTATTCTTCATACGCCATCGTCGCCAGCCGGCGCGTGACGCCCGGCGCCTCGCTCATCCGCCAACCGGCTGCGAGCGTCTCGTCGCGCGCCGCGCGATCGTGTGCGCTGGCGCGGCGCAAAGCCGCGCCATTGCGTTGCAGTATCTCCAGGCTGGATTCAAGCATGACGTAGGTGCCCAGCACGCGCTGGCGATGCGGCTTGAGGGAATGGTTCTCGATCAGCACCGACGCCATGTGCGTGATGTCGCCATAAGCTTGCGAAAAACGCGGCGAGAAGCCGAACACCGCAAGCCCCGCGTGGGGATCACGGTCATTTACGGCAAACACCAGATCGCCCGGAATGTGGCCGTCACGCTCGAGCGCCCGGTCGAGTGCGGGTCTATACGCGCGGTCCAGCCAGCGCGCGATCTCGGGCGAAGCAGCCCATCCGCCATCACGCCCCTGGAAGCCGTAGGTCACGTCATAAGCGTAATCCATGCCGTCGGTGACGTGCACGTCGATGTAAAGATCGGGATTGAAGCGGCGGAGCAAGGCGAGCAGCGCCCGCATCTCAGGCGCGTCGGCCTTGGTGAAGTCGCGGTTGAGGTTGAGGTTCTGCGCCGTGTTGCGCCAGCCTTGATTGCTCGGTCCGCGTTGATTGGGCCGATTGCGCGGCGAGGCGCGCTCATGCCCGTCGATGTTAAAGATCGGCACCAGGACGAGGTTGGCGTTCTCGATCAGAGCGCGGCGATCGCCGAAGGCGATATCGCGCAGGAGCATCATGCCGGCGTCCTTGCCGTCGATTTCGCCGGAATGGATGCCCGCCTGCACAAACAGCACCGGCGTCTCGGGATTCCATCGCCCGCCTTCGATACTGGCCGTGACATAGAACATCTCCCGGCCCTGCGGCGTCACGCCGAATGGGGCGATATCGATGAGCTCAGAGGCTGCCGCTAGGCGCTCGAACCAGGCGCGCGTCTCCGCGTAATCGGGCGTTCGTTCGAAGTTGGAGGCTTCCGCAGGGGTCAGCCAGGGATTGTCCGGCGACGCGATGAGGCGTTCGCTGCTGCCGCTCCATGCCGGCGCAGGTGGCAAGGGCGCTTCAACCATTTGGCTTGTCTCCGCTTGGCCGGCCAGACAGGCCGCCAGCATCATTGCACTGAAATGCAGCATCGCTTCCCCCGACCCGCCACATAAGCGCGCAGGCGAAGACGCGCCAGCGTTGTTGCTCGCAAAACCGGGAACTCGCGCGCTACCGCGGTATTAGAGACGCCACGGAGGCTCAGCTGACCGCTTACGAAGTTCGGATCGTCGATGAGGCTGGCGAACTGGCTGAGCGGTTCACCATTCGATGCGCCGACATAGGCGAAGCCGCCTCCTTGCTGACCAGCGCCGCGTCGCGCGGGGCGGTGCTGGTTCGCCCCGTGGCTAACGAACTCAATCAGGCCAATTTCGAGCTGCCGTAGGGTGGCGGAGACGGAGGGATTCGAACCCTCGATACCCGGTTAAGGTATGCTCCCTTAGCAAGGGAGTGCCTTCAGCCACTCGGCCACGTCTCCAGCGTGCGGCGCACGCTTACAAGCGCCCGTCAGGTGGGGCAAGGGCGGACCGCCCCATTCGCCTTATGCTTAACTGGCGCCGCCTTTGCGCGAGCCCGCCCGAGCAATTTAGTCTTTAGGGCGAATTCTTCATGTCCCAGCACGCTTTGCAGCGCACCGGCGCCGTTTTGGAGCAGCCGGAGCCGCCAGAGGCGCTCGTTGAAGCCGCGCTCGCGGAAGCGGAGGCGGATGCTCACCGCGTGGCCGAATTGGCCGCGGCGTTCGCTATGTTCGGGGTTAAGGAAGCGACGGCGGAGAGCGAGCCGGAGAGCGCGGAGGAAGTTTACCGGCTCTCCGAGGCGCCGTCGGCCGATCCAGCCAATGAAGCCAAGCCCGCCCCCGCGCCCCGCCAGCCCTTCCCGGCGTTGAAATCCAAGTCGATCCGCCTCGACGGACGCCATCCGATCCGGGCGCTGATCGCGCTCGATTGGTTCATTGTCCTGATCGCTGCGGAGTTCGCGGCGCTGTGGGGAGCGGGCGGCGGCCTTTTGGCGCTGAGCATTGGCGAGGCCGTATCCTTTCTGCTTGGCGCGACCGCGCTTAAGGCGGGGCTTTGGCTGACCGACGCCTACAAGACCACGCCGGCGCGCATCCGCGCCGAAACCGGCGCTGGCGGCCTGGCGCTGGGCGCGCTGATCGGGCTCGGCGTCGCACAATTCGTTGCGCCCGACGCAAAGAGCGCCGGAGCGCTCGCCGCCATTGTCCCGGCCGCTGCGCTGCTGATGGCCGGCGTCCATGGCGCGCTCGCGGTGTGGATTCGCGCCGCGCACCGCAGGGGCGTCTTCTCGGAAACTATTGTGCTCGTCGGCGCCACGCCGGCCGCGGCGCGTTTCGCAACGCGCGCCTCTCAATGCGGCGACACCCGAATAGTTGCCGTCGTGGACGACCGCCTCTCGCGTGCACCGGGACGTGTCTTGAAGGCGCCGGTTTGCGGCAGCGTTGACGATCTGCTCGCATGGGAAAGCCTGCCGCACGTGGACCGCATCGTCATCACCGTAACGCAGCGCGCGGAGGCGCGCGTGCGCACGATGATCGAGAAGCTCCGCATCGCGCCCAATCGCATCGATCTGCTTTTGGACTATCAACCCGAGGGCCGCATCTCCGCCGCAGCACTCGCCTGCGTCTCCGGCCGGCCACATAATTGGCGCAAGCTGGCGGCGAAGCGTGTGCAGGACGTCGTCATCGGCGGCGCGCTTCTGGGCCTCTTCAGCCCGGTTATGCTCATCATCGCCGCAGCGGTGAAGCTCGACAGCGAAGGCCCGGTGCTCTATCGCCAACGCCGCCACGGTTTCAACAACCGCATCATCGAAGTGCTGAAATTCCGCACCATGAAGCACCAGCCAGGCGCGCCCCTGATGCAAGTGCGCGCCAACGATCCTCGACTAACGGCCATCGGCGGCTTCCTGCGCCGCACGAGCCTCGATGAGCTGCCGCAATTGATCAATGTGCTGAAGGGCGAAATGAGCCTCGTTGGTCCGCGTCCGCACGCGGTCGGCATGCGCGCCGCCGAGCGCGACCTGAGCCACATCGTCGCCGAATACGCGCATCGCCATCGCGTTAAGCCGGGCATCACCGGATGGGCGCAGGTGAACGGATCGCGCGGCCCGATCGAAACGCCCGCCCTGGTGCGCCGGCGCGTCAAGCTTGATCTCGAATACGTGGCGCGGGCTTCGTTCTGGCTCGACTTGGAGATCCTGCTGCGCACCGCGCCGGCGGTGTTGGGCGACCGGAAGAACACGCGGTGAAACTCGCCGCCCTGACGGGCGCCGCGCCGTTGCAGATCGCGCAGGGCCTGATCGGGCTCGGCGCGATCGCCGCCTTCACGCGCCTGCTGACGCCGGAAGAATTCGGTCTTTATGCTCTGGCGCTGTCACTTTCGATGCTGGCGCATACGGTCGCCTTCACTTGGGCCGAAGCGGCGGCATATCGCTTCTATGCAAGAGCTGCCGCGGAAGGCCGGCTCACCCAGCACTTCGCCCTGCTGCGCCGCTTGTGCGCCGGAACTGCGGCTGTGTTTATGCTCGCGGCGGGATGCGCGCTGCTGTTTGCGCAGGACCCGCGCGTCGCCTCCATCATAGCGTTTGCGGCGCCATCGGCGGTGCTGCGCTTCTATGTCCGCATCGGGCGCGAGAGCGAACGCGCAGCGCAGATGCCGCTGCGTATGGCGGCGATGGAGACGCTGTATGTTGCGCTCGGCCTCGCCGCCGGCGTCGGATTTCTGCTGACGTTCGATCTCGGCGCGGCGGCGCCGTTCGCCGGGCTCGCGCTCGCCGGCGCGCTGGTGTGGCTGCTCGGCTCTCGGCCGCCAGCGAACATGGCCGCGCCTGAACCTAGTGGAAGCGCCCGCGCCTACGCCGACTATGGCGCGCCGCTTGCGGCGGCGCTGGCGGTCGATCTGGGCGTTCAGGCGTTGACGCGCATGGTGCTCGCCGATGCGGCGGGCCTTTCGTCGCTCGGCGCGTACGCTGCGGCGTTCGGCTTGGCGCGGCCGCTGGACATGATTTTTCTTTGGGCCGCCGCCGCGCTGACGCCCGCGATCATGGCGGCATACGAACAACAAGGCGCGGAGGCGGCCCGCACCGCGGCGCGGCGCGCTTTTGAGCTGCTGGCCGCGATCGCCTGCCCGGCGGCGCTGGGCCTCGCCATGATCGGGGCGCCGTTGAGCCGTCTGCTGGTCGGTGAAGCGCTGGCGACGGACGCCGCGGTGCTCTTGCCTTGGCTTGCAGCATCGGCGCTGGCGAGCGGCTTTGGCCTTTATTATTGGTCGGAAGCGTTCCAGCTGGCGCGACGCACCGGCCTGCGCGCACTGGTCATGCTGGCGCCGGGCGCCGTGCAACTGATGCTCACCCTTTTGCTCGCGCCGCGCATGGGCGCAAGCGGCGCGGCCATCGCTGCGTGCGCCGCGGCGTGCGTCGGCGCGCTAATGCTGGCGCTCGTTGGCCGGCACCTCATCGCGCTCCCTTTGCCGGCGGCGAGCCTTGCGCGCATCGCGCTGGCATGCGCGCCCATGGCGGGCGTGCTGCTGCTGGCGCCCACACCGCAAAGTCCGCTTCAACTTTGCTTCATCATCCTCTGCGCCGGCAGCGCCTACGCTTTCTCCGCCTTTCTCCTCAATATTGCGGGGGTTCGCGCTGTGGCCTCAGTCCTTTCTCAAGCACTAAGCGGTAGAATGCGGGCTCGTTTTCAGACGTTGTTTACGGAAAAAGCCGATGGCCGCGCACGGTGAACGCATTCTCAATCTTGGTCCGCGCCCGCTCGCGAGCCCGCGCCTCAGTGTCCTGACGCCTTTCCATCGCGATGATCCTTCGGCCTTGATCGAACGGCTGGGCCGCGCGCCAGAGGGCGTCGAGTTCGTTTTTCTGGATGACGGATCCGGCAGCGCCGCCCTGCTCGCACGCGTCCTCAAATGCGCGGAAGCGCTGCATGCGCCGGTGAAGATCGTCGTGCTCAAGGACAATTCCGGACGCGCCGCAGCGCGCAACCGACTGATCGAGGAAGCTCGCGGCGAGTACGTGCTCTTCCTCGACGCCGACATGGCGCCGGACGCCTCCGACTTCCTGCCGCGCTGGCTCGAACTCATCCAGCAGCAACGGCCCTTCGTCGCCTTTGGCGGCCTTTCGCTCAAACACACAGCCATCACGCCGGAGACGGCGCTGCATCACGATCTTTTCGGTCGCTCCGATTGCCGCACCGCACATGAGCGCGCGCGTTACCCGGCTCAGTTCACGGCATCCGCTAATCTGCTGGTGCGCCGCGACCTGATGCGTGAAATCCAGTTCGATCCGGGATTCCACGGCTGGGGTTGGGAGGACGTCGATTGGGCGCTGCGTGCGGCCAAATGCGCGCCCATTCTCCACGTCGACAATTCCGCCTCTCATACGGGCCTTGAGGACATCGACACGCTGTTGCGCAAGTGCGCCGAGGCGGGCCCGAACTTTGCGCGCCTGGCGCGCAAGCATCCCCAAGCGATGGCGAAGATGGCGAGCTATCGCGTTGCGCGCGCGCTTAAGCTGGCGCCGCTGCGCAGCTCATGGCGCGCCTTCTGCGCCTGGCTGGCGCGCGACCCCATGCAGAGCGCGCCGTTGCGCGTTCGCAGCGCAGCGCTCAAGCTCTACCGCGCCTCCTACTACGCCGAGTATCTGCCGTGACCGTCTCAGCGTATGCGCCGCCGCGTGATGCGTTGAGCAAGGTGCGCCGCCGCGTCACGCAGATGCGCCGCGCGCGGCCAGCGCGTCTGGCCTTCGAAGCGCCGCTTCTATCGATCTGTTTCGACGATTTCCCCGCGAGTGCGGCGGAAAATGGCGCGGCCATCCTCGAGCGCCATGGCGCGCGCGGCACGTTCTACGCCGCGGCTGGCCTGGCCGGCGAACTAGGCCCGTCCGGCGTAAATTTTTCCGGCGTGGACCTGCAGCGTTTGGCGAAAGCCGGCCATGAGATCGGCTGCCATACTTACGGTCATGCCGATTGCGCGCGCCGGGATGCATTCGACACGCTGAAGGACCTTGCCCGCAATCGCGAAGCGCTCGCCGCACTTGGCTATCGCGGCGAGGTGCGCAGCTTGGCTTATCCCTACGGTGAGACGCGCGCTGCTCTGAAGCGCGCGCTGCCGCCGCGGTTCGCGTCAGCACGCGGCGTGACGCCGGGACTGAATAGCGGCGCGGTCGACCTCGCGCACCTGCGCGCCTGCCCGCTCTACGAAACGACGCTTCCGCAGGCCCATGCATGGCTCAAGCGCGCCGCCAAGCGCAAGGCGTGGATGATCGCCTACACACATGATGTCGCTGATCCCGCGTCGTTGTGGGGCGTGCGCCCGGAGAATCTGGATGCCTTCTTGCGCGCGGCGCGCGGCGCGGGGGTGCGAATTCTTCCTGTTACGCGCGTGCTGATCGAAGCCGGCCTATGCCCACCGTCAGCGTCCTGATCCCAACCTTCCGCCGCCCGGAACCATTCCGGCGCGCGGCCGCCAGCGTGTTCGCGCAAAGCTATCGCGAGCGCGTCGAACTCGTGGCCGTCGACAACTCGCCGGAGGGAAGCGCCCTATCCTTGTTTCAGGCGCTCGAACGCGTTGCGCCGATGCAATTCCGTTGGGCGCACGAGCCGCGACCGGGCGTCGCCAACGCACGCAACGCAGCCCTAGCGCTCGCGAGCGGCGATTTCGTCGCCTGGCTCGACGACGACGAGACGGCGCCGCCGGGCTGGCTGGAGGCGTTGGTGCGCGTGCGCCGCGAAACCGGCGCGCAAAGCGTGTTTGGCCCGGTGCGCGCGATGGCGCAGGGCGCGGACAAGCGCTTCTACGAGAACCTCTATTCTCGCAAAGGGCCCCGGCGCAGCGGGCTCATCGCTGCGCCTAGCGGCATCGGCAATTCCCTGCAGCCGCGGTCGCTGTTCGATGAAAGCGCGCCCTTCTGCGCGACCTCAAACGAAACCGGCGGCGAGGATGATCTGCTTTTCGCGAGCTGGCGCGCGGCGGGTGCGACCTTCGCCTGGGCCGCCGACGCCGAGGTGATCGAGCACATCGGACCGGAGCGCCTGCGCCTGTCGCACGGCTTGAAGCGGGCCTTCGCGTACGGCCAAGGCCCATGCGAACTGGCGTGGAGCGCGCGCGACTATTTCGCGCTCGCGCGCCACATGTGGGTCGGCGCTGGCCAAGCGGCCGTTTTCGGCGCTGCTGCGGCCTGCCTCTTTGCAACGGGCCAGCGAAGCTTCCTGCACGCGCTCGAACGCTCGGCACGCGGCGCCGGGAAGATGTTCTGGTTTCGAACGCAAAAATTCTACGGCGAAGCGCTCGCGCGATCTCAGCTCGCCTGACGCAGCACCCGCTCCATCGCCATGACAGGCGCGCTGGCGTTGGCGTAGATCAATCCGATCAGATTGCCGCCCGCCGCGATGATGGCGTTCTTTGCGTCGATCGCAGCTGGCGCTGCGCCGGCGCCGTCGCCGACGACAAGCACGACGCCATCCATGTGACGCGCGATGCGGAGGCCGACGCGGCTGTGATCAAGCGCAGGCGCGTCGACAATGACCGTATCGCCATAGAGGCGCGACGCGTTCCAATAGTCCGGGGTATCGGCCACGGCTATGCGGGCTAGCGGCGGCGCAAGGCGCATGTCCATGGCGCCGACGAACAGCGCGCCGCCGCCAACGCGGTGGAAGCCGAACAATGGCTCACGCTCCGGCAGCAAGCGGCCCTGTCTGTCGACCAGGGTGTAAAAGCTGGCGCCGCCAAATCTGCCGTCCAGCTTCGGTCCAAGCGAGCCTCGCTCCGCGAAGCGGCGCGCAAGCGCGTTGCGATAAGGGTCGAGGTCGAGCGCATAAACGGAGCCGGGACCTGCGGCTTCCGCCGCGATGCGCGCGGCCGCGGTGACGCCTTCTCCGCGCCGGCCCGCGATAAACATCAGCGTGCGGCCGGCGCCGCGAGCGCGCGGCGGCTGAGAACGCAGCGCAGCGAGGACGCCGTCGAAGCTGACGTTGAGCGTCTTCATGCTCCGCCCTTCACCACTTCGAGTTTCGGCTTGGTCCGCGTCACCGTCGCGCGATGCGCGCCGGACGAGCGCGGCAGCACCGCCAGCACCGGCGCATCAAGCGCACGGGCCGCGCTCGACGGCGTCGGGAAACCACGGCGCATCAGGCCACGCGCCAACCCGGTCGCCAAGGCGACGATGCCCGCGATCAAGACGGTAACCAGCATGATCGGCCAACGCAAACTCTGCCCCTGCGTCGGGGGCGAAGCGCGCTCGACCTGCGAAATATTGTCGGTGGAGCGGCTGAGCAATTGGCTGAACGCACGCGCTTCCTCGGCTCGCGCAGCAAAGTTCTGCGCATTGGTTTCGAGAATTGTCCGCTCACGCAGCAATTGGCGATATTGCGGCTCCAGCGCGTGCAGGCGCTGCAGGCGCTCGCGCACTTCCGTGCGCTGCTGCGTCAGCGCTGCGCCCCGGCCGCGTTGCGCGCGCGCCTCCGCCTGGACGCCGTACAATTGCGTCGCGATGTCCTGCCGCACGGGATTGGGACCGCGGCGAATAAGGCTCGGCGGCTCGCCGCCGGCGAGGAAAGCTTCCAATTGTTGGATGCGGCGATCGACCTCGCGCACAGGCGGCGCATCGTCCTGATAGCGTGAGAGCAATTCCTGACGCTCAATTTGGGCGGCCACCAAATCGCGGCGGGCGTCGGATTCTGAGTAAAGTTCAATCTCCGCCGGCTCCGCCTGCATCTGCGCGCGCAGCGCTCCCGCCCGCGCTTCGGCCTCGCGTTGGCGCGCCTCGGCGTCGAACAATTGCGTTTCCGTATCGGCCGCCCGCGCCGCGAGCGCTTGCATCTCGCTGTCGAAATCGCTGATCGCGTGTTCGCCCAGGAACGCCGAGAGCGCCGCACTCGCCTGCGCCACGCGCACGTTCAAGTCCGAGCTCTGCTGCGCCAACGCGGTGTAACCGCCGCCCGTCAGCACGTCGCGGCGACGATCGAGGTAATTGTCGATCAGCGTGTTCAGCGCATGCGCCGCCACTTGCGGATTTGGGTGCGAGAAAGAAAGCGCGACAGCCGGCGTTTGCGGCGCCGTTTCGATCGCCAGATGTTCCGCGAATGCGCGCTCCGCCGCTGCGAGCTTGCGCTCCGGCGAACCTGCTCCCGCGGCGATAGCGGGATAGAGCCGTTCCAGGCCGACATCTTCGATCGTGCGGCGCACGACCACGCCCGAACCGATCATGCGCATTTCCGCGTTGACGACGCTCGGCAGATCAGGCGTCGCGCCGGCCGCAGCGCCGCCAGTGGTCGGCTGGTAGACGTATTCCTGTCCCAGGCGCACCAGTAATTCCGCTCGCGCCGTGTAAGTCTTTGGCGCGACCAGCGCGATGCAAAGACCGAGAGCGCAGATCGCGGCGCCAAGAGCAAGCACAACAAAGCGCTCGGCCCAGAGCATCGCCACGGCGTCCGCGAAGCTAAGCCCGCGCACATCGGCCCAGCCGAAGCGCTGCGCGCCTGCGCCATCGTGCTCTTTCGCGGCAACGCCCAATCCGGCCTCCCCACGCCACATGAGCGCATCTTCGCTGCGATTTGGTAAATGATCATTCACCACTCGGCGGCAGGCTCGCGCTGGCCCACACGATGCATGCGCGCGCGGGAAGGCATTGGCTTTGGAGTACGCATGACGCACAGCGCCGCCACTTTTTTCGCCGTCCTCGTCGCGGCGGGTTTCGCCGGGTGCGCCGCGGTCGCGCGCGGCCAGGAGCCTGCGCCGCCGCCAGCGATGACTTACGCCGAGCAGAGCCCCGCCTATCGTTTCTTCCCAGGCGATGAAGTTGAGATCGTCGTCTTTTCGGCGCCGGAATTAAGCCGCACCGTCACTGTCGCCCCAGATGGACGCATCAACCTGCCGCTGATCGCGCCGGTTCGCGCCGCCGATATGACGGCGGCGGAGCTTCATGACGCCCTCGTCGTCGCCTATTCAAGCCAATTGCGCACGCCCGAGATCAGCGTCACGCCGCGCAGCTTCGCCTCGCGTCAGGTTTTCGTGGGCGGCGAGGTCGCGCGCCCCGGCATCTATGAGATGCCCGCCAACATCGACGCGTTCCAAGCCGTCGCGCTGGCCGGCGGCTTCCTCACCAGCGCCCGCCGCAGCAACGTTCTGGTGTTGTCGCGCGCATCGGGCGCGTCCACCGTTGCTGAAATCGACCTCTCGCCGCGGGCGATGCGCCGCGGCTTCCCGGACGTGCGTCCGCTCGAACGCTACGACGTCGTCTATGTGCCGCGCTCAGGGATCGCGCAGGTCGGATTGTTCATGCAGCAATACGTGCGGGATGCGCTGCCGATCCAATTCAGCCTCTATTACGACCTCAACGGCGATCTGAACCGTTAGGCCACGCTCACATTGTCGTGGGTTGAGCGTCGTTCGTCGCATCGACGCTGCGCAAGCGCGCACGCCAACCTTAGCTCTCTCGCACAGGTTCGTTGAGCGAGAGGGAAACATCATGCGCATGACAGTGCTGGCGGCGATCATAGCGGCAGGCTGCGCGCAGGAGGCGGCGCCGGTTGCAGAGAACGCGGCGGCGCCGACGGGCTCGCCGTCTCTCAGCGTGGCTTGGGAGCTTGGCGGCCTCGCCAATCCGGAAAGCGTCGCCGTGTCGTCCGACGGGAGCTTTTTCTATGTCAGTAACGTCAACGGCGAAGGCGAGGCGAAAGACGGCAACGGCTTCATTTCGCGCGTTTCGCCATCTGGGGAGCTGATCGAACGCGAGTGGGCGCGCGGCCTCGACGCGCCGAAGGGAATGATGGCCGGCGGGGATGCGGTCTACGTGACAGACATCGATCAGCTCGTCGTGCTCGATGCAACGACCGGCGTGGTGCGGCGCCGCGTGGCCGCGGAGGGTGCGGGCTTCCTCAACGACCTCGCCTTTGCACCGGACGGGCAAGTGTTGATGACGGATTCCGCCACGCAACGCATTTATGGCGTCCGCAGCGATACGGCCGAGGTTTGGCTCGAACACGAATTGCTCGCCGCCGCCAACGGGCTGCTGCCCGAGCCAGAGCGGCTGCTGGTCACCACCATGCAGGGGCGCCTGCTTTCGATCGATTATGATAGCCGCGCCGTCACCGTGCTGGCGGAGGGCCTAGGCGACGCCGATGGCATCGCCGCGATCGGTGGCGACCGCTATCTCGTCAGCGCCTGGCCTGGAGAGATGTTCGTCGTCAACGCGGCGGACGGAACGCATGAGCGCATACTCGACACGCGCGCCGAGGGCCGCTTTCTCAACGACTTCCTGCTCGTCGGCGATACACTCTATCAGCCAAACTGGGAGCCCAGCAGCCTGACAGCTTACTCGCTGACGCGTTGATCGTTGGCCGAAGCGGGATCGCTCCGGTTCAGTGGTGACGGATCTTCAACCATTCGCGCGCGCGCTTTTGCGCTTCCGCGATTTCGGCGGCGCTCATAATGCACGCGAGTTCGCGGCGGCTTTCCTTAGCCGCTTCGAAACCACGCGCAGCCGCCAAGTTGAACCACATATGCGCTTGCACCAGGTCGGTCGCGCCGCCCTGGCCCGTCGCATAGATCAGGCCCAGTTTGTAAAGATCTTCGCAATGTCCCGCTTCGCGCACGGCTTGGTGCGTTTCGGCGATTTCGGCATCCGTGAACGCCATTCTGGTCGCTCCCTTGGCTCAATTGGGAACGTGCGCCTATGGCGTCTCCGCTCCACCCCACCGTGGTGCATTTTTCGCGCCACGAGGGACGAGCTTTTGCCGTGCTTTATTTGAAATAACGTTAAGCCGCGTCAGCCGTGTTTCGCTTTTGCATCGGCGACCGATTGCGCGGTCTGTCCGAACAAATGCCGTGCGGAACGCTCCTGCTCTTCCTTGGACAAATCCTGAAAGTTCCGGCGGAACTCCGCGCCCACTTTCATGGCGCGCTCAACAGCCGGCCGCGCGCCGATGCGCTCCGACCAGTCTTTAACGCGCGGGAAAGCATCCAGCGGCTGGTTCATCGCCGGGGCAATGCGCAACCACGGCCACGCCGCCATATCCGCTATCGAATACTCGCCGGCGAGATAGTCGCGATCGGCCAAGCGGCGCTCGGCGACGCCAATGAGACGATTGTATTCATTGGCGTAGCGCGCGCGCCCATAGGCCACCTTTTCCGGATCGTCGGCCAACTTGGACGCATAATTCTGGAAGTGGCTGTGCTGGCCAGCCATCGGCCCTAACCCGGCGACCTGCCAGATCAACCATTGCTCAACTTCGACACGCGCGCGCTCTTCCCGCGGGTAGAAGCGGCCCGTCTTGCGCCCGAGATATTGCAGAATGGCGCCGCTTTCGAACACCGAAATCGGCGCCCCGTCCGGCCCGTTAGGATCGACAATCGCGGGCATGCGATTATTCGGGCTGATGGCCATGAAGTCGGGCTTGAACTGATCCCCAGCGCCGATATTGACCGGCTTCATGACGTAAGGCAGGCCCATTTCTTCAAGCGCGATCGTAATTTTCCAGCCATTCGGCGTGGGCCAGAAATAAGACTCGATCGGCTCGCTCATGAACGCCTCCTCGCGCTCAGATAGGCGCCCCCGGATGGAACCGCCAGAGCGCGACGACAAACTCTGACAAACACTTCCACACTGTTCATCGATTCATTCAGCCCCAATTCAGCGCCCCCTCGCCAAAGTGTGTCGTGCAAGAGGGACCTTTCTCGTGAGTGGAGCCTTAGTTCACGCGAGAGGGATGGAAGGAGACTGAGTATGAAACGCCTTGCAGGTGCGGTTCTCGCCGCGGCGGCCTTTGCGGCCCCCATGGCCATCGTGAGCACCGCTGCTGCGGACCCTCCGCGACATTCCCGCGGCTGGGACCGCCACGACCGCGACTATGACAACCGCGACGACCGCCGCGACGAGCGGCGCGCCTATCGCCGCGGCTATCGCGACGGCGATCGCGACGATCGTCGCGCCGACCGGTGGGATGACCGCCGCTACAATGGCTATTGGCGCCAAGGCCGGTTCTATCACGGCCCGCCGCCGCGCCATTACCGCGACGTGCGCTACGATTATCGTGCGTGGCGCCGCGGCGACCGGCTGCCGTCCTATTACCGGAACCATTACCGCCCGATCCAATATGATCGCTACCGTCTGCGACCGCCGCCGCGCGGCTATCATTACGTCCGCCGCGACGACACCGGTGAGATTCTTCTCCTCGGCATTGCGACGGGCGCCATCCTAGGCGTCATTCTCGCCGGCTCTTAAGCCCCTCGCACGGGCGCTTTGATCCCGCCAGCCGCTCCGGAAGGTCATGCTTCCGGAGCGGCTTCGTCTTTAACCGCCGCTCAACCAAAGCGAATCAATCATTGCAGCTTCTGCGAACGGAGGGCGCGCGATGCTGCTGTTCATTTGGATGTGCGTGATGGCGCAGGCGTTCGCACCGGCTGGCGCGAACTGGGCCAGCGTGCAGGCGGAGGCCTATGAAGCGCACCTGCGCGCGCAGATCGACGCGCCGGCCCCGGCTTCGGCCCTACTCGGCGCCGCCAGCCACATGACCCGCTATCACATGCCGCGCCTGGCGCGCACGCTTTAGACGCCGAGCTTTCGCTTCAGCATCTCATTGACGACGCCGGGATTGGCCTTGCCGCCCGTCGCCTTCATAGTTTGACCCACCCACCAGCCGAACGCCTTCGGATTCTTCTGCACGTCGGCGACCTTGTCGGCGTTGGCGGCCATAAGATCGTCGATGGCCTTTTCGATCGCGCCCGTATCGGTGACCTGCCTCAGTCCTTCGCGCTCGACAATGACGCCTGGCGCATCGCCCGTCTCGACCATCTTGGCGAAGACATCCTTGGCGATCTTGCCGTTGATGGTGCCATCTTTGATGAGGTCCAGCAGCGCGCCAAGCGCTTCGGCCTTGACGGGCGATTGGCTTAGCTCAAGCCCTTCCTTGTTCAGCGCGCCGAAGAGCTCTTGCGTCACCCAATTGGCCGCGGCCTTGGCGTCGCGCCCCTTCGCCACGGTTTCAAAATAGATCGCCGCTTCGCTGTCGCCGGACAGCACGCGCGCGTCATAAGGGGTCAGGCCATAGCTCTCGACGAAACGCTTCTTTTTCGCGTCCGGCAATTCGGGCAGCGACGCCCGCACCCGTTCGATCCAACTTTCCTCGATCACCAACGGCAACAAGTCCGGATCGGGAAAATACCGATAATCGTGCGCGTCTTCCTTTGAGCGCATGGTGCGGGTTTCACCGGCGTTCGGATCGAACAGACGCGTTTCCTGATCGATCGAACCGCCGTCCTCCAAAATCCCGATCTGGCGGCGCGCCTCGTATTCGATCGCCTGCATCATGAAGCGGGTCGAGTTGACGTTCTTGATCTCGCAGCGCGTGCCCCATTCCTTGGTGCCGGCCTTGCGCACCGAGACGTTCACGTCGGCGCGCATGGAGCCTTCCTCCATATTGCCGTCGCAGGTGCCGAGGGCGCGAAGAATGGCGCGCAGCTTATTGAAGTAGGCGGCCGCCTCCTTGGCGCTGCGCATGTCCGGGCGCGAGACGATCTCCATCAACGCCACGCCGGCGCGATTGAGATCGACGAACGTCTCGCTCGGCGAGAGATCGTGAATCGACTTACCGGCGTCTTGCTCGAGGTGCAGCCGCTCGATGCGGATTGTGATGGGCGCCTCGCCGTCAGGCTCCACCTCGATCTCGCCCTCTCCGACAATCGGCTGCTGGTATTGGCTGATCTGGTAGCCTTGCGGCAGATCCGGGTAGAAATAATTCTTCCGGTCGAAGCGCGATCGCGTGTTGATCTTGGCGTTGAGGCCAAGGCCGGTGCGGATTGCCTGCTCGACGCAAAATCTGTTGATCACCGGCAGCATGCCCGGCATCGCCGCGTCGACGAGCGAGACATGCGCGTTTGGCTCGCCGCCATAAGCGGCGCTCGCACCAGAAAAGAGCTTTGCTTGGCTCGTCACCTGCGCGTGCACTTCAAGCCCGACGATGATTTCCCAATCGGACTTGGCGCCCGGCACCAATTGGTCGGCGCGCGCGGAACGGACATCGAGTGGCGTCATAAGTGGAATTAGGGGGCGGTGCGGAAGCTTGTCTAGGGCGCCGCCAACGCGGCCTTGACGCCCCGGCTGAAGCCCACTACCTTGTTGTTTAAAGGTAGCTGCTACATTCATGGGCGACGAAACAGAGTTCACCGGGCTGAGGAAGGGCCTTCTGGAGTTCGCGGTGCTGACCGTGATCTCGGTCGAGCGCGTCTATGTCGCCGATATTCTCGAATTGCTGGCCGAGACCCCCTTCGCCACGCAGGAAGGCACGCTGTACCCGCTCCTCTCCAAGCTGCGGCGCGAGCACCTCGTCGATTACGAATGGGTTGAGTCCGAAGCCGGCCCGCCGCGCAAATATTATCGGCTGACCGAAAAGGGCGCCGCGCGCCTCACCGATCTCAGCGCCTATTGGCGCCAGCTCCACACTGCTCTTGAAAGCCTGGGACGTTAGTTATGGAACGCGTCGTCACCATCAATCTCGCCGGCAACGCCTACCAGCTCGACGAGAGCGCCTACAACGCGCTCCGAAGCTATATGGATCAGGCCGAGCGCGCCTTGAACGACAACCCCGATCGCGCGGAGATTCTGCGCGACCTCGAACAGGCAATCGCCGACAAGTGCACATCTACGCTGACGCCGCATCGCACCGTGGTCTCGTTAGCGGCGATGCAGCGCGCACTGGAACAGATGGGCCCGGTTGAAGGCGCGCAGGATGCGAACGCATCCCAGGCCGAGCCGCGCCCGCACGAAGGCGCGGCGCCGCCGCCGCGGCGTCTTTACCGCATCTACGATAAGCACGCTTGGTCGGGCGTGAGCGCGGGCATGGCCGCCTATGCCGGCATCGACGTCGCTTGGGTGCGCGTGCTGTGGATTCTGGCCACGATCTTCAGCGGCGGCTTCACGCTGCTGCTCTATATCGTGATGATCTTCGCCGTTCCTTTGGCCTCGACGGCGGAGGAGATCGCCGCCGCGCACGGCGCACCGTTCACGGCGCAGCACGTGGTCGACCGCGCCAAGGGCGAATACGCCAAGTTCACCGAGAGCGAGACGTGGCGCTCCTTCAGCAGCGGCTCGCAGCGCATGTGGCGCCAGACGTGGTCGCCGCAGCCGCCGCCGGAACCGGCGCCGCCACCGGCCGGCTACGCCACCCGCATCGCCGCCGGCTTCGGGGCGTTCGTCTTCAGCATTGTGAGCGCCGCGCTGCTGATCGGCTTCCTCGCCGCCGCCTATTCGATCTGGAGCACGGGCGATGTGTTCGGCTGGGATGTGCCGCGCGAAATTCCGTGGTGGGGCGCGATCGTTCTTATCGCCATCGCCTATGGCGCGCTGGCGTCTCCGTTCGGTGCGTTGCGGGACGCCTCCTACGCCACAGCGCGCGGTGAGCCGCGGCCCCGCGGCGGTTTCTTCGGCCCCTTGCTGATCGCCGCCCTAGTGTTGGTGGTGGTGTGGCTGATCTGGCCCGATGCGCGTTATGTGATGGAGGGCGGCTACCACGCCATTCGTCATGTCGTGGACATCTTCTAGGCCCGCCCCATTCCCTCTTCCCAATTCTCGACCGGCGGGCATTATCCTGCCTGGGCGGCGGGCGTGCTGAGATGGGAGTGGCGTTATGAGATTGCAGCTGATCGCCGCCGTGTGCGCAGCGCTGGCGGTCGCCGCATGCCAAGCGCCTGAGACCCCGGACGCCGAGGCGCCGGCCGAGCCGGCGGCGTCCGTGGAGCCATCCCAAACCGCCAACTGCGCTGTCATTGAAAGCCGCGAATGGACCGCGCACATCAACGCAATGCCGGGGCCTAACGCGCAGCGCACGCTTGTCGTCACCGGCCAAATCGATGTGCCGACGCCTGGCTACGCTCTTGCGCTCACGGCCGGCATGGCCGACCGCAGCGCCATCCCGGCGCAGACGCTCAACCTGGAGCTCACGCCGCCGGAGGGCATGGTCGCGCAGGTCATAGCCACCGAGACGGCGCGCTATGAAGGGCCGGCCATCGCAGAACAATATAGCGCCGTGCGCATCGTCTGCAGCGGTACGCAACTCGCCGAAATCACCGATATCCAAACAGCGCGCTGACACGGAGAGCAGCATGAAGATCGTCCACCTCGTCGCCGCTTGTTTGAGCGTCATCACGCTCGCCGCGTGCCAGCCGCCCGCGCCTTCGGCGGAAGAGCAAGCTGAAGCAGCGATCGAGCCTGCGCCCGTTCCCGAGGCGAGCCCGGCCTCGGCGCCGCCCTTGCCCTGCGGCGTGCTCGATCAGCGAAACTGGACCGCAGAACTGAGCGCTGGCGCGCCGCAAACGCTGACCGTCAGCGGCGAGATCGATTTGCCGACGCCGGGTTATTCAGTCTCTCTCGCACGCTTAGAAGGCGCCAGCGACGGCGGCGCGGCGCGGCTGAGTCTGAACCTGACGCCGCCTTCGGGCGTGACCACCGAGGTCGTCACCGCCCATCCGGTTCGATATTTCGCTCCGGCGGAAGCGGCCTACACCAGCGTTGCGATCAGTTGCGACGGCGCCCCGCTCACGGCGATCTCAGTGGCGCAGTAAACAAAACCCCGCCTCGATCGCTCGAAGCGGGGCCGGCCAAGGGGCTGGGCCGTGAGTTGAGGGAGAGCTTAGGGGGTCAGTAGACGCTCTGTCCGACGCCACCATCCATTGTCATGGCGCCGTTGAACGTGGTTTCTTCCATCGCCGTGCGCGTGCCTTCTTCGCGGATGCGCACCATCTTGTCGCCGGCGCCGTAGCGGCGCAGCAGCGAGCGTTCGTTGCAGGGACGCCGCGCGATTTGCGTGCGACATTCGACACGGCCGTTTTCGTACCAGAGCGCTTCGCCCGTGGCGCAATCGAAGGATTGTCCTTCCATCGTCACGCGCATGCGAGAGCCGGCGACGCAGCGATAGATTTCGCCTGAATAGCGCTCGCGCACGTCGCGACCGCCGAAGGTTTGCGACGCAGGATGGGGATTGCCGGTGGCGTCGATGCAGATGGCCTGAATCAGCATCATGCGCTCGCGCGAATAAGCCTCAGAACGCATGCTCTGATGCGTCACAGCAAATGCCGCCGTCGTCACCGCAGCAGCGGCGCCGCCGCCCTGCACGACCATATTGTTACGCACGATCGTATCGCCGGTGCGCACATTGGCGACGGCGATGGCGGTGGCGCTGGCTTGCGCGCTGGCGCGCGCGCCGGAATTCACCACCACGATGTTCGGCGGCGGCACGTGCGGCGGCGGCACGACGATGTTCGGCCGCGTGCAGCAATTGACTGGCGGCGGCGGGGGTGGCGGCGGCGGCGGGGGCTGGCAAGCCTGGCCGCACGGCGGCGGCGCGTTACACCCGTGGTTGCCGCAATAGGCGCCGGCGTCGGTAGGGTAAAGGAACAGGCCGAGCGCCGCGATCCCGAACGCGATCGCCGCCAGAATGTACCGGGCTGAAACGCTCATGCGTCTTCACTCCTCAATCTCGCCAGCCAAGCTGCAAGGACGCGGCCAAGCTTCGCGCCGGGCGGGAAACCATCCCATGCGCGGACGTATTTCGCCCGCACGGCGCAGGCCTGAGGTTTGCGTCGGTGATAGCGCATCGGTCCGAGAGACGAGCCTGACGGCGCATGATGGGCGAAGAAACATTCCACCCCGATACGCGGGCGCTGCTGGCCTATGGCCGCGCGCTGGCGGGTGCGGGCGCGCCGCCGAGAAAAGGCGGCGCCGACCACGTTCTGGAGCGTCTGTTCGTTGTCGAACGGATGAAGGACGGGCGCCTGCCCGTGCGCACGTTCGGCGGCGACTTGGTAAAGGCATTCGGCCGCAATCTGAAGGAACACGATTTCGCGCGCCTCTTCCTCGAGGCCGACCTCAAACTGGTTTACGCGCTGATCGAGTCCTGCGCCGCGGCTGGCGAGCCCGCCATCGCGCGCGTGACCGGAGAGACAGGCTGCGGACGCGTGCTCGGCGCGGAAATTCTGTTCACGCCGCTTAAGGTCGAGCAGATGATGGGCGAGCGGTTCCTGTGCCTGTTTCAGACATTGGGCGGCGAACCGTTTCTCGAGGGCCGTGTGATTACCCGCCTGCGCCTTGGCTCCTTGCACCCGCCCGCGGCCAAGACGCCGAAGGGCATGCGCCTCGTCGTGGTGAACGATTAAGGCGCCGCCGGGCGTAGGGTGCGCGCCAGCGCTTTGTCGATGGCCACCAGCCCTAGCGCCCCGACCAGGAAAGCCGTGCTGAGGCCCGCGATGTTTCGGATCATCTCGCCCAGCGACGAATTCAGCGGATCGAGAAACCAGTACGCATAGAATCCGTCGAAGGCGCCGCGGACGAGCGCATAGGCGCAATAACCAAGCGGCCACACCATGCAGATCAGGGCGTCACGCCAACCGAGATCGCCGTGGGGCCGAAGCAGCCAAAACAAACCGAACAAGAGTGGCATGACCGAGTGCAGCATAATGTCGGCGGCGAGCTGCGCGCCCTGCGGGTCCCAGCGATCGGCCAGCAAGGCGTGATAAGCGCCGCCGACGAGAAGAATGCCGGCCACGCCGATCGCCTCAACCACGGGCGCGTTCAACCCTTGGCGCTGGTTTGGACGCAACGCCGCGCCGGCAAGGATTGCCGTAATCAGCATGTTGGTCAGGATGGTGAAATAGCCGATGAAGCGCCAAACGATGGCGAGCGGTTCGTCGCCTTGACTGGAGAGGTTGCGAAACAACACTGCGAATTGCAGCGCCAGGCCAGCGAGCCCGGCCAGCGCGCCGATGATCGCCACGAGATGCGCCGCGCGTGGGCTCACGCCTCTGCTCCCCTCAAACAGCGTGCGCTAATTCATCTTCCGCGATCGGCGCATCCTCGGCGGGCAGAGGCACACGGCCGCGGATCATGTCCGAGGCTTTCTCGGCGATCATGATCGTTGGCGCGTTGGTGTTGCCGCCCACCAGCGTCGGCATGATCGAGGCGTCAATAACGCGCAACCCATCGACGCCGCGCACACGCAGCTCCGCGTCCACCGGCGCCCGGGCGTCCGCGCCCATGCGCACTGTGCCGACCGGGTGATAAAGCGTTTCAGCCGTGCGCCGTATCCAGGCGTCGAGTTCGGCGTCGGTGCGGACGTTTTCGCCCGGCGCGAACTCCGGACCGCGGAACGGCTTGAAAGCGTCCTGAGCCACGATCCTGCGCACGATGCGGATGCCGTCGCGCATGGTGCGCATGTCGTTGGCGTTGGTGAAATAGCGCGGGTCGATTAGAGGCGCGGCGAATGGATCGCGCGAGGCCAAGCTGACGTCGCCACGACTCTCTGGGCGGCAGGGATAGACGTGGATGGTGAAGGCGTCGCGGTCGGCCTTGATGCGGCCGTGGTCGCGCATCATGGCGTTGACGAAATGGATCTGGATATCTGGCGCCTCGAGTTCGCCGCGGGTTTTGAGGAAGGCGCCCGAATGCAAGTGAATGGTGCGGCCGTGTCCCCCGCCATTGAGCAAATATTCGATGCCAACCAGCGGCTGACGATAACCCTTGGTCAGCGTGTAAAGCGTGACTGGCTTGATGCACTCGGTGATGACGCCGGTGTCGATGTGATCCTGCAGGTTTTGTCCGACGTCCGGCGCATCGACCTCAACGCCGATGCCGAACTTCTGCAGCATGGAAGCGGGCCCCACGCCTGAAAGCATCAGCAGATGCGGCGATTGCAGCGCGCCGCTGGCCACCAGCACTTCGCGCTTGGCGTAAACGTTCTTCACCGGCTTGCCCGGCCCGGCGCTGTAAGCGACGCCAAGCGCCTTGCCGCGCTCGATCAGAATGCGCGTCGCGTGCGCATTGGTGAGCACGGCGAGGTTTGAGCGGATGCCCATGATCGGCGTCAGGTAAGCGGCCGCCGAAGAACAGCGCTGACCGTTCTTCACCGTCAGCGTGTAGGGCCCGGCGCCCTCCTGCTGGCGTCCGTTGAAATCCTTAGTGACGGGATAACCGGCTTGCGCCGCCGCCTGGATGAATACGCGATGCAACGGATAGCCCGGCGGCGCCTTCGAAACGTTGAGCGGTCCGCCCTCGCCGTTCCAGGCGTCGGCCCCGGGCTCATTGTTCTGAGCGCGTTTGAAGTAGGGCAGCACATCGGCGTAGCCCCAACCCGACAGGCCCAATTGGCGCCAATGATCGTAGTCGCGCGCGTGCCCGCGCACATAAAGCATCGCGTTGATCGCGGAGGAGCCGCCCAGGCCGCGACCGCGTGGGGTAAACAGGCGGCGGCCCTCAAGCTCAGGCTGCGGCGTCGTCTCGAACGCCCAGTTTGATGGATTCTTGCTGTTGAACAGCTGACTGGCGCCCGCCGGCATCTTCACCAGCAGGCCGTCATTCTTGCCGCCGGCCTCTAGCAGCGCGACCGTCACGCTGGGATCCTCGCTGAGCCGGTTGGCCAGCACACAACCGGCGCTGCCCGCGCCAACGATCACATAGTCGAACCGGTCGCCGTCTTCGGCTGTCGCCACGGGGCGTCCTCCCTCATTTTCTCAAGTCTGGCGGCGACCGCCTGGCCAGCGCAACCCCTGCCCCTCCGTCAAAGCTAAGGAAGTGTTTACGGTAAAGCAGGCATTCATGGTCCTATGAACACTTCCGCCCAGAAGATCGACATCGCCGAGGCGGCCACGCAGCTTTACGCGGCGGCCGCACGGCTCGGCCCGCGCGAACGCAGACGCTTCAGGCGCATGCCGATTGTCGTCGCCGGGCGCATGCTCGACAGAGCCGGCCGCGAGCACGATTGCCGCACCGCCGACATTTCACCTGGCGATGTGCGCATCGCCGCCGCCGCCCTCCCTGAGGTGGACGAGACCGTCGTGCTTTATCTCGACGGCTTCGGGAGGCTGTCGGGGCGTGTCGCGCGCCGCTGCGGCGAAGGCGAGGTCGCCATCATTTTCGACACAAGTGTCCATAAGCGCGAGAAAATGGCCGAGACGCTGACCTGGGCGGTGAACAAGGCGCCGCTTAACCTCGAAGAAACGCCGAAGCCCGCCATCGATCCCAACAAGCTCGCGCGTATTCAAACCGAAGACGGCGGCGTCATCGAAGGCGAGGTGCTGGATTTCTCGCTTGCGGGCGTCACCATCCGCACGTCGAAACCGCCGCCCCCGATCGGCGCTTGGGTGCGGATTGGCGGCGCACACGGGCGCGTGGCCCGCTTCATCGAGGGCGGTTTCGCGATCGACCTTCAGATGCGCGGCGCGGGATACCGCACGGTTAACACATCGAAAACCGACTGATCGTCTTCTCGCCGGCACGGCGATTGCATCAGCCCCGTTTCGTGAACGGCGCGTGTTTGCGCCGTCCGGAATTGGGGCGCAGGCCAAGCCTGCGCCGGAGGTAGGGTCAAGTGAGCGACGTGGCCGCCCCTGAGAAAACCTCGACCGCCGCACAATGGTGGGTGCAAGTGCGCGGCCAGGCGTATGGGCCCTACAGCTTCGAGCAACTCTGCCGCTTCGTCGAGGAAGGCCGCATCCGCCCTTCGACACCCGTTTCGGATAAGCCGGAAAGCGGCTGGACCGAAGCGCGCCGCATCGGCGGCCTGATGACGCCGCTGCGCGCTGAGCCGCTCGCGGTGACCCAAACCATTGGCCACGCCGGCGCCGTCACCGGCGATGTCGCCGCAAACGTCTTCGTCCACGCCGAGATTCATTCCGGCGCCTGGACGCCATTCATGGCCGCGCTCGAGAGCATGGGCGCTGTGTGCGATCTCGCGCCCGGGCTTTGGCTCGTCCGCACGCGCTTTTCGGCCGGCGTTATTCGCAACACGCTCTCGCAAACGCTTGAGCGCGGCGACCGCTTCGTCGTCATTGACGCCACGCGCGACCGGTTCGCCTGGTTCAATCTCGGCCCGGAAGTCGACGTCAACATCGGCCGCGTTTGGAACGGCCCGCTGCGCAACGAGAAAAGCAGCGGCCCCGCGCGTTAATTAGCCGAAACGGCTGGGCCTCAGCTCACGTTTGTAGCGCCGCCAATTCTCGACGTAGTGATGCGCCGAGAATTGGATGATCTGCCGTTGCTGCTCCTCCAATGTACGCGACACGCGCGCCGGCGCGCCGGTTATCAACGACCCTTCCTCGAACGTCTTGCGCTCCGTCACCAAAGCGTGCGCGCCAACCAGGCAGAAACTGGCAATGTGCGCGTGATTGAGCACTGTCGCTTTGATGCCCACAAGCGAGGTATCGGCGATGGTGCAGCCGTGCAGCATCACCTGATGGCCGATGGTGACGTCCTTTCCGATTGTCAGAGGCGCGCCCATGTCCGTGTGCAGGACGCTGCCATCCTGCACGTTGGAATTCTCGCCAATGACGATGGGCTCGTTATCGCCGCGCAATACCGCGCCAAACCAGACCGATGCGTTGCGCCTAAGAATCACTTTGCCGATCAGCACCGCGCTCGGCGCAACCCAGAATGCCTCTTCGTCTTCGACCTCGAGGTCGGCGTCGGCCAGCGCGTAGATCGGCATCGCAGAGGCTCCAATTTTGCGAATTTTTTGAGACGTTCCGCTCCCTCAACGCGTCGTTAACCGGTTCGGCGTCCAATGCAAACATCGGATCGGAATTTCCGGTCCGTCCGGTCTCCGGGGCGTTATGCGCCCGTATGTGGGGGAGAGCGTGGCCGATTTGCGCTGGGACTGCGCACGACCCGAACCGCCGCCAGGCGCCGCCGTCAGCGACTCCGCCGATTCCCAAAATTCGTTCGAAAGACCGCCGCCGGCAGAAGCCGCGCGGCGTTTTTGTTTGCCCGCTCCAGCAAGGAGAAATTGATGGCGAAGCGCAGCACCAAGCGGCGGCACGCACAAGGCGTGCTGAATGTACAAGAGTTCCAACGCGAAGATCGCCGTCAGCGCAATCTGCAAGTGCTCGACGGCGGCTGGCAGCCCGCCAACGATGATGGCCGCGATCAGAGCTTCGTCAAAAACGTTCGCCCCAAATCGAAGGGCCAAACCGCGCTGATGGAGGCGATCGACACGCACGCCCTCGTGCTAGCACTTGGCCCCGCCGGCACCGGCAAGACCTACCTCGCTATCGCCAAAGCTGTCGAAGCGCTCGAATCCGGCAAGGTCGGCCGCATCGTCCTTTCTCGTCCCGCTGTTGAAGCTGGTGAATCTCTCGGCTTCCTGCCCGGCGCGATGGAAGACAAACTGGCGCCTTACCTGCGCCCTCTCTACGACGCGCTGACCGACCGGCTCTCAGCCAAACGCTTAAAGGCGCTCATGGCTGAAGGCCTGATCGAGATTGCACCCGTCGGCTTCATGCGCGGACGCACGCTCAACAACGCCTTCGTCGTCATCGATGAAGCGCAGAACTGCACCTACGGCCAGATCAAGATGTTGCTGACGCGTTTGGGCTGGCACTCGACCATGGTCGTCACCGGCGATCCCGCGCAGACCGACTTGCTCCCCGATCTCTCGGGCCTCTCCGCCATCGCCGACAGGCTGGAGGAAGTGCCGAACATCGCCGTATGCCGCCTCGGCGACGCAGACATCGTCCGCCATCCGTTGGTGGCTTCCATGCTGGGCGTCTTGTGACGCGAACGACCCCGCGTTTCCTCTGAACGCGGTTGGACTTGGGTTGGAGTTTAACGAACGCCTTTCAGCCCCGGCTTTCGCCGGGGCTTTTCTTTTGCTTCAGCCCGGCGCAGGCAACGGCGCGTACTCGCGATTGCTTGAGCGGCATTGCGGACGTGGATCGTTGGCGGCGTCGACCGCCGCCCAGTCAGCGTCCGTAGTTTCGCGCACTGTAAGCCCCGTGATCTCGACATTGGTGGCGCCGCCGACGCGGCCGCCATAATCCATCGTCAAGGTGAGCGCTTGGCTGGCGCCGGCGCGGCGGGCGAGGACGCTGAAGCGCGGCGGATTCTCGGATGCCTGAAACCGGCAACCAATCTGAATTGCAGCCATGTCGCGCACGAGCGCCTCGCGGCTCATGATGCTGCCGGGCGGTTCAACGGGCACGCCCGAAGGATAGATCGTGTCCGGCGCGATCGTCACCGTGACGTTGCGCGCAAACAGATCGAGCACATTGCGCATGCGCGTCGCGGCGTTCTGTTCGCCGAGATAGAGCTGCGCGATGTTCAGCCATTGCTGGAGTGACTGGGCGTCCGGGAGCGGCGCCGCCACTGGCGCGGTCGTCGGCAACACCAACTGATAGCGCTGCCATTCTTCGCGCCGGTCTCGAATGCATGGACGGTTCTGGATCTCGGGCCGATGCGCGCTGTTGCCGGAGGCGAACGCCGCCCAGAACACGGCTACGCGATCGTGCCGTGACAGGCCCAACGTGTCTAAACGCTGAACGAGCGCATCGCACACGCGGTCGAAATCGGCTTCATTGGTCTCGCGGCTGCGGAAGATCTCGAGCTCTCTGCGCAGACTGTCGTCCTGTTGCGCATATTCCGCCGGGCTGACGCCGGGCGCGACATTGCCATCGACCCAGATCCGGTCGGCGTCGCTCACACGCTGAACGCCGTAATTGGGCAACCCCGCGCCCGGCCCGCTCGTCAACACCTCTTCGGTGAACAGCGACGGACGGCGCAGCAATTCGACGATAAGCGTGCCCTTCGGACTGTTTGCGGCGCGCGGGCTGAGCTGGAACTGGAACTCCAAGCGATTGTTGGCGTCGAAGCGCAGGTCGACATTGTTCTCCGTGCGAACCTCGGTGCCGGTCGTCGCCACCATCGAATTCACTTGCGACAGATTGTTGAACAACGTCTGCGTGACGGGGTTGTTGACCACGAAAGCGCCACCCGAAAGCGCCGCCGTCATATTGATGATAGGACGCAGCGAGGTCAGCAGCGATTCCGCACTCCGCTCGGCGAAGATTACGCGGAACGACGTCGAGATTCGCATGCCGCGCGCAATCAACAGGTTCGCATCGAGATAGCGATCGGCGAATTCCTGACGCTCCGAGAACGACAGATTTCGGCTGCCGTCATACTCGTAGGCGGCTAATGGGAGCACCGCCAGCGGGACGCCCTGGTTGGGATCGGCGCCGGCAGGCAGCGTGCCGCCGGAAGCGCGGATTTCGAGCAGCACCACCGCCGAAGACGTCCGCCCCCGGCCCTGCACCAGACCGCGCAAGAAGCCGCCCTCGAAATCGCGCGGCCGCACCACGTCCTGCAGGCTCGGCGGCGGCGCAAAGCGCACGCGCACGTAGCCGTAATCGTGGTCGGTCAGTTCGGCGCCGCCAACGCTGCTGGCGCAGCCGCCGCCGAAAAGGCTGGTGATGGATTGGCCAGCGCAAGGCGTGGGTTGAGCGTGGCTGACGCCACCGCAAAAGACCGCAGCGAAAGCAAAGACCGCCAGTGATGTTTTGATTGTCGGCATGTGCGCCTCCCCTGAGAGGCGACGTTACCAAGGCGAAATATCTTCGGCAACGGCGCGCGGCGCCGGGGCGCCTCAGTCTTCGAGGTCGATATCCAGGATGCTCATGGTCAGGAAATAGCCGAACTCACGGCTCTCTTCGTCCCTCGAAATGGCGCCGATAAACTCCTCGCCGACATAGACTTCCGCGGAATCTGTCTTACGCGGGCGCGCACGCACCTCCAGCCCGGCCGCGCCAAGCTCTTGACGCAGCACGGTTTCAAGCCGCGCGCGCTCTTGCGCTTCGATGGGCGCATCCTTGGCCGCACCCGGCGCGCGCGACACGCCGAGATTGACGAAGTACGAGGTTTCGCCCTCGTCCTCCTCTTTGGTGATATCGGCGATTTTCTTGCCGCCGGCGCGCAATTCGCCCTCTTCATCGTTGCGGGCGGCGACGCTGAGTTTCGCCGACGCGAACACGCGGCGCAGATAGGCTTCCAGGCGGGCGATTTCGGCTTGGTTCACAGGACGCGCTCCTGGCCGGGAGAGACACCCTCCCAGCGCCCAGGTCAACCCGCGGCGCGCGCGTGCGTCAGTCGAAATCCCAGTGCGTGGCCTGGCGGCGTAGGTGCCGGCCGCTCAGGAACGCGGCCACGCCGATGGCGCCGAACACGCCCATCACGGCGAGGTAATCGTACATGCCGTCCCGGATCGCACCCATCAGCGAGAACGGCGTGTAGAAGGCGATCAGCGCGAGCGCCACGGCTACAGCAACGCCGGTTTTTATAAGCACGTCGCCGAAATAGTAATTGCGGTCGATCTCGCTACGTGGGCGGCGTTCGGGCTTGGGCGTCGCGGATCTTCTGCGTGACATGAGGGAGAGCTTAGCGGGATTCGCGCTGACGCCAGCGCGGCGCGCTTGTTGCGCTTTCGCACTGAGCTAGCGCCAGCGGCGCTCGTCGCGCCGCGCAGGTTCGCCGCGGAGATTGAGCGAGGGCGCGCCGTCAAGCTCATAGGAAATCGCGGCGCTGCGAGCTTCGGATTTGACCTCGGTGCTGCAATTGCTCGCCGCGAATGCCTCGATCAATTGCCGCGCGCGGCCTTCGTTCGCGCCCCATCCCGCTTGCGTGTCATAGAGGCACGCAAACGCCGTCCAAGGCATCATCGATTGGCCAAGCGAAGGGCTGTCGAAGATGCGCTCGATGGCAGGCTGGAAAAAGCCAAGCCGGGCCGCGAGCGTGCCCGTATCTGCGCCCTCAAGTTCGTTCAGGAATTCCGCCCAGGCGCGATTGGCGTTTTGACACATTTCCATGACGCGCGTATCGCCACGTCCGAGGCGCTGCAGGAGCTCGTGCATGTTCGCGCCATAGCATCGAACCTTGTAGCGGGCGCGACGCTTCGCCTATCGGGCAAGGGCGCAGCGCAGCTCTCGCCTCACAGCCGCCCTGCCGCGCTTAGGCCCACCATTTCGTCGGGCGGGCGCGGAAATTCGCCGCCTTCTCCAGCGCCGCGGAGACAGCGAACACGCTCTCTTCGTCGAGCGCCCTGCCAATGACCTGCAATCCGAGCGGCAGCCCATTGGCGTCCGTCGCCGCCGGTAGAGCCACGCCCGGCAGGCCAGCCAGATTGGCTGTTACGGTGAAGATGTCGTTCAAATACATCGCCACCGGATCGGCGCTCTTTTCGCCAAGTGCGAACGCCGATGACGGCGTCGCAGGCGTGAGAATGGCATCCACGCTTTCGAACGCGGTGCGAAAATCCTCGGCGATGCGCGCGCGCACCTTTTGGGCGCGCAAATAGTAGGCATCGTAATACCCGGCGCTCAGGACGTAGGTGCCGATCAGGATGCGGCGCTGCACCTCGCGCCCGAAGCCTGACCCGCGCGTGGCTTCATAGGTGGCTGTGAGGTCGCGCCCTTCCTTGCGTGCCCCGTAACGCATGCCGTCGTAACGGGCCAGGTTGGACGAAGCCTCGGCCGGGGCGACGATGTAATAAGTCGGCAGCGCGTACTTGGTGTGCTTGAGGCTGATCGGCTTAATATTGGCGCCAGCGTCCTTGGCCCATTCAATGCCTTGCCGCCACAGCTTCTCGATCTCGTCCGGCATGCCCTCGACGCGATATTCCTCCGGCACGCCGATGGTCATGCCTTTAATCGAGCGGCTGCATGCCGCGCGAAAATTCGGCAGCTTATCCGGCAGCGAGGTCGAATCCTTCGCGTCATGCCCAGCCATGCTCTGCAACAGCATCGCGCTGTCTTCCACGCTCTTGGCGATCGGCCCGGCCTGATCCAGCGATGACGCAAAAGCGACGATGCCCCAGCGCGAGCAACGTCCGTATGTCGGCTTTACACCGACGGTGCCGGTGAACGCCGCCGGCTGACGGATAGAGCCGCCGGTATCGGTGGCGGTGGCGCCAAGGCAGAGATCGGCCGCGACGGCCGAAGCAGAGCCGCCCGAGGACCCGCCAGGCGTCAGCTTCGCATCCGAATTGCCGCGCCGCCACGGATTGACCACGGCGCCGAAGCGCGAGGTCTCGTTCGACGAGCCCATCGCGAACTCGTCCATGTTGAGCTTTCCCAACATGAGCGCGCCGTCGCGCCAAAGCTGCGCAGTGATCGTGCTCTCATAGGTGGGCGTGAATTCACCAAGGATGTTGGAGCACGCCGTCGTGCGCACGCCTTCGGTACAAAACAGGTCCTTGATGCCGAGCGGCGCGCCTTCCAAGGGCCGCGCTTCGCCGGTGCCGCGGCGCGCATCGCTCGCCTTAGCCGCCTCGCGTGCGCGCTCGGCCGTCACCACCACATAGGCATTGAGGTGCGGATTGGCTTTTTCGATCGCCGCCAGAAACGCGTCGGTCAGCTCGGCGGAGGAGAATCGCTTCTTCTCCATGCCGTCGAGCGCTGCGGCCAAAGTAAGTTGCGTAAGATCGCTCATGCGCGCGCGGCGTCCTCATTGAGTGATTTGGTATAGAACGCCGTCCAGGCGCTCGGCGGATAGTCGAGCACGGCGTCGCAAGATTTCATGCCGCCGCGCTCATAAACGCGTTTAGCGGCGTCGAAATTCGAACCCGTTTCCAGCACGAGGCGCGTGAGACCCTCGCTGCGCGCCAATGTCTCAATCGCCGCGAGGAGCGCTCCGCCCAAGCCGGTTCCCCGCGCGCCAGTGGTCACGAACATGCGCTTCACTTCGCCCACGCCGCCGTCATGCCGGCGAAGCGCGCCCATGCCGATTGGAGCGCCGGCCTCGTCGCGGGCGACGAACAGCGTCGTGTCCACCTGCGCCATCTGCTCGACTGTCATGTGGTGGCGATACTCGGCCGGCGTCAGCTCGTACGTGAACGCATTGAGCGCCTGCACCAAGGCGCGCACGTCGTCCTGCAATGGCGTTTCGATGGCGATAGTGAAGCTCACTCAACCACCTTCGGCACCACGAAGAAGCCGTCCTCAGCCTTGGGCGCGTTAGCCAAGACGCGCAGCGGATCATCGCCGTCCGTCACCATGTCGTCGCGCATTGGCAGGCGCACGCTTTCGACTGCGCTGGTCATCGGTTCGACACCCTCGATGTCGACCTCGTTCAGCTGCTCGATCCAAGCCATGATGCCATTGAGTTCGTCGGCCATCGGCTTCACGCGCTCCTCCGGCAGCGCCAAGCGCGCCAGGCGCGCCACCTTGCGCACAATTTTCTCGTCGATGCTCATGGGGTCTCCGAGCCGTCCCGAAGCAGCCTGCGCTAGCAGCCGCTTACGGCGCTATCAAGACCCGGCGGCGTTGCAGACCCCGCTCCACACATAAAGTGCGTTTCCGCTGCTCTGCCGGAGCAGGAAAGTGCGGCGTTCCGAGCCGATCTGAAGTTCGCCCATGAGCCGGCTGAAATCGCTCCCGCCCCAGATTTCAGCGGTCCAGCCCAGCGCGCGGGTCAAGGTTGGGCGTACGGCGACGTCCTGGCACGAGGATCCCGTGCAATAGCGGCCCCGCTCATTGCCGGCGGGTACGGTGATAGAGACGGGCGCGCGCGATTGAGGCCCGGGCTCGCGGCAGCCGCCGGGCGGACAGATGGTGGCGCTTTCGGCGCTGCAGGCGAGCGCAACGCCCAGCGGCGGCGCATACACCGGCGTGCTGGCGCAAGCGCCCATAAGCAAGCAAGTGAGAAGAGTGCGCAATTTCATGCGCGCATGAAACGCCCACGGCGTGCTTGCTTTAACCCCAGATCGACCAATGACCTGTCAGTGCCGTGAAATTGATCCCGGGCGGCCCAGGCGATTGACGGCGCGCGCGCATGCGCGCAGACCCGCGCCGCTTGCCTCTGCTCGATCTCCCCGCATTCGCCGCCGCGCTTGCGCCGCAAGGCGCGCTGATGGGCATCGATCCCGGCGAGAAGCGCATAGGCGTCGCGGTGAGCGACGTAAGCCGGCTCATCGCCTCGCCGCTCGACACTGTCGCACGCAAGAAATTCGCGCTCGACGCTGAGGCGATCCTCAAGCTCTACGACGCACGCCACTGCGCCGGCTTCGTGATCGGCCTGCCGCTCAACATGGACGGCGGCGCAGGGCCCGCCGCGCAGGCGGCGCGCGCTTTCGCCCGCAATCTCGTGGCCGTGCGCGATGCGCCGCTTCTGATGTGGGACGAGCGGCTGAGCACCAGCGCAGTAACGCGCACGCTCATCGAAGCGGATTCAAGCCGGCGCCGCCGCAGCGAGGTCGTAGACAAGCTCGCCGCCGCCTACATGCTGCAGGGCGCGCTGGACGCGATGCAGGAGCGCCGCGCGTGAGCGACGTCCTCGCCGCGCTCGCGCCCACCTTTCTGCTGATCCTGTTGGGGTACGGGGTCCGCGTGGGGCGCATCGTCACCGCCGAAGCCATGGGCATGGTGAACCGGTTTGGCTATTTCATTCTATACCCGGCATTCCTGTTTTCACTGACGGCGCGCGCCGATTTCAATATCGGCGGCGCCGGCGCGTTTCTCGGCGGCGTGATGTGCGGCGTCGTCGTGCTGATCGCCGCCGCGCTCGCGACGCGATTTTTCCTCCGAGACGACGGCCCCGCCTTCACGTCGGTGTTTCAAGGCTCCGTTCGTTGGAACGGCTTCGTCGTGCTGACGATCGTCGCCGGACTTTATGGGCAGGACGCGCTCGACCTGGTCGGCATTGTATTCGGGCCGCTGGTGCTGATGATCAATCTGGTCTGCGTCATCGTTCTCACCCGCTGGGGATCCGCGCGCGCCACCAGCTTCCGGGCGCTGCTCGATCAGATCTTCGCCAATCCGCTCATTCTCGCCTGCACCGCCGGGCTGGCGGTCAATGCGCTGGGCGTCTCAAACCTTGGACCGTTTACGGACGCGTTGAATTTGCTCGGCCCGGCGGCGATGCCAATCGCCCTGGTCTGTGTCGGCGCTGCGCTGGATTTCCGCGCCTTGCGCGACGCCGGTGTGAAGGTGGCCTCGGCCAGCGTCCTCAAGCTCGCCATCGCGCCGATCGTGCTTTGGATTGCAGCGACGTTGGCCGGCGCCAGCCCGCTGGCCGTGGCCGCCGCCACAGCCATTGGCGCGACGCCGACGGCCCCGGCGGGCTATGCGCTGGCGCGCGAGATGGGCGGCGATCCAAAACTCATGGCCGCGATCATCACCGCCACCACAGCGCTTTCGTTCGTAACTTTGCCCATCGCGCTGATTTTGACGTTGCCGCCCTAGCGCCTGAACAAGTCCCGCTGTCCGCCCAACACTGGCGCGGGCGCGCTTTCACCGACGACCATGCTGGGATCCTCCTCGAACGAAGGATGGTTGGTGTGATCGACGAAATAGGTCTTGCCCTGGACAGCAGGCTCCAGTGGCGCACGTGGCGGCGGCTCGGCCTGAGCTTCCGCCTTCGCGGGCCCCAGGCCCGCCACCACAGCGGCCAAAGCGGCGCCGATTGGCTTGAGGCTAGACGCTTCCTCTTGGCGTTGACGTTTCATGACAACCTCCGGCCCAAACCCGGTTTTCGTTCTTATGAGAACAAACCAAGTACAGCACCGAGTCCAGGGCCGCAAGTGGGGGAGTTTGCGGCGCTTTCGCCGCACTCTTTAACGGCCAAGCTTATTCCGCACACGCAACGCTAGCGAAGCAGCGCGCCTTGGGCGTACAGAATGTGCTTCGACATGCGCCCCACACGACATATCGCGTCGATCAACGATCTCACCAACGACGAAATCACAGCCGTTTTTGAAACGGCGCTGGGCTTTCTCGAAACGCTTGGCGATCCGCACGTTCCGCACCGCATCGCAAAGAGCACCGAAATCGCCAACGGCATGGTGCTGGCGACACTGTTCTTTGAGCCTTCAACGCGCACGCGTCTCTCCTTCGAAAGCGCGATGAACCGCCTCGGCGGCCGTGTCATCTCGAGCGCCGACCCGGCGACGACGTCGGTCTCGAAAGGCGAGAGCCTCGCCGACACCGTCCGCGTCGTATCAAACTACGCCGACCTTCTCGTCATCCGCCACCCGCGCGACGGAGCGGTGCGGCTTGCAGCGGAGTACGCGCATGTGCCCGTCATCAATGGCGGCGACGGCGGCCACGAGCACCCCACGCAAACGCTCTGCGACCTCTTCACGCTCAAGCAGAAAAACGCCTCGCTCCGTGGATTGAACATCGCCATCGCCGGCGACCTGCGCGGCAGCCGCACCATCCATTCCTTCGTTTATGCGCTAGCGCGCTTTGGTGCCAATCTGGTGCTGATGCCGGCGAAGGGGCTGGAATTGCCCGCCCACGTCGATCGCCGACTGCGCGAGGAATTCCGCTGCATCATGGCCAAACCGCCGGCCAGCGAAGGCGAGACCAACAATATCGATGCGCTTTATGTCACCGCGAAAGAGCCACACCAACTCTCGCTCATTCCGGAAAATGTCGATATCCACGTCAAGCTGACGAGCCGCATCGATGCGCTGTACGTCACGCGTTATCAGAAGGAGCGCGAGCCGGAGCGCAATTTCGGCAAGTACCCGAACGTGGACGAGGAATTCCTGAAGGATCCGCGCTATTCCAAGACCAGCATCATGCACCCGTTGCCGCGTGTCGGGGAACTGGACCGCAAGCTCGATAACGATCAGCGCGCCGCCTACTTCCAGCAGGCCGCTTACGGCGTGCCGGTGCGCATGGCGCTGATCTCCATGCTGATGGGGCTAGTTAAGGACAAATCGCTGGCGCGCTACGCCGGTGGTTTCGCCGCCCATAAGGGCGCTCTTTACGAGGACCTGGCGCGCGAAGGCGTGGCCTGCCGAAACGCGAACTGCATCACCCACGACCCGCTGGAGCAAGCGAGCATCCACCCCAAGTTCGCCATCGTGCTCGCGCCCACTTCGAGCAAGACCACGCTTCGCTGCCATTATTGCGAAACCGACGTCGATGAATTCGTCGTCGCCGATCGTAGCGCGCGCAGCATCAGCGGCGACGCTTCCTCGGTGCAGGCGATGTCGGCGAAAGATCTCGCCCAACACATCTTCTTTGCCGATGCGCGGAGCGCTAAAGCAGCGGGATACAGCTGAAGGCGGGCGACCCATGTGGATGTTTCTGCTCTGGTGGTGCATCGACGACCACCTCGCCGCGGCGATGGAGATGCCAGGCCTCGGCTCGCTGCCGATTTGGGTGCCCGCCATCATCGCCTTCGCCTTCTCAACCACCATTTCCGTCGTCGCGAAACGTCCGCGCTAGGAGGGGATCATGCGCATTGTTGCTTTAGGCTTGGCGTTGCTCGCGGCGGGCTGTGCGGGCGGCGTCTTGGGGCCGGAGCCGGGACCTGCGCCCATCCCTGTGCCGCTGACAGGACAGATCGCGTATGCGTGCGATAACGGCGCCCAACTCGCGGTGGATTACGAAAACAACCAGGCGCGGGTCGCCATCGTCGGCGGACCAAGCATGGTGTTGCCCAATGTCGGTAGTGCGGAAGCGCCCTATTATTCCAACGGCCGCTACGGGTTGCGGGGCGGCGGCGCCACTGCGCAATGGGAGGTGGGCCGCAGCGCACCGACCAATTGCCGGGGAAGCTGAAGCGAAACTTCGGCGCATGCGGCGCGTTGCGTGAACATGACCGAAGCCGCCCTACCGCGCGAGACACAGCCCTGGAATAGCAACGACCGTAGCGGCTTCGCATGGAGCACGCTGGGACCGGCGGCGGCGGTGCTGCTGTGCAATGCATTGTACTACGCAACGGGCTTGGTAGAGAGCGATCCGGCGTACGACGCCGTGCCGTTCGCGCCGCCCGGCTGGCTAGTCGGCGCGATCTGGCTCGCCATCTATCCGATGTGGGGCGCCGCGCGCTGGTATGCACGCCAGACCGGGCTCGCCGGACGTCGCAACTCACGCTGGATTGTGGCGCTCATGGCCTATGGGCTGCTCTACCCACTTATCGCCGCAGCCGCAGGCACGCTCGGCAGCGTCGTCGCGACATTCATCGCGCTCACCCTCGCGCTCGTCGCCGCTTATTTTGCGCGTCAGATTTCGAAGCGCGCGTTCTGGCTGATTGCGCCCTCGCTCGTCTGGCTGGCGTTCGCCGCGTATTTCGGGCTGACCGCGCTGCAATACGCCTGAGCGCACGCACAAGCGCGCCACTTCCCCACAGCGTCCCGTCCCTGTACGAAGGCCCGCGATGGAAAATCTGGGCTTCGTTCTCGCCGCAATCGGCGGCTATCTGCTCGGCTCGATCCCGTTCGGGCTCGTGCTCACGCATACGGCCGGCCTCGGCGATATCCGCCAAATCGGGTCGGGCAATATCGGCGCGACTAATGTGCTCCGCACCGGCCGCAAAGACATCGCCCTCGCAACCCTCGTGCTCGACGCCGGGAAGGCGGCTGCAGCATTGCTGATCGCCCGCGAATTGGCGCCTGAAGCAGTGCGCGTGGAGATGGGCCTTGTCGCGGGCGGCGCAGCCTTCATCGGCCATTGCTTTCCGGTGTGGCTCCGGTTCAAGGGCGGCAAGGGCGTCGCCACGTTCTTCGGCGTATTGCTCGCCGGGGTGTGGCCCATCGGTTTGCTTGCCGCCGTCGCCTGGCTCGCGACAGCCGTGATCTTCCGGTACTCGTCCCTTGCGGCGCTGTGCGCGGCGGCGATTGCGCCATTGGCGGCGCTGGTCGGCCAGTTCAATTGGTCGGAGATCGTCTTCACGCTGGTCTTGGCGGCACTGATTTTCTTCAGACATAGCGCCAACATCGAACGCCTTCGCGCGAGGACGGAACCGAAAATCGGCGCCAAGAAGGAAGACGCGAGCGCAGAAGCGCCGTCCATCGCGCCGGCGCCCGAAGCCGACGCACCGCCGCAAGCTGATTCATGAACCGCCGAACGCTTGCGCGTTCTGAACTCGTCGCCTGGGCGCGTCTCGCACGCACGCCGCGCATCGGGCCGCTCTCGTTTCACAATCTGATCGCCCGCCATCGAACCGCAGACGCGGCGCTCGACGCGCTACCTCGTATCGCGCGCGCGACGCCGCTGGCGCCGCCGCCGGCGACGCGCCTCATCGTCGAAATCGAAGCGCTCGAAGCGATGGGAGCGCGTCTCGTCGCCTCATGCGAGCCAGATTATCCGCCACTGCTGGCGGCGCTCGACGCGCCGCCGCCGTTGCTAGCCATGCGCGGCGACGCCAAGCTCCTGGCGCGGCCTACTATCGCCATCGTCGGCGCGCGCGAAGCGTCCGCCGCCGGGCTCTTGCTTGCAGAGCGCATCGCCGCTGATCTCGGCGAAGCGGGCTTCGTCATCGTCTCGGGATTGGCGCGGGGCATGGATGCGGCCGCGCACAAGGGGGCGCTCAACAGCGGCACGGCCGCGGTGCTCGCCGGCGGGCTCGATCACCCCTATCCGCCGCAGAATCTGAAGCTGCATGACGCGATCTGCGAACGCGGCGTCGTCGTGAGCGAGGCGCCGCTCGCCGCTGCGCCACGGGCGCGCGACTTTCCCCGTCGCAACGCCATCATCTCCGGCGCTGCTCGCGCGGTGGTGGTTATCGAAGCCGCCCTACGATCGGGCTCGCTCATCACCGCGCGCACGGCCGCCGACCAGGGTCGTGACGTCATGGCAGCGCCAGGATCGCCACTCGATCCACGCGCGCGGGGCGCCAACGCGCTGATCAAGCAGGGCGCCACGCTGATCGAGAGCGCCGACGACATCATCGCCGCACTTGGGGAGGCGTCGGTTACGCTGCGCCCCCGCGCGATCGGGCCGCTCTTCGAGGAAGGCGACGCGCCGAAGCCCTCTAGCGGGCTCGCGCGCAGGATTGCGCACTTACTCTCGCCCACGCCTATCCACGTGAACGACCTGGCGCGATTGACCGAAGCGCCTGCCGGCGCGGTGGCTGCGGCCCTCATGGAACTTGAACTCGACGGAACCGCGGCATCGTTGCCCGGCGGCTACGCGGCGTCGCCCGGCGCGGCCTTTCCCGGCGCAAGCTGAAGCAGGCGCGCTTCGATCGAGGCCGAGCGCGCTGCGTCCTCCAGCGCGGCCGCCGTGTGCTCCATCCCCGCTTCGCGCGCGAGCGCGATCAATTCACGGGACATCGAGCGCACGTAATCGGCTATATCTTGTGGCGGGGGGCGGACGTGTTCGGCCATAGCGTGTCGCTTAAACAACTTAAGATTGCTTACTAGCATCTTCTGGTTGCAGTTTCCAGTCCCTCCGCGTTTAGAACCAAGCAACGGATTCGCAAGGGAAATTTAGCTCTGCTGCGGCATAGGCGGAGCGGTGGTGGGACCAGCTTGCGTTGACAGGGCCCGGCGCCCACCCCAGTTTCCGCGCCCGCCAAGACCGCCAGAAAGCGAAAGAGCAGGTCCACCCGTGTCTAACGTCGTCGTTGTCGAGTCCCCGGCCAAAGCGAAGACCATCAATAAGTATCTCGGTTCCGGCTATAAGGTGCTGGCGAGCTACGGACACATCCGCGATCTGCCGTCCAAAGACGGCTCCGTTCGCCCCGACGAAGACTTCGCGCTCGATTGGGAGATGGATTCCAAGAGCGCCAAGCGCGTGAAGGACATCGCCGACGCGCTGAAAGATGCCGACCGCCTGATCCTCGCCACCGACCCCGATCGTGAAGGCGAAGCGATCTCCTGGCACGTGCTGGAAGCGCTGAAAAATCGGAAAGCGCTCAAGGGCAAGGACGTTCAGCGCGTCACTTTCAACGCTATAACCAAAGACAGCGTCAAAGCGGCGATGGCCGCGCCGCGCGACATCGACATGGAATTGGTGGACGCTTATCTGGCGCGCCGCGCGCTCGACTATCTCGTCGGCTTCACGCTCTCGCCCGTGCTGTGGCGCAAATTGCCGGGCGCTCGCTCCGCCGGCCGGGTGCAATCGGTGGCGCTGCGCCTGATCGTCGATCGCGAAGTCGAGATCGAGAAATTCAAGCCGCAGGAATATTGGTCAGTGGAAGCCATGCTGACCTCGCCGCGCGGCGAGACTTTCCCGGCGCGCCTCTCAGCCTTCGAAGGCAAGAGGCTCAAACGCCTTGATATAAACAACGACGTCATGGCCTACGCTGCGCGCGAGGCGGTGCGCAACGGCCGCTTCAAGGTCGCCGCCGTCGAAGCCAAGCCGACCAGGCGCAATCCTCCGCCGCCCTTCACCACCTCGACGTTGCAGCAGGAAGCCGCGCGCAAGCTGGGCTTTTCGGCGTCACGCACCATGCAAGTGGCGCAACGGCTCTACGAAGGCGTCGATGCGGGCGGTGAAACCGTCGGCCTTATCACCTACATGCGGACGGACGGCGTCTCGATGGACGAAGGCGCCATGCGTGATCTACGGACTGTCATTGGCTCGCGCTTCGGCAATGAATACGTGCCGGATGCGCCGCGCAAATTCGCCTCCAAGGTCAAGAACGCACAGGAGGCGCACGAGGCGATCCGCCCGACCGATCCGCAGCGCATGCCCGACCGCATGCGTCTGGATGGTGATCTCGCCAAGCTCTACGACCTGATCTGGAAGCGCGCGATGGCGTCGCAAATGGAGGCCGCTTCAATCGAGCGCACTAGCGTCGATTTCGTCGAGCCTACCGGCAAGGTCGAGTTGCGCGCGACGGGCCAGGTCATTCTCTTCGACGGCTTCCTCGCGCTCTACCAGGAAGGCCGCGACGACGAAGAAGATGAAGAAAATCGCCGCCTGCCGCAGCTCAAGCAGAACGAAGACGTGAAGGTGCAGAAGGCGGACGCGACCCAGCACTTCACCGAACCGCCGCCGCGATTCTCCGAGGCGAGCCTCGTGAAGAAGCTTGAAGAGCTCGGTATCGGCCGCCCCTCGACCTACGCCGCCATCCTCGAGAAATTGCGCGAGCGCAATTACGTGACGATGGAGAAGAACCGGTTCATCCCGGATGACCGCGGCCGCCTCGTCACGGCGTTTATGGAGAATTTCTTCGCCCGTTATGTGGAATACGATTTCACGGCGGACCTCGAACAGCAGCTTGATCAGGTCTCTTCCGGCGACCTCCCCTGGAAAAAGCTGATGCGCGATTTCTGGAAAGAGTTCCGCGGCGCCGTCGATGAGATCGGCGATCTGCGCATCACGCAAGTGCTCGACACGCTGAACGAAGTGCTGGGGCCGCACATTTTCCCGCCGCGCGAGGACGGCAGCGACCCGCGCACGTGCCAAGTCTGCGGCAACGGCACGCTTTCGTTGCGCCTGGGCAAGTTTGGCGCCTTCATCGGCTGCTCCAACTACCCGGAATGCAAGTTCACCCGCCCGCTGGCGCCCGGCGATGCGCCGGAGTCGGCGATCCCCGCGGACGGCCGCGTGCTCGGAAAATCACCGGACGGCTACGACGTCGTGCTCAAGAGCGGCCGCTTCGGTCCCTATTTCGAGATGCAGAACGGCGGGGAAAAACCCAAGCGCGCGAGCGTGCCAAAAGGCAAAGCGCCGGAGGAAGTCGATCTCGCCACGGCGCTCAGATTGCTCTCCTTGCCGCGCACCGTGGGCGAGCATCCAAGCGAGCATGAAGCGGTGCTGGCCAATATCGGACGCTATGGCCCTTACATCCAGATGGGCAAGATCTACGTGAATCTTCCCAGCGTCGATGATGTGTTCGAAATTCAGATGAATCGCGCAGTGGCGCTGCTGGATGAGAAGAAGGCCAACCCGAAAGCGCGCTTTCAGCGCGGCGCGCCCGCACCACTGAAAGTTCTGGGAGACAGCCCCGTCACGGGCAAGCCTGTCAACGTGATGAGCGGCCGTTACGGGCCCTATGTCACCGACGGCGAAACCAACGCCAACATCCCAAAGGAACATAAGCCCGAAGACCTGACGCTCGACGTGGCCTTGCCGCTGTTGGCGGCGCGCGCCGAGGCCGGCGGCGGTAAGCGGAAAGCGCGTAGAGGCGCACCGAAAAAGACCGCCACAAAAGCCGGAAACGGCGCTGCGGCGAAGGCGCCGAAGAAAGTCGCGGCAAAAAAGTCGGCCGCCAAGAAAACCACGAAAAAGAGGGCGGGCTGAGGGGCGACACTAGGGCTGAACCACCCTAGCTTTACGCTCGATGCCCAAACGTCCGCCCCCTTCCTCCGAACCGCTCACGCGTGAACGCGTGCTGGAAGCGATCCAGCGCGCGGGCGGATCGGCGCAAAAGAACGATATCGCGCGCGAGCTCGGCGTCGGCCCAGACGACAAGAAAGAATTGCGCCGCATTCTGCGCGAGCTCGAGGAAGAGGGCGCGCTGGGGCGCACTGGGCGGCGACGTTACGCGGACGCCAATGCGCTACCGCAATCGGGCGTGATGGACATCATCGATCGCGATACCGACGGCGAACTGATCGCCCGCATGCGCGGTCCCGACGGTCTGTTCGGCCCCAGCGTCCGCCTCGCCCCGGGCGACGCGCGCGGCGAACGCGGTCGCGCTGCGATCGGCATTGGAGACCGCGTGCTGGCGCGCATCACGCAAACGCGCGACGGCCCCGAAGCGCGCGTGATCAAGCATCTCGGCCAGAGCGCGCACAAGATTCTCGGCGTTTATCGCGAAGCGCGGGACAATCGCGGACGGCCGCTTGGCGGCGGCCGCGTCGAACCGGCCGACCGCAAAGCGCGTCACGATCTAATGGTGCTGCCCGAACATAAGGGCGAAGCCGCCGACGGTGATTTGGTGATGGTCGAGCTGGCGCAAGGCGCGCGCGCACACGGCCCAAAGCGCGGCATCGTCAAAGAGGTCATTGGCAAGGAGAACGATCCGCGCGCCGCCTCGATTCTCGCCATGCATACGCATGGCATTCAGGCCGGCTTTTCGCCGGATGAGGAGAGCGAAGCCAAGCGGGCGCAGCCGGCCACGCTCAAGGGCCGCACCGATTTGCGTAAACTGCCGCTGCTGACCATTGATCCCGAGGACGCTCGCGATCATGACGACGCCGTGTTCGCCGAGGCTGATGACGATGCGAGCAACAAAGGCGGCTGGCGGGTTTGGGTCGCCATCGCCGACGTCAGCCATTACGTCACACCAGGCTCCGCACTCGACCGCGGCGCCTTTAAGCGGGGCAATTCGACTTATTTCCCGGACCGCGTGGCGCCGATGCTGCCGGAGGCGCTGTCGGCCGACCTTTGTTCACTGCGCGAGGCCGAAGACCGCGCCTGCTTCGCCGTCGAAATGGTGTTCGACAAAAACGGTAAAAAGATTCGGCACAAATTTGCCCGGGCATTGATGCGCTCCGCGGCCAAGCTGTCCTACGAGCAGGCGCAAGCCGCCATTGACGGCGATCCCGACGCCAAGACGCAACCGCTGCTTGATCCCATCCTCAAGCCGCTATGGGCCGCCTATCATTGCGTCTGGGCCGCGCGTGAGAAGCGCGAGCCGCTCGACATCGACGCGCCGGAACACAAGATCATCTTCAAAAACGGCCGCGTCGCCGGCGTGAAGCGTCGCGAGCGCTTCGATGCACATAAGCTGATCGAAGAATTCATGATCCAGGCCAACGTCTGCGCGGCCGAGACACTAGAGACGAAAGGTCAGCCTCTGGTCTATCGCGTCCATGACAAGCCGAGTGATCAGAAGATCGCCGCGCTCGCGGATTTCCTGCCCACGGTGAGCATGAGCTGGTCGAAGGGACAGACTGTCACAGCCGGCCGCTTCAACCGCATTCTCGATTTAGCCGAGAACACCACGCACAACGATATCGTCAACGAAGTGGTGCTCCGCACCCAGGCGCAGGCGATCTATTCGCCGGACAATATCGGCCATTTCGGCCTCAACCTTCACCGCTACGCGCATTTCACCTCGCCAATCCGGCGCTATGCCGACCTCATCGTACATCGCGCGCTGATCAAGGCGTTGCGATTTGGTGAAGACGGATTGACCGCTGCGCAGGAAGCTAAGCTCGACGCCATCGCCGAGCACATCACGCAAACAGAGCGGCAAAGCATGGCGGCCGAGCGTGACGCCGCCTCACGCTACATCGCCTCGTTTTTATCCGATCGTGTCGGGGCCGAGTTCGAAGGCCGCATCACCGGCGTGACGCGATTCGGCCTGTTCATTCGCCTCGACGAGACCCAGGCCGATGGCCTGGCGCCGATCTCCACCCTCGGACCGCAGCGCTGGATTCACGACGAGGCCGCGCACGCCCTGGTTGGCGAGCAATCGGGCGAACGCTTTCCGCTTGGCATGCGTGTCGAGGTGCGTCTGGAGGAAGCGACGCCCATCTCCGGCGGCTTGCTGTTCCAGGTTCTGTCCGATCCTCAGCCGCCGCAACCGGGCTGGCGCAAGCCGCGGCACAACCGGCAGACGCTGGGCCGCGACCACGAACGCCGCCCGAAACGCGGCAAGCGCCGAGGCTAATGCACTTGCGCGCAGCAGGACGTCATCTACGCTGCGTCCGGGGAGCCTGAATGACCGAAGCGCCGGCGCCGCAGAATAAACCCCTGGGGTTTTGGTCCTGCTGGGCGCTGACTGTCGGCACCATGATCGGCTCTGGCATTTTCATGCTGCCTGCCGTGCTCGCACCCTATGGTTTGCTGAGCTTCAGCGGGTGGCTGCTCGCTGGCGGCGGCTCCATCTTCATCGCGCTGGTGCTGGCTAGTCTTGCGGCGCGCACACCGCGCACTGGCGGGCCGTACGCCTATGTGCACGACGCGTTCGGCGATCTCATCGGCTTCGCCAATGTGTGGGGCTATTGGGCCTCCTATTGGACCGGGATCGCCGCCGTCGCCGTCGCGTTCGCAGGGTATCTGACAGTCTTCATCCCGGGCATCGGCGCAAATCCCGTCGCGCAGGCGTTGTCGGCTCTGGCGCTGATCTGGCTGCTCACGCTGGTCAACATGGTTGGGCTGAAGGAATCGGGACGGCTGCAGATCGTCTTGACCTTGCTCAAGATCGCACCGCTGGTCGCCATCGTTGCGCTTGCTCTGGTGAAGGGCTCTCCGGACAATCTCCCCGCGTTCAATCCGCAGCAGGCGCCGCTGCTCCCGACGCTGGCGGCGACGGCGCTGCTGACGATGTGGGCGTTTGTAGGCCTCGAAGCGGGCTCCATCCCCGCCGGCGCCTGCCGCGATGCGGCGCGCATCATTCCGCGCGCGATACTGTTCGGCACGTTAGCAGTCACCGCGATCTATTTGGCGTCCACCGCCGCCGTGATGTTGCTGACCCCGCCCGATGTGCTGGCGGCATCGACCTCGCCGTTCGCGGAAGCTGCGCGCGGCTTCGGCGCCTGGGGGCCCGCCTTGATCGCGGCGGGCGCCCTCATCTCAACCGCAGGCACAGCCAACGGCCTCATTTTCTGCGGAGCACAATTGCCGATGGCGGCCGCTATCGATCGCCTGGCGCCAGCGTTTCTCGGTCGCACCGACCGGGGTGGAGCGCCCTATATCTCGCTCCTAATCACATCCGCGCTGGCGTCGGCTTTGTTGGCGCTGAATTACTCACGCGGTCTCGTCGGCGCCTTCACGTTCCTAATCATGTTGAGCACGCTGGGTACGCTTGTGCCTTACCTGCTGAGCGCGATTGCGGAGCTGCGGCATTCGTGGCGCTCCGCACGGGGATGGGCGGGCGTGGCCCTCGCGGCTGCGCTCTATTGTGTCTTCGCCATCATCGGTTCGGGCGCGGAGGCTCTGCTTTGGGGCGCGTTGCTCTTCGCAAGCGGCGTCCCGATCTACTACCTAGTGCGCGCGCGGACGCCGCCAGCCGCCGCTACGCGTCCTTCTTGAACGGGGCGTGACCGGCCAGCATTTCGGCTTCTTCTATAACGGCCGGCGTTTCCGCTTTAAGGTAGCGGCCGATCGCACTGCGCAAGCCCGGATGATCGATCCAGTGGGCGCTGTAGGTCGGCGCCGGCATGTAGCCGCGCGCGAGTTTATGTTCGCCCTGCGCCCCTGCCTCGACGCGAGACAAGCCCAACTCGATCGCGAGTTCTATGGCTTGGTAATAGCAAAGCTCGAAGTGCAGGAAGGGGATATCGGCGACGCGCCCCCAATAGCGCCCGTAGAGCGCCTGGCCCCCCAGAAGATTGAGCGCTGACGCCACCGGCATGCCCTCCACATCGGCAACGAAAAGCACGCATCGATCGGCCATGCGCTCCCCGATAAGCGCGAAGAAAGCCCGGTTTAAATAGGGCGAGCCCCATTTACGAGAGCCCGTATCTTGATAGCAACGGAAGAAGAAACCCCAGTCTGCCGGCTTTATTTCGTCGCCGCGCAGGCGACGCACGCGAACGCCATCGCACGCCCGCGCGCGTTCGCGGCGGATGGACTTGCGCTTCTGCGAGGAAAGGCCGGCGAGAAAATCGTCAAAATTCTCATAGCCACGATTGAACCAATGATATTGCAGGCCAATGCGCGTCAGGAAGTCGAGCCCGTCCAAGCGCTCGCACAAGTCCGATTGGGCAAACGTGACGTGAACTGAAGAGCATCCGGCTTGGCGCGCCAAGCCAATCGAGGCCTGCGCCAACGCCCGCTCAACCGCGGCATCGCGCGCCAAAATACGCCGTCCCGGCACGGGCGTGAACGGCGCGGCGCATTGCAGCTTGGGGTAATATTGGCCGCCGGCGCGCATGTAGGCGTCGGCCCAGGCGTGATCAAACACGTATTCGCCGTACGAATGGTCCTTGGCGTAAAGCGGCATCACGCCGGCGAGATCGCCATCCGCGCCGCGCGCGACCATGTGCATGGGCGTCCAGCCGCTGCGGGCGCTGACGCACCCTGCTTCCTCAAGCGCCTGCAAAAAGTCCCAGCTGACAAAAGGATCGAACGGCTGATCCGCCGGCGTGGCCACGGCGTCCCAATCGGCGCGGTCGATGTGAGCGAGTTCGCCAAGAAGCGATATCGTCAAAGCGCCGGCGCCGTCCATCGCGCCAATTTAGGGCGTCGCCGCCGGGTGCGCCACTGTCCCGCAGCAGCGTCACGGAACCGACAATGCTGGCGCCCCGTTCATAGGATCATGCCCGGAGATTGTGCGGTCTATGCCCAAGGCTGAGCAGCACCCGCTGGAAAGCGTCTTGCGTCAGGCCATCGACAACGCCGAGGGCGGCCGCGTCAGCGTCGGCGAATTGCTCGACCTTTACGAGGACCGATCCTTCGGGCCCATTTTTGCGCTGTTTGGCCTTATCACCGTCATTCCGCCCATCAGCGCCATACCCGGCCTACCCAGTCTGGTCGGCGCGATACTGCTTCTCTTCTCAGCGCAGATGCTGGTCGGCCACGATCACGTCTGGGCGCCAAAGTTCGTCGAGACCCTTTCGGCGCCGAAGCGCAAGCTAGAGCAAGCACACAAGAGATCGGCGCCGGTGCTCAAGCGAATGGATCGCATGATCACGCAGCGTCTGACGTGGGCCACCAGCGAGCCGGCCCGCCGCGCCAGCGCTTTGATCGTGACATTGCTGGCGCTGGCGTTGATGCCGCTCGAATTGGTGCCCTTCGCGGTGGCCATCCCGGGCGCCGCGATCACCATGATCGGCGTTGCGATATTGGCCCGCGACGGCGCCTTGATGCTACTGGCTTGGGCGCTTTCACTCGCGGCGTTTTACGTTCTCATCTTTCACTCGCCGCTTGGCGGTTGGATCGGGCTTTAGTCAGCCGATCTCGAACAGCCCATCGACTTCAACGGCGAAATTCAGCGGCAGGTTGGCCATGCCCACGGCAGATCGCGCATGCCGGCCTGCGTCGCCGAATACGGACACCATCAAATCCGAGCATCCATTCATGACCTGCGGGATCGGATCGAAATCCGGCGTCACATTCACAAAGCCGTTGAGCTTCACCACGCGGCGCATACGGTCGAGGTCGCCGCCGCAAGCCGCCTTGACCTGCGCCAACAGATTGAGGCCGCAAAGCCGCGCGGCGGCTTGACCCTGCTCCACTTCGATCTCGTCGCCGAGCTTTCCCTTGATGCCGCCGGTTGCATCGACAGACACCTGACCAGATACGTGCACGAGATTGCCCACGATGACGAACGGAACGTATGACGCGACCGGCGCTGGCGGCGTCGGCAGCGTAATGCCCAATTCCTGCAACCGCGCCTCGACTTGGCTCATCTCTCGCTCCCCTCGATCCCGAGCCTTCCTAAACGTTCAGCCGCCGTTCGTCATCCCGGCTTGCTCTCGGGCCGGTCTGACGCATCGGCATCGTCCTCGAATTCCGCCTTCAAGGCCCGCCCTGTCTGCACAGCGTCACGTCCGAACTTGTCGCGCGCCTTGGCGACGGCGGCTTCCGCGGCGGCGCGCTTCGGGGTCTGCGTGTCGAGCATATCGCCTTTATCGGCGCCGCTGGCGTCGCTGAAATCGGAAAGCCCGACGCCAATCAATCGATAATGTGTGCGCCCGTTGGCTTCATGATGAAGTAACTCGCGTGCGGCGGCGAAAATGCGCGCGGCCAGTAGCGTTGGTTCAGGCAATTGCCGCCGCCGTGTGACAATTCTGAAGCGCGAATCTTTGAGCTTGAGCGTAAGCGTCAGTCCGGCGCTGTCGCTGGCGCGGCAGCGCGCCGCCACCTTCTCGCACAGGGGCCACAGAATATCTTCCAGGGCCTCTATTTCGGCGATGTCCTCAAAGAACGTCGTTTCCGCCGATATGCTCTTGCGCTCCCCATGCGGATCGACCTTGCGTGGGTCATCAGCCATCGACAGCGCAAAAAGATGCGCACCCCAATCGCCGTAAAGCGCCCGCATACGCTGCGGCCCTGCGGCGCGAATGTCGCCGATACGTTTCAAGTTGTTTTTCTCAAGCGCCGCGGCCGCCGCCGGGCCAACGCCAGGCAGCGTCGCCACGGCGCGCGTTTCGAGAAAGGTCAGCGCCTCTGCGCGGCCGATCACCGAAAAGCCACGCGGCTTGTCGAGATCGCTCGCTGTCTTGGCCAAGAATTTGTTGAAGCTGAGGCCGATTGAAACAGTCAGCCGCCTCTCCTTCCAGATGCGGTTCTGCAGCCGGATCAGGGATTGCGCCGGCGAGCCCCCATGCAGCGCCTCCGTGCCGGTGAGATCCATGAACGCCTCATCGATGGATAAGGGCTGCACCTGTGGGGTCAGATCCGCCATCATGCGGCGGATGAGGCGGCCTTCTTCGACATATTTTCGCATATCGCCACGAACGACCTTGGCCTGAGGACAAAGCTTCAGCGCCTTGAACATCGGCATGGCCGAGCGCACGCCGTAGGCGCGCGCCACATAGCAGCAGGTAGAAACGACCCCGCGTTTACCCCCACCTACGATGACGGGATACGGCGCTAGTTCGGGATCATCGCGCTTCTCAATAGAAGCATAGAAGGCGTCGCAATCGAGGTGAGCGATGGTTAGCGCGCTCAACTCCGCGTGCTCGACGAGCAAGCCCTCACCGCAAACGGCGCAGCGTTGCGCCAACGCATTCTCCGCGGCGCAGGCCCGGCAAAGGATCACGCCGTCTCTCCCGGCGCGAATAGCCAGGCCGCGCCACGTACGCCCGAAGAATCGCCGTGCTTGTTCTTCACAACACGCGTCGCAATCACGTCGGAGAAAGCGTGGGCGATCAGCTTGCCCTGAACGCTCGCGTAAAGCGCTTCGATATTGGAAAGCCCGCCGCCCAGGACGATGACATCGGGATCGATGATGTCGATGATCACGCCAAGCCCACGCGCCATCCGATCGGCGAGCAAGTCGAGGGCGGCGATGGCGGCGGGATCGCCGCCTCTCGCACGCACTACGGCTTCGCCGGGAGGCATGCCGCTCCAGCGTTCGAACGCTGGCCCGGACACCCACGTCTCCATGCAGCCCTGCCGCCCGCACCAGCAGCGCGCTTGCGCGCGTTCATCGTCGCGCGCCCAGGGCAACGGCATATGACCCCACTCGCCGCCGACGCCGTTCGCGCCTTCGATAATGCGGCCGTCGACGATCACGCCGCCACCGCAGCCGGTGCCGGCGATGACGCCAAACACGACGCGCGCGCCGGCGCCGGCGCCATCGACGGCTTCGGAAAGCGCGAAACAATTGGCGTCATTCGCCATGCGCACGGGCCGCCCAAGCGTGGCGCGCATGTCTTCGAGGAAGGGCTGTCCGTTGAGCCAGGTCGAGTTGGCGTTGCGCATGCGCCCGGTCGCCGGCGAGAGCGAACCCGGCGTGGCCATGCCGATCGTTTCGGCGCGGGCGCCGGCCTCCGATTCGATTTCGGCGATCAGCGTAGCGGTCGCCTCGATCGCGGCCGCGTAGCCGCCGGGATTAGGCGTCCGCTGCCTGGCGCGGATTTCGCCTTCGGAATCAAGCAGCGCCGCCTCGATTTTGGTGCCGCCGAAATCGACGCCTGCCCGCATGCCCCAACCTCAAAGGATTTGTTAACGACAGGCCTTAAAGTGCGTCTCAGCCAAAGGGTTGTTAAGCCCTCTACGTTAAGAGAAGCAAAGAGCGGGCGCTGCGGGCGGAAATCAGAAGCGATGGCGAAGACGGTCCTCATCGTCGAAGACAGCGAACTCAATATGAGGCTGTTCAACGACTTGCTGGAAGCCTTTGGCTACCGCACGGTCAAGACGCGCGATGGCCGCCAAGCGCTGCCGCTCGCGCGCGAGCACAAGCCCGATCTCATCGTTATGGACATCCAGTTGCCGGAAATTTCCGGCATCGAGATCACCGGGCGGTTGAAGCAAGACCCCGCGCTTAAGGATATTCCTGTGGTCGCTGTCACCGCGTTCGCGATGCGCGGCGATGAGCAAAAGATTCTCGCCGCGGGCTGCGATGCCTACCTCTCCAAGCCGATCTCGGTGACGACGTTCCTCGAAACCATCCGGCGCTTTATCGGATGAGGATGCGGCCATGAGCGCGCGCGTTCTTGTCGTCGACGATCTCGAAGCCAACCGGCGTCTCCTCGAAGCGAAACTCACGAGCGAATACTACGACGTGCTGATGGCGCGCCGCGGCGAAGAGGCCGTGCAGATGGCGCGCCGCGAGCGCCCCGATATCGTCCTGATGGATGTGATGATGCCGGGCGGCATCGACGGGTTCGAAGCCTGCCGCCGCATCAAAGCCAATCCCGAAACGCGTCACATTCCGGTGGTGATGATCACGACCCTCGACGATCGCGAGAACCGGCTGCGCGGACTGCAAGCCGGCGCCGAGGATTTTCTCACCAAGCCGATAGACGACGTGCAATTGATCGCGCGCGTGAAGAGCCTCGTCGGGCTCAAGGTCGTCATCGACGAATTGCGCGCGCGCGAGGCCAATGGCCGCAAACTCGGCGTTATCGGCGAGGATTTGCGGCCCGATCCTGTGGAAGTGCATCGCCTTAGCGCCGGCAACGTGCTGCTGATCGACGACAACGCCAATCAGATCAAACGCATCCAGACCGCGCTGGGTATCGAGCATCGCGTCACGCTCTTGGGCGGGCCGGAGAAATCGCCTGCCCCGCCCGATCTCGCAGTGGTTTCCGTGACAGCGAAATCGTTCGACGGTTTTCGCGTCATCGCGCGGATGCGCTCAAGCGAGCCGACGCGGCATTTGCCAATCCTCGCTGTCGTCGATCCTGACGACCGCGCGCGCTCAGTGCGCGCGCTCGAATTGGGCGCGCACGACATCATTGTACGCCCCGTCGATGACGACGAAATCATCGCCCGCGCCCGCACGTTGATGCGCCGCAAACGCTACGTGGACGCACTGCGCACGCGCCTCGATCAATCGCTCGAACTGGCCGTCACCGATCAGCTGACCGGCCTCTACAATCGTCGCTTCCTGTTCGCCCAGCTCGGGCCCTTGGTGCAGCGCGCGCAATGCGGCGGCGATCCGGTGTCCGTGATGGTGGTCGATCTCGACCACTTCAAACGCATCAACGACACGTTCGGCCATGACATCGGAGACCAGGTGCTGCGCGAGTTCTCGGTGCGCATCGCCTCCAATGTCCGCCCGTCCGACTACGCCTGCCGCATGGGCGGTGAGGAATTCGTGGTGATCATGCCGCGCACGACAGGCGACGTCGGGTGCCTCGCCGCGGAGCGCCTGCGCCGCCATGTCAGCGCCGCGCCGTTCAAGATATCCGCCGCCGATGCGCTGCCGCTGACCGTGTCGATCGGCGTGGCCTGTTCTGAGAACGCCGACGACACCGCCGACAGCCTGCTTAAGCGCGCCGATGAGGCGCTCTACGCAGCCAAACGCGCCGGCCGCAACCGGGTGATTGGCAAAACGGGTTCGGAAGCGGCTTAAGCGGCCGCGCGCTTACTTGATCTTGCCTTCGACGAATTCGACGTGCTTGCGCGCGATCGGATCGTATTTCTTGAACTTGAGCTTTTCCGTCTTGGTGCGCGGATTCTTCTTCGTCACGTAGAAATACCCGGTATCCGCCGTTGAATTGAGGCGGATCTTGATGACAGTCGGCTTTGCCATGACGCATTTCCCGGGTTTTCGCGAAGGCGCGGAAAATACGGGCGCGCGGGGCAAAGTCAACCGGCGGATGGTGCAATGCAGGGCCTCATCGTCAGGATCGCCCTGGTGGCGGACGCCGCCGAAGAGGCCAAGGCTCGCGTCATTGCCGAACGTTTCATCGGCAAGGCTGGCCGCCCTTGGGCCTTCAGATCGTGCACGCCCTACGAAAAAAGCGGGCCGCACTCCCGCCTCACGTATGTCCTGGCTCTGCCCGAGGAGCTTGACGGACAGGCCGTGATCGATGCCGTCGAGACCATCGCCGCCGTAGCGGTTCGACCCGAGGGCCTTGAGAAGGGCTACCTCAACGGCTTCCTCACTGAGGATGGATCATTGTTTTACAACAGAATTTTCGATGCCCGCGTCGATCCGGTAAAAATCCGGGGCCTGCTGTGGCTCGACATCGAGGTGGAAACCCATCCCGACGCGCAAGCCAGCTTGCGCGAAAGCCTCGACGGCTAAAGCCGCTCCATCCGATGGGCCCCACGGTTCCAACGCAGGAATGGCGGCTGACGCGGCTCCCCGCTCACCCGGGCGCGCACCTCCTTCAGCACGAAGCGCGTGATCGAGGGCAAGTCCAGCTGCTCGGCCTCGTCGAGGCTGAACCAGCGCGTATCGAGCAATTCGTCGCCGCCCACCGGGGCGTCGTCGGCCAAGACCTGCTCGGCGTCAGCCATGAAGAAGCGGGCGTCGAAACGCCGGGTCCGGTGCGGAGGGGTGATGGCGCGGCAAACGAAGATCAGCTTGGAGAGGTCGGGGCCCTCGGCGCCGCCCACCAGTAGCCCGGTCTCTTCCCTCGTCTCCCGCGTGGCGGCCAGGCCGAACGCGCGCGGCGGGCGGCGCACGCCGCCATGTCGCAACAAAGCTTCCGTCTCCGCCGTCAGTTCGGCCGCCGCCTTGGCGCGGGCGTCGCCGGGATCGACCCTGCCGCCAGGGAACACCCATTTGTCCGGCATAAAAACGTGGCCGGCCGCACGTTGGCCCATCATGACTTCCCGGCCGCCGCGAACCAGGATCAGCGTCGCGGCGTCACGCGGACGCATCGCCTTGCGCTTGACCCCGTCCGACGCGTCGAACGGCTTCTCATCGGCATTGAGCTTGAACGCTTCGGCGGCCATAGCGCCATTCTAGCACGAAGCGCGGCGCGATTTGGAAGCATGCCCCGCATCCTCTATCCTCGCGGAAACGGAAACGAGGCGAGCCCATGAGCCTGCACGGCGCGTATGACGACGACAACCTCTTCGCAAAGATATTGCGCGGCGAGATCCCCGCCGTGAAGGTTTTCGAGGACGAGGACGTGCTCGCCTTCATGGACATCTTTCCTCAGGCGCGGGGCCATCTGCTAGTCGTTCCGAAAAACGTCCGCGCGCGCAACATGCTCGAACTGCCCGAGGAGCGGGTCGCACCGCTAATGCAGCGCGTGCACCAGCTGGCCAGGGCGACGGAGAAGGTGCTCAAGCCCGACGGCCTCACCATCACGCAATTCAACGGCGCCCCAGCGGGGCAAACGATCTTTCACCTGCACGTCCACATTATCCCGCGTTACGACGGCGTGCGCCTCGCCGGGCATGGACACCAGGACCGCGCCGACATCGCGGAATTGGAGGCGATCGCGAAAGATATCGCCGCCGCCTTGTGAGCGGGCTGATCGCGCGCGTCGCGGCGGGTTTTCCTCAACTGCAAGGTCAGTGGCGCGCCACCGCCCTCGGCGACAGCATGGAGCTTTGCTCCGACGCCGCGTCCTAGGAAGCGGGGCGCCAGAAAGGCGCCCAAGCCTGCTCCTGACTGGGGCGGCGATAGAAAAAGATGCGCGCGCGGTCGAGTTCGTCGCTGGCGGGCGCCTCATGCGTCAGCGCGGCCTGCAAGGCGAGGTCGCGCCCGGCGCGCCAATCGGCGAACGTCAATGGATGCAAAAGGTCCGGCATGATCCAAACGCGATCATCCATCGGATAGGAATCGTACCAACGCAGCGTTGAGACAATTGACGTCAGGCCCGTAGCCTCGCCGACGAAGGGCTGCGCGTCGCCTTCGTGGTTAGGCGCGCCGCCGGTGGGCTCGCCCACGAAGAGGACGAAACTGTCCCGCTCGAGCCGCGTGCACGGGTTTTGCGCCGCCGAGAAGGTCATCGGCGAAGTCAGAACGTAAAGGCCGCCGGCGCGATTGAAGTGCGAGCGCAGGATGCGCTTGCGCAGCGGCTCCATCAGAAAGTTGTTGCCGCCGCCATTGCGGCGCAAATCGATGACGAGTCGATCGGCGCGCGTGTCCTCCATCGCCGCGAAAGCTTCATGCGTAAACGCCTCAAAGGTTTTGCCCTCGATATCGGCCATGTCGTCGACGCTGAGGTAGAGCGCGCGATGCTCCGGCAGCGCCCACGCGAAATTCCCGAACCCGGTTTGCGCCGCCCAGGCTTCGGCCTGCGTCTGGGTGTGATCGAGGCTCTGCAGCGCTTCGGAACCGTTCGCGCGCGGGCGCAGCGTCGCGCGCACGGACCGCCGCCCATTATGCGCCTCGATTGTTAGCGGCGCGCGCGCATCCGCAACGGCGCCCAGGGCCTGTAAAAAGGCCGGCGTCACCGCGTGCCCGGCCCAGCGATGCGCCCAGGCATCATTTCCGGGCCAATCGCGCGCCCAAGCCCGGATCAGATCTTCGACACTGTTCCCGCCAACATGCGTCACGCGCGCGCCCAAGAGATGCGCCGCCTCGTCCTTCGCCGCCACGACATACGCGCCGTCATGGAACAGGCGCACGCGCAGAGGCAGAGAGACGGCGAAAGGCCCCGACGCGAGCTGCGCTGGGACGCCCCCCGTGAATTCGAACGGAAGCACCGTTGTGTGACCGTCCTTGAACCAGCCGAGCGCCGCGCGACTGCGATGAAAATACGCGCCGTCGCCAAGGGTGTCCGCCTCCCCAGCCAGCGCCTCCCAGCGCGCACGCCAATCGGCGTCGATCGCGGCTTCTCGGCCGCGCGGGTGCGTCGTCTCCGCGAAGCGCCGCAGCGCTTCAACCTCCGCCCGCCGCCCACTCGTGCTTTGCGCGTGAGCGGCGGCCGCGAAGGCGGCGCCCGTAAGCGCAGTAAGGCCGGCGAAGCCGCGACGCGTCAGCATGATGTGTTCTCCCCAAGCGTTCCGGCGCCGCTCTCGCAGCGTTCCCTCTCGACGCAGATGCCGCCGATCAGCGACCGGATGCATCATCCGCGCAAAGACCCGGCGCAATTGCGACGGGTGGCCTCTCGTCGCCATACTTCTTCTCGATGATGAGATAGCGCGCCGTCTCCTCACCGGCGTTGAGCGCCTCGTGCTCGATCTCGACATCATTGGAGAAACCGCTGCCGGCGCGAACCGGCCGTTCGCTCACGCCACCCTCTGTGGTGATGCGCATCGTGCTCTCGCCCTCAAGCGTGTAGCCATAGTGCGGTGGGTGATAATGCGCCTCGTGGCCGACGCCCGGCGCAAATGTGCAGCGCAATACGCGGATCATCGCGTCTTCGTGCAGCACCTCGCAGACGCGCTCGCCCTCCCATCCCGCACAGAGCGCGGAGGGCAACGGGCCGTCGAACTGCGCCGCTGACGCCGCGGCGCAGGCTCCCGCCGCCAGCAAACCGATATATCCAGCAGACCGCATGGCGCACTCCAAACAGAAACGGCGGCCGCGCGGGCCGCCGTTTCCTTAGCACGATGGGCGCGCAGCGTTACGCCTTTTCGGGGCGGCGCAATTGGGGCGGGCTGCTGGGCTGCTTCAGTTCGGGGAAGTATTCGAACTTCAACTTCTCCGTGTCGCTCGGATCGGTGTCGATCTTGACGATGCCGCCATTCTTGAGCCTGCCGAACAGAAGTTCGTCGGCCATTGGCTTCTTGACTTGCTCTTGGATAAGACGTCCGAGCGGACGCGCGCCGAAGCT